>NZ_NHRX01000016.1 GCF_016653115.1 Rhodocyclus purpureus
ATCGCCATCCTTTCGCAAAGTCGGCGATCAGTATGCAAGAAGTGGCCCGGAAGATTCAATCTGGGGGCAGGATTTGCGACTGGCATCACGCACGGTTCATGCTGAACGAGTTGTGTGTAACGCTATGGGTCAAGCTGGGTTCCGTGGATGGAAAAGTAACGACGGCTACTGCCGCCACTGACTTGATTATCGGTGCAACGATGGATGTCTCGCCGGCCATCGGCGAGCGTGTCGACGTCGTCGTCGTCGGGATCGCCTACGTTGAAGCCGGCGCCGCGATCGTGCGCGGCAATCTCGTTACTGCTGATAGTTCGGGCCGGGCTGTGACGGCCGCGCCAGCCGCAGGCGTGAACAATCGAGTTGCGGGCATTGCTGTTGAGTCGGCTACAGCTTCCGGGGACGTTATCCCGGTTCTTCTCAAACAAGGCCAGGTGAAGGGATAACTCCACATCCAATGGAACGACAAGGCGAGGGGAACGCGAACACCATGAACGGCGAAAGTGTAACGATCAGCAAGGACGAATATATCGACCTGCTACGCTGTAAATCAGCCTCGATGGATGCCGCAACGGTTCCGCCCCGGAAGCCTCATAGCTGGCTGAACCAAGCAGAAAAAGAAGAAATCCGTAGGCTCGCGGGCTTGGGCATTCGCCCCGGTGAAATCGGGCAACAACTGGGGCGCTCACGTTCAACCGTTCACCGCTGGGTCAAGAAGCTGACGAGCGCCTGAACTTGGCGACTTGAAGGGCGGACGGTCGGCGGCAGGACTCGAACCTGCATCCACCAGCTTGCGCCTGGCCTTTACCCATCGGCGAACACCGACCGTCAACCAGCATACTATCACCCAAGCGGACAGCGGGCGCGGCCTGCCAGCCTCACGGCGGCGCCAGGTCGGCGCTTGGTGCCGCAAGCCGGAGCGAGGCGGCAGGCGAACGGCGCGCGCTCGTTTCAGACAATTGGCCAATGTTTCAGACGGTCGGCGGCAGGACTCGAACCTGCATCATTCGGCGCAATGCGCCCAGCCATTACCTATCGGCGGACAACCGACCGTCAACCGGCATACTATCACCCAAGCGGACAGCGGGCGCGGCCTGCCAGCCTCACGACGGCGCCAGGTCGGCGCCTGGTGCAGGAACAAGGCCGCAGCGGCGCCGGGTCAGCGGCGGCGATCCTGAGCGGGTGCGACTCACACCGCACCCGAGCGGCAGCCGGCGCAGCTTGGCGCCCTCCCGGCGGCGCTTGGTCGGCGCCCTGGTGCAGTCCGCAGGCGCGCGGCGCCAGCGGCGCCATGAGAGCGGCGCCGGGCCAGCGGCTACGATCCTGAGCGGGCGCGACTCACACCGCACCCGAGCGGCAGCCGGCGCAGCTTGGCGCCCTCCCGGCGGCGCCTGGTCAGCGCCTGGTGCAGTCCGCAGGAGCGCGGCGCCAGGAGAGCGGCGCCGGGCCAGCAGTGTCGATCCTGAGCGCGGGCCAGTCGCCGGGCCAAGGGGACAGCGGGCGCGGTTTGCCAGCGCTACGGCGGCGCCGTGGCTGGTGTCAAGTTTGGTTTCCCTGAACTGTCAGAACTTGCTGGCCGCTTACAGCCTAAGCCCTGATTTCGCGGACTTTTCCGGCCTTGCCGAATGCCAGCCGAAAGACTATATATAGTCAATACGTTGATTAGGACCACTACCTGTAGTAGTCTTGCCACTAATCAGCACGGCATCGCGACAAGCGCCCCTGCATTCCATTCAGCTATACAATGATCCCCAAGGGATCACTGCGGCCCATCTTGGTCGGCGCCTGCATGACAAAGACAAGCCCGCGAATACCGGCGCGAACGCGCCTTCATCACACCCAGAGAGGAAATCCATGAGCCAGAACGCGCAGCAGCTCTCCTTGACCGACATCCCCGACGCCCCGGCCATCGCCCCCCTGCCCGAGCAGGAAATCTCGGCAGAAGTTCTGCTCGAGAAGTACGCCAAGGGCAACGAAACCTCGGTGCACGACGTTCGCCGTCGCGTCGCCAGGGCGCTCGCCGCGGTCGAGGACGACAAGCAGCGCGCGCACTGGGAAAACCGCTTCCTCTGGGCGCAGGAAAACGGCTTCATCCCCGCCGGCCGCATCAACTCGGCTGCCGGCACCGATCTGGCGGCGACGCTGATCAACTGCTTCGTGCAGCCGGTCGGTGATTCGATCGTCGAACTCGTCGACGGCAAGCCCGGCATCTACAGCGCACTCGCCGAAGCCGCCGAGACGATGCGCCGCGGTGGCGGCGTCGGCTACGACTTCTCGTCGATCCGCCCGCAGGGCGCGCAGGTCAAGGGCACGCAGTCGCGCGCTTCCGGCCCGGTGTCTTACATGCGCGTGTTCGACCGCTCGTGCGAGACGGTCGAATCCGCCGGCGCCCGCCGCGGCGCGCAGATGGGCGTGCTGCGCTGCGACCACCCGGACATCGAGTTGTTCATCCACGCCAAGGACAAGGGCGACCTCTCCAACTTCAACATCTCGATCGGTGTCACCGACCCGTTCATGGAAGCGGTCGAAGCCGACCGCGAGGTCGAACTGATCCACCGGGCCGAACCGAACATCGACATCAAGCGCGCCGGCGCCTACCAGCGCGACGACGGCATGTGGGTCTACCGCAAGGTGCGCGCGCGCGACCTGTGGGACCAGGTGATGCGCTCGACCTACGACCATGCCGAGCCGGGGATCCTCTTCCTCGACCGCATGAACAAGGACAACAACCTCTATTACTGTGAACTGATCGAGGCGACCAACCCCTGCGCCGAGCAGCCGCTGCCGCCCTACGGCTGCTGCTGCCTGGGTTCGATCAACCTGACCCTGTTCGTCAAGGATGCCTTCAGCGACCGCGCCGAGTTCGACTTCGCCGGCTTCGCCGAAGTGATCAAGGTCGCGACGCGCATGCTCGACAACGTGCTCGACGTCACCGCCTGGCCGCTCGAACGGCAGAGCGAGGAAGCGTCCAACAAGCGCCGCGTCGGCCTCGGTTTCACCGGCCTCGGTGACGCGCTGTGCATGCTGCGCCTGCGCTACGACCGTCCGGAAGCCTTCGCGATGGCCTCGCGCATCTCCGAGTTCATGCGCGATACCGCCTACCGGCAGTCGGTCGAACTGGCCAAGGAACGCGGCCCCTTCCCGCTGTTCAACGCCGAGCTCTACCTCTCCGGCGGCAACTTCGCCTCGCGCCTGCCGGCCGAGATCAAGGCCGAGATCCGCAAGCACGGCCTGCGCAACTCGCACCTCCTGTCGATCGCGCCGACCGGAACGATCTCGCTGGCCTTCGCCGGCAACGCCTCGAACGGCATCGAACCGCCCTTCTCGTGGACCTACAACCGCAAGAAGCGCATGCCCGACGGCACGCTCAAGGAATACGCGGTCGAGGACTACGCGTGGCGCCTCTACAGGCACCTCGGCGGCGACGTCGACAAGCTGCCCGACTCCTTCGTCACCGCGCTCGAGATCTCGGCCCAGGCTCACAAGGACATGGTCGCCGCGGTCGCCCCGTTCATCGACACGGCAATCTCGAAGACCGTCAACGTCCCGGCCGACTACCCGTACGAGGACTTCCAGGACCTCTACATGAGCGCCTGGAAATCGGGCCTCAAGGGGCTCGCCACCTACCGCCCGAACGCGATCCTCGGCTCGGTGCTCTCGGTGGAGCCGACCAAGCAGCCCGAGGAGAAGAAGCAGCCGCAGGACTTCGAGATCGGCGACGCCAACCGCCGCCTGACCATCAAGCACCTGCCGGCCCCGGTGCTGTCCAGCCTGCGCTGGCCGAACCGCCCCAACCTAGCCGAAGGCAACATGGCGTGGACCTACATGATCGACCAGCCGCACGGCAAGTTCGCGCTGTTCGTCGGCCACGTCGAACAGGAGGAAGGCCACGCCTGGCCGTTCGAGGTCTGGGTCAATGGACCGGCAGCACCGCGCGGCCTCGGCGCCGTCGCCAAGACCCTGTCGATGGACATGCGCGCCAACGACAGCGGCTGGCTGAAGCTGAAGCTCGAATCGCTGGCCAGGACCACCAACGAGGAAGGCTTCGACATGTCCTTCCCGCCGCACGGCGAACAGAAGCGCATGCCGTCGATCGTCGCCGCGCTGGCGCAGCTGATCCAGTACCGCGTCGAACAGCTCGGCACCTTCAAGAGCGAAGGTCCGACGCCGGTGCTCGACGCGCTGTTCAGCCTGAAGGAACCCAAGACCGGCACCGACGGCACGCTGTCCTGGACCGTCGACGTATTCAACCCGGCAACCAACGAAGACTTCGTGCTCGGCCTGAAGGAAATCACCCTGCCCGACGGGGTCACCCGCCCCTACTCGGTGTGGCTGTCCGGCAACTACCCGCGTGCGCTCGACGGCCTCACCAAGCTCTTGTCGCTCGACATGCGCGTCATGGACCCGGCGTGGATCGGCATGAAGCTGCGTAAGCTGCTCGACTACCCGGAACCGCTCGGCGACTTCATGGCCTTCGTCCCCGGAACGCGCAAGCAGCAGACCTGGCCGTCGACCGTTGCCTACCTCGCGCAGCTGATCATCCACCGCTACGCGATGCTCGGCATCCTCGACGAAAACGGCCTGCCGATCACGCAGATGGGCATCCTCGAACCGCCGAAGGAAAGCACCGCCGCCAAGCCGACCGCCGGCAAGCTGTGCAGCGAGTGCGGCAACCTGACGGTGATCAGGAAGGACGGCTGCGACTTCTGCACGGCCTGCGGCGCGGTGGGGGCGTGCGGCTAAGAAAGCCCTCCTATAAGCATTAGCCTGTACAGCAAGCCCCGGTGATCTGAAAAATCACCGGGGCTTGCTGCATTTGGCCAGACGGGTGGTGTCGTCGACAGCGTGAAATTCGCGCGAATCAGCTGCTTTGAGATTGGAGTTGCCAGAGCGGACGAAGCGCCAGCGAGATGCGAACGATGAGCAAGTCAGCAGCGCTGCGCGAAGCCCAGTTGGCGCTGCTGTATGGCCGGATCAAGGATGAGAACGGCAAATCCGACCTGCGGCCCCCTACTTTCTGGGCGCCTTACGTGCTGATGGGGAATTGACTGTGAGTGGCGCGATACAATCAGCATCCTCGACAAGCGCATACGTACTCGCGGCGATTTAGATGACAAAGCACTCCCCGATCGAACCATGACACCCCAGCAATTCATCGAAAAATGGCGCCAGGGCGGCGTCGCCGACGGACTCTCCGAGCGCGCCGGCGCGCAGGCGTTCTTCCTCGACCTGTGCGAGTTGCTCGACCAGCCGAAGCCTGCGGACCCCGACAACTACTGTTTCGAACGCGGCGCGCAGCGGACCGGCGCGGGGCGCGGCTGGGCGGATGTCTGGAAGCGTTTCTGTTTCGCCTGGGAGAACAAGGCGCCGGGGGCCGACCTCGCGCGAGCTTTGCAGCAGTTGATGACCTACGCGCTGGCGCTCGACAATCCGCCGCTCCTGGTGGTCTCCGACCGGCGGCTGATCGTCATCCACACACACTTCACCGGCGCACCGTCGGAGACGCACACAATCCGGCTCGAAGACATCGGCACGCCGGAAAATCTCGACAAGCTGCGCTGGCTGTTCGAGGAACCCGAGCGCTTCCGCCCGCTGCGCGACAACCGCCAGATCACCGAGGACGCGGCGCGGGCGTTCGCCGAACTCGCGCAGTCGCTGCGCACGCGCTTTCCGTCTGCCGAAGACAGTCAGCGCATAGCGCATTTCCTGACGCAATGCCTGTTCTGCCTCTTCGCCGAGGACGCCGAACTGCTGCCGCGCGGGCTGTTCGAGCGCCTGCTCGACAAGAGCCGCGGCGGCGACAAGCTCGATTCTCGGCTACGCGAACTGTTCGCAGCGATGCGGGACGGTGGCGACTTCGCGCTCGAAGACATCGCGCACTTCAACGGCGGGCTCTTCGCCCACATCGACCCGCTGCCGCTGTCCACCGACGAAGCCGACATCCTGCTGCGCGTTTCGCGGCTCAACTGGAACGCGATCGACCCGGCGATCTTCGGCACGCTGTTCGAGCGCGGACTCGACCCGCAGAAGCGCGGCCAGCTCGGGGCGCATTACACCGACCCGGATACGATCATGCGCCTAGTCGAACCGGTGATCGTGCGCCCGCTCGCCGCCGCATGGGAGGCCGCGCGCGCCGACATCGCCGCCAATCTGGAGAAGAGCCGACGCGCCGGCGACAAGGCGCAGCAGGCAGCGCAGGCACGTTTCCAGTCGTGGCTGGAGCGGCTAAAGAACTACCGCGTCCTCGACGCCGCATGCGGGTCGGGCAACTTCCTCTACCTCGCGCTGAAAGCGCTGAAGGACATCGAGCACAAGGCAAACCTCGACGCCGAAGCGCTCGGACTGCAACGCCCGCTCGGCATCGAAACGAGTCCGACCAACGTGCTCGGCATCGAGATCAACGAATACGCCGCCGAACTCGCGCGCGTCACCGTCTGGATCGGCGAACTGCAATGGATGCGCAGCCACGGCTACCCGATCCGCCGCAATCCGATCCTCGAAACGCTTGAGCGCATTGAAAACCGCGACGCGCTGATGAACGCCGACGGCAGCGAAGCCGACTGGCCGGACTGTGACGCGATCGTCGGCAATCCGCCGTTCATCGGCGACAAGATGATGCGCGGCGAACTCGGCGCCGATTACGTCGAGCGCCTGCGCCGGCGCTACGACGGCCGCGTCCCCGGTGGCGCCGACTTCGTCACCTACTGGTTCGAGAAGGCGCGCGCGCAGATCGCGGCCGGCAAATGCGCGGGTGCCGGGCTGGTCGCGACCAACAGCATCCGCGGCGGCGCCAATCGCAAGGTGCTCGACCGGATCGTCGACAGCGCGCGCATCTTCGAGGCCTGGAGCGACGAACCCTGGGTCAACGAAGGCGCTGCAGTGCGCGTCTCGCTCGTCTGCTTCGGGAGACCCGAGGCGGCGATGGGCCGGCTCGACGGCAAGCCGGTCGACGCGATCCACGCCGATTTGACTGCCGGTGAGGGGCTGAATCTCGCGACGGCGCGCGCGTTACCGGAGAACGCCAATACCGCGTATCTCGGCATCCAGAAGACCGGCCCCTTCGACATTCCCGGTGAACTCGCACGGCACTGGCTGAAACTGCCCAACCCGCACGGTCGCCCCAACAGCGAAGTCGTCAAGCCGTGGTTCAACGGTCTCGATGTCACCCGGCGCAACCGCGACTACTGGATCGTCGATTTCGGCACCGACACGAAGGAAGCCGACGCGGCCTTGTTCGAGACGCCGTTTGCCTACCTCTCCGAGCACGTCCTGCCCGAACGCGCAAAAAATCACGACCGCGAGAGCAGCGCGATGTGGTGGCTATTCCACCGCCCACGGCCGAACATGCGTCAGGCGATTTCAGGCCTTCCGCGTTTCATCGCCACGCCCGAAGTCTCGAAACACCGCGTCTTCGTCTGGCTGCCGTCTAAAATCGTCGCAGACAAGAACCTCGTCGTCGTCGCCCGTGCCGACGACGTGACTTTCGGCATCCTGCACTCGCGCTTCCACGAACTGTGGGCACTGCGTCTCGGAACCAGCCTCGAAGACCGCCCGCGCTACACGTCGAGCACGACTTTCGAGACCTTCCCCTTCCCCGAACAGCTGACGCCGCGTGGCACGGCGTGCTGGGGGCCGGGGGCACCGATTTGTGACAACCATGAGGCGCCACCGGCCCCCAGTTCGCCGTGCGCCGCGACCGAAACAAGCGCCGCAGCTTACAGCGCTCCGACCGCCAAACACGCGCAAGCCATCGCCAGCGCCGCCAGACGCCTCGACGAACTGCGCGAAAACTGGCTGAACCCACCCGAATGGGTCGACTGGGTAATCACTCCGGAAGAGGAAAAAGCCGGCTTCCCGCAACGCCCGGTCGCCAAACCAGGCCACGAAGCCGACCTGAAGAAGCGCACGCTGACCAACCTCTACAACGCCCGCCCGACCTGGCTCGCGCACGCGCACCGCGCCCTCGACGCAGCAGTCGCCGCCGCCTACGGCTGGACCGACTACAGCCCCGAAATGCCCGACGAAGAAATCCTGCGCCGCCTGCTCGCACTGAACCTCGCGCGGTCGGCAGCGCCGATGGCGGACTGAACCGACGATGGGCAGCGAGGACAGCCATGGCTTCGGCGTCAGCGGCATTGAGCGCGCTGACAGCATCGATGTGGCGCGATACTGCGTTATCGCGCCACATCGAATGTCTATCGCGACAGATAAAGTAGCGCGATCATGCCGAATCGCGACAAACGAGGCGCATCTGTCCGTGCAGCGCCGTATATCGGGGGAGAACCGGAAGACACAGGCCTGGTTTCTGTGCTTCGAATGTGGGGTTCAAGGACAAGGCCAACGTGGTCGGCGTGATCAACATCCTGGCGCTGGGACACCGCGTGGCTGCCTGTGAAGAGCCGGTGCAGTCAGGCCGCGCGGTGAAACAAGAACCCAGCCCCGACGCGAGGTGAGGTGCCGCCCGGAAGGGCGCGAAGCGAGCCGGCAGGACACAGCCGGATGCCGTGGGAATCCCCCTTTAGACGGGGGAGGATGTCAACAGCCCACCATCCGCCGCCGATTGAGCTCGATGGCGACCATCACCCGCTTTACCGTCGCCAACCGGATCGGGTGCGCTTTGGCGCGCGTCCGGAATGTTCCCGCCACCTCGCTGATCCGGTCGATCGCCTGCGCCGCGAAGGACGGGTCGACGCCGCCCTCGCGCGCGAGGCGCAGCAAGTGGCTGCGTGCCGGATTGCGGCCTTCTCCACAAACGTCGGTGAAATGCTCGCCGCCCGGACCTTCGCAGAAAGTGAGGTCATAGCAGGGGGCGAGTTGCCAGTGCCGCTCACGGTTCAGCCGGAACGAAAAATTCTTGCAGTGGTCGTCGCGGTTGTTGAACACGACGTTGAACACGGCACGCTCGAATGCCTTGCGCACTTCCCGTTCATCGTGGGTGAACAAGCGGACGGCGCGCAGGAAGGTCGTGTAGTCCATCGACGGCAGCCGGAAATCGAGATGCAGCGCGCCGGCCAGTGTATGCAGCGGGACGCGCAGCCCGGATTCGACATCGAAGCGCTCGACGCCGAAGCCGGCGAGCCGCCGGTCCAGGTCGAAGTAGCGCGTCGGCGGCATGTCGAGTTGGCAGGCGCGTGCCAGTTCGGCGTAAAGATTTTCCAGCGCACAGACCTCCTTGTGCTCGCCCGATGCCTGGAATTTGATCAGCCAGGGCGTTCCGGGTGAATCCGGGTGGGTACTGACGCTGCCGCTGCCAAGCTCATGATTGACAAGAACTTTGGGCCTTGCCCCTTGTGGTGAGCCGCCCAGGAGCGCGAGCTGGCGCAAGGACTCGCTCTCCTTTCCGGCAAGCAACACTTGGGATTCTTTGGCCAACGCCAGAAGCTCCAGGTCCGCGCCAGCCAGACTCGCCCAGTCCGCCGGCTCGAAACTCAGCGCCCCCAGAGCGCGATCGCCAATGAATGCCAACCGGTCGAGGGGCGACAGCGTCGACAACGCTCGCCCCCGCTGCCGGAACAAGCGATCCATCAGCAGCATTCCCCACCCGTCAGGAAGTGCATCGGCAATCAGCCCAGGAAGGCGGTGCTGGTAGTCTGGAAAGCCGGAATAGGCTGCGCTGCGCAACTTCAGATGGCGAGGAGATAGCTCGAGCTTTTGCCGAATCGCTTCGTTGGAATACTCGAACAGAAGCTCGCTGCCGTTGTCGGCCAGGGTACCGAGCTGCCAACGCTCACCCCAGCCGCAATAAATCACCTTCAGCATCTTCACGGCGAACGTCTCCTCGGTGCGCGTTGCCGTTTTGCCTGCTCGGCTTGCTGCATTTCGGCGATCGAGCGAAGCTTGATCTGGAACAAGCCTGCGAGTTCATCGGCGAGCCCCAGGGCCAGAACGACTCGGACGACACTCTCCAGCGAAGCCTGTCCCTTGCCCTCGATGTTCTTCACCGTACCGACCGACACCCCGGCGCGCAAAGCCAATTCCTGCTGCGACAATGCCTGGACGAGGCGCTGCTGACGCAGACGTTCGCCGATTGCCTGGCAGACTTCACGGGGAGTGGCAAAGGCAAAGTCCAAGATGTTGGCTCTAAAGTGGTCATTTAACGAATAAGAGATAAAATCTTATCCCTTGAATTTCGAGCTGACAAGCACAATCAGGACATCGCGGGCAGCTTAGCGTCGGGCAAAGCGCACTCCGTCTACCGCGATGAGGGCTCTTCCCCGCTCAGCCGGTAGCCCACAGCGCGTAGTTGCTTCTCGATCCACGCGTTGCCACGCAGGCCGATCAAGAGCGAGAGGGAGAAGATCCAGCTGGCGTAGTAGATCGAGTTCCTGAGGTTGTCGTCCCCGAACAGGAAGTGCCCGACCAGCGACAGCGCGAGGCCGGCGAGCACGACCAGGGAGGCCTCGCGCCAGAGCCGGCGATGGACCAGCCATATAATGGACAACCAGAAGCCCGGCCAGCAGTAGCCGGTCTTGACGGCGAGCACCCCGTTTTCGGGATGTCGGTAGATGTTGTCGGCAGGCATGCAACTCCTCTCAGATGAGGTCAGGTCCCGAATTGTTGCATCAAGGCTCGAAAAGCTGGGAATTCAATTCTGACGGGGAGGTCCCCGAGTTTGCTTCGGGCCTTCCGGCCCGCACACGGCGGCAGGCGCGAATGTACCTGTTCCACGGCAGCGGGTGGCGGAACCGGTCCTGTTGGTTAGAATGCGCAATCCAAAACCACGGAGTATGAGCATGCGCATTGTTCCCCTGACTCTCCTTGCCTCCCTGCTGCTGGCGACGGTGTCCGTCCATGCGGCTGCGCCGATCGAAACGCTGCCTTCCGGCGTCAAGATCGAGCACATCAAGCTCGGCGACGGTGCGACGCCCACCGCGACGAGTCAGGTCACCGTCCATTACCGCGGCACACTCATGAACGGCAACGAATTCGACAGCTCGTTCAAGCGCGGACAGCCGGCAAGCTTCGGCCTCAATCAGGTGATCCCGTGCTGGACACAGGGGGTGCAGAAGATGAAGGTCGGCGGCACCGCGAAGCTGAGCTGCCCGCCCGAAACCGCCTACGGTTCGCGCAATCTCGGCATCATTCCGCCGAACAGCACGCTGAATTTCGAAATACAGCTGCTCGGCAGCAAGTGAAGCGGCGTCGCCCGGGGCCGATCTGAAGCACTGGACGGCTCCCGGAGAGCGACTACCGGAGCGTGGACATGAAAAAACTGCTCATCGTCTACCACTCGCTGACCGGCGGCACTCGCCAGATGGCGGAAGCAGCGCTTGCCGGCGCTGCGACCGAGGCGACGGTGGCAAGCACGCTGCTGCATGCGAGCGAGGCGGGCGCGGACGACGTGCTGTCGGCCGACGGCTACCTCTTCGCCACTCCCGAAAACCTCGGCAGCATGAGCGGCATGCTCAAGGATTTCTTCGACCGCACTTACTACCCTGCCCTCGAACGGATCAACGGTCGCCCCTATGCAGTCATGGTCTGCGCCGGCAGCGACGGCACGGGCGCCGTCCGCCAGATCGAGCGCATCGCCACCGGATGGCGTCTGAAGCCCGTCGCGGCGCCCTTGATCGTCATCACCCGGGCGCAGACACCCGTGGACATCCTGCGCGAGAAATCGCTCGCCGCCGATGAACTGCGCCGCTGCGCCGAACTCGGCGAAGCTTTCGCGGCCGGGCTCGCACTGTCGATCTTCTGATCCATCGGCATCGCTGCAGCGAGGCGGCGAGGGGGCACCTCCGCCAGCCAGCGTAGACCTCGGTTGCGGTCCTCGGGCGCCGAGTCCGGCGTTCTCGACCACCACGTCCAGATGAAGCCCGTCGGCCGCTGGCCGGTTCCGGTTCCGGTTCCGGTTCGACAGATCGTCGATCGGTCAGTCGATGGTCGATCCGGTGAGCGTCAGCGGACCGACCGTGCCCGCAGAAGACCTGACGCATGCCCGCATCCTGTGAAGCAAGGGCGACGCTGCCGTGAATGGTGTCGAGTTTTCTTACAAACTGCGCTCAAGGTACCAGACACCCGATTGCGCGCAATGGACAAGCCCATGAATCTTAAGGCAGGCCACTGCAAACAATGCCTATGGGATATTCGGAACACTATTTGCTTGACTCGTCTCGCAGGTGGCGCGCGAGCCAAGCGAACATCCATCCCTCCCGGTCGCGTCCGGGAGTGAGAGGCAGCCTTGTTCATCAAGTACTGTGCAGTCTCGATCCCAAGGAGAAGATGATGAGTGCGGAGATCAGCAGGCGGGATGCATTGAAACTTTCAGGAGCGGCGCTGGGAAGCCTGGCCTTGCCTGCCTGGGTCGCCTCGGAGGCAAACGCAGCCACGCCGTCCTCCAGGAACGCCCTGTTCAACAAGCTGTCGGCGTTCGATCCCCGGATGGAACCGGTCGCCCCCGACGCGATGCGGATTTCGTTCATGGGAACCTCGGTGATCGAGCGCCGCGCGCAGCAGCGAATGAGCCTCTTCGTCGAACTGGGCAACGGCGACAGCTTCGTTTTCGACATCGGTTCGGGATCGGTGTCCAACTACGTGGCCATGGGCGTTCCCTGGTCGAAGATGCGCAGGATCTTCCTCACCCACCTGCACGGCGATCACACCAGCGACCTCACCCACGTTTACTGCTTCGGACCGCAGGGCGACGGCAAATCGCCGCTGTACCTCTTCGGACCATCGCGTTCGCGCATCCCCAATCCGGGCTTCTTCAACGGCAGCGGCAGCGACCAGTTCCACAACCCGCAGTATTTCGACGACGGCATTCTCGATTTCGCGTATCACTTCCGCGAGATGAACCGCTGGCACACGGAAAGCCAGAGCTTCGTCGGCACTCGCTGGAAGGACGGCCCGGGCGGGCCTGCGGCGCCGGCCGACGGCTACGACATCTACGCGACTGAACTCGACTGGAAGACCGGCGAGTCGGGAAACCGCTGGACCACCAGCAGGTATCTGCGTGACAACCCGGGATTCAACGCCGGAAAGTGGATCGCCTACCAGAACAACGGCGTCAAGATTTCATTCTTCCCGGCGATTCACGATCGCAACGGTTCCATCAGTTACAAGCTCGAATGGAAGGGCCTGTCGATGATCTTCACCGGCGACACCAAGCCGAACCATTTCCTCATCGACGCCGCGAGCGCAGGGAAACCCGTCGACGTGCTCATCAGCGAGATCGTCGTCGATCCCGATGTCTGGGTGTCGAAACAGTCGGGAATCACCGACCCAACCAACCCGACCTACCAGGCCGGACTGCTCAACGCGGAAGCCGTCCAATTGAACTCGCATACGCCGCAGAGGGCCTTCGGCTACATCCTCAACCGGCTCGCCAATAAAGGCAAGGCGCCGCGGCTCGCGGTCGGCACTCACTTCCAGTCCGAGGACGACACGAATGCCTGGGCCCTCGAAGACATCCGCGCCTGGTATTCAGGCGAGGTGGCCATCTCGACCGACCTGATGGTGATCGATGCCAGCAGGGGATCGATGCAGGTGCGGCGCGCCAGCGTCTCGGACTACAGTTGGTCGGCGAAGTGGACCGATCCGAGGCAGGTCAATGGAACCTACAACCCGAAATATGCCGACCCGCAGACCTGCAACCCGTATCGCCCCATGGGTCCGCTCAACCAACTCGATAAGGACTTGCTCGCCCAGGTGATCCCGGCCTGCGATTACGACAAGGCGGGCTTCATGTGCACCCAGCCTTATCCGACCACAAGCTGCAAAGTGCCGCAGATCTGATCCTCTTGCTCTGCTCGCGCAGCGAGTTGACGCATCGGATGGCAGTTGTACTGGAGGAGCCTCGGTTGTCCCCGGACCGGGAACAGGGAGCACTTCAGCACCTCGGCATTGATGAAGAGGCCGTCGTCGCGTTCCATGACTCTCTCCGACGGACACAGCTGCATTGCCTGGCCTCTCGACGAGTCAGAAAGCATCACGCTGGCAACGCCATCCGCTTCGGCCCGGGGCGCCGGACTTTGCTGCCCGGACAGGTGTCGGATTTCTTTCCATTCCAGCGCGGCATCAGAGAAGAAGAAATATATTTCCAAATTTAATCAGCAACTTGTCAGACAGGCTCCTTTCTTGCATCAGTCTCGGCGGAGATGCGAATCCCGCATCAGATGCGCGAAAGGAGACCGCAATGAAAACCCCTAAACTCAGCATGTCTGCGGCTCTCGTTGGGCTAGCCCTGCTCGGAATGCAGCCGGCGATCGCCCAGCAACCGGGCGTGCAGTTGCCGTCCTACAACGACACCTACCCGGTTCCCAATGCGGCATGTGCAACATTCGGAAACCTGGTGTCCTGCTCGACCGGCGTACTGGACTACCTCGCCAACACCTATCCCGAACGGGGATTTCTTCCCCCTCCCGACCCGTATTCGTTCCCGGCCAATGAAGGCAGTCTGCATGCATCGATAGTGGTCACCGCCAATGGTGGCGAGACGCTGTATAACGGCGATCAGATCGCCCCCTCGGAAGACGGCTTCACCACCAACAACGGCGGCACCAAGAACTACTTTTTCACCGGCGATGCGAACGACCCGGTCAACAACGGCACCCTGCTCACCGGCGCCGACACCCCCTACAGTTGGGATGTGGGGCTGGCAGCCCTCAATCAGAAGCTGACCTTCGGCGGTGCCTATCACCAACTGCTGATTGCCTTCGATTTCAACAACCCGCAGGGCTCCGTCAGCAGCATACCGATCTGGTCTACCGTCACCATCCGCGACGTCGATGGCAGCAAGCCTGATGTGGTTGTCGAAACACAGGCACTCGATCCGAACAACGTGTTCAAGGATCCGGCCCTCTTCGAGTCAACCAAGAATTTCGCCACCGACACCCTGTCACAACTGCACGCGGGTGACTTTGCGATGACCACCGGCGCCATCTGCGTCGTCAGTCCAGTCGTATCGTATCCGTCTCCGGATGGCACGAGTTGCCCGACAACGATGGGCGGCGGATATCTGATCATCACCAACCGCGCTTCCAGTGCTGTCGAATTCATCAACTATTTCCCGACGCTTGACCTGAAAGGTCTGGAAGCCAGCGGTTATGACACGTTTTCGGCTCAGGTGTGGACGGGCTGCTTCGGAGGCACCGACCCGAAGAATGGACCTGCGGTGGATGGTGGCGTGGTCGGACCCTGCGACCGTGGCGGCTATGGCGACATCTTCCTCCTTGCCGGCAACGCGATTCCGGACAACCAGACGCCGGAGCCAGGAACGCTCGCCTTGCTCGGCGCATCGCTGCTGGGGCTGATCGGATGGCGGCGCAGCGCCGCCTGAATCGACCGCGCTTCCGAAGAACCCGGCGTAAAAGGCGTCGGGTTTCTTTTTGCCGAGCGATTGAATCACGGCTGCTCCGAGAACACCGTGCCTTGCGCAACTCGTCGCGAGAGGTCGACGGATCCATGAGCAAGCTGAAGGAAGCGCTGTCACCTTGCCCAAGCCGTCGACGACCGTGTCGAGGTGCTGGCAATGCAGTGCCGGATTCGAGGCGACGAAATGGGAGCGCTTTCGCCAGACGAAACCGAGGTGAAGGATCAGACAGGCACTTTGCGGCGCCTGAGCGCAAGCCCCGCGAGACCGATGCCGAGCAGCGCGAGCACGCACATCCGGTGACGATGGACCCGAAGTACTTACATCTCTTCGCAGGCCCGATGCCGAATCTTGGCCAATCTCGGGACCACCATTCCCGCGACGGTATGCTTTGTGCAAAGTGCATTACGCGTACCGTGACCGTAATTTCGCTGAGCAAAGTCGTGCAACTTTCGAACTCGTCGCGAGTCTCTATCAGTTCGGGCAGAATGCCCAGGCGAAGGTGCTGGAAATGCACTGCCGAATTCGAGGAGACAACATGAAACGATCACTTTGCGCGGTCGCCCTTCTGGGCGTCCTGGCGAGCCCGTGGGCGCAAGCCCAGACGGCTTGCGCTGCCGCCGACGGCGGCAGGCTGCTCGCCTCCGGATGCTTCCAGTGCCACGGCACCGACGGCAAAAGCGGCGCCTTCGATGCGCTCGCCGGAGACGGCCAGCTCGACATGCTGAACAAGCTGAACGAGATGCGCAGCAAGGGCGTGGAGGGCAACATCATGTACCCGCACGCCCGCGGCTACACGAGCGCGCAACTCGCGTGCATCACGCTCTATTTCTCGAAGCTTCCCAAACCCTGAACGGCCCGTGAGGAGATCGCAATGATCGACAGAAGAAGATTCATCGGCGCCATGGGGGCGGGATCGCTCATGGCCATGTTCCCCCTCTCGGCGCTGGCGGCGGCGCCGCGGGTCGTCGTCGTCGGGGGCGGCATGGCCGGCGCGACCGTGGCGAAGTACCTGCGTCTGTGGAGCGGAAAAACCATCGACGTGACGCTGGTGACGCCGGCGACGAGCTACACCTCCAACATCATGAGCAACCTCGTGATTACCGGACAGGTCGCTTACAGCGCGCTGAATTTCACCTACGCCAACCTGACGAAGTCCTACGGGGTCAAGGTGGTCACCGGGACCGTCAGCGCCGTGAACGGCTTCGGCAGCAACGCCGGCGGCACGGTCACGGTGGTCAACGGTCCGACCAGCACGCAGCTCAGCTGCGAGCGCGTGGTCCTCGCGCCGGGAGTGCAGTTCGACCCGGTGCCGCTGACCGAGAACGCCGCGCTCGCCGCGCCGGTAGTGCATGCCTGGCAGGCAGGCCAGCAGACACTCGACCTGCAGAAGCTGCTTGCAGGAATGCCGAACGGCGGCACCTTCGTGATGAGCATACCGGCCAAGCCTTACCGCTGTCCGCCCGGACCTTACGAGCGCGCCTGCGTCGTCGCCGACTACCTGAAGCGCAACAAGCCCGGCGCGAAGATCATCGTCCTCGACGCCAATCCGGGCATCGTCGCCGAGCCGACCAACTTCGGCAACGCGTTCCAGTCGTATTTCGCGGCCGGCGTCCTCGAGTACTGGCCGTCGACGGCAGTCGTTTCGGCATCGAACACGAGCGTTCCTGGACGCAGCCAGAGCGTGACCGTCAATGTCGCCGGCTCCGGAGCGATGATGCCCGCCGGTGTATCCGGCGTGCGCACGCTTGCCGGCGACGTCGTCAACCTCATTCCTCCCCACCGCGCGCCGCAGATTGCGAGCCTCGCCGGGGTGGTTCCCGCGGGCAGCCGCTTCGCGCCGGTGGATGTCCTCAACTACGAATCGACCCTGGTCAGGAAGATCCACATCGTCGGCGACGCTGCCGATACCACCCTGCCCAAGGCCGGTCACGTCGGCAACCAGGAAGCCAAGATCTGCGCTGCGGCGATCATCAACGCCTTCAAGAACCAAGCGCCTGACCCGGCGCCGACGGCCAACTCGGCTTGCTACTCGCCGATCGACAGCACGCGTGCGTCGTGGCTGACGGTGGTCTATCAATACGACCCGGCGACGAAAAAGATGGTCGCCTGGGACGGCGTACTCAACCAGCCGGGTGCACCGACCGAGGCCGCCAGCCCGTCGACCGGGAATTTCTCGAAAATGAGCACTTGGTACAAGGTGTTGATGTCGGACAGCTTCGCCTGAATATTGGGGGGACGGCATGCTCGATTCAAACGAATGAAGCATGCCGCTCCCCTGATGGCTACACCCCCGGTGGTGGCGGTGGCGGATTGCCGGGCGGCGGGGGCGGCGGTGGCTCGAGTTTCTGCCCCGGAGTCGCCGAGCCGACCGCGCCTGCCGGGAGGCGCTGGATCGGGAACGGCGTCGCGGAGGTGGCAGCGGGAGCGGAAGTGGGAGTCGCGGCGGGAGGAGGTGGAACGGCGGCAGCCGGCGCCAAGGCAGTCGGCGTCGTCGATTGCGTGAATGAACCCGTCACCGGCACGCGATGTCCCTTCGCGTACATGCACTGGATATAGGCGTGATCGTAGCGGCGCTGGCTGTCGTAGGAAGAGGACTGGCCGGTGCCGCTGCCGGCGACGGTGCCGAAGAGCAGGCCGGTACCGGCGCCGATACCGGCGCCTTCCTGACCGCCGATCGCCGCGCCGGCCGCAGCGCCGACGACGGTACCGAGCGCGGCGCTGCGGACGCCGGCCGCGGTCGCCGCCTGCTCGGCGCCGACGCCGCCGATGCTGGCGAGCGCATACTGGCGACAGTCGGCGTCGTCGATGCGGAACTGGTCGAAACTCTTGCTCGTCCCCGGCAGCGACAGGACGCTGGGGCCCGTGGGGACGACCGCGCAGCCGCCGATCAGCAGCAGCGCCGAGAGGGCCAGCAGCGGCGCTGACCTCGTCGATAAGGATTTCATTTCATTGCCTCCTTGTTTGCTCAGGGCTCACCGGCCGGAAGCGGCGGCACCTTCTGCCAGCCACTCGGGCATTCCTTGACATAGGGATAATAAGCCTTCGCTGCGGTGCAGTAGTACCAGTAGGCGGTCGGCGGTGGCGGAGGCTCGGCGATCGCCGGCGGCTGCTCGATGTAGATCGTCGGCGCCTGGCGCACGATGATCGGCGGGTAGACCTGATACGGCGGGTAATACGGAGGCCCCCAGTACGGACCGAAGGTGAACCCGAAGTAGGCGTGACTGCCGCCATGATGATGTCCATGGTGATGAGGGTCGGCCAGGGCGCTGCCGACACCGGCAAGACACAGGACGAGCCCGGCGACGAAAGTCCTTGTCCAGTTCATGAACGACCTCCTTCCAGTCACGACGCGCTCGCGCCGTTCTGACTGAAGTATAGCGTTGGCGGGATGCGACGCGCGTCCCGCCGGTGACGGTCTGCGGGCCGACGCGCAACACGCGCCGGCGCAAGCGCTAGAATTCGCCCCCCTGAACAAGCAGCAAGGAGAATCACCGATGTCCGGCCACGGCTTTCACGTACATGGCCCCCACGACCACGAAGTCGAGCACGCGGTCAAGCACGGCGGCGACAACTTCACTTCACGCATGGCGGTCCTCACCGCGATCCTGTCGACGATAGGCGCCCTCTTCGGCTACCTCGGCGGGCACGCGCAAAACGCGGCGCTGCTCTACAAGAACGAGGCGGCGATCCAGAAGACCGCCGCCTCGAACCAGTGGAACTACTACCAGGCGAAAAGCAGCAAGCAGAACATCGCCGAACTGTCGGTGACGCTGACCAGCGGCGAGGCACAGGAAAAGTTCCGCGAGGCGGTCGAGCGCTACAAGAAGGAAAAGGAAGACATCAAGGCCGCAGCCGAGAAACTCGAAGCCGCAGCCCGCGAGGCGGACCGCGCCAGCGAACTGGAGATGCACGTCCATGAACGCTGGGCGCTGGCGATGACGCTGCTGCAGATCGCGATCTCGCTGTCGGCGATCGCCCTGCTCACGCGCAAGCGCTGGATGGTCGGCGCCGTCTTCGCGCCCACCGCGATCGGCCTGGCAGTCGGGCTGATGGCCTGGTTGCACCTCTGAGGCAGCGCACGCCCTTCGGCGTTACACTCGCAGCATTTCACGGATTGCCGGCGGCACGCGCCGCCGGCACCCTTCGCGCCTCTTCGCGCAGGAGAACACCATGCGTCACCCATTCGTCCGCGCCCTTGTGCTCTGCTGCACGCTGCTCGGCGGGATCGCGCTGGCCGGCGAGCAGCGCGTCACGCTGCTGCACGTGAACGACGTCTATCAGACCGGTCCGGTTGACCGGGGGCAGAACGGCGGGCTCGCGCGCCTGGCCAGCTTGCGCGACCGCGTGCGCGCCGAATCGCCCGACACCCTGCTCGTCTTCGGCGGCGACACCCTCTCGCCGTCGGTGGCATCGAGCACCTTCCGCGGCCGGCAGATGATCGCCGGCTGGAACGCGGCAAAGCTCGACCTGGCCGTCCCCGGCAACCACGAGTTCGACTTCGGCCCGGAGGTCTTCCGCCAGCGCGTCGCCGACTCGAACTTCCCGTGGCTTGCCGACAACGTGCTCGATCGCGCGACCGGCAAGCCTTTCGGCGGCTTGAAACGCGCCGAACTGCGCCGCTTCGGCAAGCTCAGGATCGGTTTCCTCGGCGTCCTCACCCCCGACACGGCGCACAGTGCCAAGCCCGGGGCGGAAGTGCATTTCGACGACCCGCTCATGGCCGCGCGGCGCGCCGCTGCGCGCCTGCGCGCACGCGGCGCCGACATCGTCGTCGCGCTGACGCACCTGCCGATGGACGAGGACTTCGCGCTGGCCGCGTCGGGAAGCGTCGACCTGATCCTCGGCGGGCACGATCACGGCGTCGTGCAGTCGCTGGTCGGACGCACGCCGGTGTTCAAGGCCGGTTCGGACGCCCGGCACGCCCTGCGCGTCGATCTCGTCGCCGACACCGACACGCACAAGTTGAAGCGCGTCGACTGGGGATTGCTGCCGGTGAATGCCGAACTGCCCGAGGATCCCGCCGTCGCCAAGGCGGTCGGCGAGTTCGAGAAGCAGCTCGGCACGCTGCTCGACCAGCCGGTCGGCGAGACAGCGGTCGTCCTCGACGCGCACCAGCTCAGCAACCGTTCGCGCGAGACGAACCTCGGCAACTGGATCGCCGAGGTTTACCGGGCCAGCACCGGCGCCGAGCTCGCGCTGCTCAACGGCGGCTCGATCCGCTCGAACACCGGCTACGGCCCGGGGGCGCTGAGCAAGCGCGACATCCTGTCGATCCTCCCGTTCGAGAACCCGATCGTGAAGCTCGAGATCAGCGGCGAGGTCCTGCGCGCCGCGCTCGAACACGGCGTCTCGGCCATGCACCTCGCCGCCGAGAGCGGCCGTTTCCCGCAGGTCGCCGGGATGCGCTTCCGTTACGACGCCCGGCGCCCGGTCGGATCGCGCGTGCTGGACATCGAGGTCGCCGGCCGGCCGCTCGACGAAAATCGCCGCTACTCGCTGGCAGTCAATGGCTACCTCGCTGGCGGTGGCGACGGCTACGCGATGCTGCGCGGGCAGCGCTTCCTGCTCGCACCGGAGAACGCGCGCTCGGAGACCGACGAGGTGATCGGCGCGCTCGCCGCCGCCTCGGCGAAGGCGCCGATCGCACCGAAGGTCGACGGCAGGATAGAGAGGATCGACTCCCCGGTGGCGCCACGTTGAGCCGGAAACGCGCTGCTTCGGCGAAGACGGGAAGGAACTCTCCGCCGCAAAAGGCTCTAAGGACCATCCGTCCACTCAGCAAGAAGGAGAACAAGGAATGAGTTCACTTTTCGACCCGATCAAAGTCGGCGACATCGCCCTGGCCAACCGCATCGTGATGGCGCCGCTCACGCGCAACCGCGCCACCGGCGGCGTCGCCACCGAGCTGATGGTCGAGTACTACCGCCAGCGCGCCAGCGCCGGCCTGATCATCGCCGAAGCGAGCCAGATCAGCCCGATGGCGGTCGGCTACATCGACACGCCGGGGATCCATAGCCCCGAGCAGGTCGCCGCCTGGCGCAGGATCACCGACGCGGTGCATGCCGAGGGCGGCAAGATCGTCCTCCAGCTCTGGCACGTCGGCCGCATCTCGCACTCGTCGCTCTTGCCCGACGGCGCGGCGCCGGTCTCGTCGACCGGCACGCGCGCCAACGCCAAGGTCTTCGCGCGCGAGGGCTTCGTCGACACCTCGACACCACGCGCGCTGCGCGACGACGAACTGCCGGGACTGATCAACGACTTCCGCCGCGCCGCGCGCAACGCGATCGAGGCCGGCTTCGACGGCGTCGAGCTGCACGCCGCGAACACCTACCTGCTCGACCAGTTCCTCAGGGACAGCGTGAACGACCGCGGTGGCCCCTACGGCGGCAGCATCGCCAAGCGCGCGCGCCTGCTGCTCGAAATCACGCAGGCGGTGGTCGCGGAAATCGGCGCCGGCCGCGTCGGCGTCCGTCTCAGCCCGCAATCGACCTTCGGCGGCTCGGCGGCGGTCGACAGCGACCCGCAGGCCTTGTTCGGCCACGTCGTCGGCGAGCTCTCCGCGCTCGGGATCGCCTTCGTGCATGTGGTCGAAGGCGAGACCGGCGGCGCGCGCCATCCGGAAGGCGTGCCACAGCTCGACTACGCGGCGCTACGCCGCGCCTTCAGCGGCGCCTGGATCGTGAACAACGGCTACGACCGCGCGCTGGCCAGCGAAACCGTCGAATCGGGCAAGGCCGACCTCGTCGCCTTCGGCCGTCCGTTCATCGCCAACCCCGACCTCGTCCGTCGCCTGCGCGAGGACGCCCCGCTCAACCCGGTTCGCTTCGACAAGCTGTTCGGCGGCGGTGCCGAGGGATTCACCGACTACCCGACGCTGGTCGACTGACGCTGTCCAAGCCGTTCGCGGCCAAGCTGCGCAGGTCGGGTTAACGTGAAACTGCGAAGGGACGAGCCAAAGACGCTGTCCGGAGCAGCAACCCGTCATCGCGAGCCCGAAGGGCGTGGCGATCCAGTGCGTAGGTCTCGCATCGTGCAGGGCGCAGAGACAGAAGAACGAACTGGATTGCCATTGAAGCGAATGCTACACCCCGGGGGTCAGGTCTCGAATTGTTGCATTACCATTCGGGCCTGCCCGCCATCCCACGGGTGACGCTTCGCCAACCCGTTCGCGGCTGCCGCCGCTCCCACCCGTGCAGTCCGGCTGGCGTGGGAAGGTAGGCAGGCCCGGATCAAGAACCATGATGGTGACGTTATGCTTGATTCTTTGAGTCAGGTATACCGTCCCCGTCACCTCACTCACCCCAAAGAACGCTCACCGGAGCTACCGAACTGTCTCCCCGAATTCAACGCTGGCTGCCCGCGGCAGCGCTGCTGCTGCTCACCCTCGCCTGGGGCTACACCTGGACCGTCGCCAAGCAGGGCCTCGTCTACGCCCCGCCTTTCGCCTTCGCCGCGGAGCGCGTGGTCGGCGGCGCACTGGCGCTCTTTCTCGTGCTGAAGCTGATGGGGAGGTCGCTCAAGCTGGTCGCTGCCGGACCGACGCTGGCGATCGGTCTCGCGCAGGTCAGCGGCTTCATGATCTTCCAGACCTGGGCGCTGGTCGAAGGCGGCGCCGGCAAGACCGCGGTGCTGATCTACACGATGCCGATCTGGACCCTGCTGCTCGGCTGGCCGATCCTCGGCGAGCGCGTGCGCGGCAAACAGTGGATCGCCGCCGCGAGCACGCTCTCCGGCCTCGTCCTCATCATCGAGCCCTGGGCAATGCACGCCAGCCTGTTCAGCGAATTCCTGGGCCTCATGGGCGCGCTGTTCTGGGCCATCGGCACCATCCTGATCAAGCGCCTGCGCTCGCAGACGCCGGTCGATCTGCTCAACCTGACTGCCTGGCAGATGCTCTTCGGCGCACTGCCGCTGGTCGTGCTGGCGCTGCTCGCGCCCGAGCGACCGACCGAATGGAACCTCTCCTTCATCGGCATCCTCGCCTTCATGGCGACCGTCTCCACGGCGCTGTGCTGGCTGCTCTGGATCTACATCCTCGACCGTGTCCCGGCCTGGGAAGCGAGCCTGTCGGTGCTCGGCGTTCCCGTGGTCGCGATCCTCTCGTCGCGGCTGATCCTCGGCGAGGAATTCAGGAGCGCCGAAGTCGCCGGCATCGTGCTCGTCGGCGGCGGCCTCGTGCTGCTCTCGCTGTTGAGCTGGGCGGCGAGCCGCCGACATCCGGCAGCGCCGCGCGCGGGCTGAAGCGGCAAGACTGCTGCCGCGGCAGCATCACCGCGCGAAGACCAGCAGCGAATTGGCCGGCAGCACCAGCGCCGCCGAAAAGGCGAAGTCGTGGCGCGGCGACGGCTCGGCATGGACCGCACCGCAGTTGCCGCTCGCCTGCGGATTCGGCCAGTTCTCGTAGAAGTCGCTGTTGAATACCTCGCGCCACTGGCCGCCGCCCGGAAAACCGATGCGATAGTCGCTGCGGGTGAAGGTGGCAAGGTGCACGACCACGATCACGTCGTGCCCCTCCCCTTCGACCCAGCGATGGAAGGCGAGGACACGGTTGCGGTCGTCGGTATGGACGACGCGCAAGCCCTGCCCGCGCAGGCCGGGATGACGCCAGCGCACGCCAATCAGCTCGCGCAGGCAGCGCAGGTGATCGAGCATCTGCTTGTCGCCCTTGGCGAGACCCTCCCAGTGCAGCAGCAGCTCGGGATGGTTGTGCACATCGTCCGCCCACTGCTTGTCTTCGAGGAACTCCTGCCCCATGAACAGCATCGGGATGCCGGGCGCGGTAAGGCTGAGCGCGCTGGCCACGCGGGCGCGGCTGCGCCCGTACCACGAGCGCGGATCGTCCGGATGCCCCAGGCGGGCGATGCGCTGCTCGCGCTCGCGGTAGACGAGGTCGTGGTTTTCCGGCCCCTGGACGAACTGCCACACCCCGGCGAAGCCTTCGGGCCACAGGCTGCGCCCGAGTTCACCCATCGCCAGCGGCCGCTCGTCGGGCTGGCTGGCCTCGGCGATCACCTTGCGGATGGCGATGCGCAGGCCGTCGGTCAAGGTCGTGTCGAAGCCGGCACCGACCGGCGGCGGCTTGACGACGAAGGGATTGACGCCCCAGTACTCGGCGAGATTGAGCGCGCCCGGTCGCTCGTGCTGCAGCGTCGCGGTCAGGTCCTGGCAGAAGCGCCAGCCGTCCGGCCAGCCGTCGTGATCTATGACGCTGACCTGGTCGTAGCGGAAGCCGTCGACGCGGTACTCGTCGAGGAAGAAGCGTGCGTTCTGGATCAGGAAATCCCTGACCTCGGGTTTCCCGAAATCGAAGACCAGCCCGCCGGCGTGACCGCGGTTGCTGAAGTAGAGCGACCTGCGGTTGTCCTCGCCCTGGCCTGCCTGCCGGTCGAGGAAATACAGGCTCTGGTCGCCGAACTCGCCGCCCGCGTGGTTATAGACGACGTCGAGGATCACGGCGATGCCATGGATGTGAGAGAGATCGACCAGCGCCTTCAGCTGGTTCATCTCGCCGCGCAGGTCCTCGCGCCGGTAAGGCGCCTGCTGCTTCACAGCGAGCAGGCCATTGACCAGGTCGAGATAGGGGTCGAGGTCCTCGTCGGCGACGGCGAAGTCCATTTCCGGCGAGAAGTAATCGACGCCGTTGTAGCCCTGGCTGAAGGACGTGTGGAATTCCTGGATCGGCAGGAGCTGGATGGCGCTGACGCCGAGTTCGGCGAGATGGGGCAGCTTGCGCGCGACGTCGAGGAAGGTGCCGGCCTTGCGCGGCAGGTTCGGCGTGAAGAAGCTGCCGACGTGCAACTGGTAGATCAGGAAATCCTCGAAACGCGGCGTCCGGTAGCCCGTCTCGTGCCAGGGAAAATCCGGCTCGCGGACGACGCAACGCCCGGGGAAAGGCGTCTGCAGTTCGCGCGCATAGGGGTCGCGCTTGGCGCCCGTGCTGCCTGCGCCGACGACGTGGAAGAGGTACTCGTCGCGGTCGCGCACGCCCGCGACGAAGCCGCGCCAGTGCCCGTGCTCGTCGCGCGTGAGCAGGTTGTCTGCAGCGGGCTCGAAGCCGTTGAAGCTGCCGAGCACATGCACCGCTTGTGCATTGGGCGCCCAGAGGCGGAAAGTCGCGCCGTCGGCGACGAGGTTGGCGCCCATCGGGGTATGGGCGTGGATGTGATCGAGGGAAGCGGCCATGGCGAAGTCTCCTCTGCGGATGGAAGGAATGCGAATCGGGGAACGGAGCCGGGACGGCTCAGTGGCGGGCGCCTGAACTCAGCCGATCGACCATCGCGCGCAGCGCACGGATCTGCACGCCCTGCCGGTCGGCGTAGTGGCGGTTCGTGTAGCCCCACCAGTCCCAGCAGCCGTTCGGATTGCGCAGCGGGACCGAGACCGCCTGCGGGAAGAGGATCACCAGGTGGTTGGCGTCCGCCAGGCGGTCGTAACCGGCATTTGCCAGGAAGGTCGCGCCGTAGTAGAGGCCGCCGCCGGCGGGAGGCTTCAGCGGCAGGTAGCTGTGCCCCTGCTTGCAGCCATGCAGGGCGACGTGCAGCCGGCAGGGCTCGCCCCTGGCACAGCTGTCCGGAACATAGACCCAGCCGCTGCTGTCGAGCCCCGACGACCAGGCGAAGCCAGGCGCCGGGTCCTGCGGGAGGTAGGGCCGCTGGTCGAACTTCTGGAAACGCCCTTTCGCCTTGCCGCTCCTGGCCGGCTTGAGCGGTCCGTAGATCCACTCGAGGATGGCCCTGGCGCTGTCGAAGCCGCATTTTCCGAGATAGGGATCGCCAGTCACCGCGCACGCGTTGCCGAAGCCCTTGGTCGGGAAGGTATGCCCGGCGTGTTCGAGGGTGACCGTCGAAACGTTCGCTGCCGGAACGCCCGCGCCGCGATAATAGTCGGCGAGCTGGACGCTTACCGCCCGCGGCACCAGCGGATCCTCGAGCCCGGCCAGGATCAGCGTCTTCTGCCTCGCCAGATTGGCCGGATCGTCGATGAGTCCGGCCGCGAACAGCCTGGCGGTCGTGCGCAAGAGCGCCGGTACGTCGGTACTGTCGTCGCCCACCCGGCAGTTCAGGTACGGCTCCCCGGTGCACGAACAGCGCGTCGTGGCGGTGACGAGGTCGCCTTGCGCACAGTCGTAGGGCCCGCCGGCGACGACGCCGGCGCCCTTGACGATCGCCGAGTGGGCGACCTGGAACTGCACCGCCATGAAGCCGCCCGAGGAAATCCCCGAGACCGAGGTCTGGCCGATGTCGATGTTCAGCGCCGGCAAGGGCTGCGGCGAGTCAGTGGCAAATGCCGTGGCAGATGCCAGGGGAGGCGCCGCCAAGGCTGCGCCGGCAGCGACGGCGAGCGCGACGAAAAGCGTCCGCAGCGCCATGCGCCAAGCTACGCCCGGAGTTCGTCGACACAGCTTGAAACCACCCTGCGACAATGGCTGTTCAGTGTTCATGTTATGCTCCCTGAGGTCGCCGATGAGGTCATGCATCTTACGCATATGTCATCAACTCGTCGACCCGGCCGATGCACGCGCCGCCGGACACTCGACGGCTCAGCTTCGCTGTCGATAGACTCAGCCTATTGCTACAATGAATTCAATCCATTGGAACAATGGGCCGAGAATCCGTAAGATGCATCCCGTAGCCGCTGCGCACACAGTTTTCGAATTCCCATCAACCCACGCAAGGAGACTCATCCATGTCGTCGCTGATCAACACCGAAGTCAAGCCGTTCAACGCCAACGCCTTCCACAACGGCAAGTTCGTGCAGGTTTCCGACGCTGACCTGAAGGGCAAGTGGTCGGTCGTCTTCTTCTACCCCGCCGACTTCACCTTCGTCTGCCCGACCGAACTCGGTGATCTGGCCGACAACTACGCCGAATTCCAGAAGCTGGGCGTCGAGATCTACGCCGTGTCGACCGACACGCACTTCACGCACAAGGCCTGGCACGACAGCTCGGAAACCATCGGCAAGATCCAGTACGTCATGGTTGGCGACCCCACCGGCGCCATCACCCGCAACTTCGGCGTGATGATCGAGGAAGCCGGCCTGGCCGACCGCGGCACCTTCGTGATTGACCCGCAAGGCAAGATCCAGATCATCGAGATCAACGCCGGCGGCATCGGCCGTGACGCCTCCGAACTGCTGCGCAAGGTCAAGGCCGCTCAGTACGTCGCCAGCCACCCGGGTGAAGTCTGCCCGGCCAAGTGGAAGGAAGGCGACGCCACCCTGGCTCCGTCCCTCGACCTGGTCGGCAAGATCTAAGCGATCCAGCTATCCATCGATCCGCGACCGTCCTGATCGACGGTCGCACCCTGATCGAAACGCAAAGGCGCCGTAACCACAAGTTGTGGCGCCTTTTCATTTCGTTCAGTGACCAAGTTCTGAACAATCCAAGGGAGAAAATAATGCTCGACGCGAACATCAAGAACCAGCTACAGGCCTACCTGACCCGTCTCGTCGCCCCGATCGAACTCGTCGCCAGCCTCGACGACAGCGCCAAGGCGCAGGAGATGCGCGAACTGCTCGCCGACATCGCCAGCCTCTCCGACAAGGTCAGCGTGCGCGAAGACGGCAGCGCCGCGCGCCGCCCGTCGTTCGGCATCGCGCGCGCCGGCGAAGCACCGCGCATCCACTTCGCGGGCATCCCGATGGGGCACGAGTTCACCTCGCTGGTCCTCGCGCTGCTGCAGAGCGGCGGCCACCCGCCCAAGCTCGAAGCGGACGTGATCGAGCAGATCAAGGGCCTGAGTGCTGGCGCTGGCGGCAAGTTCAGCTTCGAGGTCTTCATCTCCCTTTCCTGCCACAACTGCCCCGACGTGGTGCAGGCGCTGAACACGATGGCCGTGCTCAACCCGGCCTTCGAGGCGACAATGATCGACGGCGGCATGTTCCAGAAGGAAGTCGAGCAGCGCCAGATCATGGGCGTCCCGGCCGTCTATCTCAACGGCGAACTGTTCGGCCAAGGGCGCATGAGCGCCGAGGAAATCCTCGCCAAGCTCGACACTGGCGCCAGCGCGCGTGAGGCCGCGAAGATCAGCGAGAAGGAAGAATTCGACGTCCTCGTCGTCGGAGGGGGACCGGCCGGCGCGGCAGCGGCGATCTACGCTGCGCGCAAGGGCATCCGCACCGGCGTCGTCGCCGAGCGCTTCGGCGGCCAGGTGCTCGACACGCTGGGCATCGAGAACTTCATCTCGGTCAAGGCAACCGAAGGGCCGAAGCTCGCGGTCGCACTCGAACAGCACGTGCGCGAGTACCCGGTCGACGTCATGAACCTGCAGAAGGTCGAGCAGCTCGTCCCTGCCACCGACGGCGGCACGGTCGAACTTCGCCTTGCCAGCGGCGCGGTGCTGAAGAGCAAGACCGTCATCCTCGCCACCGGCGCCCGCTGGCGCGAGATGAACGTCCCCGGCGAAGCCGAGTACCGCACCAAGGGCGTCGCCTACTGCCCGCACTGTGACGGCCCGCTGTTCAAGGGTAAGCGCGTCGCGGTCATCGGCGGCGGCAACTCGGGTGTCGAGGCAGCGATCGACCTGGCCGGCATCGTCAGCCACGTGACGCTGATCGAGTTCCTCGACGTCCTGCGCGCCGACGACGTGCTGCAGAAGAAGCTCTACAGCCTGCCGAACGTCACCGTGATCAAGAGCGCACAGGTCACCGAAGTCTCGGGCGACGGGCAGAAGGTCAATGGCCTGATCTACAAGGATCGCGTCAGCGGCGAGGCGCACCGCGTCGAGCTCGAAGGCATCTTCGTGCAGATCGGTCTCCTGCCGAACACCGACTTCCTCAAGGGAACGGTCGAACTGTCGAAGCACGGCGAGATCGTCATCGACGCCAAGGGCCACACCTCGCTGCCCGGCGTCTTCGCCGCCGGCGACTGCACGACGGTGCCGTACAAGCAGATCATCATCGCCATGGGCGAAGGTGCCAAGGCCAGCCTGTCGGCCTTCGATCACCTGATCCGGGGATAAGCCCTGTCGGACGGGTCGGGTTAGTCGGGTCACGCTGCACCAACCCGACCTACCCGACTGCGAGCATGAAGCAAAGGCGCTGCCCGGATCAGCAGCCCGTCATCCTATTCCTGATCCGCCGCCCCGGAATAGACGTCTTCCAGGTGTACACGGAGAGGGGCTGAGACCGTCATCGCGAGCCCGCAGGGCGTGGCGATCCAGTGTGTAGGTCTCGCATCATGAAAAGCGCTAAGACGGAAAACGAACTGGATTGCCACGGCGCTGCGCGCCTCGCAATGACGGCAGTGCGAGGCGTGCGCGGAGAGGTGCCGAGACCGTCATCGTCATCGCGAGCCCGCAGGGCGTGGCGATCCAGTGTGTAGGTCTCGCATCATGAAAAGCGCTAAGACGGAAAACGAACTGGATTGCCACGGCGCTGCGCGCCTCGCAATGACGGCAGTGCGAGGCGNATCGTCATCGTCATCGCGAGCCCGCAGGGCGTGGCGATCCAGTGCGTAGGTCTCGCATCATGAAAAGCGCCAAGACGGAAGAACGAACTGGATTGCCACGGCGCTGCGCGCCTCGCAATGACGGCAGTGCGAGGCGTGCGCGGAGAGGTGCCGAGATCGTCATCGTCATCGCGAGCCCGCAGGGCGTGGCGATCCAGTGCGTAGGTCTCGCATCATGAAAAGCGCCAAGACGGAAGAACGAACTGGATTGCCACGGCGCTGCGCGCCTCGCAATGACGGCAGCGGATGGGCGCGTTTCATGCGCCGGGGCGGCGCCGACCAGCGTGGGGCGCACGCTATACTCCGCGCGATGAGCCATACCGTCACCCTGCGTTCCCTTCCCGACCGGCTGCGCCAGGTCGCCCTGTTCGAGGTCGGCGGGCTCGTCCTGTTCACCCCGCCCTTCGTCTGGGCCAGCGGCGTTCCGGCCAGGGACTCACTGGCGCTGCTCGCCGTCCTCGCGCTGATGGCGGCAGTCTGGAACGGCGTCTTCAACACGGCTTTCGACTGGGTCGAGGGACGTCTCACCGGCCGCAGCGCCGACCGCCGTCCCTGGCCGCTGCGCCTTGTGCACGCGCTCGGCTTCGAAGGCGGACTGCTCGTGATGACGCTGCCGGTGATCGTCTGGTGGACCGGGATGGGCTGGGTCGAGTCGCTCGTCGCCGACATTGGCCTCGCGCTCGCCTACACCCTCTACGCGCTCCTTTTCAACCTCGCTTACGACCGGGCGTTTCCGATCAGGAAACCGTGATTCATGCGCTCCCACGAGTGAGCTGCCACGCCTTGACGCGCACGTAGATCGCCGGAATCACCGCCAGGGTGAGCACGGTCGACGAGATCATCCCGCCGACCATCGGTGCGGCGATGCGGCTCATCACCTCGGCACCGGTCCCGCTTCCCCACAGGATCGGCAGCAGGCCGGCCATGATCGCGACCACGGTCATCATCTTCGGACGCACGCGCTCGACGGCACCTTCCATCACCGCCGCGTGCAGATCGGCCAGTGCGGGCGCGACGCCCATGGCCCGGCGCTCGGCCTGCACGGCCTCCCAGGCGTGGTCGAGATAGATCAGCATGACGACGCCGGTTTCCGCCGCGACACCGGCCAGGGCGATGAAACCGACCGCCACCGCCACCGACAGGTTGTAGTCGAGCAGCCACAGCAGCCAGACGCCGCCGACCAGCGCGAACGGCACCGAGAGCATTACGATCAGGGTTTCGGTCAGCCGCCCGAAGTTGAGATAGAGCAGCACGAAGATGAGCAGCAGCGTCAGCGGGATGACCAGCTTCATCTTCTCGCTGGCGCGCTGCATCGACTCGAACTGGCCGCTCCAGGTCGCGTAGTAGCCGGGCGGAAACCTGACCTGGTCGGCGACGGCCTGCCTCGCTTGGGCGACGTAGCCGCCGATGTCGCGACCGCGGATGTCGACGAAGATGTACGCGGCAAGCAGCGCGTTTTCGGTGCGGATCGCCGGTGCGCCCATGGCAACTTCGACGCGCGCCAGTTGCCCGAGCGGAATCATGGCCCCCGTCGCGGTCGCCACCAGCACCTCGCGCGCGATCTGCTGGGGGTCGGAGCGCAATTCACGCGGATAGCGCACGGAAACGCCGAAGCGCTCGCGCCCCTCGACGGTGGAGGTGACCATCTCGCCGCCGAGCGCGCTGCCGATCACGTCCTGAAGTTCGCCGAGCGACAGGCCGTAGCGCGCCAGTTGCTGCCGGTCCGGTTCGATGTCGAGGTAGAAGCCGCCGGTGATGCGCTCGGCGAAAGCCGAGGTGGTTCCGGGGACGGCCTTGACAACGGTCTCGATCTCCCGCGCCAGGCGCTCCATTTCGCCCAAGTCCTTGCCGAAGACCTTGATGCCGATCGGCGTACGGATTCCGGTCGACAGCATGTCGATGCGCGCCTTGATCGGCATCGTCCAGGCGTTGGCGATGCCGGGGAACTGCAGCGCCGCATCCATCTCGGCGACCAGCTTGTCGACGGTCATTCCGGCTCGCCATTGCTCCTCGGGTTTGAGATTGATGACGGTCTCGAACATCTCGGTCGGCGCCGGGTCGGTCGCGGTGTTGGCGCGTCCGGCCTTGCCATAGACCGAAGCGACTTCCGGGAAGCTCTTGATGATCTTGTCCTGCGTCTGCAGCACCTCGGCCGCCTTGGTGATCGACATGCCGGGCAGCGAGGTCGGCATGAACAGCAGGGTTCCCTCGTTCAGCGTCGGCATGAACTCCGAACCGAGCCGCGCCGCCGGATAAAGCGAAAGCAGGAGCACGACGAGGGCCGCGCCGACGGTGAGCTTCGGTCGGCGCAGGACGCCGGCGATCACCGGCCGATAGCGACGGATGAGGAAACGGTTCACCGGATTCTTCGCCTCGGGCAGGATCTTGCCGCGGATGAACGACAGCATCAGCACCGGAACCAGCGTCACCGAGAGCAGCGCCGCGCCGGCCATGGCGAAGGTCTTGGTGTAGGCAAGCGGCGCAAAGAGCTTGCCTTCCTGCGCTTCGAGGGTGAATACCGGCAGGAACGAGACGGTGATGATCAGGAGCGAGAAGAACAGCGCCGGCCCGACCTCCTTGCAGGCGGCAAGCATCGCCTCGACCCGTTCGGCCTGGCCGTGGCCTTTGGGCAGGCGTTCGAGGTGCTTGTGCGCGTTCTCGATCATCACGATCGCCGCGTCGACCATGACGCCGATGGCGATCGCGATCCCGCCCAGGCTCATCAGGTTCGAGTTCATTCCGAGGAGGCGCATGGCGATGAAGGCGATCAGCACGCCGACCGGCAGCATCAGGATCGCGACCAGCGCCGAGCGCAGGTGCAGCAGGAAGACGAAGCAGACCAGCGCGACGATCAGGCTCTCCTCGAACAGCGTGCGCTTGAGGGTGTCGATCGCACGGTGGATCAGCTCTGAACGGTCGTAGACGGCCTCGATACTGACGCCTTCGGGCAGGCCCGCCGCTACCTCGGCGATCTTCTCCTTGAGATTGTCGATGACTGCGAGCGCGTTCTGGCCGTAACGCGCCATCGCGATTCCGGAAACGACCTCGCCCTCGCCGTTCAACTCGGCGAGCCCGCGCCGCTCGTCGGGTGCCAGCTCGACGCGGGCGACGTCGCGGATCAGCACCGGCGTTCCGCCATCGGCCTTGACAACCAGGTTTTCGATATCCGCCGCGCCGCGCAGATAACCCTTGCCGCGCACCATGTATTCGGTCTCGGCCATTTCCACCACCCGGCCGCCGACATCGCGGTTCGAGTCGCGCACCACCTGCGACACGCGCGACAGCGGAATGCCCCAGGCGCGCAGCTTGAGCGGATCGACCGTGATCTGGTAGGTCTGCACGAAGCCGCCGATCGACGCCACCTCGGCCACGCCCTGCGCCTTGGCGAGCTGGTAGCGCAGATACCAGTCCTGCAGGGTGCGCAGTTCGGCAAGGGTCCGCTCCTTGGCCAGCACCGCGTATTGATAGACCCAGCCGACGCCGGTCGCGTCGGGCCCTAGCTGCGGCGTGACGCCCTTCGGCATCCGCCCCGCCGCCGAGTTGAGGTGTTCGATGACGCGCGAACGCGCCCAGTAGATGTCGGTCGCCTCCTCGAAGATCACGTAGACGAAGGACGCGCCGAAGAACGAGAAGCCACGCACCACCTTCGACTTCGGCACCGACAGCATCGCCGAAGTCAGCGGATAGGTGACCTGGTCCTCGACCACCTGCGGCGCCTGCCCCGGATACTCCGTATACACGATCACCTGCACATCAGACAGGTCGGGAAGCGCGTCGAGCGGCGTCCTGACGACAGCGAAGGCACCGCCGATGACGATGAACAGCGTGGCGAGCAGGACCAGGAAGCGGTTTCTTCCCGACCAGTCGATCAGTGCGGCGAGCATGCGATCCTCTCCGTGTGCGCGTCAATGGCCGGCGTGCGCATTGGTTCCGGCAGCTCCCGCCCGGGCACCTTCCGCGCTGGCTGCGCCGGCCGCCGCCTTGACCGGGCCGACGCGTGTGACGACCCACTCGCCCTGGCCGCGCTCGACGAACTCGAAGGCGACCACGCTGCCTGGTTTCAGCGCCTTGAAGATCGCATCGTTGGCCGCCTTGAACTCCATGGTCATGGCCGGCCACTTGAGGCTGGCGATCGGTTCGTGACTGATGCTCGCGGTGCCTGCCTTGGCGTCGACCTCCTCGACCTTGCCGACGGTCTGGTGGCCGACCGCGGCGGGCTTGGTGTCGGTTTTTTCGTCGGGCCGGGCGAAGCCGGCGACCGCCGCCTTGAGCTTGCTTTCGGCATCGATCAGGAAATTCGCGGCGACGACCACCGACTCGCCTTCGCGCACGCCGGCGAGCACCTGGACGTACTCGTCGCCGCGTGCGCCGAGGCGCACCTCGCGCGGCTCGTAGCGCCCGGCCCCGAGTTCGACGAAGACGAGCTGTCGTTTGCCGCTGTCGATCACCGCCGATATCGGCACGGTGAGGACGGGCCCGCTGTCCGCCGTCGCCAGCTGGACCTGCGCGAACATCCCCGGCTTCAGGAGCGTGCCGGGGTTGGCCAGTTCGATGCGCACCGCCGCCGTGCGTGTCTGAGCATTCAGCATCGGGTAGATGTAGCCGATCGTCCCGGCCAAGGTCTTCCCGGGATAAGCGTCGGTCGTGACCGTGGCCTTGGCACCGTTCCTGAGCACGCCGATGTCCTGTTCGGCCACCTCGGCGATCACCCACACCGAAGAGAGGTCGGCGATCTGGTAGAGCGCTTCACCGGGACCGAAGCGCATTCCCTGCACCGCCTTCTTCTCGGTGACGACGCCGCTCACAGGCGAAACGACGGTCAGCGTACGCTGCGCAGCGCCGGATCTCGCCAGCGCCTTGATCTGTGCTTCCGGGATGTCCCAGTTGCGCAGGCGGCTCAAGCTCGACTCGGCCAGTTGCCACATTCCGCGCCGGGTCGTCTCGGCAGCTTCGCCGGCGGATCCCTGCAAGCGGTCGGCGCCTTCGGCAGCGATCGCGTATTCGCGCTGCGCCGACACCAGTTCGGGGCTGTACACCTCGAACAGTGGCTGGCCTCTGCGGACCAGCTGGCCGGTGGCGTTCGCGTGCAGACGTTCCACATAGCCCTCGAACTTCGGTGCAATGGCGTAGACACGGCGCTCGTCCGCCTCGATGCGGCCGACGGCGCGCACCTCCTTGCCGAGCGGGCGCAGGCTGACCACCTCGCTGCGCACGCCGAGTTTCTGGACCTTCTCGGTGCTGATCCGGATCCGCCCGGTCGCCGCCGCATCGCCCTCCTCTTCGTCGGCGTAGACCGGGATGTAATCCATCCCCATCGGATCCTTCTTCGGCGTCGGCGAAGTATCGGGCAGGCCCATCGGGTTGCGGTAGAACAGGATCTTGCGCTGGCCGGGGGGAGCGGCCGATCCCGGGGCGGCGGGATTTGCGGCTTCGCCCGCGGGCGAAGCCGTGGGCGCACTGCCCAGCCGGTACCCGCCTGCCGCCGCCAACGCGGCGACGAGGACGAGAACGACGGTCAATGGCCATGCTTTCATAATTCTTCCCCGATGATGCGTTCGATGTCGGCCACGCGTATATGGACCTCCGCGCGCGACCTGATCTCGTCGAGCTTCGCCTGGCGGATCTGGCGCTGCGCGTCGAGCAGCGTCGCGAAGTCGAGCTTGCCGTTCTCGTAGCCGGCGAGCGCCGCGCGGAAAGTCAGCTCGGCTTGCGGCAGCAGGCTGTCGCGTACCAGGACCCCGGTTCGCTGCGCGGCGTCGAGCGCGGCGATGGTTTCGGCAAGCTCGCCGACGATCCGGTTGGCGGTCGCTTCCCGGCGCGAGCGCGCAGCGGCCAGCATCGCCTCGGCTTCGCGCTCCTGCGCGCGCCGCGAAGACTGCTGCAGCGGGATGTTCATCTCCAGCATCAGATCCCATTGCTTCAGCTCGTTCTGGAACTGGTTGGGGGCGACGCCGAGGGTGAAGTCGGGATAACGGTTCTTGTAAGCCAGCTCGCGGCTTTTCTCGGCGGCGTCGATGCGCGACGAATCGACCGCGAGCAAGGGGTTGCGCGCCCTGGCGCGTTCCTCGAGGCTGGCGTAGTCGAGTTGCGCGGGGGCAGGCAGCGCTCGCAGCCGTTCGGGCGACGCGAGCGGCGCTGTCGCCGGGCGACCAAGCAGCGCGTTTATGCGCGCGCTCAGCTGGCGCTGCTCGGTGTCGAGCGCGATCAGCTCGTTTCTCATCGTCGTCTGTTCGACCTGGGCGCGGATCACGTCCTGCTGGGCGGCGAGCCCCGACGCATAACGCAGTTGCGCGACACCCTCCAGGCGGACCAGCAGGTCGAGGATTTCGCGCGTCAGCCGTTCCCTGTGCGCGAGGTAGTAGCGCTGGGCATGGAGGGTCCTGATCTGCGCGGCGAGGTCGTTCCAGCTGGCCGCGGCCGTCGCGGTGGCGCCGTCGGCCTCACGCTGCGCAAGCTCGCGCTTGAGATCGCGCTTGCCCCACCAAGGGATGTCCTGCATCAACAGGTAACGCGTACTGCCGGCCCGGCCGGGCAGCAGGGTGGCGCTCTGCTCACCACCACGGGTGACGTCCATCAGTTCGGTGCGCAGCCTGGGGTCGGACAGGGCGCCTGCGGCTTCGACGCGTTGCGCTGCAGCCGCCGCCTCGTGACGCGTGCCGGCGTAGTCAGGGTTGTTCTCGCGCGCCAGCGCGAGCAGGCTGTCGACGTCGCTTCCCGGCGCCATCTGCGCCTGGGCGCTCCCCCAGCAAAGACCGACCAGCGCAAAGAACAGTAGGCCGCGGGAACTCTTGGCAGGCTTCATTGGACTTTCCGTGATGGCTAACGTGAAACGTGGAACAATTTCGTGAAACATCGGCTGAACTAATCTGCCGAAGCCGTCGGATCAACAGCCCGTCAGTTGGAAAGGCCGCGAAAACAGAAGAACGAACTGGATTGCCACGGCGCTACGCGCCTCGCAATGACGGCAGTGAAGCGAATCCGTCATCGCGAGCCTGCAGGGCGTGGCGATCCAGACAATGCGTCATCGCGAGCCCGCAGGGCGTGGCGATCCAGTTCGTGGGGCTTATATCCGGGCGCCCATGGATAGCCGGCAAGGGCGAGAAAACAGAAGAACGAACTGGATTACCACGGCGCTGCGCGCCTCGCAATGACGGCAGCGGATGGGCGCGTTTCATGCTTCGGGCCTTCCTGCCCTCCCACATCCGTTGCCACGGGAACGCTTGTCACGGGAGGAGCGGCAGCCGCAAATGCGGGTGGATAACGTCAGCGTAATTCGAGGCGGACGATGGTCATGGCGCCGTCGATGGTTTCGCTGGCGAAGCTGATCCGGCTGCTTTCAGTCACCTTGTCGAGCCAGGCGGCTTCCTTGACCTTGAAGCTCATCGTCATCGCCGGCATGCCGTTGGGCAGGGGACCGTGGGAGACGGTCAGCTTGCCGCCTGCCTTGTCGAGCTTCTTGACCACGCCGTCGATCAGCGTGGACGGCGTACTGGCTTGTCCAGTTGACGCGTGCATGGCGCCCTGTCCGGCCTTACCTTCATGTGCGACGGCGCCCAGCGCGGGGGACAACAACAGCACGGCAACGAGGCCGGGTACGATCGAATTTTTCATGGACTTTCTCCTGTTCGGGAATGGACAAGGCGGCAGTGACGTCCTTGACGCTGGTCGGCGTGGTGCACTGGCGACAGGCGCAGTCTGACGCGGCAGGCCGAACAGGAAGCTGTCCGCGAGATTACATTTCGGTAATCTTCGTCAGCGCGCAGGCTCTCCGGCAGAAAATTAGGGCGATGGCGAAGAGATTCGAGAAGGAGTGGCAGATGAAAATACTGGTCGTCGAAGACGAGCCCAAGACCGGGGACTACCTGCGCCAGGGGCTGGCAGAGGCAGGTTTCGTCGTCGACCTCGCCCGCAACGGATTGGATGGGCTGCACCTGGCACTCGGCGAAGCCTACGACCTCGCGATTGTCGACGTGATGCTGCCGGGAATCGACGGCTGGCAGCTGTTGCAGGGAATCCGGCGCGCCGGCAAGGACATGCCGCTGCTCTTCCTCTCCGCGCGCGACGCCGTCGAGGACCGGGTCAAGGGCCTCGAACTCGGCGCCGACGACTACCTCGTCAAGCCCTTCGCCTTCTCGGAACTGCTGGCCCGCGTGCGCACGCTACTGCGGCGTGGCAGCAAGGCGAAGGAGCCCGAGCTCTTGCGCGCTGCCGACCTCGAACTCGACCTGATTCGTCGCCGCGTCAGCCGCAGTGGCAGGAAGATCGACCTCACCGCCAAGGAATTTTCCTTGCTCGAACTGCTGTTGCGGCGACAGGGCGAGGTGCTTTCGCGCTCGCTGATCGCCTCGCAGGTCTGGGACATGAACTTCGACAGCGACACCAACGTCATCGAGGTCGCCATCCGTCGCCTGCGCGCCAAGGTCGACGACGGCTTCGAGCCCAAGCTCATCCGCACCGTGCGCGGCATGGGCTACGTGCTGGAAGTCGCCACATGAAGCTCGTCGCCGGCCAGTCGCTCACTGCCCGTCTGACCCTGCTCTTCGCCTCGGTGTCGACCGGCGTCCTGCTGCTGCTCGGTCTCCTGGTCGGTGCGCTGGTCGAGCGTCACTTCGAGGACCTGGACACGGAATTGCTGTCAGGACAGCTCGAGATCGTCCGCCAGGCGGTGGTGGCGGCACGTTCCGCAGGCGCTTCGGCGGGCCATTCCGGCGCGCTGGCGGAGCACCTGGACAGGGTGATGGTCGGACATCACGGTCTGGCCTTGGTGGTCCGCGGCGCCGACGGGAGGTTGCTCCATGCGAGTGCGGGCGCAGACTTTCCGGCGGAAATCCAGGCGAGACTGAATGCTCAAGCGCTGCGTCCGCTCAAGTGGTCGGGTCGCGACGGGCGCCTCTATCGCGGCATCACCGGCAGCGCGCCGACCGGTGTCGACGGCGAGCCGGCGCTCGCCATCGCACTATCCACCGAGCTCACGCACCACGAACAGTTCATGGACTCGTTCCGCGCGGCGCTGTGGTCGGTGGTCGCGCTGGCGGCGCTGCTCTCCGGAGGCCTGGGCTGGCTGGCGGCACGGCGCGGCTTGGCCCCGCTCCGCGACATCGCCCGTGACGCCGAAGACATCACCGCCGACCGCCTCGACCGGCGCCTGCGCAGCGAGGCCATCCCGTCCGAACTGGCCGAGGTGGCGCAGACGCTCAACGAGATGCTCGCGCGGCTCGAGGCATCTTTCCGCAGGCTGTCCGACTTCTCGTCGGACATCGCGCACGAGCTGCGCACGCCGGTGAGCAATCTGCTGACGCAGACCCAGGTCACCCTGTCGAAGGCGCGCAGCGCCGAGGAATACCGCGAGGTGCTCGCGTCCAACGCCGAAGAGTTCGAGCGTCTCGGGCGAACCATCGCCGACATGCTTTTTCTCGCCAAGGCGGACAACCAGTTGCTGATCCCGCATCGCGAAGCGGTCGATCTGGCACAGCAAGTCGCCAGCCTGCTCGAGTTCTACGAAGCTCTGGCCGAAGAGAAGGATTTGCGCATGACTTTTTCCGGCGCGGCGCGGGTGAGCGGTGACCGCTTGATGCTGCGCCGGGCCATCGGCAACCTGCTCTCGAACGCGGTCCGCCACACGCCGCCGCACGGACACATAAGGGTCGTGCTCGACGGCGGCGACGGCAGGACTGCGCTCGTTCGCGTCGAGAACACCGGAGAAACCATCGCCGCCGAACACCTGCCGCGCCTCTTCGACCGTTTCTACCGGGCGGATGCCTCGCGCCGCCACAGCGGCGAAGGCGCCGGGCTGGGCCTGGCGATCACCCGCTCGATCGTCATCGCCCATGGCGGCGAGGTCGCGGTACGTTCGGCAGACGGTGTCACTGCGTTCGAGCTGCGCTTTCCCGGCTGATGGCAGCGGCGATCCGCCGGCGCACGACCCATTTGCGCACCTCCTCCAGCACCAGCATCGCCAGCGCGAAGGGCAGGATGCACAGCCACACCGATGGCGGCGGTGGGGCGGTGGCGAAGAGCGCGTTGCCCCACGGCGTGTAGTCGATCAGCAGCAGCAAGATGAGTTCGAGGACGACCCCGCCGAGGATCAGCGGGTTGCCGGAGATCCCGGTTTCGCGCAACGAGCGCAGCGAACTGCGGCAGAGGAAGACGTTCACGATCTGCAGCACGATGATCGTCGTGAGCGCGGCGCTGGTCGCCTGCCGGTAGAGGAGGCTGTCCGCCGCCGGCATCTCGCCCCAGCTCCAGCCGCCCTCAAGCAGGACGAAGAAGAAGGCGGACATGGTCGCCGCGGCCTCGATCAGCCCGAGGAACAGGTAGGCGCGCCAGACAAGCTGCGCGTTGAACAGGCGCTCGTTCTGCGCGCGTGGCGGACGCCGCATCGCCTGCGGATCGGGCTTCTCGACGCCGAGCCCGAGCGCAGTCAGCGAATCGGTGCCCATGTCCACGGTCAGCGCCTGGATCGGGGTCAGCGCGATCGGCACGCGGAAGAGCGCGAAGGCGAGGTAGGGGACCAGTTCGGCGACATTGTGCACGAGGACGTAGGTGAGGAACTTGCGGATGTTGCCGAACACCGCGCGGCCCTCCTCGACGGCGGCGACGATCGACGCGAAGTTGTCGTCGAGCAGGACCATGTCGGCAGCCTCCTTGGCGACGTCGGTCCCCGAACGCCCCATGGCGATGCCGATGTGCGCGGCCTTCAGCGCCGGCGCATCGTTCACGCCGTCGCCGGTGACCGCGACGATCTGCTGCTTCCTGCGCAGCGCGACGACGATGCGCATCTTCTGGTCGGCGGCAAGCCGCGCGAAGACGAGCTCTTCCGAGTCGAGCGCGAGCTGCAGTTGCGTCGCCGACAGGTGGCGCAACTGCTCGCCGGTGAGCACGCGCGGCTCGGGCGAGCGTACCAGCCCGATCTGGCGCGCGATCGCCAGTGCCGTCTGCGGATGGTCGCCGGTGACCATGATCACGCGGATTCCCGCCTCCCGGCATTTCGCGATCGCCGCCGGAACCTCCGGGCGCGGCGGATCCTCGAGTCCCGCGAGACCGCAGAAGACCAGTTCCTCCTCGGCAGCCTCGGCCGTCAGCGGGATCTGCGCGCCGGCTTGAGCTTCGGCACCGCCCGCCTCCACCGCTCGCACCGGCAGCGTCCGCCAGGCGAAGGCGATGACGCGCAAGCCCCTCGCCGCCATCTGCTCCTGCGCGCGCTGGATTTCGGCACGCGCCGCGGCGTCGAGCGGACGCACGACGCCGGCGTCGACTAATTGCCCGCACAGCGGCAGCACGCTTTCGGGGGCGCCCTTGCAGTAGAGCGTGCGCCCCGTCGCCGTCTCGACCAGCACCGACTGGCGCATGCGGTCGGTATCGAAGGGAAGCTCGTCGACACGCTCGGCGCCCTTCTCAGCCACCTCCAGCCTCGCCGCAAGCTCGACCAGCGCGATCTCCATCGGGTCGCCGAGCAGGACGGGCTTGCCGTCGGCCTTCGCTTCCTCCAGCGAATGGCAGAACGCGGCGGCGAGCAGCAGTTGCCGATTGTCTTCGACCAGGGTGCGCTCCTCGCCCAGCGCGGCGGCCGGGTGCAGCCTCAGCCCGAGCAGCAGTTCCTCGACGCGCATCCGGTTCTCGGTCAGCGTTCCGGTCTTGTCGGTGCAGATCACCGTTGCCGAGCCGAGCGTCTCGACGCAGGGCAGGTGGCGGATCAGGACCTGGCGCCTGGCCATGCGTTGCGACGCCAGCACCAGCGCCAGCGTCAGCGTCGGCAGCAGCCCCTCGGGGACCATCGCGACGATGATGCCGATCGAGAAGATCAGCGCCTGCCAGAAGGGGATCCCCAGCGTCTGCGCCAGCGCGAGAAAGACGATCCCGATCAGCACGGCGAAGAAGGCGATGCGGCGGCTCAGGTGCGCGAGTTCGAGCCGCAGCGGCGAGACGGTGTCGCCGGCCGTCTGCGTCAGCTGCGCGATGCGCCCGAACTCGGTCTGCGCGCCGGTGGCGAAGACGAGCGCGCTGCCGCGTCCGGCAACGAGAGAGGTGCCGGCGAGCAGGAGGCAACGGCTGTTGATCCAGTGCTCCTCGCGCGAAGGCAGCGCGTCGGCGACCTTCGGTCTCGACTCGCCGGTGATGGTCGCCGTGTTGACGCGGATGCCGTGGGCTTCGAGCAGCCGGCAGTCGGCCGGGATGCTCTGCCCGGCCTCGACGTGGATGACGTCGCCGGGAACCAGTTGCTCGACCGGGAGCCGCACGACGTTGCCGTCGCGCAGCGCATTGACCTCTTCGGGCAGCAGTTTCCTCAGCGAGGCCAGCGTCCGCTCGATGCGGTGCTCCTGCCAGAAGGAGAAGCTGCCGCTGACCAGGATGACGGCGACGATGGCGACGCCGACCTTGGCCATCCCCTGTCCCGGATCGAACCATTCGGCGAAGAAGGCGAGCGCGGCCGCCACCCAAAGGATCACCGAGAAGAAGCCGAAGTACTCCTGCGCCAGACGCCAAGCGAGCGGCTCCCTGGCAACCGGCGACACCACATTGGCGCCGTGCTCGGCCAAGCGGCGTCCGGCTTCGGCGCTGGAAAGCCCGCTCGCGCTGCTGTGCACGCTGGCCAGCGCCTCGGCGACCGACATCTGGCGGATCTGCATTGCCGCTTGCCTCCCGTGATCGGCGGATCGGGGTGATCGATTCGGGCCTGCCGGCCCTCCCGTGGCAGGGCGCCGCCGCCCCACTTTCATTCTAATGCCATGAGCAAGTCGTTTCCCTGCCGGGTCCTGCCGCAGCGAGGGGCACGATCGCCCCGGCATTCTTGCCGCTCCCGCCGAAGTGCTATCATCGGCGCGCCTGGCCCGCTACGGCAGGCTGCGCTCCCTCCCCCACCCTTCTGAACCGACAAGATGCAAGTTTCCGTCAAGCAGTCTCACTTCGAAGTCGAGGACCACGGCCCGCGCCACGCGCCGGCCGTCCTGCTGATCCCGGGTCTCGGACTGCAACTCACGTACTGGCCCGATGAATTCGTCCAGCCGCTGCTCGACGCCGGCTACCGCGTGATCCGCTTCGACAACCGCGACGCGGGGCTGTCGAAAGCCTTCGACGAATTGCGCATGCCCAACTTCGTCTGGTTCATGATCCGCCAGCAGTTGGGCCTGCCGGCGCGCCCGCCCTACACCCTGCAGGACATGGCCGACGACGCGCGCGGCATCCTCGACGCGCTCGGGATCGACGCGGCGCACGTGGTCGGCATCAGCATGGGCGGAATGATCGCGCAACGACTCGCCGCCAGCGCGCCGCAGCGGGTGAAGAGCCTGACCAGCATGATGAGCAGCAGCGGCGCGCCCAGGCTGCCGACTGCCTCGCGCGAGGTGTTGAAGGTGATGCGCCGGCGCCCGCCGAAGGAACACGGCAAGCTGCTCGACCACCTGACCGAACTGCAACTGCTGCTCGCGAGTCCCGCCGCGCCGATCGCGCCGGCCGAGATCCGCCGCCAACTGGAACAGGCGATCGAGCGCAGCTACCGGCCGGTCGGCTTCATGCGCCAGGTGCTCGCCATCGCCAGCGACCTCGACCGCGCCGAACTGCTCGCCAGGATCACCGCGCCGACGCTGGTCATCCACGGCCGGCAGGACCCGATGATCCCCTTCGCCTGCGCCGAGGACACGCAGCGGCGGATTCCAGGCGCGCGGCTGGTCGGCGTCGAGGGCATGGGACACAACCTGGCGCCCGGCATCTGCCCACAGCTCGCCGACCATGTCCTGAAGCATCTGCAGGCCTGCCACTAAGGTGGAAGAGCTGGCCGCAGACCGGCAGCAGCGCGCCCGGCTGCGCCGGATGCAGCTCTGGGCCGGCGGCCTGCTGCTCGCGTCGCTGCTCCTCTTCATCGTCGCGCAGCTGCTGCACGCCCGCCACCCGGCCTGGGGCTATGTCGCCGCCTTCGCCGAAGCTGCGGTGATCGGCGCCATGGCCGACTGGTTTGCCGTCGTCGCGCTCTTCCGCCATCCGCTCGGCATCCCCGTCTGGCACACCGCGATCATCCCGCGGCGCAAGGACGACATCGCCCGCAGCCTCGGCCAGTTCATCGAGAACCACTTCATCACCGAGGAAGGAATCACCCGGCGGATCCGGGACGCCGACCCGGCGACCCGGATCGCCAGCTGGCTGCTGCACCCGGTCAACAAGGCCAGGATCGGCGACGCGGGCGCCCGCGCCTTGCGCCAGCTCCTGCTCGCCATCGACGACGCGGAGATGTCGGAGGCCATCCGCGACATCGCCACCCGCCAGCTGGCGAGAATCGACCTGTCCGGGTCGGCGGTGACGCTCGCCGACATGCTGGTCGAGGCGGACAAGCATCAGCAACTGCTCAATGCCGTGCTCGACGGGATCGGCGGCTACCTCGGCAACGAGGAGAACCGTCCGCGCATCACCCAGTTCCTGATTTCGGCCTTCGACATCGACAACGCGCTCCTGAAGATGGCGCTCGGCCGCTATGCACCGCGCGCCATCGTCTCGCTGCACGGGACGGTCGCCGCGATCCGCAATGACCCGGAGCACGCCTTCAGGCTTAGCTTCGGCGAGTGGGTCGACGCGTGCATCGAGCGGCTCAGGGAAGACCCCGAGTGGCGAGCGCGGATCGCCCGCCATCAGTCGGAAACGCTGGCCAGCCCCGCGGTGCAGTCGATCCTCGCCGGCTTCTGGGATGCGATCAGGGATCATCTGCTCGACGATCTCGGCCGCGACGACCCGCGCATCGCCGCGCGCACCCAGGCGCTGGTCGACAGGATCGGCAGGCTGCTGGTCACCGACGAATCCTTCCGCGACTGGCTCAACGCGGCCATCGAAGCCGGCAGCCGGGGTCTGGTGCACAGGTATCGCGGCGAAGCCGGCAAGTTCATCGAGCAGCAGCTCGCCCAATGGACCCGGGAAGAGATGAGCGAGCGCATCGAACTCGCCCTCGGCCGTGACCTGCAGTTCATCCGCATCAACGGCACCGTGGTCGGCGGGCTGATCGGCCTCCTGATCTACACGGCGCTGCAGCTGGCGGGAAGGAGTTAGGCTTCCGGCGTGCCGGGGCGGGTGCTACGCAAGGGAGTGGGCGCTTGTAGCCGCCTAGGGAAAGCGATTCCGCTCCGGGAATTTGCCATCCGATTCCCATAGGCCCTCCAGGGTGCGCAGCTTCACCCTCCAGCCCTGAGCTGATGGGTGGAAGCGCCGATAAGAAGTCACGAAGCCCCGCCCCGCGGGCTGACAACTGACGAGGAGCAGGTCGTCAACACGGCCGTTTGCAATCCTTTTCCATGCTGATTTGCCGGTCAGCGTCAAGCGTATTGGTTCGATACGCTTGTCAGCGGATCGAGCGACTGCCGCCTGCAAATGGTCGCGTACGACCTGCACCGGAATGGTCAACGGCCCATTGTATGAACCGGCTTCGACGGTCAAATCGGTCGATACCAGATAAGTGGGATGTGGAGCGCCGCGAACGGGCACGGGGTCGAGTCGCGCCAAGGGTGTCTCAAGAGGAAAACGATCCAGCACCTCTCCCGCGCAGCCGACAAGCTCCAGTGTTGCCGATGCCTCGGAACGAGGATTCCCGCTTCCCCATTCACTTTCGACGACTTCAGGGCTCAGCCGCTCATCCAGAACGACGCGCAGGCGCTTGCACCCTAGTTCCACCTCCTGTGCGGCGAGGACTACGGAAGTGGCGCAAACAAGACCGAGACATATCCAGCGCTTCACGGAAGTCTCACAATCTCTATGCCTGGAATGAGCCCCTCGCTCGCTTCCACCGCTTTCATCAGGGCATCGATCTGGGATTTGACGCTTTCGTCGAGATCGACGCCCGCGGCGTTCAGTTGAGCGAGGTAAGCCTTGGTATCGTTTTCGCTGGGAGGCGTCAGCTTGTTGATCTGCGGAATGCTCCTGGCCCTCCGGGACCAGCAGGTGCGTTCGGATGAATTGCGTCACCTTTTGTCATATCAGTGCCTCAACAAGTATTGCGGCGAAGTCTGCAAGTTGCTCGAACAACAGCTGGCCCAATAGACCAAGGGGAAGCATGGTGTCAGTTCACGGTGTCGTCTGACCGGTATCTAGCTCGCGACGAGGTGTTCGTCACTCGATGCAACGACGGGACTACTGCCGCCATGCCCTGCACTCCCCGGCTAGTGCGGCGGCATGCCGTACATGCTGCGTTACGTTACGGAAGCCGCCTGTATCGTCGCCCGACAGAGCGCACTCATTGTACTCCATTGGCATCATTGGCGAGTTCGTTCAAACCTTGTCTCACAGCGACTTAAGTGGGCTCGGGTTAGCTCACGCAGCGTTGCACTCGGCGAACTTTTCGCCGTGACAAACCCGGCGAGCGAAAAGCGATGGCAAAATGCGCGACCTTGGCCCATGCGCGCATCTGCATCTGAAGAACTGAAACACTTGCCACGCCACATCGCCGTTCTCGTCGCCGCCGTCATCGGCATCCTCTCCGCCAGCAGTCTCCGGGCCGAATCCTGCCGTGTCGATCATTGTCACGACGGCGATACCTGCACGCTCGACTGCGCCGGCCAGATCGTGAAGGTCCGGCTTTACTGCGTGGACGCGCCCGAGATCGGGCAGAAACCGTGGGGCAGGATCAGCCGCGATTTCCTGCGCGAGCGCCTGCCTGCGGGCAGTTCGGTCGAGCTGCTGAGGGTCCCCGGACAGCGCGACCGGCGCCAGCGCACGATCGGCGTCCTGTTGCAGCCCGATGGCGTGAACCTCAATCTCGACCAGGTGCAGTCAGGCTGGGCTGCGGTCTATCCGCAGTACTGCGCCGACCCGGTCTATTACATGGCGCAGGAAGACGCGGAAGCGCAGCGGCGCGGAATCTGGCGGACCGGCGGCGCGCAACAGCGGCCGTGGGAGTGGCGAGCTGCGAAACGGCGCAGGGGGTGAGGCTCAGAGCGTGGGGTCAGGTCTCACATTGTTCATTCCACTTGAGCAAGCAGCTATCCCCGTGACGACGCGTTCGTCAATTCATGCAAGGATGTGGGACCTGACGCCAAGCCCGCGCTCCTCGTCCGGGCGGCCTCCACATATTCGCGCAACGCAACCGCGTTGTTGTGCTCGACGTCGTGCGCGCTGAAGAGCAGCGTGACGTTGCCGTTCCGCGCCGCGGTGAGGAGCAGCTGCACGGCCCCCTGCTTCGCGTCGAGTTCCGCATGGTAGCGACGGCGAAACTCGTCCCACTTCAGCGGATCGTGGGCAAACCAGGTGCGCAACTCGGCGCTCGGCGCCACATCCTTGAGCCATTCATCGAGCAGCAAGGCCTCTTTGCGCATGCCTCTCGGCCAGAGGCGATCGACGAGGAAGCGCCTGCCATCGCCGGTATCCGCGGGATCATGGACACGCTTGACCAGAATCATTTTGCGCTCCCGATTCAAGTTTTACTGTGGCAATCGCCAACGCAGTGTTGCCGATGGCGAGCATGGCCGTGCCTTCATTACCGCCCCGCCGCGCGCATGCCGAGATAGCCCTTGATCGACGCGATGACCAGGGGCACGACGCCAAAAACGATGAACACGATGTCGCCGGGCAGTCTTAGCCACTCGATCAGGCGTGAACGGTCGCTCCCCGTATAGTCCAGGCTGCGTGCATGCCAGTAACTGTGCTCGAGCACGTCCCAGAGTTGGAGGACGCCACCGGGGAACAGGCTCAACAACACCATCATCGCCAGGCCGATGTTCGTTCCCCAGAAAGCGAGCGCGACGTATTTCTCGATGCCCGACCAGCACGCGTTGTCGCTGGACTGGCACAGCACGAACACCATCAGCGCGATCGCCAGCATGCCGAAGACGCCCATCAGCGCGGCATGCCCATGGTTGGGCGTCAGCAGGGTGCCGACCTCGTAGTAGCTGACGATCGGCAGGTTGATCAGGAAGCCGAACATGCCGGCCCCGGTGAAGTTCCAGAAGCCCACCGCCATCAGGAAATGGAAGGTCCATTTGTGCGGCATCGCGATCGCCTTGCCTACTCCCTCGGACCGTCCGCGCGTGGTGCGGACGAAATCCCAGGCGTCCAGCGTCAGCAAGGTCAGCGGAACCACCTCGAGCGCGGAGAATATCGCCGACAGCGCCATGGTGAAGCCGGACTGGCCGGTGAAATACCAATGGTGGCCGGTACCGATCACGCCGCCGATGAAGTAGAGTATGGCGTCGAGATAGATGACGCGCAGCGCGACATTGCGTCCGGTAAAACCGAGTTGAACGAAGATCAGCGCGACCACCGTCGTGGCGAAGAACTCGAAGAAGCCTTCCACCCACAGATGGATGATCCAGAAGCGCCAGGTATCGACCACCGTGAAGTGGGTCCTGGCATCGAACAACAGCGCGGGCACATAGAAGACGGGAATCGCCAGGGCGGCCACCAGGAACATCCGAACGATCGGCCTCGACGCCGGATCCGCCAGCCCGTCCGGCCGCACCAATTTCCCCAGCATCACGAACCATACCAGCAAGCCCGCCACGAGCAGGTACTGCCAGAGGCGGCCGAGCTCGAGATACTCCCAGCCCTGGTTGCCGATCCAGAACCACCAGCGGCCGAGCTGTTGGGAGATCCCCATCCACACGCCCGAGAGGCTGCCACCGATCACCAACACGAACGCAACGAACAGCGCGTGCACCCCGCCAGCGAACCAGGGCGGTTCGTCGACGCGCAGCAAGCGGCCGAGGAAAAGTGCCGCGGCGACGTAGGCGGTGGCGATCCAGAAGATCGCCAACTGCAGATGCCAGGTGCGCATCAGGTTGCTGGGGAAGAGGCGCGCCAGATCGAAACCGTAGAAGCTGCCCGGGTCCGCGCGGTAATGGGCGACTGCCCCGCCCACCAGGGCCTGCGCCAGCAACAGCAGCGCCACGATCACGAAGTATTTCACCAGCGCCTGCTGGCCCCGGCTGGATCGCCCCGGGAGCAGCCGCGCGTGAACATGCTGTGCGCGGGTCGCCCAGCCCAGGTAATCGAATTTCCCGAACGCCAGGAGAACCGCCGCGATGCCGGCCAGCAGCACCACCAGGCTCAGCGCGCTCCACAGCAGCATCCCGGAAGTAGGCACGTTGCCGACGATGGGATCGTAAGGAAAGTTGTTCGTGTAGGAATACGCCTCGCCGGGACGCATGGCCACCGAAGCCCACGCCGCCCAGCTGATGAAGGCGGCAAGCTGACGCAACTCGGCCGTATTCGCGATGAGGTCAGCCTGCAAGCCGCCGTTGCGCGAAGGATCTCGAAAGTAGTCGGTCCAGTAACCCAGCTGCTGCCCGAAGGCCACCGCTTCCGCGTCGGTCAGCTGCAGCGTTCCGCTGACTTCGTCGTAACGGTTGGTCTTGAGCAGCAACACCGCTTCGGCGCGGACCGATGCCAGTTGCGCAGCGCTCAGCGCCGCCAGAGGCTGACCGTATCGCCCTTGTGCAAGGGTCCCGGCGGTGCTCTCCCCGATCCGATGGAGTGCGTCGGCCGCATAGTCCGGACCGAGATAGGCACCGTGCCCCCAGATGCTGCCGTTGTTCATCAGACCGTACTTGAGAAAGACAGCCTGGCCGTCGCGGACATCGTCGCCAGTGAACAGCGCGACACCCTGAGGGTCCGCCACCCGCGCCGGAATCGGCGGCGCATTGCGGTAGGCGAGCATCGTGATCGAGATCAGCCCGGCGAACCCCAGCGCCATCACGATCAATACCGTGAGCAACCACCACGGCGAAAGCGGCTGGTCGTCTGCAGCGGTCAAAGCTTGCGTAACGCCGCCTGCATTCATGGGATCGCCTCCCGCCCGACAGTTTCGCGAGCTCTACGTCATAACTACATAACTATAGAAGCAACACGAAGTTTCCGCGCGTTTCATGGCCTGGGCGGCGAAGCTCGCCATGATTCTTATTGGCGCGTGACGCGACAGGCGCAGCAGTCGAAGTCACTCACAGATCCCGGCCGCAAGCTCGGCCAGGCTGTCGTGCAGCGATCTTGGCTTCGTTCCACTCGCTTGCCGGCGAGCGTCAGCGCGATGGGGGGGGATGATGTGAAGGTCGTATCCTGCCACATCGGCCGGACGGGCGTAAGCAGGAGTCCGGGGGCCACGCAGGACGGCGCGACCCGGTCACGGCGACGAGTCATGTTCGCCGTCGATTGTCGATTGCCGCGCGCGCGTGCATACTGCGGCGGGGAGATGGCGCAGCGCGTCCTCTCGGCAAGCTCCCGGCCGACGCCAGGACGAAAAAAATGCCCTTGGTTTTCAAGGGCATTCTTCAGAATGATTGGCGGAGAGGGTGGGATTCGAACCCACGGTACCTTGCAGTACGCCTGATTTCGAGTCAGGTACAATCGACCACTCTGCCACCTCTCCGCTCGAAGCCGCTATTATAGCACCGGATCGGAAAATTTGAAGAAAATTATCCTCTTTCTTGCGCTCACCCTGCTGGCAGCCTGCGGCGAGGGCGAACGCGCTCCCACTGCGTCGGATCTGCCGGCCGAGTTGCAGGTGTTGACGCGCGAAGGGCCGACCACCTACGGCAGCGAAGCCGGCGTCGGCGCGGTCGGCTTCGAGCACGACCTCGCAGAACTGTTCGCCGAGGACCTGGGGATACCGGTGCGCTTCATCGTCGCCGCCGACGAGGACGACGTGCTGCGCAGGCTGCGGCAGAACGAGGCACAGTTTGCTGCGGCCTGGCTCACCGGTGGCGATGGCAGCCTGCGCTCCAGCCGGAGCTACACGCGGACGTCGAGCCTCCTGGTCATGCACGAGGCTGCCCTGCCGATCGGCGAGATCGGCCGGCTCCAGGGCAGGACCGTCGACGTCAGGGCGGGGTCACAGCAGGCGGCGCTGCTGCGCGGCGTGCGCGAGCAGGTGCCGCAACTCAACCTGCGCGAGGACGCCACGGCTTCGTCGATGGACCTGCTCGAAGCAGTCGCAAACCGTCGCCGCGACGCCGCGCTGGTCGATCGCGCCGTCTACCGCATCGCGGTCAATTTCTACCCGGAACTGGTCGGCGACCTGGAAATCGGTGGCGAACAGCCGATCGCCTGGCTGTTCGCGCCGCGGACCAGCGACAAACTGATCGAGCGTGCCAACGCATTCCTCGAACGGGTTGCCGGCGACGGCACCCTGGCCCGGCTGATGGACCGCTACTTCGGTCATATCGAGCGACTCGACCAGGTCGACCTCGCGATCTTCCGCGAACGCACGCGCAGCCTGCTGCCGAAGTACCGGAAATTCTTCCACGAGGCGCAGGCACTGAGCGGGATCGACTGGCGGCTGCTCGCCGCCCTCGCCTACCAGGAATCGCAATGGGACCCGCTGGCGACCAGTCCGCGCGGCGTGCGCGGGATGATGATGCTGACCAACGAGACTGCCGACCACCTGCAGGTCGACAACCGGCTCGACGCGCGCGCCAGCATTCTCGCGGGGGCACGCTATGTGGCAGAACTGCGCGACGAACTGCCGCAGTCGGTCAAGGAGCCCGACCGCGTCTGGCTGGCCCTAGCGGCCTACAACATCGGCATGGGACACGTCAGGAACGCGCGCCGCCTCGCCGGCCAGTTGCGCAGCAATCCGGATTCCTGGTACGACATGAAGTCGGTCCTGCCGCAACTGTCGCGGCCGAGCGTCGCGGAGAAGCTGAGGACCAAGCCCGCGCGCGGCGGCGAGGCGGTGCTCCTGGTCGAGAACGTGCGCATCTTCGCCGACATCCTGATGCGCCACGAGCCGGCGGTGAACGCCGGCGACATCGCGCCGCTCGGGCGCGGCAAGCCACCCGGCCTGCGCGCGCCGCCGGCGGGAGGCTGAATTCAGCCGATGCGCTCGCAGCCGCCGAGGTAGGGGCGCAGCACGGTCGGCACCGTGACGCTGCCGTCGGCGTTCTGGTAGTTCTCGAGGATCGCGACCAGCGTGCGGCCGACGGCAAGGCCCGATCCGTTCAGCGTGTGCACGAGTTCAGGCTTGTTCTTCTCGCCCCGGAAGCGCGCCTGCATGCGCCTTGCCTGGAAGGCATCGAAGGTCGAGCAGGAGGAGATCTCGCGGTAGGTGTTCTGTGCCGGCAGCCAGACTTCGAGGTCGTAGGTCTTCGCCGACGAGAAGCCCATGTCGCCCGAGCACAGGAGCACGCGGCGGTAAGGTAGTTCGAGCCGTTCGAGGATCGTCTCGGCGTGGCGCGTCAGTTCCTCGTGCGCCGCTTCCGAATGCTCGGGCAGGACGACCTGCACCAGTTCGACCTTGTCGAACTGGTGCTGGCGGATCATCCCGCGCGTGTCGCGCCCGTAGGAGCCTGCTTCCGAGCGGAAGCAGGGCGTATGGCAGACGAACTTGAGCGGCAGCGCCTCGCGCGCGAGGATCTCGCCGCGCACGATGTTGGTCACCGGCACCTCGGCGGTCGGGATCAGGTACAGCGATTCGACCGCCTCGCCGTCGTCTTCGGCCTGGCGCGGAACGCGAAACAGGTCGGCCTCGAACTTGGGCAACTGGCCGGTGCCGAACAGGCTCGCCGCGTTGACGAGGTAGGGCGCGTACAGTTCCGTGTAGCCGTGTTCGAGCGTATGCACGTCGAGCATGTACTGCGCGAGCGCGCGGTGCAGGCGCGCCAGCGGCCCCTTGAGCAGGGAAAAGCGCGAGCCGGTGATCTTCGCCGCGGTCGCGAAGTCGAGCAGGCCTATGCCTTCGCCGACATCGACGTGGTCCCTGACCGGGAAATCGAAGGCGCGCGGCGTTCCCCAGCGATGCACCTCGACGTTGTCCTTCTCGTCGCGACCGCTGGGGACGCTCGGATGCGGCAGGTTGGGGATCGCGGCGACGATCGCCTCGATCTGCGGCAGGAGCGCGTTGAGGCGCTCTTCGCTCGCTTCCAGTTCGCTCTTCAGCGCGGCGACCTCGGCGAGCACGTCGCTGGCGTCCTCGCCCTTCGCCTTGCGCTGGCCGATCGTCTTCGAGAGTGCATTGCGCTGCGCCTGCAATTCCTGGGTGCGCGCCTGCAAGGACTTGCGTTCGCCTTCGAGCGCGATGAAGTCGCTGAAATCCCATTCCTTGCCACGCGTCGCGAGACGTGTGGCGACTTCGTCGAGCCTGTTTCTGAGCAATTGAATGTCGAGCATGGTCGGTCCTTGTCGTTCTGTCTCGTTCTGTCTCGTTATGCCTCGTTATGCCTCGTTCCGCCGGCCGCGCGCAAGGCGCGCTGCAGGGAAAACCGTCAATTATAAGCGAGCCGGGCGCGTGGCCGTGGCATGAAGTCCGGGCATCGCCCGCTGCGCCCGGTTCGCCGGCTGAGGCGCGCAAACAGCTGCGCAAACAGCCGCACAGACGCCTTGCTCTCGGGATATCATCGGGAATTCCGCAGCCCGACCTCCACCCGTCCATGACCCACACCCTGCACTCCCTGGCCGCGTATTGCGGCATCGCCGACGGCTTCCACGACATCTGGGGCCACTGGCATCCCGCCAGCGACGACACCCGACGCACCCTGCTCGCCGCGATGGACTTGCCGGTCGATCGGCTCGCGCCCGACGCCATCCGCGCGCAACTCGAAGACGCGGAGTGGCTGCATCCGCTGCCGCCGGTCAAGGTCGTGCGCTGTGGCGAGTCGCTGCGGCTCGAACTGAACCTGCGGCGCGCCGACTGCGAGCGCGGCTTCGGCTGGCGCGTGCAGGCCGAGGACGGCGGCGAGGGTGGCGCCATCCTCGCCAGCGGACACTTCACTGCCGCGCACCTGCACCCGCTCGGCGAGCGCAACATCGGCGGAGAGGCCTTTTCACGCCGGCTGCTCGAACTGCCGTCGCTGGACCTGCCCGGCTACCACCGCCTGCTGCTCGACATGGACGGCGCCGCCTGGACGACGATGCCGCTGATCGTCGCACCGGCGCAGAGCTACCTGCCCCCGGCGATCCGCAATGGCGGACGCGTGTGGGGACCGGCCGTCCAGCTCTACGGCCTGCGCTCGCACGCCAACTGGGGAATCGGCGACTTCGGCGACCTGCGCCGCCTGGTCGGCATCACCGGGCAGGCCGGCGGCGACATCGTCGGTCTCAATCCGCTGCACGCACTCTTTTCCGACAACCCTGCGCACATCAGCCCCTACAGCCCGTCGAGCCGGGCCGCGCTGAACACGCTCTACCTCGACGTCGAGGCCATGCCCGAGTATGCCGGGTGCGCGGCGGCCCGCGAGAAGGTCGCCTCGCCCGAATTCCAGGCGCGCCTGCGCGAGTTGCGTTCGCGCGAGCTGGTCGACTATCCGGCCGTCGCCGCGGCCAAGCGCGAGGTGATCGAACTGCTCTGGCAGCACTTCTGCAGCCTCCCCGCCGATTCGCCGCACGTTCGGGAATTCCGCCGCTACCGTGCCGAAGCCAACGGTCCGCTGCAGAAGCACGCGCTGTTCGAGGCGCTGCAGGCGCATTTCTGCGCGCAGGACGAGCGGGTCTGGGGCTGGCCGGCGTGGCCGGAAGCCTACCGCGATCCGCAGAGTCCCGCCGTCGCGGCCTCCGCTGCCGAGCACGCTGCCGCGGTGGACTACTTCGCCTGGCTGCAATGGTCGGCCGAGGCGCAGCTGACCGAGGTCGCCGCCGAGGCGCGGCGCTGCGGGCTCGCGGTCGGCCTCTATACCGACCTCGCCGTCGGCGCCAACCCCGGCGGCGCCGAAGCCTGGTGCTGGCAGGGCGTCTTCGCCAGCTGCGCCAGTACCGGCGCGCCGCCCGACGACCTCGCCCGGCAGGGCCAGGACTGGGGCCTTCATCCCTTCATCCCGCGCCGCCTGCGCGAGACCGCCTACGCGCCGTTCATCGAGGTGCTGCGCGAGAACATGAAGCACGCCGGCGCGATCCGCATCGACCACGCGATGTCGATGCAGCGGCTGTTCTGGGTTCCGGGCGGCGGCAACGCCTGCCACGGCGTCTATGTCGACTACCCGTTCGCCGACCTGCTCGCGATCGTCGCGCTGGAGAGCTGGCGCAACGAGTGCCTGGTGATCGGCGAGGACCTGGGGACGGTCCCGGAAGGCTTCCGCGAGCGCCTCGCCGCCGCCTGCCTGCTCTCCTACCGCCCGTTCATCTTCGCGCGCCGGCACGACGGCAGCTTCGCGCGTCCGGGCGAGTATCCACGCCAGGCGCTGGTCACCGCCAGCACCCACGATCTGCCGACGCTGACGGGCTTCTGGGCCGGTGCCGACCTCGACGCGCAGGCGCAATGCGGACTGTTCCCGTCGGAAGAAGCGCGCGAGCGCTTCGTCGCCGGCCGCGCGCACGACCGCTGGCGCGTGCTCGAGGTCCTGGCAAGCGAGGGACTGCAGCCCGAGTCGGAGGGCATCGACCGAAGCGCGCCGGAGTCGGCCGACACCGCGCTGATCGCCGCGATCCACCGTTTCCTCGCGCGCACGCCGTCGGAAGTGCTGGTGGTCCAGGCCGAAGACCTGTTCGGCAGCCGCGAACAGGCCAACCTGCCGGGAACGCAAGAAGACCTGCATCCCAACTGGTCGCGCCGGATCGCGGTCGAGCTCGAGGACTGGAGTGCCGACCAACGCTTCCAGCAGAACGTCGCCGCTATCTGCCAGGAGCGCGGCACGCGCTGAAGATCGGGGCGAGCGTCGCTGCCGTCTCAATCAAGGCGGCAGCGACGTACCCGGCGCGTCGGGCCTTATGGCCGTCCCACAGGAAGCTGCGCCCTCGATCTCTCGTGGCAGCGGCGGCAGCCGCGAATGGGCACAAAACGCCGGGCGCTTGCGCCTACTTCCTCGCTCTCGCCTCGCGGTCGAGCTGTTCGAGGAAGGAGAGCTTGTCGCCGATCTTCGCCTCCAGCCCTCTTGGCGTCGGCTGGTACCAGCGTGGCTCGGCCATCCCCTCGGGCAGGTAGGTCTCGCCGGCTGCATAGGCATTCGGCTCGTCGTGCGCGTAGCGATAGGCGTGACCGTAGCCGAGTTCCTTCATCAACTTGGTCGGCGCGTTCCTCAGATGCACGGGCACCTCGCGGCTCCTGTCCTTCTGCACGAAGGCGCGCGCCTGGTTGTAAGCCATGTAGCCGGCGTTGCTCTTGGCGGCAACGGCGAGATAGATGACGGCCTGGCCGAGCGCCAGTTCGCCTTCGGGCGAGCCCAGCCGTTCAAAGGTCTCCGCCGCGTCGTTGGCGATCTGCATCGCGCGCGGATCGGCGAGGCCGATGTCTTCCCAGGCCATGCGCACGATGCGCCGGGCCAGGTACTTCGGGTCGGCGCCGCCGTCGAGCATGCGACTGAGCCAGTAGAGCGCGGCGTCGGGGTGCGAACCGCGCACCGACTTGTGCAGCGCCGAGATCTGGTCGTAGAAGCTGTCGCCGCCCTTGTCGAAGCGGCGCGCGTTCAAGGTCAGCGCGTTGCCGACGAAGGCGGCCTCGATCTGGCGCACGCCGGCGGCCCTGGCGGCGGTGTCACACTGTTCGAGCAGGTTGAGGAAACGGCGCGCGTCGCCGTCGGCGTAGCCGATCAGGGTGTCGATGGCAGCGTCGTCGAAGTCGAGATGCGCGAACACGCGCTCGTGCGCGCGCCCGAACAGCTGCCTCAACTCCTCCTCGGCGAGCGGCTTGAGCACATAGACCTGCGCGCGCGACAAGAGCGCCGAATTCACCTCGAACGACGGGTTCTCGGTGGTCGCGCCGATGAAGGTGACGAGCCCGGACTCGACGAAGGGCAGGAGCCCGTCCTGCTGCGCCTTGTTGAAGCGGTGGATCTCGTCGACGAAGAGGATGGTGCGCCGGCCGTGCGCGAGGTTCTGCTCGGCCTGCTCCATCGCCGCGCGGATGTCCTTGACCCCGGAGAAGACCGCCGACAGCGCGATGAACTCACAACCGAAGGCAGCGGCGGTGAGTCGGGCCAGCGTCGTCTTGCCGACACCGGGTGGCCCCCATAGGATCATCGAATGCAGCTTGCCGGCCTGGAAGGCGAGCCTGAGCGGCTTGCCCTCGCCGAGCAGGTGCGTCTGCCCGACGACCTCGTCGAGCGTCTGCGGGCGCAGGGCCTCGGCCAGCGGTGCCGCGGGTTCCTTGCCGAACAGGTCGCCTGCTTGTGCGCTCACGGCCTGCTCACTCGCCGATCACGTCGACGCCGGCCGGCGGCGTGAAGCGGAACAGGGTCGGCGCCAGCGTCGGGTTCTTCTCGAGCCGCGAGAAGGAAAGCCGGGTCGTCTGGCCGAAGTTGTCGAAGAGTTCCATCGCGCGCAGCTCGTTGCCGGCAAAACCGATGCGCACGCGCTCGAAGCCCGTGTCGGCGTTGCGCGGGGTCGCCTCGACCCACTCCAGCCCTTCCGCCTCGCCGCCTTCCCGCAACGCGAAGCGCTTCTCCAACGCCCCGTCACCGGCGAGCAGCGCTGCCGGCGTGCTGCCGAGCGCGTCGCCCATGCGCCGCACCGTCACCTGGCGCAGGTCCGGGTCGTGCATCCAGACGCGTTCGCCGTCGCCGACCAGCAACTGGCTGTAGGGCTTGTCGACCTGCCAGCGGAACTTGCCCGGCCGCGCGAACAGCATCACGCCCGACGACTGCTGCCGGCTGCGCGCGTCGCGCGAGACGACCGTCTGCGTAAACTCGGCACGCACCGTCTTCGTCGCATCGAGGAAGCGGTGCAGCTTCTCGATCGCCGCTGCCCGGGCAGCGCCGGCACCCGCAAGCAGTGCGGCGCCGAGCACGGCGACCAACGCGACCCGGCGCAGGAACCTCTGTTGATTCATCCTTGAAACCTCTTTTCAGCCACGAAAAACACGAAAGCCACGAAACAAAACATGGGGTTGCGGTCGTTCAGTATCTAACCTATCGGGTTGTTTCCACTCCGCGTCGAACCCCATGAACGATTTCGTGTCTTTTCGTGAATTTCGTGGCCAACTGCCGTTTCCACGTCCATCACTCCTCCCTGCGTGGCGCGATCACTTCGCGACCGCCGCGCGCATCCATCGCCGAGACCAGCCCGGCCTTCTCCATCGCCTCGATCAGCCGCGCTGAGCGGTTGTAGCCGATGCGCAGGTGGCGTTGCACCAGCGAGATCGACGCGCGCTTGTTCTTGAGCACCACCTCGACAGCCTGGTCGTAGAGTGGGTCGGCCTCGGCATCGCTGCCATCGCCGTCCTCTCCACCCTCGCCGCCCTCCTCGTCGTCGGCAGTGCCGGTGAGGACACCATCGACGTAGTCGGGCGATCCGGTCGTCTTCAGGTAATCGACGATGCGGTGCACCTCGTCGTCGGCGACGAAGGCGCCGTGGACACGGGTCGGGTAGCCGGTTCCCGGCGCCATGTAGAGCATGTCGCCTTGGCCGAGCAGCGCCTCGGCGCCCATCTGGTCGAGGATTGTGCGCGAATCGATCTTCGACGAGACCTGGAAGGCGATGCGCGTCGGGATGTTGGCCTTGATCAGGCCGGTGATCACGTCGACCGACGGCCGCTGCGTCGCCAGGATCAGGTGGATGCCCGAGGCGCGCGCCTTCTGCGCCAGACGCGCGATCAGCTCCTCGACCTTCTTGCCGACGACCATCATCAGGTCGGCCAACTCGTCGATGACGACGACGATGTAGGGCATGGTCGACAGCGGCTCGGGCGTTTCCGGGGTGATCGACAGCGGGTTCGGCAGCTTCTCGCCGGCCTTCTCCGCCTCGCGGATGCGCTGGTTGAGGCCGGCGATGTTGCGCACGCCGACCGCCGACATCAGCTTGTAGCGCCGCTCCATCTCGGCGACGCACCACGACAGCGCGTTGGCCGCCTGCTTCATGTCGACGACCACCGGCGCCAGGAGGTGCGGGATGCCCTCGTAGATCGACAGTTCGAGCATCTTCGGGTCGATCAAGATCAGGCGCACGTGATCGGGCTCTGACTTGTAGAGCAGCGAGAGGATCATCGCGTTGATGCCGACCGACTTGCCCGAGCCGGTTGTCCCGGCAACCAGCACGTGCGGCATCTTGGCCAGATCGGCGACCACCGGCAGGCCGCCGATGTCCTGGCCGAGGGTGATCGTCAGTGGCGACGGGAATTCGAGGTAGGGCTTGCTCGACAGGATTTCCGAGAGTCGCACCGTCTGCCGGCGCGGATTCGGCAGTTCGAGCGCCATGCACGACTTGCCGGGAACCGTCTCGACGACGCGGATCGACACCAGCGACAGCGAGCGCGCGAGATCCTTGGCCAGATTGACGATCTGCGAACCCTTGACACCGACCGCCGGCTCGATCTCGTAGCGCGTGATCACCGGCCCCGGATAGGCAGCGAGTACCTTCACGGTGACGCCGAAGTCGGCCAGCTTGCGCTCGATCAGGCGTGCCGTGAATTCGAGGACGTCGGCGGCCGGACGCTCGGTCTGCGCGGGCGCCGGTTCGAGCAGGTTCAGCGGCGGCAGCGTGCCGCCGACCTCCGTCTCGGGGAACAGCGCCGGCTGCAGTTCGCGCTTGATGCGCTGGTCGACCTTGCTCGAACGCGGCATGGCAGCCGCCGAGGCGGCCGCCGCCGCCAGGACCGACGGCGCGGGCGGCGGCGCCGGCGCTGCATCGACCACCAGAACCGGCTCCTGTACCTCGCTGCGCTTCTTCTTGACCTCGACCACCGCCTCCCGCTGCCGCGCCGTCTGCCGGCCGATGCGCCGGTCGCGCCAGCGCTCGCCGGCGTTGCGCAGCGCGAGGACGCCGTCCTCGATCCAGCCGCCGACGCGCTCGGCGGCTGCGATCCAGGACATCCCGGTGAACACGCCCCAGCAGGCGAAGAAGACGGCGACGAGCAGCAGCGTCCCGCCGGTGAAGCCGAGATAACGGCCCGCTGCCGTCCCCGCCTCGAGGCCGAACATCCCGCCCGGCGCCAGCGGCAAGGTCGCGCCGAGCGAATGGAAGCGCAGCGATTCCAGCGCCGAACTGGAGACGAGCACGCCGGCAAAGCCGGCCAGCGCGATCAGCAAGGGCCGCCGGTCGCTGCTGCGGCTACCGTCGAGGCGCCGGTAGCCGCGCCCGACGAGTACGAAGAGCAGGACGATCAGCCACCATGCCGACAGGCCGAACAGGTAGAGCAGGAGGTCGGCGAGCCAGGCACCGGTGCGTCCGGCCGGATTGTGCACGACCGTGGCCGGCACTGCGTTCGACCAGCCCGGGTCTACGCGATCGTAGCCCCACAGCGCAATCGCCAGGAAGGCTGCGAGCGCGACCGCCACCAGCCAGCGCGCCTCCCGCAGCACGCCGACGATCTTGTCGGGCAGCGGGGTGGGGGTCGCGCCCGTGCGCTTAGAGTTCCTTGAAGACAGAAGCATCGGCAGAGGATCGGGTTCCGCGAAGGTGAGGCCACACGGCATGGACGTTCCGGCGACGGCGCCGTTCATCCAGTCCTGGCAGGAGAAGCCGGATTATAGCCCCGGCGCCGAAGCTGGCAGCGGCGCGCCAACTCAGCCACCCTGCTCCCGGACAAGACGAGGGAGAGCCGGCAGACCCGAATACTACGCGCCTGCCGCCGCCCCACGAAAACCATCCGGCATGGAGATCACCGCGTGGTCAGGCCGGCAGGCACGCAGCCCACCCGCTGCAATCGCCCCTCAGCGCCCCGGATCGACGGCGCCGATCGGGTCGATGCGCTGGTAGCTGACCTCGACCACCTCGATCTCGCGCCAGCCGGCCGGGCTCATGAAGCGGACCCGGTCGCCCTCGCGCGACTTGATCAGCGCGCGCGCCAGCGGCGACACCCAGCTGATGCGCCCGTGCGCGAAATCCGTCTCGTCGACGCCGACGATCTGGTAGCGCTGCTCGTCTCCCGCCTCGTCGGCGACGACCACCGTCGCGCCGAAAAAGACCTGGTCGGTCGCCTCGCGCGCGCAGGGATCGACGATCTCGGCGATGTCGAGGCGCTTGGTCAGGAAGCGGATGCGCCGGTCGATCTCGCGCAGCCGCTTCTTGCCGTAGAGGTAGTCGCCGTTTTCCGAGCGGTCGCCGTTCGATGCCGCCCAAGCGACGACCTCGACCACGTGCGGGCGCTCGAGGCGCAGCAGGTGATCGAGTTCGTCCTTGAGGCGGGCGTGCCCGCCCGGCGTGATGTAGTTGCGCGTTCCCGGCGGCAAGGGCGTCGCCGCGGCTTCCCCGTCCTCATCCTCGTCGTCGCGTTCGCGCGTGAATGCCTTGCTCATGCTCTCCCTTGACCCGAAGCGCCGCTTAATAACCGATGGTGAAGCCGGGCACGTCGACACGGATCATGTCGCGCCCGAGCGCCAGCGCCGCATTGCGTGCGAAGCACTCCGCCCAATCCTGGCCATCGGCAAAGCGCTGCTCGCCGCCGTAGCGCGCGACGTTCAGGATCTTGTCGATGATCAGCACCTTGCCCATCGGATTGCCCGGCTCGCACTCCAGATCGGCAAACTCGCGGTCGAACCAGCGCCTGGCCTCGTCCGCGTTTCCCTTGGCCAGACTGGCCGACGACATCTTGAACTCGTATTCCCGGTCTTTGCCGAAAGACACGATTAAGTGAGTCTGCATCGCTCTCCTCCTCGGTGATCGCACCCATTCGGGTTGCCCGCATATTCTATTCGTTTTCGCCGACCATCGGCCCCGGGCGGCGGACGCCGATCCGCTATAATCTTTGCCCGACTTTCGCTCGGCGCCCGCCGATCCCCTACTGCCCGTGCCTTCCGTCAAGCCAAGCTCCGCCGCAAAGCCCGTTCCCTCCCCCCTCACCGCCGGCAGCAGCCTGCTCCCCGGCCTGCCTGCGCTGCCGGGCGCCGGCCGCCGGCTCACGCTGCTTCCGCTGGCCGGCTCCGCCGATGCGCTGGCGATCGCGCAACTGGCGAGCGCCATGCCCGGACGCCTCTTCGCCGTGCTCACGGCGAGTGCCGGCGATGCGCAGCGCCTGCTCGACGAGATCCCGTGGTTCGCCCCCGGACTGCGCGTCCGCCTCTTGCCGGACTGGGAAACGCTGCCCTACGACAGCCTGTCGCCGCACCACGACCTGATTTCCGAGCGCCTGGCGACGCTCTACGCGGTGATGCGCGGCGACTGCGACGTGCTGCTGGCGCCGGCTTCCACCGCCGCCTGCCGCCTGGCGCCGCCCGCCTACCTCGCCGGCCACACCTTCTTCCTGAAGAAGGGCGAACGGCTCGACGTGAACGGCCTGCGCACGCAGCTGACAACCGCCGGCTACAGCCACGTCACGCAGGTAGTCTCGCCCGGCGAATACTCGGTGCGCGGCGGGCTGATCGACCTCTTCCCGATGGGTTCGCCGCTCCCTTACCGCATCGACCTGTTCGACGAAGAGATCGACAGCATCAAGACCTTCGACGTCGACACGCAGCGCACCATCTACCCGGCGCCGGAGATCCGCCTGCTGCCGGCGCGCGAGTTCCCGCTCGACGAGCGCGGCCGCACCGGCTTCCGTCAGCGTTTCCGCGAGCGTTTCGAAGGCGATCCGGCGCGCTGCCCGCTCTACCGCGACGTCTCCGCCGGCGTTGCCCCGGCCGGGATCGAATACTGGCTGCCGCTGTTCTTCGAGGAGACGGCGACGCTGTTCGACTACCTGCCCGAGAACGCGACGCTGATCACGCACGGCGCGGTCGCCGAGGCGCTGCGCGAATTCTGGAAGGACGCCGAGTCGCGCCACGCGATGCTGAACGGCGACCGTACGCGACCGCTGCTGCCGCCGGCCGAAGTCTTCCTCGCCGAGGAAGCCTTCTTCGCCGCCGCGCGCCGCCACGGCCGCATCCAGATCAGGCGCAGCGCGGCCGGCGGCGTAGCTGACAGCGAAGCTCACGGAGAAACGGCCAGCGACGAGAGCGCCGCGCCTGCCGAAGACTCGGCGCCGCCGACGATGGCGCCGCCGCCACTGGCCATCGAGCGCCGCGCCGAGGATCCGCTCAGCCGCCTCAAGGCCTTCCTCGCCGCCTACCCCGGCCGCGTACTGCTGCTCGCCGAATCGGCCGGCCGGCGCGAGACGCTCGCCGAACTGTTCGCGACGCACGGGCTGAAGCCCGCCGCCTGCGCCGACTTCGCCGCCTTCTGCGCCGGCGACGCGCGGCTCGCGCTCACCGTCGCGCCGCTGCACGAAGGCTTCCTCGTCGCCGGCGAGCATGGCGACGCGCTCGCCTTCCTGAGCGAGAGCGAGCTCTTCGCCGGCAGCCCGACGCGGCGCACCCGGCGCGAGGCGCAGCGCCGCGCCTCGATCGACAACTGGCTCAGGGACCTCACCGAACTCAAGGTCGGCGACCCGGTGGTGCACGAGCAGCATGGCATCGGCCGCTACCAGGGCCTCGTGCACCTCGACCTCGGCGAAGGCGACACCGAATTCCTCGAACTGCACTATGCCGGCGACGCCAAGCTCTACGTCCCGGTCGCGCAACTGCACGTCATCTCGCGCTATTCGGGCGCCGACCCGGACGCCGCGCCGCTGCACCCGCTCGGCTCGCCGCAGTGGGACAAAGCCAAGCGCCGCGCCGCGCTGCAGGCGCGCGACACCGCCGCCGAACTCCTGACCCTGTACGCCGCGCGCGCCGCCCGCCAGGGCCACGCCTTCGACTTCAAGGCCAACGACTACGACGCCTTCGCCGAAGGCTTCGGCTTCGACGAGACGCCGGACCAGGCCGCCGCGATCGCCGCGGTGATCGAGGACATGAAGTCGGGCCGGCCGATGGACCGCCTCGTCTGCGGCGACGTGGGCTTCGGCAAGACCGAGGTCGCGCTGCGCGCCGCCTTCTGCGCGGTCGCCGGCGGCAAGCAGGTCGCCGTGCTCTGCCCGACGACGCTCCTCTGCGAGCAGCACTACCGCACCTTCTGCGACCGCTTCGCCGACTGGCCGGTGAAGATCGCCGAGCTGTCGCGCTTCCGCTCGGCCAAGGAATCGGCTCAGGCGCTCGCCGAACTCGCCGACGGCCGCCTCGACATCGTCATCGGCACGCACAAGCTCCTGCAGAAGGACGTCAGGTTCTCGCGCCTGGGACTCGTCATCATCGACGAGGAACACCGCTTCGGCGTCCGCCAGAAGGAGGCGCTCAAGGCCCTGCGCGCCGAGGTCGACGTGCTGACGCTGACCGCGACGCCGATCCCGCGCACGCTCGGGCTCTCGCTCGAAGGCCTGCGCGACTTCTCCGTGATCACCACCGCGCCGGCCAAGCGCCTGGCGATCAAGACCTTCGTCTACACGCTCTCCGACGGCATCGTGCGCGAAGCGCTCCTGCGCGAGTTCAAGCGCGGCGGCCAGGTGTACTTCCTGCACAACGAGGTCGACACCATCGACAACATGCGCGAGAAGCTGGCCAAGCTCGTTCCCGAAGCGCGCATCGTCGTCGGCCACGGGCAGATGGGCGAGCGCGAGCTGGAGCGCGTGATGCGCGACTTCACCCAGCAGCGCGCCAACCTGCTGCTGTGCACGACGATCATCGAGACCGGCATCGACAACCCGCACGCCAACACGATCATCATCAACCGCGCCGAGAAGTTCGGCCTCGCGCAGTTGCACCAGCTGCGCGGCCGCGTCGGCCGCTCGCACCACCAGGCCTACGCTTACCTGCTCACCCACGACGAGGGCGCGCTGTCGAAGCAGGCGCGGCAGCGGCTCGAAGCGATCCAGGCGATGGAGGAACTCGGCTCGGGCTTCTACCTCGCGATGCACGACCTCGAAATCCGCGGCGCGGGCGAGGTCCTCGGCGAGAACCAGTCGGGCGAGATGCAGGAGATCGGCTTCAACCTGTACACGGAGATGCTCAACCGCGCCGTCGCCGCGCTGAAGCAGGGGCGCGAGCCCGACCTCACGCAGCCCCTGGGCCTCACCACCGAGATCAACCTGCACATGCCGGCGCTCCTGCCCGACGCCTACGCGCCCGACGTGCACGAACGGCTGACGCTCTACAAGCGGCTGGCCAACTGCGCGAGCGACGAGGAGATCGACGAGCTGCAGGAAGAACTGATCGACCGCTTCGGCGAACTGCCGGCGCAGGCGCAATGCCTCCTGGCGACGCACCGCATCCGTCTCCTCGGCAAGCCGCTCGGCATCGCCAAGCTCGACGCCACCGCCAGCCAGATCGTCGTCCAGTTCCTCCCCAACCCGCCGATCGAAGCAATCCGCATCATCGACCTGATCCAGAAGAACCGGAACTACAAGCTCGCCGGCCAGGACCGTCTGATCCTCACGCGCGCCACCGCCAACCTCGGTGAAAAGGTCGGCGCCATCCGCGAGATGTTCAAGCAACTGGCCTGAATAGAAGAACGAACTGGATTGCCACGGCGCTGCGCGCCTCGCAACGACGGGATGGCGACGCGTCATCGCGAGCCCACAGGGCGTGGCGATCCAGTACGTAGGGCTCATCTCCGGGCGCCCATGGATGGCCGGCAAGGGCGAGGAAACAGAAGAACGAACTGGATTGCCGCGGCGCTGCGCGCCTCGCAATGACGGGATGGCGACGCGTCATCGCGAGCCCGAAGGGCGTGGCGATCCAGTGCGTAGGGCTCGTATCCGGGCGCGCATGGATGGCCGGCAAGGGCGAGGAAACAGAACAACGAACTGGATTGCCACGGCGCTACGCGCCTCGCAATGACGGCAGCGGATGGGCGCGTTGCATGCCCGGGGGCGGCATAACTCGCCATGACTGGCAATTCCAGAGAATCAAGGATAACGTCCCCGGAATTGTGGGGGAATGCTCTTGCGCTGTTTCACGCTAAACTAGCGGTCTTTGTTCAGCCGACTTCTTGACCAAGGGGACGATCCATTTAATTCAAGGAATCAAGCACACCGTCCCCGAGATGATAAAACCATGACCACTGCCGATATCGACAACATCAACGTCGCGTCCTTCGACCCGATGCCGACGCCCCTGGAAATCATCGAGCGGCTGCCGCTCACCGTGGCCGCGGCCGAGTCGGTGCGGGCCGGACGCCAGGCGCTGCGTGCGATCCTCGACCGCCAGGACCCGCGCTTCTTCGTCGTCGTCGGCCCCTGCTCGATCCACGACCCGGTCGCCGGGATGGACTACGCGCGCCGGCTGAAGGCGCTGGCCGACGAGGTCGGCGACACGCTGCTGCTAGTCATGCGCGTCTATTTCGAGAAGCCGCGCACCACCACCGGCTGGAAGGGCTTCATCAACGACCCGGACATGGACGACTCGTTCCGCATCGACCGCGGCATCGAGGAGGCGCGCCGTTTCCTGCTCGCCGTCGCCGAGCTCGGGCTGCCGGTCGGTACCGAAGCGCTCGACCCGATCTCGCCGCAGTACATCGGCGATCTGATCACCTGGACCGCGATCGGCGCGCGCACCACCGAATCGCAGACCCACCGCGAGCTCTCCTCGGGCCTGTCCACGCCGGTCGGCTTCAAGAACGGCACCAACGGCGACGTCGGCATCGCCGTCAATGCGATCGTCTCCGCCTCGCGCCCGCACAGCTTCCTCGGCATCAACGAACAGGGCCGCTCGTCGATCGTGCGCACGCGCGGCAACCGCTACGGCCACCTCGTCCTGCGCGGCGGCGACGGTCGCCCGAACTACGACACGGTCAGCGTGCAGATCGCCACCGAGGCGCTGGCCAAGGCCAAGTTGCCGGCGAACATCGTCGTCGATTGCTCGCACGCCAACAGCCACAAGAAACCCGAACTGCAGCCGAAGGTGCTCGCCGACGTCGTGAACCAGGTCCGCCTCGGCAACCAGTCGATCGTCGGCGCGATGATCGAATCGAACCTCGTCGCCGGCAACCAGCCGATCCCCGACGACCCGGCCAAGCTGATCTACGGCTGCTCGGTCACCGACGCCTGCGTCGACTGGGAAACCACCGAAAAGGCGTTGCGCGAAGCCGCGGTCCTGCTGCGCGACGTGCTGCCCGCGCGCCTCTGAACAACCTCCATTTTCCGCTGACCCATCGTGAGCCGTGACCTGATCATCCTCGGCGGCGCCGTGCCGACCTTCCTCATCGACCGTGCCGCTGCCGCCACCGGCGCGGCCAGCATCGAACCGCGTCCGCCGCAGGCCGTGCGCCTGCGCGACGTCTGGCGCAACGCCGAATTCGACGCCGAGGTCGCCCCCCTGCTCCATCAGGAAAAGCTCGACTGGGCCTTCATCGACAGCGGGCGCAAGCTCGCCGACTACGGCCTGATCGTCTTCGACATGGACTCGACCTTGATCACCATCGAGTGCATCGACGAACTCGCCGACTTCGCCGGACGCAAGGCCGAAGTCTCGGCGATCACCGAAGCCGCGATGCGCGGCGAACTCGACTACCGCGAGAGCCTCGGCCAGCGCGTCGAAGTCCTCGCCGGGCTCGACGCGCGCGTCCTTGCCCGCGTCTATAGCGAGCGCCTGCAGTTGTCGCCGGGCGCCGGCGAACTGCTCGAGGCCGTGCGCGCCGCCGGCCTGCGCACCGCGATCCTCTCCGGCGGCTTCACCTACTTCACCGAGCGCCTGCGCATCGAACACGGCTTCGACTTCGCCACCTCGAACCGGCTCGAAATCGCCAACGGCAAGCTCACCGGCCGCGTCCTCGGCGAGGTCATCGACGCCGCCGCCAAGGCCGAGCACGTGCGCCGGCTGCGCGCCGAATTCGGCCTCGAGCGCGAGCAGGTGATCGCCATCGGCGACGGCGCCAACGACATCCCGATGCTCGGCGAAGCCGGCCTCGCGGTCGCCTTCCGCGCCAAGCCCGCCACCCGCGCCAAGGCCGACGCCGCGATCAACTTCGGCGGACTCGACCGGATCGCCGAAGTGCTCGGCTGAAATTCCAGGAGTGAATGAAGAGGGCTGAAACCGCAACCGTCGCGAGCCTGCAATGCGTGGCGAACGATAGCGCGTCATCGCAAGCCCGCAGGGCGTGGCGATCCAGTGCGGGGGGCTGATATCGGGTCGGTCGTGGATAGCCGGAAAGAGCGAGGAAACAGAAGAACGAACTGGATTGCCACGGCGCTACGCGCCTCGCAATGACGGCAGCGAATGGCTGCGTTTCATGCTCGGGGGTGGTACGAATCTCCACGAGCGTCAGCGCGGCGTAAACCCGACTACACCGTCATTGCGTAGTAGCCCCCATTTCCTAGCGCTCGTCGATCCACCCCTGCTGGATCGCTTCGAGGATCTTCTCGCCGCAGTGCCGGCTGTCGTCGGTGAAGCCCGGCAGCGCGAGCACCAGGTTCATCAGGTCGACGAAGTTGATGGTCAGCGGATCGATGTCCGGGTGACGGTCGGCGAGTTCGACGGCGATGTCGTTGACGTCGGTCCACTTCATGAGCGGTGCCCCTCCTTGGCCATGTTGATCGTGTAGCGCGGGATCTCGATCACCAGCGGCGTGTCGCCGACGGTCGCCTGGCAGGAGAGGCGCGAGTTCGGCTCCAGCCCCCAGGCCTTGTCGAGCAGGTCTTCCTCGAGTTCGTCGGCATCATTGAGCGAGGCGAAGCCTTCGCGCACGACCACGTGGCAGGTAGTGCAGGCGCAGGACATCTCGCAGGCGTGCTCGAGCGGGATGTCGTTGTCGAGCAGCGCCTGGCACAGCGAGGTGCCGGGCGCGGCTTCGATCAGCGCACCGTCGGGACAGAGCTCGACGTGCGGCAGGACGATGATCTGGGTCATTGGCTTTCCTCCCCGGCGATTTCGGCGACGCTGCGCCCGGCCAGGGCGCGGCGGATGTTCTTGTCCATGCGACGGGCGGCGAAGTCCTTGGTGTCGGCGTCGAGCGTGTCCATGGCGAGCGTGATGTGGCGGCGGTTCTCGCCGAGCGCGGCGGCCTGCAGCGCCACGATCGCCGCCTCGATGCGCGCGCGCTCGTCGTCGGCGAGCAGTTCGCCGTCGCTCTTCAGCGCCGACTGCACCGCCTCGATCAGCCGCTGCGCCTCGACCTGGATCTCCTTCAGCGCACGGCGCATCGCGTCGTCGCGCGAGTGTTCGAGCGAGTCCTTCAGCATGTGCGCGATCTCGTCATCGGAGAGGCCGTAGGACGGCTTGACGACGACGCTGGCCTCGACGCCCGCGGTCTGCTCGCGCGCCGACACCGACAGCAGGCCGTCGGCGTCGACCTGGAAGGTGACGCGGATGCGCGCGGCACCGGCGACCATCGGCGGGATGCCGCGCAGTTCGAAGCGCGCCAGCGAGCGGCAGTCGGTGACGAGTTCGCGCTCGCCCTGCACCACATGCACCGCCAGCGCGGTCTGACCGTCGCGGAAGGTGGTGAAGTCCTGCGCGCGCGCGATCGGGATGGTCGAGTTGCGCGGGATGATCTTCTCGACGAGGCCGCCCATCATCTCCAGGCCGAGCGAGAGCGGGATCACGTCGAGCAAGAGCCAGTCGTCGGCGCTGCGGTTGCCGGCGAGCAGGTTGGCCTGCTTGGCGGCGCCGAGCGCGACGACCTTGTCCGGGTCGAGGTTGTTGAGCGGTTCCTTCTTGAAGAACTCGCCGACGGCACGCTGGATCTGCGGCATGCGCGTGGCGCCGCCGACCATGATCACGCCGTTCACGTCATCGACGCCGAGTTTGGCGTCGCGTAGCGCCTTCCTCACCGGCTGCATCGTCTTGGTGACCAGGGTGCGCGTGATCTCGGCGAAGATCTCGGTGGTCAGCGTCAGGTCGACGACTTCGCCGGAGGAGAGCCGCGCGGTGATCGGCGCGGCGCCGTGGAAGGTCAGGTATTCCTTGGCTTCGCGTGCGCGCGACAGGATGAAGCGCGCGTCCTGCGGCGACAGCGGCTTCAGCTTGGCGGCCTCGATGATCCAGCAGAAGATGCGCTGGTCGAAGTCGTCGCCGCCGAGCGCCGAGTCACCGCCGGTGGACAGGACCTCGAAGACGCCGCGCGAGAGCTTCAAGATCGAGATGTCGAAGGTGCCGCCGCCCAGGTCATAGACCGCATAGACACCTTCGGCGGCGTTGTCGAGGCCGTAGGCGATCGCCGCGGCGGTCGGCTCGTTGAGCAGGCGCAGCACGTTGAGACCGGCCAGCCGCGCCGCGTCCTTGGTCGCCTGCCGCTGCGCGTCGTCGAAGTAGGCGGGGACGGTGATCACCGCGCCGACCAGGTCGCCGCCGAGCGCGGCCTCGCCGCGCTCGCGCAGGGCGCGCAGGATGTCGGCGGAGACCTCGACCGGGCTCTTCGGGCCGGCCGCCGTGTGCAGGCGGACCATGCCGGGGGCGTCGTCGAACAGGTAGGGCATAGACTCGCGATGGGCGATGTCCTTCAAGCCGCGCCCCATGAAGCGCTTGACCGAGACGACGGTGTTCCTGGGGTCGCTCGTCTGGTGCGCCTGCGCTTCATAGCCGACTTCGCAGCCGTCGCCCGTATAGCGGACGACCGAGGGCAGGAGCGAGCGACCGAGTTCGTCGTTGAGGACGACCGCCATTCCCGAGCGCACGGTGGCGACGAGCGAGTTGGTCGTGCCGAGGTCGATGCCGACCGCCAGGCGGCGCTCGTGCGGCGCGTCGGACTGGCCGGGCTCGGCGATTTGGAGAAGAACCATGGAGCGGTTTCCGGTTAGTTGTTTTTTTTCAGTCGTCGAGCGCTTCTTCGGCGTCGCCGATGTCGGCGAGGAGTTTCTCCTCGAACATCAGGCGGCGGATGCGGTCCTCGGCGGCGCGCAACTCGGCGGCACGCGCCTCACCAGCGGCGCTCCCTGCGCGCTCGAGGACGGCGGCGAGTTCCTCGTAGTGCGCACGCAGGCGGCGGTCGAGATCGTCGCGCAGGCGGTCGAGCTGATCGAGGTCGCGCGCCTGCGCCGCGTCGGCGACCGCCTCGCGCAATTCCATCTGCGCGATCAGGAAGTCGGCCGGCAGGGCGGTATGGTCGTGCGCGAAGTCCTTGTCGCTGCCGAGCAGCCCGATCAGGTAGCGCGCCCGCGCGAGCGGTTGCTTCAGCGTCTGGTAGGCTTCATTGACCCGCGTCGCCAGTTCCAGCGAGCGCCGTCGTTCGGCGTCGCCGGCGCTGGCGAAGCGGTCGGGATGCACTTCGACCTGCAGTGCACGGAAGCGGCTGTCGAGTTCGCGGCCGTCGATGCGGAAGTCGCGCGCCAGTCCGAACAAGGCGAAATGATCGCGCGCGGGTTCCCAGGTGCCCGGCGCGCCGTCGGCAAGCCCGGCCATCAGACCTGGAAGCTCTCGCCGCAACCGCAAGCGTCCTTGACGTTCGGGTTGTTGAACTTGAAGCCTTCGTTGAGGCCCTCGCGCACGAAGTCGAGTTCGGTGCCGTCGATGTAGGGCAGGCTCTTCGGATCGACGATGACGCGCACGCCGTGCGACTCGAAGAGGATGTCCTCGGCCTCGATCTCGTCGGCGAATTCGAGCTTGTAGGCCATTCCCGAGCAGCCGCTGGTGCGCACGCCGAGGCGCAGCCCGACGCCGCGCCCGCGTTTTTCGATGAACTTGGCCACGTGCGTGGCCGCCCTTTCGCTCAACGTTACCGCCATTCCTTCATCTCCTTTGCTGAGTGTGCTTGCGCCGGACCTACTGGCGCCGGCCCTTATTCTGCCGACTTCTTGCGGTAGTCGGCCACTGCCGCCTTGATCGCGTCCTCGGCGAGGATCGAGCAGTGGATCTTAACCGGCGGCAGCGCCAGTTCTTCGGCGATCTGCGTGTTCTTGATCGCCAGCGCTTCGTCGAGCGACTTGCCCTTGACCCATTCGGTCACCAGCGACGACGAGGCGATCGCCGAGCCGCAACCGTAGGTCTTGAAGCGCGCATCCTCGATGATGCCATCCTTGCCGACCTTGATCTGCAGTTTCATCACGTCACCGCAAGCCGGCGCGCCGACCATGCCGGTGGCGACGCCCTCTTCTTCCTTGGCGAAGGAACCGACGTTGCGGGGGTTTTCGTAGTGGTCGAGGACCTTGACGCTGTATGCCATGTTGAGTCTCCTTGTTGATTCGGACAGCCCGTAGCTGCCAGCGGCTCCGCCGATTGACCAGCGCGCGCCGCCCTTGTTCCGGATTTTCTAACGCGAAACTGCAAAAGATGAAGCGAGGGCACGCTCCCCGAACAACAGCCCGTCAGCGCGAGCCCGCAGGGCGTGGCGATCCAGACAACGCGTCATCGCGAGCCCGTAGGGCGTGGCGATCCAGTACGTAGGTCTCGCATCGGGTCGCCCGAGTTGGCGAGGCCGCGAAACTGGAAGAACACACTGGATTGCCACGGCGCTGCGCGCCTCGCAATGACGCCGAGGCTGAATTTCATGCTGGGGGATGGCGCAAGCTGCCGTGACCGTCACGAATTCGAGCGCGTTCAGTGCGCCGCCCACTGCACGGTCGACAGATCGACACCTTCCTGCACCATCTCCCACAGCGGCGAGAGTTCGCGCAGCTTGCCGATCTTCTCGTGCAGGAGCTTGACCGCGTAGTCGATCTCCTCCTCGGTGTTGAAGCGGCCGATGGTGAAGCGGATCGAGCTGTGCGCGAGTTCGTCGTCGCGACCGAGCGCACGCAGCACGTACGAGGGTTCGAGCGAGGCCGAGGTGCAGGCCGAACCGGACGACACCGCCAGGTCCTTGATCGCCATCAGCATCGACTCGCCTTCGACGTAGGCGAAGCTGATGTTGAGGTTGTGCGGGACGCGCTGGTCCAAGTCGCCATTGACGTAGGTCGCCGGCAGGTCGGCGAGGCCGGCGAGCAGGCGGTCGCGCAGCGCCTTGATGCGCGCGTTCTCCTCGACCATTTCTTCTTTCGCGATGCGGAAGGCTTCACCCATGCCGACGATCTGGTGCGTCGCCAGCGTACCCGAACGGAAACCGCGTTCGTGACCGCCGCCGTGCATCTGCGCTTCGAGGCGGATGCGCGGCTTGCGGCGGACATAGAGCGCGCCGATGCCCTTCGGGCCGTAGGTCTTGTGCGCCGAGAAGCTCATCAGGTCGACCGGCAGCTTGGCGAGATCGATCTCCACCTTGCCGGTCGCCTGCGCTGCGTCGACGTGGAAGACGATGCCGCGCTCACGGCAGATGGCGCCTATCTCGGCGATCGGCTGGATGACGCCGATCTCGTTATTCACGAACATCACCGAGGCGACGATGGTGTCGGGCTGGATCGCGGCGCGGAAGGCGTCGAGGTCGACGAGGCCGTTCTCCTTGACGTCGAGGTAGGTCGCCGTGAAGCCCTGGCGCTCGAGTTCGCGCACGGTGTCGAGAACCGCCTTGTGCTCGGTCTTGACCGTGATGATGTGCTTGCCCTTGCCCTTGTAGAACTGGGCGGCGCCCTTCAGCGCGAGGTTGTTCGACTCGGTCGCGCCCGAAGTCCACACGATCTCGCGCGGGTCGGCATTGACCAGCGCGGCGACCTGCGCGCGCGCTTCCTCGACCGCCGCCTCGGCTTCCCAGCCGAAGGAGTGCGAGCGCGAGGCCGGGTTGCCAAATTTCTCGACGAGGTAGGGAATCATCTTTTCTGCGACACGCGGATCGACCGGGGTGGTCGCCGAGTAATCGAGGTAAATCGGCAGTTTCAGCATGCTATCGCTCCATGTTCCGGTCCGTCGCGGAAGAGTCCGCGCCAACCCTGTTCAAATTCCCTGCAAACCTTTTGTTCCATCTTCAAACCGTGCTGCCATCCTGCCCAAGCTGCTGCACAGCCACTGGCGAGCGCTTGTTCCCTGCCCTGTCCGTTCCCTGCTCGCTCAAACACCGAGCAGGCGGCGCAGCTTCTGCGTGGTCGCCTGCACGGCCGCCAGGAAATCGTCGACCTGCCGCTCGTCGTTGCCCGCACCGAGGCTGACGCGCAGGGCGCCCTGCGCCAGCAGCGGATCGACCCCCATCGCCAGCAAGGTCTGCGAAGGCCCGACCTCGCTGCTCGAACAGGCGCTGCCGCTGGCCACCGCGAAGCCGGCGCGGTCGAGCTGGCCGACCAGGGTCTCGCCGTCGATACCCGGCAGGGCGAAGTAGCAGGTGTTCGGCAGGCGCTCGGCGGTGGCGGCGAAGATCGTCGCCCCCATCCCGGCGAGCGCGCTCTCCAGCCGCGCACGCAGCGCCTGCAGCCGGGCCGCCGCTTCGACACGGCGCGCCGCGGCGAGTTCGCAGGCGAGGCCGAAACCGACGATGGCAGCGAGGTTTTCGGTACCCGAACGCAGCCCACCCTCCTGACCGCCACCTGCGATCAGGGGCTCCAGGTCTACGCGACGGTCGCGGATCAGCGCGGCGGCACCCTGCGGGCCGCCGATCTTGTGCGCCGAGACGCTCAGCGCGCGCACCCCGGCGCGCTTGAGCGCGCGGAAATCGACCGCGACCTTGCCCAGCGCCTGCACGGCATCGGTATGGAAGCAGCTCGTGCCGCCTGCACGGGCGGCGTCTGCGGCCAGCGCCGCGACGTCCTGGACGACACCCGTCTCGTTGTTGGCGAGCATCACCGAGACCAGCGCCGGGCGCAGCGCGAGCACTGTACGCCAGTCGTCGGCGTCGACGCGTCCCTCGCCATCGACGGCGATCCGGCGCAGTTGCCAGCCACGCCGCTGCAGTTGTTCGGCCGGACGCAGCACGCTCGGATGCTCGGTCGCGCCGACCGCGATCAGGCCGGCCGGCAGCCGTCCGGCAGCGCCCTTGACGAACAGGTTGTTGGCCTCGGAACCGCCGGAGACGAAGACGACTTCGTCGGGCTCGGCGCCGACGGCCGCGGCGACCTGCGCACGCGCGGCGTCGAGCGCGCGCTTGGCGGCGCGACCGTACTCGTGCCGCGCCGAGGCGTTGCCGCAGCGATCGCCGAGCCACGGCAGCATCGCCGAGCGCACGGCCGGGTCGAGCGGCGTCGTCGCGTTGTGGTCGAAGTAGGCCGGGGCGAACATCGCGTCAGGGGTGCGCTGCAGCCTTGGCCGACGAGCGGCGGATGGTCAGCGGGCGCTGCTGCACGGGCGCGCTCAGACCGAGCTTGCTGCGCTGGCGTTCGACGAGGTCGGCCAGCGACACCGAGCTCAGGTAGTCGTACATCTTCATGTTGAGCGTCGTCCACAGATCGTGCGTCATGCAGCGCTCGGCGTCGCGGCAGTTCTCGAAGCCACCGCATTGCGTCGCGTCGAGCGGCTCGTCGACGGCACGGATGATGTCGGCGACCGACACCTCGGCGAGCGGGCGTGCCGTGCTGTAGCCACCGCCGGGGCCGCGCACGCTGTCGACGATTCCACTGCGGCGCAGCTTGCCGAACAGCTGCTCCAGATAGGACAAGGAAATGCTCTGCCGCTCGCTGATCCCGGCCAGCGTCACCGGACCTTCGCCATTGTTCAGCGCGAGGTCGATCATCGCCGTGACGGCAAAACGCCCTTTGGTGGTCAGTCTCATGCGTGCTCCTTGGTCCGGTACCCGAACGTTTTAGTCAAGTAATCGTACTATAGGAGATGCGCCGGCGATTAGTCAACGATTTTACTCAGGTATTTCGGATCGAAGCGGTCGGCGACGGCGAGTTCGTCCTCGACGCTGACGCCCGCCTCTTCCAGGCGTGCGCGCAGGAGCTCGATGCGCCGGTCGGTCTCGACCGCGTGGTCGAGCAGGCCGTGGATCGCCTTGGACAGGGGGTCGTCCTGCCCGGTCGCCAGCGCGTAGGCCGAGAAGCCGAGCTTGCCGGCCTTCTCCTCGCGCCGCTGCGCCTGCTCGTTGTCGATGATCCGCGCCGGGTTGCCGACCGCGGTCGAGCCGGGCGGCACGTCTTTGATCACCACCGCGTTCGAGCCGACCTTGGCGCCGGCACCGATGCTGATCGGGCCGAGCACCTGCGCACCGGCGCCGACGACGACGCCGTCACCGAGCGTCGGATGGCGCTTGCCCTTGTTCCACGAGGTGCCACCGAGGGTGACGCCGTGGTAGAGCGTGACGTCGTCGCCGATCACCGCGGTCTCGCCGATGACGACGCCCATGCCGTGGTCGATGAAGAAGCGCCGGCCGATCACCGCGCCCGGGTGGATTTCAATGCCGGTGAAGAAGCGGCCGAGTTGGGAGGTGAAGCGGCCGAGCCAGAACAGGCGCATCTGCCAGAACGCGTGCGCCAGGCGGTAGAAGATGACCGCGTGTATGCCGGGATAGCAGGTCAGGACCTCCCACGACGAACGGGCAGCGGGATCACGGTCGAACACCGACCGGATGTCTTCGCGCAGGCGGCTGAACATGAACTGGAAAACTCCACAAAGTCGCCGCAATCGAGGGCCCGGGGCCGCAAGGGCGGCGCGGCGCCGACACCCCTGCAAGGCCGGAATTCTAGAATGCCCGACTTTTTCAATCAACTTTTAACGTGAAACTGTGAAGGGATGAGGCAAAAGCGCTGCCCCGAAGCAGTAGCAGGTCATCGCGGGCCCGCAGCGCGTGGCGATCCAGACAACGCGTCATCGCGAGCCCGTAGGACGTGGAGATCCAGTGCGTAGGCCTCGAATCGGGTCGCCCGAGTTGGCGACGCCGCGAAACTGGAAGAACGAACTGGATTGCCACGGCGCTACGCGCCTCGCAATGACGGCAGTGAAGCGAATCCGTCATCGCGAGCCCGCAGGGCGTGGCGATCCAGTACGTAGGTCTCGCATCGGGTCGCCCGAGTTGGCGAGGCTGCGAAACTGGAAGAACGAACTGGATTGCCACGGCGCTACGCCCCTCGCAATGACGGCAGTGAAGCGAATCCGTCATCGCGAGCCCGCAGGGCGTGGCGATCCAGTACGTAGGTCTCGCATCGGGTCGCCCGAGTTGGCGACGCCGCGAAACTGGAAGAACGAACTGGATTGCCACGGCGCTACGCCCCTCGCAATGACGGCAGTGAAGCGAATCCGTCATCGCGAGCCCGCAGGGCGTGGCGATCCAGTACGTAGGTCTCGCATCGGGTCGCCCGAGTTGGCGACGCCGCGAAACTGGAAGAACGAACTGGATTGCCACGGCGCTGCGCGCCTCGCAATGACGGCAGTGAAGCGAATCCGTCATCGCGAGCCCGCAGGGCGTGGCGATCCAGTACGTAGGTCTCGCATCGGGTCGCCCGAGTTGGCGACGCCGCGAAACTGGAAGAACGAACTGGATTGCCACGGCGCTGCGCGCCTCGCAATGACGGCAGTTAGGCGTATCGGCGGGATCCGTGGTGCACAAGCGGCAACGCTCGATCGCGGCGGCTGCCGTCCGCGTAATTATGTCCTCTGATTTCAGCGCTTGATCTTGCGTTCAACCGCGTCGAGGATGCCGCGCAGGATGTTGATCTCGTCGCGCTCCAGCCCGGCACGGCCGAACAGGCGCCTGAGCTTGGGCAGCAGGCGTTTCGGCTGGCGCGGGTCGTGGAAGCCGGTGTCGATCATCACGCGCTCCAGGTGAGCGAAGAAGCCCTCGTTCTCCTCGATCGTCGCCGGTTTCGAAGCGAAGGGCACGACCGGCGAATCGACGGGCGGCTCACCCGAGTAGGCCGCGAGGCGCAGTTCGTAGCAGACGAGTTGCACCGCCGCACCGAGGTTGAGCGACTGGAAATCGGGTTGCGACGGGATGTGCAGGCAACGCTGGCAACGCTGCACCTCGTCGTTGGCCAGTCCCGCCGTCTCGTTGCCGAAGACGAAGGCGATCGGTCCGTCGGCGGCCGCAGCGAGGAACAACGGTGCCGCTTCGCGCGCGGCCAGCGGCGCGGGCCCCAGGTTGCGCCGGCGCGCGGTCACCGCGACCGCGAAGACCGCGCCGGAGAGTGCCTCGTCGAGCGTCTCGCAGACGCGCGCAGCGGCGAGGATGTCGTCGGCGCCGGCGGCCCGCGCACTCGCCTCGGCGTCGGGAAAACGCTTCGGCCGCACCAGCGCCAGGTCGGCGATTCCCATCGTCTTCATCGCCCGCGCTGCCGCGCCGATGTTGCCCGGGTGACTGGGGTGCGAGAGGACGATGCGCAGGCGGCCGAGCGCCTGCTCTGGATTCAAGGCGGGGCTCGGCGGGAGTGCGGTGATCGGATCGTTCAGGAGAGTGGACATCGAGGCTGGGGTCGGAAAGCAAAGTGGAACGAGGAGAGGCGTCGCGGCTTGAGCCGCTCTCACGGCTCGCGCGGAACCGGGCTGTCGTGGGAAGGCCGGAAGGCCGAATCAAGGACCGCCGACGCGGGCGTTTCACGTTAAAATGTTCGATTCGATCAACAGGAACAGTGGGCGGCAGCCGCCGCGCGTCGGGTTCTCAATCAGCCATGCATCCAGCACTCAACATCGCCATCAAGGCCGCGCGCCGCGCCAGCCAGATCATCAACCGTGCCTCGCAGGACATCGACCGGATCCAGGTCACGCGCAAGCAGCAGAGCGACTTCGTCACCGAAGTCGATCGCGCCGCCGAGGCCGTGATCATCGAGACGCTGCGCGAAGCGTATCCCGAACATTCGATTCTAGCAGAAGAGTCCGGCCGCTCCGCCGGCCGTGATACGGGCAGCGAATACGAGTGGATCATCGACCCGCTCGACGGAACGACCAACTTCATCCACGGCGTTCCGCAGTACGCGGTGTCGATCGCGCTCAGGCACAAGGGCGTGCTGACGCAGGCGGTGGTGTACGACACGGTGCGCAACGAGCTGTTCACCGCGAGCAAGGGCGCCGGCGCCTTCCTCAACGACCGCCGCATCCGCGTCTCGCGCTGCCTGAAGCTCGAGGACGCGCTGATCGGCACCGGCTTCCCCTACCGTGCCTTCGAGCACGCCGACGCCTACCTCGGCATCTTCCGCGAACTGATGCAGAAGAGCGCCGGCATGCGCCGCCCGGGATCGGCCTCGCTTGACCTGGCCTGGGTCGCCTGCGGCCGCTTCGACGGCTTCTTCGAGTTCGGTCTCTCGCCCTGGGACATGGCCGGCGGCGCCCTGCTCATCGCCGAAGCGGGCGGCATCGTCGGCGACCTCGCCGGCGAAACCTCCTACCTCGACAGCGGCAACATCATCGCCGGCAACCCGAAGGTCTTCGCGCAACTGCTGCAGGTAGTGGCGCCGTTCCGCTCGGCAGCGCTCAACGCCTGATCGGCGAGCTTGGTGGCGGCGCGCAGCGTCGCCGCTGCCGGCCCCGAGTACGGGCTTGCCGACCACCTCGCGCCGGAAACGCGCCTATACTGTTGCTTGAGGCGCGAGCCTTGCGTGTCGCGCGCGTAGCCGAAGGAACGAGGCGTCGGTGATCCCGCCATCGTCGACTTCATGACAGGCGGGAACCACGCAGGCAGCGCAATGCTTGTGCGGGACCAACGATGCGATCGGGAAGATCACATCGGCGAGGAGACGAAAATGTCGCTGAGCTACGTGGTGGTGGCGGGGCGTTACGAGCAAGGCGTGCGCAAGATAGAATGCTTCCGTCCTGCCGAGAACTTCGAAGAAGCCTTCGCCCAGCTGACGGCCGCAGCCAACGGACACCAGTTCGCCCATATCGAGATCTATCACGGCGGGCAGGTCTACACCTTCGCGAAGGATTCCGGCGCCTCCTGCACGCCCCAACCGCACGACCCGCTCCTGCTCAACGATCGGCGCAATTGCGCCCGTGGCGACCGGCGCAAGGGACCTGCGAACGATCGCCGCAAGGACAGGGACCGCCGCCTGGCGGCGACGGTGAACCAGTTCTACTGAAGGGTTTGGCGAATCACCCGCGGATGAAGTGCTGCCGGTAGTACTGCAGTTCGGCGATCGACTCGCGGATGTCCGAGAGCGCCGTGTGCGCGCCCTTCTTGACCATTCCCTTCGCGATCTCCGGCTGCCAGCGGCGGCACAACTCCTTGACCGTGGACACGTCGATGCTGCGGTAGTGGAAGAAGTCTTCGAGCTTCGGCATGTAGCGCACCATGAAGCGGCGATCCTGGCCGATCGAGTTGCCGCACATCGGCGAAGTGCGCGCCGGCACGTATTCGGCCATGAACGCGAGCGCTGCCGCCTCGACCGCTGCCTCGTCCAGGGTCGACGCGCGGACGCGGGCGACCAGGCCGGAAGCGCCGTGCGTCTTCTGGTTCCATTCGTCCATCGCCGCCAGCACCGGCTCGGGCTGATGCACCGCCCACTCGGGTGATTCGGCGATCACGTTGAGCTCGTTGTCGGTGACGATCATCGCCAGTTCGATGATCCGCTCGCGCTCGGGGTCGAGCCCGGTCATTTCCATGTCCAGCCAAACGAGGCGGTTCGCGTCCTCTGCCATATAATCCACCAATCTCCTGCAATGCTTGGGGTTCACCGCCGCCGGCGCAGCCAGCGGCGGCCGCCCTGCTCCGGGCATGGGCGCTAACCGCCTGCCGGGTCCGGGACGCAACTTTTCCTGGCGACATTTTCTCATATTGCGCATGAACACTTTCACGATCGTCTTTCTCGCCGCGCTGCTGGCGACCACCGCCGTCCGGCTGTGGCTCGCCAGGCGACAGATCGCGCACGTGCTCGCGCATCGCGACGCGCCACCGGCGCAGTTCGCCGGGCGCATCGACCTCGCCGCGCACCGCAAGGCGGCCGACTACACGATCACGCGCACGCGCTTCGGCATCGCCGCCCTCGGCGTCGAAACCGCGCTGCTCTTGCTGTTCACGCTCGGTGGCGGCATCGAGGCCTTGCTCGACTTCTGGCACGGACGGCTCGCGCCAGCTGCCAGCACGGAACTGGCAACGGGGAGCGAACTGTGGTCAGGCGTCGCGCTGATCGTCAGCGTCTTCCTGATCTCGGCCATCGTCGACCTGCCCATGGCCTGGTGGCGGCAGTTCGTGATCGAGGAACGCTTCGGCTTCAACCGCATGACGCAGGGTCTCTTCTTCAGCGACCTCGCCAAGCAGGCGGCGATCGGTGCGCTGCTCGGCATCCCGACGATTGCCGCCGCGCTGTGGCTGATGGAACGGATGGGCGAGGCTTGGTGGCTTTGGGTGTGGACCTTCTGGTGCGCCTTGAACCTGCTGCTGCTGTTCATCTTCCCGACCTGGATCGCGCCGCTGTTCAACAAGTTCACGCCGCTCGCCGACGACGCGCTGAAGGCACGCATCGAGGCGCTGCTCGAACGCTGCGGCTTCGCGGCCAGCGGTTTCTTCGTCATGGACGGCTCCCGCCGCTCCGCCCATGGCAACGCCTACTTCACCGGCTTCGGGCGCAACAAGCGCATCGTCTTCTTCGACACGCTGCTCTCACGGCTGCAGCCGCAGGAAGTGGAGGCCGTGCTCGCGCACGAACTCGGCCACTTCCGCCTGCGCCATGTGCTGAAACGTATCATGCTGATGTTCGTGCTCGCACTCGCCTTCCTTGCGTTGCTCGGGCTGCTCGCGCAGTCGCCCTGGTTCTACGCGGGACTCGGCGTCAGCGAGGCGGGCGACGCGCAGGCGCTGCTGCTCTTCTTCCTTGCGGCGCCGGTATTCGCCTTCCCGCTGACGCCCATGATGAGCCTGCTCTCGCGCACGCAGGAGTACGAAGCCGACGCCTACGCGGCAGCGAACGCCGCCGCCACCGACCTCGTCAGCGCGCTGGTCAAGCTCTACGAGGACAACGCCTCGACGCTGACGCCGGACCCGCTGCACTCGCTCTTCTACGACTCGCACCCGCCGGCCGCCCTGCGCGTCGCCAACCTGCAAAAACTCGCTGCCGGGGCCGGATGAACGCGGCCCCTCGGACCCGCAGCACCCGCCCCAACGATCATGGCGAGTCGTGCCACCCCTGAGCATGAAACGCGGCCCTTCGCTTCAATGCCGTCATTGCGAGGCGCGTAGCGCCGTGGCAATCCAGTTCGTTCTTCTGTCTTTGGGCCCTTTCCGATGCGAGACTTACGTACTGGATCGCCACGCCCTGCGGGCTCGCGATGACGGGCTGCTGCTCAGGGCAGCGTCTTTGCCTCGTTCTTTCGCAGTTTCACGTTGACGCCACCGGGGGAAACATCCTGAACATGCTTGACGCCGAAGTCATCGCCGCCCATGGGCGCCAGTACCGGGTGGCGCTCGCCGACGGAAGGACCCTGCTCGCCTTCCCGCGCGGCAAGAAGAGCGAGGTCGCCTGCGGTGATCGCGTCCAGCTCGCCCTGAGCGGCGACGGCCAGGCGGTGATCGAGTCGGTGGCGCCGCGCCATTCGCTGCTCTACCGCTCGAACGAGTTCCGCAAGAAGCTCGTCGCCGCCAACGTCACGCAGATCGTCTTCGTCGTCGCCGTCGAGCCGGGATTCTCCGACGAACTGCTGACGCGCTGCCTGATCGCCGCCGAAGATCAGGACCTGTCGGTGCTGATCGTGCTCAACAAGTGCGACCTCGCCGCGGGCGTACCGAATGCGCTGGCGGCGCTGGCCCCATTCGTGAAGCTCGGCTACCCCCTGCTGCAGCTCTCGGCGCGCGACCACGCCGAAGACCTGCGCCCCCACCTCGAAGGCCAGTTGAGCGTCCTCGTCGGCCAGTCGGGGATGGGCAAGTCGACCCTGATCAACGCGCTGGTTCCGGGCGCCGAGGCGGCAACGCGCGAGATCTCGACCGCGCTCGACTCGGGCAAGCACACGACGACGCACGCGACGCTCTACCGCTTCGACGCCGGATCGGCGCTGATCGACTCGCCGGGATTGCAGGAATTCGGCCTGCACCACCTCGACCTGACGACGATCGAGCACGCCTTCGTCGAATTCCGGCCGTTCATCGGCCAGTGCCGCTTCCGCAACTGCCGCCACGAGAAGGAGCCCGACTGCGCGATCCGCGCCGCGGTCGCCGCCGGCGAGATCGACCCGCGCCGCTACGAAGTCTTCCGCACCCTGCGCGCGCAGGCCGGGTGAAGCGTCAGCCGGCGGATTGTCCACGCTGCAGTTTCACGTTATCGCGCTGCCGCACCGATGCTCGCGGCTGAGGTCGGCCGGCAGACCTCGACAGGCCGCTTGTCGGTCATCGCGCCTACGAGGCTACGAAGCTTCACAGCATGCCCTTTTCGCAGAGAATGTAGTGCTGAACACTACTTTGGAGATCAACATGCAGAGTATTTCAGCCAGCGAGGCCAACCGTCACTTCTCGAACGTGCTTCGCAAAGTCGCATTGGGTGAAGTGGTAACGGTCCTGTCACGTGGAAAATCCGTGGCGACGATCGCGCCGATTACCCGTACCGATGAAGGGCGCGAAGAGGCCAGGAGAGCGCTTGTTGCCCGGCTGCGCAAACAGCAACCATCGGGAGAGCGCAATTGGCAGAGGGGCGAAATCTACGGATGTGGGACGCGCTGATACGCGCCGTCGCTGCCGAGAGTCACTGCCGAATCCTGCTGAGCGAGGACTTTCATCCCGGCTTTACCTGGCGAGGAATCACTGTCGTCAACCCGTTCGCGGCGGAGCAACCGGCGCTGCTCAAGCGCATCCTCGGCGAATGGCCTTAAGCTGTCGGCTCATCGCTTGAACGGATTACTTTGGGGAGCGTGGGTAAGTATCGGCTTGCTCTTGGCCAACGACCATGGCGAGTCGTGCCCCCCCTGAGCATGAAACGCAGCCACTCGCTACCGTCATTGCGAGGCGCGTAGCGCCGTGGCAATCCAGTTCGTTCTTCCAGTTTCGCGGCCTCGCCAACTCCGGCGACCCTATGCGAGACCTACGTACTGGATCGCCACGCCCTGCGGGCTCGCGATGACGGATTCGCTTCACTGCCGTCATTGCGAGGCGCGCAGCGCCGTGGCAATCCAGTTCGTTCTTCCAGTTTCGCGGCCTCGCCAACTCGGGCGACCCGATGCGAGACCTACGTACTGGATCGCCACGCCCGTCGGGCTCGCGATGACGGTTACGGTCTCAGCCCCTCTCCATGCAGTCCCGGCACTGCCGTCATTGCGAGGCGCGTAGCGCCGTGGCAATCCAGTTCGTTCTTCCGTCTTCTAGCCCTTGCCGGCCATCCACGCGCGCCCACATACCCGACGAGTTGCGAGCACGGGCTTGCGCGCTAGAAATCGCAGCCGGCGGGGCAGACGTCGCGTGACAGGGCCTGCACGTCGGGAATGAAGTAGCCGCGTCCCTGGCGGACGATCAGGGACTTGTCCTCGAGCTCGCGGAACGCGCGCGAGAGATGTGAATCGCTGATTCCGAGCCGTGAAGCGAGCTTGTTGCGCGGGATCGGCAGGTGCAGGCTGTGCGTGCCGTCGTCGCCCTGCGGCAGCTTGTCGAAATGGCAGACGATGTAGCAGACGAGCCGGGCAGCGGCCTTCTTGGTGCAGAAGGTGAGCATGTCGCGGCTGGCGAAGTCGATGCGCTCGGCGACGAGCGACATCAGGCGGCGGGCGAAGGCGGGATAGTTCGCCATCCATTCGCTGACCACGTTCTCGGGCAACTGCAGCACGGCCGCCTGCGTCAGGCTGCGCGCCGAGTAGAGCAAGGCGCGCTCGCCGAAGAGAGTCTCCTCGCCCAGGGTCGCGCCGATGTTCACGAAGTCGAGGATCTTCTCGCGACCCACGCCATCGACGAAGAACAACTCGATCGTCCCGTGTGCGATGATCCACAGGCCCGGCTGCTGCGTGCCGGCCTCGACGAAGACAGTCTCCGGCGCCAGCCGCAGCTGGCTGCCGAGCTGTGCCGCCAACGCGGCGTCGACGACGCTGGCCGGGACGTCGCGCAGGAGAGGGGCTGATTTGATGAGAGCAATTTCGGTATCACTGAAGGGCATGAGACTCCTTTTGGACATCGCCGTCGGTGCGCCCGCGAGCGCAAATCTTCCGACTCCACATCTTTCAGGCTACTTCATTAGCGCCGTCACTGCAAAGACGATGCCATAGATGCACCAAAATAGGCACCGCAATGCACAAAAAAGTGACGAACCCCAAGTAAAATGCGCGGTGGTGTCACTCGACCACTTCCCGCCCGCGACCTTCGCCGTCGCGGACTGCACAGCCCGCAGACGCACGCGGCTGGAGAAGCGGTAAATCTGCTGTCGCCTCACCACAGCGCTGTCCGGTCCAGGGCAGGTGCAGGGGCTGCGCCCCTGATGCCTGCCGCACGGTAGCGCCGCCAAGGCGAGCGCGGCGACGATCAATTTTTTGCTGAAAGTTCTGCAATGTCACTAACCATCGGCATCCCGAAGGAAACCTACGCAGGCGAAAAGCGCGTTGCCACCGTCCCCGACGTCGTCGAGAAACTGATCAAGCTCGGTTTCTCGGTGGTCGTCGAGAGCGGCGCTGGCGCGGCGGCCAATTTCTCCGATCTCAGCTACCAGAGCGCAGGTGCGACCATCGTTCCGTCCGCCGCCGAACTCTGGGGCGGCGCCGACATCTTCTTCAAGGTGCGCGCGCCGAACCTCGACGAAGTGGCCCTCCTGAAGGAAGGCAGCACGCTGGTGAGCTTCATCTGGCCCGCCCAGAATCCGGAGTTGATGCAGGCACTGGCAGCGAAAAAGGTCACGGTACTGGCGATGGACAGCGTGCCGCGCATGTCGCGCGCGCAGAAGATGGACGCGCTCTCGTCGATGGCCAACATCGCCGGCTACCGCGCGGTGGTCGAAGCCGCGCAGCACTTCGGGCGCTTCTTCACCGGCCAGATCACCGCCGCCGGCAAGGTGCCGCCGGCCAAGGTCTTCGTCATCGGCGCCGGCGTCGCCGGCCTGGCTGCGCTCGGCGCTGCGGTCGGTCTCGGCGCCATCGTGCGTGCCAACGACACGCGTCCCGAAGTAGCCGATCAGGTCAAGTCGATGGGCGCCGAGTTCGTCCCGGTCGATTACGTCGAGGAAGGCTCTGGCGTCGGCGGCTACGCCAAGGTGATGTCCGAAGGCTTCCAGAAGGCGCAGCTGGCGACCTTCGCCAAGCAGGCCAAGGAAGTCGACATCATCATCACCACCGCGCTGATCCCGGGCCGTCCGGCACCGAAGCTGATCACCGCCGAGATGGTGCAGAGCATGGCGCCCGGCTCGGTCATCGTCGACCTCGCCGCCGAACAGGGCGGCAACTGTGAACTCACGGTCCCCGGCGAAGTGGTCGTCCGCCATGGCGTCACCATCATCGGCTACACCGACCTGCCGAGCCGCCTATCGAAGCAGGCGTCGACGCTGTACGCGACCAACCTCCTGCGCCTGACCGAGGAACTGTGCAAGACCAAGGACGGCGTGCTCAACGTCAACATGGACGACGAGGTCATCCGCGGCGCCACCGTGATCAAGGAAGGCAACATCACCTGGCCGCCACCGCCGCCGAAGCTCTCGGCAGCGCCGGCGCAGGCCAAGCCCGCCGCCGCCGCGCCCGCACCGGCGAAGAAGTCGGGTGGGCATGGTGCGGCCTCCGAGCCGATGTCCGGCACCTCGCTGGCGCTCGTGTTCGGGGTCGGCGCCCTGCTCTTCTGGCTGATCGGTGCCTACGCGCCGGCGGCCTTCCTCGGCCACTTCACCGTCTTCGTGCTCGCCTGCTTCGTCGGCTACATGGTCGTCTGGAACGTGACGCCCGCGCTGCATACGCCGCTGATGAGCGTCACCAACGCCATTTCGAGCATCATCGCCATCGGTGCGCTGGTCCAGATCGCGCCGCCGCTCGCCGAACTCGGCGCCACGCAGCGTCCCGATGACTGGATCCGCTGGCTCGCGGTCGCCGGCATCGTCCTCACCGCGATCAACATGTTCGGCGGTTTCGCCGTCACCCGCCGCATGCTGGCAATGTTCCGGAAGTAACCACCATGTCAGAAAGCCTCGCAACGATCGCCTACGTCGGCGCCACCATCCTCTTCATCCTCAGTTTGGGCGGCCTCTCCAACCCTGAAACATCGCGCCGCGGCAACCTCTACGGCATGGTCGGCATGACCATCGCCGTGCTGGCAACGGTGTTCGGTCCGCGCGTGACCATGGCCGGGATCCCCTGGATCATCGGCGCCATGGTCGTCGGCGGCGCCATCGGCGTCTTCGCCGCGCGCACCGTCAAGATGACGCAGATGCCCGAACTGGTCGCGCTGATGCACAGCCTGGTCGGTCTGGCCGCCTGTCTGGTCGGCTTCGCCAGCTACATCGACACCTCGATCGTGTTCAGCGGCGCCGAGAAGGCGATCCACGAAGTCGAGATCTACGTCGGCATCCTGATCGGCGCAGTCACCTTCTCGGGTTCGCTGATCGCCTTCGGCAAGCTGTCCGGACGCATCGGCGGCAAGCCCCTGCTGCTGCCGGCACGGCACTGGCTGAACCTCGCCGCACTGGTCGTCGTCATCGCCTTCGGCTGGCAGTTCCTGCAGGCCGAGACGATGCAGGCAGGCCTGCTGCCCCTGTTCGTGATGACGGCCATCGCGCTGCTCTTCGGCATCCACATGGTGATGGCCATCGGCGGTGCCGACATGCCCGTGGTGGTGTCGATGCTCAACAGCTACTCGGGCTGGGCAGCGGCGGCGACCGGTTTCATGCTCTCCAACGACCTCCTGATCGTCACCGGTGCGCTGGTCGGCTCGAGCGGCGCGATCCTCTCCTACATCATGTGCCGCGCGATGAACCGCAACTTCATCAGCGTCATCGCCGGCGGCTTCGGCAGCGGCGGCGGTACGCCGGCGAAGAAGGCCGAAGGCGAACCGGCCGGCGAGGTGGTCCCGGTCAGCGCCGCGGAAACCGCCGAACTGCTGAAAGATGCCAAGAGCGTCGTCATCGTCCCCGGCTACGGCATGGCGGTGGCGCAGGCGCAGCACACGGTGTTCGAGATCACCAAGACCCTGCGCGAGCGTGGCGTCAATGTGCGCTTCGGCATCCACCCGGTCGCCGGGCGCATGCCGGGGCACATGAACGTGCTGCTCGCCGAAGCCAAGGTGCCCTACGACATCGTGATGGAAATGGACGAGATCAACGACGACTTCCCGGACACCGACGTCACCATGGTCATCGGCGCCAACGACATCGTCAATCCGTCGGCCGCCGAGGACCCGACCTCGCCGATCGCCGGCATGCCGGTGCTCGAGGTGTGGAAGGCGAAGACCTCGATCGTGATGAAGCGCTCGATGGCCTCCGGCTACGCCGGCGTCGACAACCCGCTCTTCTACAAGGAAAACAACCGCATGCTCTTCGGCGACGCGAAGAAGATGCTCGACGAGGTGCTCACGGCCCTCAAGGCCTGAGCGTCGGACGCCGCGGGGAGCAGCCGCTCCCCGCAGCCTGCCTTCGCCGACAGGCACGAGGCCGGTTCCGCAACACGCGGAACCGGCCTCGTTTCATTCGGGCAGCCGGACCGGAAAGAGAAGAGGCCGGATCCGTCGATGACGGATCCGGCCTCCTTTCAGGCAGGCGGCGCAAAGCCGCCGGGCGCGATTACATGCGCTCGAAGACGACCGCGATGCCCTGGCCGCCGCCGATGCACATCGTCACCAGCGCGTAACGGCCGCCGCTGCGATGCAGTTCGTGGATCGCCTTGGTGGCGATGAAGGCACCGGAACAGCCGACCGGGTGGCCCAGCGCGATGGCGCCGCCGTTCGGGTTGGTCTTGACCGGGTCGAGGCCGAGCCCGCGCGAGACGGCGATCGCCTGCGCGGCGAAGGCTTCGTTCGACTCGATCACGTCCATGTCGGCGAGCGACAGACCGGCACGCTGCAGCGCCAGCTTGGAGGCCGGGATCGGGCCTTCACCCATCAGCTCGTTGGGAACGCCGGCGACCGCCGAGGAGACGATGCGCGCGATCGGCTTGTGGCCGCCGGCAGCAGCGGCTTCGGCCGAGGCGAGGACGAGGAAGGCAGCGCCGTCGTTGATGCCCGAGGCGTTGCCGGCGGTGACCGTGCCGTCCTTCTTGAACGCCGGCTTCAGCGCGGCAAGCTTCTCCACGGACGTCGCCTTCGGGTATTCGTCGGTGTCGAAGACGATGTCGCCCTTGCGGCTCTTGATGGTGATCGGGACGATCTGCGACTTGAAACGGCCGTCGGCGATCGCCGCCAGCGCGCGCTGCTGCGACTCGACGGCGAAGGCATCCTGTTCCTCGCGCGTGATGTTCCACTTGCTCGCCAGGTTCTCGGCGGTGACACCCATGTGGCCGACGCCGAACGGGTCGGTGAGGACCGAGACCATCATGTCGATCATCTTGGTGTCGCCCATGCGCGCGCCGTTGCGCATCGCCGGCGACAGGTAGCCGCCGCGCGACATGACTTCGACGCCGCCGCCGATGCCGAAGTCGGCTTCGCCGAGCATGATCGACTGTGCCGTCGACACGACGGCCTGCAGGCCGGAGGCACAGAGGCGGTTGACCGCCATCGCCACCGAGTCCATGCCGAGACCGGCCTGGATCGAAGCGACGCGCGCGACGTAGGCGTAGCGCGACTCGGTCGGCATGGTGTTGCCGACGGTGACGTACTTGATCTTCTCGGCGTCGACGCCCGAGCGGGCGATCGCTTCCTTCATCACCAGGCCGCCCAGTTCGGCGGGCTCGAAGCTGCTCAGCGAGCCGCCGAAAGAACCGATCGGCGAACGCGCCGCGCTGAGAACTACGACTTCTTTGCTCATCTACTACTCCTTCGTGGTTAAAATCAACCGGCGACGAGGCCGGCAAGCTTCGACAACAGCAGGGTCAGGGCACGCCATGGACATGCGCACCGCGTGAATGAGGAAACGCGACATCATACCGTGGCGAGCCTTGCCGCGAGAATGCGCAGCATGGCGGCGGTCGCCCCCCAGATGAAGTAGTCGCCCCAGGGAACCGCGTAGTAGTGCCCGGAACGACCTTGCAGGGTGTAGGGATGGCGCTGGTAGTTGCGCGGATCGAGCACGAAGCTCAGGGGCACCTCGAAGATCTCGGCGACCTCGAAGGCGTCGGGCGCCAGCGCAAAGGGCGGCGTCAGCGTCGCCACCACCGGCGTCACGCGGAAACCGGTGATGGTGTGGTAGTCGGGAAGGAAGCCGAGCACCTCGACGTGTACGGGGTCGAGGCCGATCTCCTCGGTCGCCTCGCGCAGCGCGGTATGCGTGGGGCTCGGGTCGCCGGCATCGACGCGGCCGCCGGGAAAGCTGATCTGCCCCGGATGGTCGCGCAGGTGCTCGCTGCGCCGGGTCAATAACAGGGTCGGCGCCGACTCGCGCAGGACGATCGGCACCAGCACCGACGCCGGCGTCGCCGCTTCGGCAGCGAGATCGTGCGCGCCGTCGTCGCCGTGCCGCTGCTGCCCGCCGTCGCGCCTGTCGCCGTCAACCTCGTGCTGCAGCACCGCAAGGAGGCGCTGGCGGAAGGCAACGGGGTCGAAGATCGACGACATCGGCAGTGGCTCAGGCCGGCTCGCCCAGGTCCTCGCCGGGGGCGATCTCGGCCTGCGCCGCCGCCAGTGCGTCCTGCAGGGTCTCCTCGGGCAAGGCGTTGATGATCGTCGACGCCAGATCGGCAGCGGCGACCGCGTCCGGTGGCAGCTGCTTGCTGTCGAGTCCGGCGATCAGCGCCGCCGCCGCACCGACGACCTGCAGCAGGCTCTCGCGCTCCCCCATCAGGATTTCAAGTTCGCGGCGCAACATGGCGATTTCCTGGTCGCGATGGGGCATGGAGTTCTCCGGGAGTTAGGCGTGGACGTCGGTGCTAAGCGTTGTTGGACCTGTTTCAGTCGCGGAAGTTGCCGGAGCGGATCGGAAAATCGGTGATCGTCTTGTTCACCAGCGCGATGCACGCCTGCAGCTCGTCGCGCTTGGCGCCGGTCACGCGCACTTCATCGCCCTGGATCGACGCCTGCACCTTGAGCTTCGCATCCTTGCACAGCTTGACGATCTTCTTCGCCAGCTCGCTGTCGATGCCGCTCTTGATCTTCAACTCCTGCTTGACCTTGTTGCCCGAGATCTTCTGCACCGGCTGGTGGTCGAGGCGCTTGACGCTGTCCTTTTCCTTCTTTTCCATCGCCGGGAAGAGCAGGTCCTTGATCTGGTCGAGCTGGAAGTCGGAGTCGCCGTAGAGCATGATCGACTTGTCCTTCTCGTTCAGTTCGACCTTGGCGCTGGTTCCCTTGAAGTCGTAGCGATTGACGATGGCGCGGCCGGCAACGTCGATCGCGTTCTTCAACGCGACCATGTCGGCTTCGGAGGTGAAATCGAAGGATGGCATGAACTCTCCTCCGCGGCCGCTCAGCCGAAGTGGCAGACGTAGTGGTAGGGCTCGTCGCAGGCGATCTCGAACGACGAGTTGGCGGGAATCGAGAAGGACTCGCCGACGCCATAGGTCTTCCACTCGCTCTCGCCCTTGATGCGCGCGCGGCACGAACCGCCGACGCATTCCATGACTTCCGGCACACCGGTATTGAAGATCAGCGACGAGGGCAGGATGACGCCGACGGTCTTGCGCGTGCCGTCGGCGAAGATGACGGAGGTGCTGACGCACTTGCCGTCGAAGAAGACGTTGCTTTTCTTGACGACGCTGACGTTATCGAATTGGCTGCTCATGAAAAAAATCCCATCAAAAACCGACGGCAGTGCCGCCGGGCAAAGGTGCGAAGCGCGCCGTCAGGTTGACGCGCGCAGCGTGTGTTGGTCCTCCGGATTTTCCCACGTTTCCGCAGCAGCGGGAAAGACCAATCACGGGGACGCCATACACAATTACGGGACTAATTAACGTCCTCGTAATCAGCATACCCACATCAGCAGGAGCGGTCTTCGCCCGACTCGGGCCGCGCCACTGCAAGCGAGATCTCGCGCAGGAAGGCGACCAGCCCGCCGATCAGCGCCAGCAAGGCGGCGACGAACAGCCCGGCGACGACACGGTCGGAGTTGAGGTGCATCTCGGCGCCGACGAAGAGCGCGACGACGACCAGGCTGACGAGAAGCGCGCTCAGCACGCACAGGGAGATCGCCCCCTGGATCCAGCGCTTGCGCTGCCTCAGCGTGCGGATTTCCTCGCTGTCGGCAGCCGCGCCCTTGCCGGCCGCCCTGCCCTGCAGCTGGCGCCGGCGGTCGACGATGCGCGCCAGCCGGTTGACCAGTACACCGAGGATCGAGCCGACGCCGGTGAGCAGGAACACCGGCGCGACCGCCATCTCGATGACCTGGGCGACGCCCGGGTAGTTGGCATCCATGCGGCTATCCGCCAGCGCTCACATTCCCAGGAACTTCTCGAGAATGGACTTGGCGATGAAGCCGAGCATGCCGAAGGCGAGGACGAAGAAGAGGATCAGCGTCCCCTTCTTGCCTGCCTTCGACTTCCACGCCAGTTCGGCGATGATGAAGAGCATGAACAGGATGAAGGCGCCGACGCCGAAGCTCATCCCGAAGTCGGCGATCTGCTCCTCGCTCAGCCCGAACATGGCGCGTGCCCGGCTAGCCTGCTCACGCCTTGCGCGCGGCCAGGTTGGCGGCGATGCGCATGCGCAGCGCGTTCAGCTTGATGAAGCCGCCCGCATCCTTCTGGTCGTAGGCGCCGGCGTCGTCCTCGAAGGTGGCGATGGTCGAGTCGAACAGCGAGTCGGTCTTCGAGTCGCGGCCGACGACGATCACGTTGCCCTTGTACAGCTTGAGGCGGACCCAGCCGTTGACGGTCTGCTGCGTGTAGTCGATCAGTGCCTGCAGCGCACGGCGCTCGGGGCTCCACCAGTAGCCGTTGTAGACCAGGCTGGCGTAGCGCGGCATCAGGTCGTCCTTGAGGTGCGCGACCTCGCGGTCGAGCGTGATCGACTCGATCGCACGGTGTGCCTTGAGCAGGATCGTCCCGCCGGGGGTCTCGTAGCAGCCGCGCGACTTCATGCCGACGTAGCGGTTCTCGACCAGGTCGAGGCGGCCGATGCCGTGCTTGCCGCCGAGCTGGTTAAGCTTCGCCAGCAGTTCGTGCGCAGGCATGCGCTCGCCGTTGATCGCGACCAGATCACCGTTGGCGAATTCGAGGTCGAGGTACTCGGCCGCGTCCGGCGCCGCTTCGGGCGACACCGACCAGCGCCACATCGACTCCTCGGCTTCGGCGGCCGGGTCTTCGAGGTGACGGCCTTCGTAGCTGATGTGCAGCAGGTTGGCGTCCATCGAGTAGGGCGAGCCGCCGGCCTTGTGCTTCATCTCGACCGGGATGCCATGCTGCTCGGCGTAGGCCAGCAGCTTTTCGCGCGAGAGCAGGTCCCACTCGCGCCACGGGGCGATGATCTTGATGCCGGGCTTCAGCGCGTAGGCGCCGAGTTCGAAGCGGACCTGGTCGTTGCCCTTGCCGGTGGCGCCGTGCGCGATGGCGTCGGACCCGGTCTGGTTCACGATCTCGATCAGGCGCTTGGCGATCAGCGGCCGTGCGATCGAGGTGCCGAGCAGGTACTCGCCCTCATAGACGGTGTTGGCGCGGAACATCGGGAAGACGAAGTCGCGCACGAATTCCTCGCGCAGGTCGTCGATGAAGATGTTCTCGGGCTTGATGCCGAACTTGAGCGCCTTGGTGCGCGCCGGCTCGAGTTCCTCGCCCTGGCCGAGGTCGGCGGTGAAGGTCACCACCTCGCACTGGTATTCGTCCTGCAGCCACTTCAGGATCACCGAGGTGTCGAGCCCGCCCGAGTAGGCGAGGACGACCTTGTTGATGGCTTTCTTGCTTTCGCTCATGTGCGATCTCCATTGGTGAAACAAGCGCCGGCACCCGTGCGCCGACGTCGCGTCTCAAGATTCGATCAGGATTCGGTCTGGATGCGGCCGAGGACCAGGTACTCCATCAGCGCCTTCTGCGTGTGCAGGCGGTTCTCGGCCTCGTCCCAGACCACGCTCTGCGGACCGTCGATGACCTCGGCGGTGACCTCCTCGCCGCGGTGCGCCGGCAGGCAGTGCAGGAAGATCGCGTCCTCGCGGGCGACGCGCATCATCTCGGCGTCGACCTGCCAGTCGGCGAAATCCTTGAGCCTTTCCTCGTTCTCGGCCTCGTAGCCCATCGAGGTCCACACATCGGTGGTGACGATGTCGGCGCCGCGCGCCGCTTCCATCGGGTCGGCGAACTGCTGGAAGTGGTCCGTACCGACGAGGCCGACGCGCTCGGGCTCGATCTCGTAGCCGGGCGGGGTCGACACATGGACACGGAAGTCGAGCACCTCGGCTGCCTGCAGCCAGGTGTTGCACATGTTGTTCGAGTCACCGATCCAGGCCACCGTCTTGCCCTGGATCGGGCCGCGGTGCTCGATGAAGGTGTAGATGTCGGCCATGATCTGGCACGGGTGGTACTCGTTGGTGAGCCCGTTGATCACCGGCACGCGCGAGTTGGCGGCGAAGCGCTCGACGATGTCCTGCTCGAAGGTGCGGATCATCACCAGGTCGCTCATGCGCGAGATCACCTGCGCCGCGTCCTCGACCGGCTCGCCCCGCCCGAGCTGCGAGTCGCGCGTGTTGAGGTAGATCGCCGAACCGCCGAGCTGCTGGATGCCGGCCTCGAAGGAGAGGCGCGTGCGCGTGCTCGCCTTCTCGAAGATCATCACCAGCGAGCGATCGGAGAGCGGCCAGTACTGCCGGTAGCTCTTGAATTGATCCTTGATCCAGCGCGTGCGCGCGAACAGGTAGTCGTATTCCTCGCGCGAGAAATCCTTGAACTGGAGGAAATGGCGGATGCTGCCGGTGTTCGTCTTGAGTCCCATGATCAATCCTTGGCGGCCAGGAAATCGCGGATCAGCGCAGCCAGGCGGACGACGAGTTCGCGTCCTTCTTCGACGCTGAAGTTGAGCGCCGGCAGCAGGCGGACGACCTTGTCGGCGGTGACGTTGATCAGGAGGCCGGCGTCGAGGCCGCGCTGGACGAGGACGCCGCAGGGACGGTCGAGCTCGATGCCGATCATCAGGCCGCGGCCGCGGATGTCGACGATTCCCTTAGCACCGGCGAGTTCGCTGCGCAGGCCCTCGCGGATCATCTGGCCGACGGCGACCGTGTGCTCGAGCAAGCCTGCCTTAGCGACCGTGTCGAGCACGGCGAGCGCCGCACTGCAGGCGAGCGGATTGCCGCCGAAGGTCGAGCCGTGGTTGCCCGGGCCGAACAGTCCGGCGGCACGGCCGCTGGCGAGACAGGCGCCGATCGGAACGCCGCCGCCCAGGCCCTTGGCCAGGGTGACGACGTCGGGCAGGATGCCTGCGTGCTGGTAGCCGAACCACTTGCCGGTCCGGCCGATCCCGCACTGCACCTCGTCGCAGATGAGCAGCCAGCCCCGCTCGTCGCAGAGCGCGCGCAGGCCGTGCAGGTAGTCGGGGTCGGCGAGATGGATGCCGCCTTCGCCCTGCAGCACTTCGAGCATGACGGCGACAACGTTGTGGTTGTGCTCGCCGACGGCACGGATCGCGGCCAGGTCGTTGAACGGGACGCGCACGAAACCGGAAACGAGCGGCTCGAAACCCGCCTGCGTCTTGCGGTTGCCGGTGGCCGACAGCGTCGCCAGCGTGCGCCCGTGGAACGAATGTTCCATGACGATGATGTTGGCGCTGTCGATGTTGCGCTGGTGTCCGTAGAAGCGCGCGAGCTTGATCGCCGCCTCGTTCGCCTCGGCGCCGGAGTTGCCGAAGAACACTTCGTCCATGCCGGACAGTGCGGCCAGGCGGTCGGACAGTTCTTCTGCCGCGGGAATACGATAGAGATTGGAGGTGTGCAGCAGGCGCGCCGCCTGCCCGGCGATCGCAGCGACCAGCGCCGGGTGATTGTGGCCCAGCGTATTGACGGCGATCCCGGAGAGCGCGTCGAGGTAGCTGCGCCCCTCGCTATCGGTGACCCTGCTTCCCTGACCGTGAGTGAAAGCCACCGGCAGGCGGGCATAGGTATTCATCAGGTGAGACATAAGCATCCTCTTGTGTGAGGCCCTGAAACTGAAACGGCGGCTTGCGCCGCCGGATTGACGAAGATCGTCGCTACAAAGCCGCAGGCTGCGGCATTCTCTGCCGCAACGGGGGAGTCGCCACGACAGGCACGGCCCCGGCCAATCGAGTATTCGATGTTAAGGGAAAAGCAAGGCCTTGTACATCGTCCCCGCTGCCCCTGCGCTAGCGCGAATACGCACGCCGCGGGCGTTGTCGTGCGTCGGGCGTTTTCAGGGCCGCCGCTTTCGTGAAAATGAAGGAACTTCTGATTGTGCCGGCAGTCCGTGACCACCATGTTACCCCTGTTGCAGACCGTGCATGCCGGGGCCGGAGCGAATACTGGATCATGTTTCGCTGTGTGAGGCCTTAGCCCTGTATACTTCGACCCGTGTTGCTCCGCCACCGCAACCTAATCCAGCAGACCGCCAAAATGCAAACGTCTTCTGAAACGCCACAGCCCAATCCCTCCGGCACGACGTCGAGCGCCGCGGAGGCCTCCCCTGCAACCACGCCCGCACGCGCGGCCGCACGCCCCGGGTCCTTCGTCATCGTCGGCCAGACGACCGGTGGCAAGCGCTTTCGCCCGAGCGACTGGGCAGAACGCCTGTGCGGCGCCTTGTCCGCATTCGGTGCGCGCAAGCGGGTCCAGTACTCGCCTTATGTCGGCCCCGGCGATTTCGAGGGCTTCAAGGCAGTCTTCGTCGATGGCGAGCTCTACGAGTTCGAGCCGACGGCCTACCGCTTCGTGCAGCACTTCGCGCACGACAACGAACTGCGCGTCGTCGAGAACGTGACGCGTGCACAAATCGAAGGCGCCGCCAGCTAGCCGACGAGACAACCCTGGCCACCGTAGGTGGCCAGATCGGCGGCAATCGCATTGGCTGCCGGGAAGTTTGTATGGCACCAGTCGGGGGCGATCAGCGTCGGCGGACGCGCAGTCGCCGTCACCCGGTGGAAGATCACCTCCGGTGGAGTCCGCCGGATCAGGTCGGCGGCGATCGCCGCGTAGGCCGCGAGCGTCGGTGGCGCCACTTCCCCACGCGCATGCTGTGCCGCCATGCTGCAGCCCTTGACGATCATCAGCGGGTGCAGCTTGATCCCCTCGACGCCGAGCGCCAGCACCCTGGCGTGCGTCTCGCGCATCATCGCCTCGCTCTCCCCGGGCAGCCCCAGGATCAGATGCGCGCAGACCGGTACACCGAAGCGCCGCGCGCGGGCCACCGCGTCGGCGTAGGCGGCGAAGCCGTGTCCGCGGTTGATCCTCTGCAAGGTCTCGTCGTGCGCGCTCTGTAGCCCGAGTTCGAGCCACACCTCGTAGCCCTGCGCCCGATAGCCGGCGAGGATCTCCAGCACGCCATCGGGAACACAGTCGGGACGCGTGCCGACGCACAGGCCGACGACGTCGCTGTGGCTCACTGCCTCGGCGTAGAGGCGGCGCAATTCCTCGACTTCGGCGTAGGTATTCGTGTACGCCTGGAAATAGGCAAGGTAACGCGTCGCCCGCGTCAGCTCAGCACGACGCGCGGCCATCTGCACGCTGATCGGCTGCTCGGCCTTGCCCTCGTTGAACGAGAGCACGCTGCAGAAGGTGCAGCCGCCGCGGCCGAGCGTGCCATCGCGGTTCGGACAGGTGAAGCCGGCGTGCAGGGAGAGCTTGCGCACGCGCGTGCCGAAGCGAGCCTTGAGGTGGCGGCCGAAGGTGTTGATGTGGGTTTCGAGTTGCACGGGCGGTGGGTCGGGAGGCGGGCGTCGGAATCCGGCGTATCGCCCGGAAAGGCGCGAATCTTAGCACCGGTCGCCGCCAGCGGCGACGGCACAGGCCACGGGTGTGCTGTCGCCAATATTTACAGCAGCACCCAGCACTCCCGAAAAAAACTGCTCAAGCCATTGTTTTTCCTGAACCAGGAACCCCGGCCCGAAAAATGCTATAGTCATTTCGCATGCGTTGCCGGCATCGCTCGCAGCCGGTGCTGCGACCCGGCACACGGAGAGCCATCATGAAAACCGCCCTGAAATTCCTCGTCGTCCTCTGGCTCTGGCTGCTCGGCGCGGCCAGTGCCTCGGCCCTGCCCTTCAGCTCACTTTACGTCTTCGGCGACAGCCTGTCGGATACGGGCGCCAGCGACTCCTCGGTGCTGAGCCTCTACAAGCTCATGAACCAGTGCAGCGCCTTCCACAACTGCCCGCCCTACGCCGATGCACGCTTCTCGAACGGCCGCACCGCCGCCGAATACCTCGCGGCCGCAATCCTGCCCGGTGGCGTGACGCCGTCGAACTTCCAGAGCTACGCGATCGGCGGCGCGACCACGGGGATCGGCAACATCGCAGACAACGGCAGCACCACCAGCGTCGGCAGCCAGGGAGCACCCGGCATGGCTGCGCAACTGGCGCTCTACCAGTCGACGCTGGGAACTGCCGGCAAGGCCGACCCGAACGCGCTGTATTTCATCTGGGGAGGCGCCAACGATTTCATTGCCCAAGGATCGCCCATCGCTGCCGCCGGCAACATCGCCGGCTACGTCGGGATGCTGGCGGCTGCCGGCGCCACCCACATCATGGTTCCCAACCTGCCCGATCTGAGCCAGACGCCGCGCTTCCTCGACCCGGACCTGCGCACACCCGAATCGGCGATGCTGCAGGGGCTGGCAGCGCAATTCAGCGCAGCCTTCAACGCCACGCTGCCGGGCTTGCTCGACGCCGTGGAGCTGGCAACCGGTGCCGACATCATCACGGTCGATACCTACTCGGTGCTCGCGAGCATCCCCTTGGGCACGCACAATCCCGGCTTCACCAACAAGTCGGACACCTGCCTGAACTGGAGCGTGACCGGCGAAGCGTTGATCTGCGGCACCCCTGACGCGTACGTCTTCTGGGACTACGAGCATCCGACCACCGCTGCGCATGCACTGCTCGGCAGCGCTTTCGCCGCTGCGCTGATTCCCGAGCCCGGCACCTCGGCACTGCTCGCGCTCTCCCTCCTCGCCCTACCCCTGGCCTCGCGCAAGCACGCTCGCGCGCAGCGCCAGCCTGGCTGAGCAGGAGCTTGCACCCCCCGCTGCCGCCCAGCCGGCGGCGGACCGGCTCGGGTACCAGGCGACCGTCACGCTTCCGTGAACGACTGTTACAGCCGCGTTAAAATGGGCGACCGATGCGCGCGCATCGGCCAGTCACCCAGTCCTCGGAGTCCATAATGCCGGTGAAAATCGTCCAGTCGACCGCATCCGCCTACCAGTATCCGCTCTTGATCAAACAGCTCCTGCTCACCCCGCTGGCGACAGCCCCCGAGCAGACGATCACCTACCAGGGGCGCGTGCGTCACACCTACAGCGAATTCCGGCAGCGCATCGGACGACTCGCCAACGCACTGGCCGGACTCGGCGTAGAGGCCGGCAGCACGGTGGCGGTGATGGATTGGGACAGCCACCGCTACCTCGAATGTTATTTTGCGGTACCGATGATGGGCGCGATCATCCAGACCGTTAACGTCCGCCTCTCGCCCGAGCAGATCCTGTACACGCTGAACCACGCCGAAGCCGATATTCTGCTGGTCAACAGCGAGTTCCTGCCGATCCTCGCGGCGATCGCCGACCGCCTGCAGACGGTGAAGCACTTCGTCCTGCTCAACGACGAGGCCAGCCTGCCGCAAGCGCCGGTCAGCTTCGCCGGCGAGTACGAGGCACTGCTCGCCGCCGCCGACGAGGATTACGAATTCCCCGACTTCGACGAGAACGCGCAGGCCTCGGTGTTCTACACCACCGGCACCACCGGCGACCCGAAGGGTGTCTACTTCAGCCATCGCCAGCTCGTCCTGCACACGCTCGGCGTCGCAGTTGCCGCGGGCGCTTCGCGCACCCAGGGCCGCCTGCACCGCGAGGACGTGTACATGCCGCTGACGCCGATGTTCCACGTCCACGCCTGGGGCTTCCCCTACATCGCGACGATGCTCGGCGTGAAGCAGGTCTATCCGGGGCGCTACCAGCCCGACCTGCTCTGCCGGCTGATCGCCGACGAGGGCGTGACCTTCTCGCACTGCGTGCCGACCATTCTGCACCTCGTCCTGAGCCACCCGCACGCCAAGGACCTCGACCTGTCGGGCTGGAAGCTGGTCATCGGTGGCTCGGCGATGCCGGAGGCGATGGCGATCGCCGCGCACAAGCGCGGCATCGACCTGTTCACCGGCTACGGCATGTCGGAAACCTGCCCGGTGCTCTCGCTCGCCCACCTCACGGACGCCGACCTGCAATTGCCGCCCGAGCAGCAGGCGGTGCTGCGCGCCAAGACCGGGCTGCCGCTGCCGCTCGTCGACCTGCGCATCGTCGACCAGGACATGCAGGACGTGGCCCACGACGGCAAGGCGACCGGCGAGGTCGTCGTGCGTGCGCCGTGGCTGACGCAGGGCTACCTGAAGTCGCCGGCAGCGGCTGAGGAACTGTGGGCCGGCGGCTACCTGCACACCAGCGACATCGGCAACATCGACCAACGCGGCTACGTGAAGATCACCGACCGCATCAAGGACGTGATCAAGGTCGCCGGCGAATGGACCTCGTCCCTGCAGATCGAGGACATCATCGCCAAGCACGAGGCGGTGCAGGAAGTCGCGGTGATCGGCGTCCCCGACCCGAAGTGGGGCGAGCGGCCGCTGGCACTGGTACTGTTGAAGCCCGAGCACGCAGGCGAGGTCAGCGAACACGTCATCCGCAACTACGCGGCGCACGCGATCGAGGCGGCCGGCATCTCACGCTACGGCATCCTGCTCCAGGTCTCCTTCGTCAAGCGCCTCCTGAAGACCAGCGTCGGCAAGATGAACAAGCGCGACATGCGCGCCGACCCGGACGCGCTGCGCGAGTGAGCGCGCGCCGCCCTCAGTGGAGGCCGGCGCAGACCCGGTTGCGACCGCGGCTCTTCGCTGCGTAGAGGGCCCGGTCCGCCTCGCTCAGGAACTCGGAGAGCACGCCCTGCTGCCGTGGCCGGCAGCTGGCTGCACCGATGCTGATGGTGACCACGTCGGCCACCTGCGACTGCGGATGGGGGATGTTCAGTTCGGCGACGCGCCGGCGCAACCTTTCGCCCACCAGCAGGGCACCGGGCGCATCGCAGTCGGGGAGGATGGCGAGGAACTCCTCGCCCCCGTAGCGACCGACGAAGTCGCTGCAGCGCAGCAATCCGGCGCGCAGTTCGTGCGCCACCCGGCGCAGGCAGACGTCGCCGAGGCCGTGTCCACAGCAGTCGTTGTAGGCCTTGAACATGTCGATGTCGATCATCAGCAGCGACAGCAGGCCACCGCTGCGCTGCGCACGGGCCCACTCGCTGCTCAGCGTCGTTTCCAGTGCCCGCCGGTTGGGGATGTCGGTGAGCCCGTCTACGAAAGCCATCCTTTCGAGCATCTCGGACTTGAGCTTGAGCCGGACATGGACGGCGACGCGCGCCTTGACGAGCAGGATATCGAAGGGTTTGCTGATGTAGTCCACGGCACCGAGCGCAAAACCCTGTTGCTGATCCCTGGGCTGGTCCAGCGCCGTCACGAAGATGACCGGAATGTTCCGGGTGCTGATCTCGCCCTTGATGCGCCGGCAGACTTCGTAGCCGTCCATTCCCGGCATCATGATGTCGAGCAGGATGAGGTCCGGCTTCCGCTCCTCGCCAAGGATGGCCAAGCCTTCCTCACCGCTCGACGCAGTGCGCACCAGGTAGTCCTTGCGCAGCGCGTGCGTCAGCAACTGACAGTTGATCGGCGTATCGTCGATGACCAGGATGTAGGGCAGCGGCGGCGCTGCCGTGTTGGCTGCGCCCCGCCGCTCGGCGTCCCCGTGCGGCGCGACGGGCGTGTCGAGGCTGGGTCCGCGCTCTTCTGCGGACGAGGTTGCAGGAGGGATCATGGACGACAGCTTGCGAACGGGCGGGGAGTCAAGGATATCGGCCGGCGTACCCCGCTGGCAACCCTTATCGGCGCGTGGTACACGGCAGCGACGGTCCTGCCACCCCTCGCAAAATAGTGAAAGACGGCAGCGCTGCGATATCCTTTGGCAAGCGCCTGCCGATCTGTTAAAAACACCTTACGCGCCCAACCCCGAACAGGTCAGACGGCAAGCCGCCGCACGATCCCCCCCGAGACCCAAGAGATGTCCTCTGGCGCCGCGAAAACCACTCCATTCCGGCAAGGCTGGCCCTCACTGCTGCCGCTGCTGCTCACCTTCCTCGCGCTCGGCGGGCTCGCGATCCAGCAGAACATCTCGCAGCACCGGCAGACGCTGGAGGCGCAGTTGCGCACGACCGGCGAGCTGCAGGCAGCGCAACTCGGCGTCTGGGTCGACGAACGCAAGAAGGATACGCAGCTTCTCCGCAACGATGGCATCTTCGCGCAGCCGTACACAGCGTGGCGCAGCGACGGCAACGCCAGCGCGCGCAGCGGACTGCTCGCCCATCTCGCCAGGTTTTGCGACAACTACGCCTACGCGGACGTGCTGCTGCTCGACGGCGAGGGCGAACTGCTGGCAGCGGTCCGGCCAGCCTCAGCGTCCATCGATCCGCAGTTGCGGGCGACCGCTCGCCTGGCGCTCGGCGACGGGAAAGTGCATGTGCTCGGCCCCTACCGCGACGCGGCAGGCAGCCTCCATCTCGATTTCGTCGCCACCCTGGCACCCTCGGGTCCGCTCGTGGTCCTGCGCAGCGACCCAGCGGCCTTCATCGTGCCCACGCTGAACGCGGCGCAACACCCCGGCACCACGAGCCTCCTGGTGCGCCGCGACGGGGATACGCTCATCCTTCTCGGCGCAGCGCAGCGCGGGACAGAGATCACCGGAGTACGCCTGCCGCTGGCGGCGCCATCGCTGGAGGCGGCGCTCGTGCGCAACGCAGCGGCGAAGCTCGGCGCAGGGCTCGACCAGCGCGGCGTTGCCACGCTCGCCACACTGCATGCGGTCGGCGGAACCGACTGGCAGTTGCTGGTGAAGATGGACGAGAGCCAGATCCTCGAAGCCGCGCTCGGCGACATCCTGCTGATCGCACTCTCATGCACGCTGCTCGTGCTGATGTCCGCCGCGGCCCTGCTTGCCTTCAGGCAAAGGCAGCAGCTGCTCAGCACGCAGGCGGAACAGGCAGCACAGGCAGAACGCCTGCGTGCGCTGCAGCTCCTCGACGCGATCGCAAAGAACTCCTCCGACATGATCTTCGCCAAGGACAACGAGGGGCGCTACCTGTTCTGCAATGCCGAGGTGGAGTACCTCAGCGGCAAAAGCACCAGCGAGATTCTCGGCGCGGACGACACGGCGCTGTTTCCCCCGGCCGTCGCGGAAGCGCTGATGGCCAGCGACCGGCTGGTGATGAGCGCCCAGCGCACCATCAACGGGCAACTGGATCTGACCGATCCTTCCGGCCGGCAGATCACCCTGCTCACCACCAAGAATCCGCTGCGCGACGCCGAAGGATCGATCATCGGCGTCTTCGGCATCGCGCACGACATCACCGAGATGCGGCGCGCGAAGGAACTGCTGCAGCGCGCCAACCGGGCGCTGCGCGCGGTCAGCGAGAGCGGACGCGTCATCATGCGCGCGACCGACGAGGGACAACTGCTGCACGACATCTGCCGCCTCGTCGTCGAGTTCGCCGGTTATCGCATGGCCTGGGTCGGCATCGCCGAGGACGACGTCAGACGCTCGGTGCGCCCGGTGGCGCATTGCGGCGTCGGTGCGGATTACGTCGCTGCGCTCGACGTCTCGTGGGCCGACGTCGACCGCGGTCGCGGCGTGATGGGTGCCGCGATCCGAGAGCGACGCGCGGTGATCGTCAAGGACATCGCCCACGACCCGCGCTTCGCCCCGTGGCGGGAAGATGCCTTGCGCCACGGTTTCGCAGCGGCGGTCGGGCTGCCGCTGATCATCGGGGAGCGCTGCGTCGGCGCGCTGGCGCTCTACGCCGCCGATGCCGACGCCTTCAACGACGACGAACTCGGGCTGCTCGTCGGGCTCGCGCAGAATCTCGCCTACGGCATGCAGGCCTTGCGCGTGCGCGCCGAGCGCGACCGCGCCGAGGCCGCCTTGCGCACGAGCGACGCGCGCCTGCGGCTGGCACAGCACGAGGCCGGAATCGGCGTCTGGGAACTGGACATCGCCAGCCAGCGCACGATCTGGAGCAGCGAGATGGAAGCGCTCTACGGCCTGCCGGCGGGGAGCTTCTCCGGTCGCCAGGAGGACTGGATGACGCTGATCCTTCCTGAAGACCGTCCCGCCGTACGCGCCGAAATCGCCGAAGTCATGGCGCATGCACGCAGCTTCGCGATCGAATTCCGCATCCGCGACGCACGCGGCGAAGTGCGCTGGCTGGTCTCACGTGGCAACGTCCTGCTCGACGAGGGGCGTAAGCCCACCCGGGTCATCGGCGTCAATATCGACATCACCGAACTGAAGCGCGCCGAAGAGCAGCTGCGCAAGCTGTCGCAGGCGGTCGAGCAAAGTCCCGAGAGCATCGTCATCACCGACCTCGGCGGGACGATCGAGTACGTGAACGACGCCTTCCTCGCCGCCACCGGTTACCGCCGCGAGGAAGTGCTTGGCCGCAATCCGAAGATCCTGAATTCCGGACGCACGCCGCGCGAGACCTACGCGGCGATGTGGAAATCGCTGGCCAGTGGCCGGTCCTGGCGCGGCCAGTTCATCAACCAGCGCCGCGACGGCAGCGAATACGTCGAGTTTGCGATCATCAGCCCGATCTTCCAGGCCGACGGCCGCATCACCCATTACCTCGCGGTCAAGGAAGACATCACCGAGAAGAAGCGCCTCGGCGAGGAACTCGACCGTCACCGCCTGCACCTCGAACAACTCGTCGCCGAGCGCACCGCCGAACTCAATGCCTTGAAGGAGGCCGCCGAAGCCGCCAACCGCGGCAAGAGCGACTTCCTCGCCAACATGAGCCACGAGATCCGCACGCCGATGAATGCGATCATCGGCCTCACGCACGTCCTCAAGGCACGCATCACCGATCCTTACCAGCGCGAGCAGCTCAACAAGATCACCATCGCCGGCAGGCACCTGCTCGACGTCGTGAACGACATCCTCGACATGTCGAAGATCGAGGCCAACAAGCTCCAGCTCGAAATGGGCGACTTCAACTTCGAGGAACTGGTCGACAGCGTGTGCACGCTGATCCAGGACCGCGTCCACGAAAAGGGGATCGAGCTGGTGATCGACATCGAGGCAATGCCGGAGGTAGTGCATGGCGACAGCCTTCGCCTGCGGCAGATCCTGCTCAATTTCGCCAGCAACGCACTCAAATTCACCTCTGCCGGCAGCATCTTCATGCATTTCCGCGTTGTCTCGGCGGCCGACGACAAGATCGTCGTCCGCTTCGCGGTGCGCGACACCGGCATCGGGATCAGCGCCGAGCAGCAGCAGCGGCTGTTCCAGGCCTTCGAGCAGGCCGACGCGTCGACGACGCGCAAGTACGGCGGCACCGGCCTTGGACTGGCGATCTCGCGCCGCCTGGTCGAAATGATGGGTGGCAGCATCGGCGTCGACAGCGATCCCGGTCAGGGCAGCACCTTCTGGATCGAGGTCCCGCTCGGCTACGGAGCGGTACCGGCGCTGGCGCAGCCAGTGGCTGCGGGGGGCGAACTGCGCGCACTGATCGTCGACGACCTCGCCGCAGCACGCTCGGCACACCGCCACATCTGCGAGCGCCTGGGCATCCGCGTGCGCGAGGCCGCCGACGCGAGCGAAGCGCTGCAGGCGGTGCAGGCGGCCGACGCTGCCGGCGTTCCCTTCGACCTGCTGCTCGTCGATCGCGAGATGCCCGGCTGCGACGGTGTCGAACTCGGCAGGCAGCTGGCGACGCTGCCGCTGTCGCGGCAACCGACGCGCATCCTGTGCGCCACCAGCCCCGACCGGGCATCCGCCGCGGCGCTCGCCGAAGCCGGCTACTTCAAGGTACTGAAGAAGCCGCTGAGCCCGTCGCGTCTGACTGCGCTGCTGCAGCCGCTGCAGGCCGGAGAGCCCGTCGCAGCGTCCGCCTCCGTCAGCGCCGTCGAACATCGCCTGCGCCGCTGCGCGGGTGCGCGCATCCTGCTTGCCGAGGACAACCCGATCAACCAGGAGGTGGCGCTGAGCCTGCTGGGCAGCGTCGGCCTCACCGCCGACGTCGCCGACAACGGCCTCGTCGCCGTGAACAAGGCCGCGACGACACCCTACGACCTGATCCTGATGGACGTGCAGATGCCCGAACTCGACGGCTTCGCCGCAACGGGACGCATCCGCAGCCTGCCGCAACACGCGACGACGCCGATACTGGCGATGACGGCGAACGCCTTCGACGAGGATCGACGCGCCTGCCTCGCCGCCGGAATGAACGCGCACATCGCCAAGCCGGTCGACCCCGAGCACTTCTTCGCCGCGCTGAGCCAATGGCTGCCGCAGCCCGAAGAAGGTGGCATGCCGGCGGCGGTGCCGGTCGCAGCACATGCCCTTGCCGACGACACACTCAGGCGCAGCCTCGGCGGGATCGCAGGGCTCGACCTCGAACGCGGGCTGAAGAGCCTGCGCGGCGACGAGCGCAGCTACCTGCGGCTGTTGCGGCGTTTCGCCGAGGATCCGCAGGAGGAGCGTCTCTCCCAAGCCATCGAGCACGGCCGGATCGATGAAGCGATGAGGCTGGCGCACACGCTCAAGGGAAGCTCGGGTACCCTCGGACTGGTCGAGCTGCAGTCGGCGGCACAAGGGCTGGAGGCGGTGCTGCGTGCCGGCGGCGGCAGCGAATCACTCACCTCCTCGCTGACGTCCTCGCTCACGCAGATCGGCGAGGGCCTCGCCCGACTGCGCGCGCTGCTGGAGACGATTCCCGAACAGGCGACGACAGCAGTCCGCGCCGATACGGAGCAGGCACTCGCTGTCCTCCGCCAGCTGGAACCCCTGCTCAGTTCGGGAGATGCACGGGCACCACGGGTTTTCGCGGAAAACAGGCCGCTGCTGCAGGCCAGCCTCGACCAGTCCCTGCTGAAGCAGTTCGATCAGCAACTGGGCGCCTGGGATTTCGCCGAAGCGGCGGAGACCTGCCATGAACTGATGCGCCGGACCGGCGCGGGAGGAGAGCGAGAGAATGGAAGCGCCAACTGATCCGCTACCCGGCGAGCAGCCCGCTGCCGACGCGCCCGTCGTCCTCGTCGTCGACGACAACCCGGAAAACCTGCACGTCATCGCCGAGCTGCTGTCGCCGTACTACCGCGTCCGCGTCGCCAACTCGGGGCCGCGCGCGCTGCAGCTGGTGGCGCAGGCGCCTTGCCCGGAATTGATCCTGCTCGACGTGATGATGCCGGGCATGGACGGTCATGCCGTGATCGCCCGGCTCAAGGAAAATCCGGCGACGCGCGCGATCCCGGTCATCTTCCTCACCGCGCTGGACTCGACCGAGGATGAGGAGAAGGGACTCGAACTCGGCGCCGTCGACTACATCACCAAGCCGCTGCGCCCGGCGATCCTGCTCTCCCGCGTGCGCACGCAGCTCGGCTTCTTCCGCTCGCGCAAAGCGCTGGAACGCTACAAGGACGAACTCGAGCGGAGGGTCGAGGAACGCACGCAGAAACTCGCGCAGGCGCTGCAGGCGGTCGAATCGGCGAGTCGTGCGCGCAGCGAATTCCTGAGCAACATGAACCACGAGATCCGCACGCCGATGAACGGCATCCTCGGCACGAGCGAACTGCTGCTCGCCAGCGGGCTCAACGACGAACAGCGCGAGCTGGCCGAGATGACAAAAGAAAGCGCCGATGCGCTGTTCGTCATGCTCAGGGACGTGCTCGAGTTCGCCGCGGCGGATTCCGAGCAACAAACACTGGTCGTCGCACCGTTCGCGCTCGGCGAAGTGATCGAGGCGATCTCGCGGCGCTTCGCCGCCCCCGCCGCCGCCAAGCAGCTGGCCTTCGCTTGCCGGATCGCGCCGGAGACGCCGACGACGCTGCTCGGCGACTCGGCCAGGCTCACGCAGATCCTGGCCAGGATCGTCGACAACGCGGTGAAGTTCACGCCGGCCGGCGCCGTGTCGGTCGAGGTCGGGCCGGTCCCCACCGCCGAGCGTGCGGCAGCGCAGTCGGTGTGGCTGCGTTTCGACGTGCGCGACAGCGGCATCGGCATCCCCCCCGAGCACGCCGAGCGTATGTTCCAGCCATTCACGCAGGCCGACGCCTCGCTGACCCGACGCCACGGCGGCACCGGGCTCGGGCTCGCCATCGCCGCCGCCCAGATCAGCCTGCTGCGCGGAACGATCACGCAGCAGCCGGTTGCCGGCGGCGGCACCCTGTTCCGGATCGAAGTGCCGTTCGTCCGGCTCCCGGAGGGAAGTGCTGCCGCAGGCGGCTGAGCCGCGCGCGCAGCCCCGCTCAGAAGCCGACTGCGAGCAACGCCAGCGCTGCCGCCACGGTGGCGACGAAGGCGCTGCCGTAAAAGACGAGGCGTGCGCCGTTGCCCGCGTCGATGCCGAAGTCGTGCAGGCTGTGAAAGATGCGGTGCGCGGCGTGCCAGAAGAAGAAAGCGACGACGGCGAGGACGAAGGCCTTGCCGATCGGGTTCTGCACGAGCGCGAGCACGTTCTCGTAGCGCATCGCGTCGGCGGGCAGCAGGAAGCCGAGCGGGATCGCGATGCCGGTGATGAAGACCAGCATCGGCCCGATCAGCGCCGAGATCATGCCGCCGGCGCCGAACAGCGCCCAGAAGATCGGCTCGGGCGAACGCCGCTGCGCCTTGTCGCCGGCGACGCGGATCGAATGGGTGGTACGCACTTGCAGTTTCATCGCGCCAGCTCCCGGACGATGACGAAGAGGACGAGGCTCGCCGCCGCCGCCGCCGCGAGCGCGCCACCGGTGATCGCGGCCTCGGGCAGACGACGGCCGCCGACGCGCACGGGCGGCATCGTCTTCGGCATGATCTCGAACCAGGTCCATGAATGGAAGGCGAAGACCGCCAGCAACAGGCCGTGGAAGGCGATCGACAACGGGCTCTGCAGCGCTGCCAGCCAGCCGTTGAAGGCCGCCTCGCCTTGCGCCAGGCGGATCAGGCCCACCAGCAGGATCAGTGCGTAGGCGCCGACGAAGAGCGCGCTACCCTCGCGCGCCATGTAGCGGACGAAGAAGGGATTGCGCCGCCACCAGCCGGCCATCGGACGCACGTAGGGGCGGCGCGGGTTCGCCGCCTCGCCGCCCTGGCCCGAGCGCCCGGCCAGGTACACCGGACTGCCGGCCGCGTGGCCGGGCTTGTGCAGCGGATCGATGGTCTTCACTTGCCGCCTCCCTTGCCGAGGAAACCGAGGAAATACTCACGCACGCTGGCGCCCTTGGCCTGGTTCACCGCGCTCGCCGGATCGACGCCCTTCGGGCACACCTCCGAGCAGTAGCCGACCGCGGTGCAATGGAAGGCGCCGCTCTCGGCACCGACCACCGGCATGCGCTCGCCGGCACCGGCGTCGCGCGAATCGCTGTTGTAGCGATGCAGCAGGGCCAGCGCCGCCGGACCGACGAAGTCCGGGGAAAGCCCCACCTGCGGACACGCCGCGTAGCAGAGCAGGCAGTTGATGCACGCACTGTACTGCGCGTAGGCCTCCATCTGCGCCGGCGTCTGCCGGTATTCGCCCTGCTCGAGCGCGCGCGGCTCCTTCGGGATGATCCACGGCTTCACGCTCTCCAGCTTCTCCATGAAGCTGTCCATGACGATCACCAGGTCGCGTTCGATCGGGAAGTTGGCCAGCGCCTCGACCCTGATCCGCCCGCGGTAGTCGCGCAGGAAGGTCTTGCACGAGAGCTTGGGGATGCCGTCGACCATCACCCCGCAGCTGCCGCAGATCGCCTGCCGGCAAGACCAGCGGAAGGACAGCGTCGGGTCGAGGTGGTCCTTGATGTACTGCAGTGCCTGCAGCACCGACATGTCCTCGGTGCAGGGGACGACCCAGGTCTGCAGGAAGGGCGCCTTGTCCTGTTCGGGACGGTAGCGCATGACTTCGATTTCGATGCTCTCGTTGAGCGCGTGCTGCATCTTCGCTTCCTCCTACTGTGCGGCCGCGCCGCCGTAAGCGCGCACGGCCGGCTGCGAACGGGTGATCTTCACCGGGCCGTAGTCGATCCTCGGCGCGCCGGCGCCCGCATGGTACGCCAGCGTGTGCTTGAGGTAGTTCGCATCGTCGCGCTGCTCGAAGCCGTCGAGGCGCTGGTGCGCACCGCGCGATTCGCGCCGCTCGATCGCCGAATGCGCGATCGCCTGCGCGACGTCGAGCTGGTAGTCGAGCTCGATCGCCAGCAGCCAGTCGCTGTTCCAGACGCTCGACTTGTCGTCGACGACGACGCGCGCAAAACGCTCGCGCAACTCGGCAAGCTTGTCGCAGGTGACCTGCATGCGCTCGGCCGAACGGTAGATGCCACAGCCGAACTCCATCGCCCCGGCCATCTCGCTGCGCAGCACCGCGCTCTTCTCGCCATGGCTGCCCGCCGGCGCGCTGCGCGCGCGCAGGGCCAGCGCGCGGTCGCGGGCGGCCTGGGCGAGCTTGATCACTTCGGCGCCGGCAGCCGGCGCGCTCGCGCGGGCAAAGGCCGCCGCCGCGAGGCCCGCCTTCTTGCCGAAGACGCACAGCTCGGCCAGGGAATTCGAACCGAGCCGGTTGGCGCCGTGGATGCCGACGCTCGAACACTCGCCGGCGGCAAAGAGCCCGGGCAAGGGCGAAGCGCAGTCGCCATCGACGAGGATGCCCCCCATCGTGTAATGCACCGCCGGGCGCACCGGGATCGGCGTCTGCGCGGGGTCCACGCCGAGGAATTCGAGCGCGAGTTCGCGGATCTGCGGCAGGCGCTCGCGGATCCGCTGCTCGCCCAAGTGGCGCAGGTCGAGGTGCACGTAGCTGCCGTGGCGGCCTGCGAGCGTCCGCCCCTTCTGCTCCTCGAACCAGAAGGCCTGGGAGAGGCGGTCGCGCGGGCCGAGTTCCATCGCCTTGTTGCGCGGCGTCGGCTCAGCCGGACCGAGGCCGTAGTCCTGCAGGTAGCGGTAGCCGTCGCGGTTGACGAGAAATCCACCCTCGCCGCGGCAGGCCTCGGTGAACAGGAGGCCTGTACCCGGCATGCAGGTCGGGTGGTACTGGACGAACTCCATGTCGCGCAGCGGGACGCCGTGCCGGTAGGCGATCGCCATGCCGTCGCCGGTGACGATGCCGGCGTTGGTGTTCTCGCGGAAGACGCGCCCGGCGCCGCCGGTGGCGAGGATCACCGCCTTCGCCTCGATCAGCGTGAAGCGGCCCGAGGCCACCTCGATGACGACGACGCCCTGCGCGCGCCCGTCGTGGACCACGAGGTCGAGGCAGAAGTACTCGTCGAAACGGCGGATCGACGGGTACTTCAGCGAAGTCTGGAACAGCGTGTGCAGCATGTGGAAGCCGGTCTTGTCGGCGGCGAACCAGGTGCGCTCGATCTTCATGCCGCCGAAGGCGCGCACGTTCACGCGGCCGTCTTCCTTGCGGCTCCACGGGCAGCCCCAGTGTTCGAGTTGCACCATCTCCTCGGTGCAGCGGGCGACGAAATCCTCGACGACGTCCTGCTCGCACAGCCAGTCGCCGCCGGCGACGGTGTCGTCGAAGTGATGTTCGAGGCTGTCGTGCGCCTGTACCACGCCGGCCGAACCGCCCTCGGCAGCGACCGTGTGCGAGCGCATCGGATAGACCTTGGAGACGAGGGCAATCGACAGGGTCGGGTCGGACTCGGCGACGGCGATCGCCGCGCGCAGGCCGGCTCCGCCGGCGCCGACGATGACCACGTCGGCCTTGAAAATTTCCACGTTCACTCCTTTCTGCGAAGCAAGGATGCGGCCCGACGCCGCTCAAGTCAGTGTCAGGGTGTCCCGCATCTTAACGTGATCGAGCGTGTGCAGTCCTTGATCCGGGCATGCCGGCCCGCCCACGGCCGCCTGCTGCAGCAGCGTCCCTCATTCGGGCCTCATTCGGGCCTCACGGCCCTCCCACAGACGAAGCTCATTCGGCACAGCCCAGGCTCAGGCCGGCTTGAACACCATCCAGTAGAGGTTGGCCAGCACCAGCAGGGTGGCGATCACGCCGACGACGACCCAGATGCGCTCGTCCCGCCAGTAAGCCTCGGGGATCTCACCGCCGTCGGTGAACTGCCGGGCGCGTCGCGCCTGGCGGATCTGGATCGGGATCAGGACGCACAGCCAGAGCAGCCCCGAGACGAGGAAGAGCGCGCTCCCCCAGCCGATCCAGCGCGCCTGCAGCAGGCCCCCGTCGCTCAGCCAGACGTTGGCAACGCCGCTGACGAGGACGAGACCGGCACCACCGAAGGTGAACAGGTAGTCGGTGAGCGTCACCTGCCGTTGCGCGAAGGCGATCACCGCCGGCTGGCGCGTGCGGTTGGCCATCAGCTTCCACCACAGGGTGAGGATGACGTTACCGAGAAAAAGGACGACGCCGAGGAGGTGCAGGCTCTTCAGCAGCAGGTAGGCGTCGTTCATCGACCGAGCGCGCAGGCGGCCGGTCGGCCGGCGCCGAGCAAGGACAGGGTGACGCACAATTCAGCACGCCACCCCGCGCACCATTCAGCGCGCGATCCGGCACACAGGTGCCGCGTCGTCTCAGGCAGCGCCGCCTTCACTGCGCGGCGGGCGCGGCGGACGCGGCTTGCGGAACTGCTTCTTGGGCTGCGGCGCCTGCTCGCCATCGCCGGCAGCCGGCTGACTGGCGGCGTTGGCCTGTGCCCTCGGCTGGCCGGCCTGACGCTGGTGGCCGCCCTTGCCCTGGCCGCCTTGGCCACGTGGACCTTGCTGGCGCGGCGCAGCCGGCGCCCCGGGCACGCGGCCGGCGCGTTCGCTGCCGGTATCGCGGTTGCCGGGCGCCAACTGGATTTCCAGTTCGTTCAACTCATCCCATTCGGCGTCGGTACGATCACGGTCCGGTATCGCCAGCAACTGTTGCATGCGCCGGCGCGGAGAAACAGGTTGTTGTGCGTTCATGGCGGCATTATCCCATGGTTCGCCCGATCGTGGGCGTTACGGCAAGCGCTAGCGGCGCGGCCAGGGATCCCTGGCCGCGCCTCATGAAGAGACCACGGGCGACGGCGGCTGGTTCCTGAAGTGGTCGCCCCGCGGTCCGCGGCCGGTGTGCCTGAGCGAGTAGGGACCCGGCGACAGGCAGCGCGGCCGAAAAAAAAACGGCGCCTGCGGCGCCGTTTTTCGAGTAGCCCGGCGCCTCAGGCGGCAGCCAGCGCCTTGATCTGCGCGGAGAGGCGGCTCTTGTGGCGCGCGGCCTTGTTCTTGTGCACGATCTTCTTGTCGGCGATGCGGTCGATGACCGAGACCGATTCCTGGAAGATGCTTTGCGCGGCGGTCTTGTCGCCGGCGACGATTGCTTTCTGCACACGCTTGATCGCCGTGCGCAGGGTGGAGCGCAGGCTGGCGTTGTGCGCGCGTTGCTTGACGGCCTGGCGGGCACGCTTGCGGGCTTGTGCGCTGTTTGCCATGTGTAAGAGTCCTGAAGTAGCTGAAGCGTTGATCGAAAGCGCACGATTGTACGCAGCTCGGACGACGGATGCAAGTACGATGATCGACCGGCCCATGCATGGGGCCTCTTGATTGCGTTTGGTCGGCGCCCGCGAAGCCGCTAAGATGGCGCCTTTTCCCCTTCGCCCAAGCGACCAAGAGTTCCGGATGAACCTGCTCAGAGCCCTCGCCACCGTCAGCAGCATGACCCTGCTGTCGCGCATTCTCGGCTTCGTCCGCGACTTCGTCATCGCCCGCACTTTCGGCGCCGGCATGATGACCGACGCCTTCTTCGTCGCCTTCAAGCTGCCCAACCTGCTGCGCCGCCTGTTTGCCGAAGGCGCCTTCTCGCAGGCCTTCGTCCCCGTGCTCGGCGAATACAAGAACAAGCGCGGCGAGGCGGCAACCAAACACCTCGTGGACAACGTCGCCGGCCTGCTCTTCGTCGCGCTGCTGGTGGTGACTGCGCTCGGCATCGCCGGCGCGGCGCTGCTCGTCTGGGTGTCGGCGCCGGGCTTCGCCGCCGACGGCGAGAAGTTCGAGCTCACCGTCACGCTGACGCGCATCACCTTCCCCTACATCCTGTTCATGTCGCTGGTCGCGCTCGCCGGCGGCGTGCTCAACACCTGGAGCCGCTTCGCCATTCCCGCGTTCACGCCGGTGCTGCTCAACCTGTCGTTCATCGCCATGGCGCTGTTCGCCGCGCCCTATTTCGACCCACCAGTGCTGGCGCTGGCCTGGGCGGTGTTCATCGGCGGCATCCTGCAGCTCGCGCTGCAGATCCCGAGCCTGAAGAAGATCGGCATGCTGCCGCGCTTCTCCTTCGACTGGAAGGACGAGGGCGTGCAGCGCATCCTGAAGCTGATGGCACCGGCAGCACTCGGCGTCTCGGTGTCGCAGGTGAGCCTGCTGATCAACACCATCTTCGCCTCCTTCCTCGCCGCCGGCAGCGTCTCCTGGCTCTACTACGCCGACCGCCTGATGGAGTTCCCCGCCGGCATGCTCGGCGCGGCGCTGGGAACGATCCTGCTGCCTTCTCTCGCCAGATGTCACGCCGAGGAAAGGCTCGACGAGTACGCGAAGCTGCTCGACTGGGGATTGCGCCTCACCTTCCTCTTGGCAGCACCGGCGGCGCTGGCAATGGCGCTGATCGCCGCGCCGATGGTTGCGACGCTGTTCCACCACGGCGCCTTCACCGCCGACGACGTCTATCAGACGCGCGACGCGCTCGCCGCCTACAGCGTCGGGCTGGTCGCGCTGATCCTCGTCAAGGTGCTGGCGCCGGGCTTCTACGCGCGGCAGAATATCCGCACCCCGGTCAAGATCGCGATCGTCTCGCTGCTGGTGACGCAGGTGCTGAACCTGCTGCTGATCGGCTGGCTCAAGCACGCGGGCCTCGCGCTGGCGATCAGCCTTGCCGCCTGCCTCAACGCCGGACTGCTCTACCACGGCCTGCGCAAGCGCGGGATCTACGCGCCGCAACCCGGCTGGGGCAAGTTCCTCGCTCGCCTCGCGCTCGCGCTGTGCGCGCTCGGCATGGCACTGTGGTTCGCCGCCGGCGACACCGCCGACTGGCTACGCTGGGGCGTCGGCGAGCGCCTGCTGCGCCTCTCCGCGGTGCTCGGCTTCGGCATTGCCGTGTATTTCGCTACACTCGGCTTGTTGGGCTTCCGGCCGCGCGACTTCCAGCGCCGCGCAACGACCTGAAGTCCGCGCCCGGTTACACGCTGCATCGCCCCAATAAAAAGCAGTTGGCCACGAACAACACGAAAAAACACGAAATGATTCATGGGGTTCGACGCGTTCAGCGCGAACGGGGGGACGTGGATCAAAGTTCGGACCAATGAACACCGAAGCAGCGCATACCCAGGTTTTGTTTCGTGGCTTTCGTGTTTTTCGTGGCTGACAAGAGGTTTCAAGCTTCATGACCAAGGAGACTCGACCATGCAAATCAGCAGCGACAGCTTTGCCGACGGCGCACCGATTCCCGCGGAATTCGCCTTCTGCGCCGCCGATCCCGTCACGCGCGTGCGGCTCGGCCAGAATCGCAACCCGCATCTCGCCTGGCAGGGCGCGCCGGCGGCAACGCGCTCGTTCGTGATCACCTGCGTCGATCCCGACGTCCCCGGCGTCGGCGACGATGTGAACCAGGAAGGACGCAGCGTTCCGGCCTCGCTGCCGCGCGTCGAGTTCTTCCACTGGCTGCTGATCGACCTGCCGGCGACGGTCAATGAAATCCGCGCCGGCGAGTTCTCCGCCGACGTCACCCCGCGCGGCAAGGGCGGCCCGCTGGCCGCGCACGGCGCGCGCCAGGGCATCAACGACTACACGGGCTGGTTCGCGGGCGACGGCGACATGAGCGGCGACTACTTCGGCTACGACGGCCCCTGCCCGCCTTGGAACGACGAACTGCCGCACCGCTACGTATTCACCGTGCACGCGCTCGACATCGAGCGCCTCGACGTCGCGGGGCCGCTCACCGGCGCCGCGATCCGCGCGGCGATGGCCGGGCACGTCCTCGCCCAAGCGAGCATCACCGGGCGCTACACGCTGAACCCGGCCGTCAGCCTGTAGCTTGAAACTGCAGGGGGCTGATGCAAAGCTGCCGGCCGGAACTGCAGCACGTCATCGCGAGCCCGCAGCGCGTGGCGATCCAGTACATGGGGCTTATATCCGCGCGCCCGTGGATAGCCGGCAAGGGCGAGAAAACAGAAGAACGAACTGGATTGCCACGGCGCTGCGCGCCTCGCAATGACGGATAGCGGCGCCTCATCCGGGCACGCAGCGCGTGGCGAGCCAGACAGCGCGTCATCGCGAGCCCGTAGGGCGTGGCGATCGAGACTGCGCGTCATCGCGAGCCCGCAGGGCGTGGCGATCCAGTTCGTGGGGCTTATATCCGCGCGCCCATGGATAGCCGGCAAGGACGAGAAAACAGAAGAACAAACTGGATTGCCACGGCGCTGCGCGCCTCGCAATGACGGATAGCGGCGCATCATCCGGGCACGCAGCGCGTGGCGATCGAGACTGCGCGTCATCGCGAGCCCGCAGGGCGTGGCGATTCAGTACGTGGTGCTTATATCCGCGCGCCCATGGATAGCCGGCAAGGGCGAGAAAACAGAAGAACGAACTGGATTGCCACGGCGCTGCGCGCCTCGCAATGACGGATAGCGGCGCATCATCCGGGCCCGCAGCGCGCGGCGATCCAGACAGCGCGTCATCGCGAGCCCGTAGGGCGTGGCGATCCAGTTCGTGGGGCTGATATCCGCGCGCCCATGGATAGCCGGCAAGGGCGAGAAAACAGAAGAACGAACTGGATTGCCACGGCGCTGCGCGCCTTGCAATGACGAATAGCTGCACCTCATCCGGGCACGCAGCGCGTGGCGATCGAGACCACGCGTCATCGCGAGCCCGAAGGGCGTGGCGATCCAGTGCGTAGGTCTCGAAGAAAAGGCCCGCAGGAAGTTTCCTGCCGGCCTTTTCTTTCCACCGCCTGCGGGCGCTGCAGGCGACGTGAGGCAAGGATCTTCAGGCGATCAGCGGCACGATCATCAGCGCGACGATGTTGATGATCTTGATCAGCGGATTGACCGCCGGACCCGCCGTATCCTTGTAGGGGTCACCGACGGTGTCGCCGGTCACCGAGGCCTTGTGCGCCTCGGAGCCCTTGCCGCCGAAGTTGCCGTCCTCGATGTACTTCTTGGCGTTGTCCCAGGCACCGCCGCCGGTGGTCATCGAGATGGCGACGAAGAGGCCGGTGATGATGGTGCCCATGAGCAAGCCGCCAAGCGCCTTCGGGCCGAGGATCACGCCGACCAGCACCGGCGCCAGCACCGGCAGCAGCGAGGGGACGATCATCTCCTTGATCGCCGCCGCGGTGAGCAGGCCGACCGCGCGCGAGTAGTCGGGCTTGGCCGTGCCTTCCATGATGCCGGCGATTTCCTTGAACTGCCGGCGCACCTCGACCACCACCGAACCGGCGGCACGGCCGACCGCTTCCATCGCCATCGCCGCGAACAGGTAGGGAATCAGGCCGCCGAGGAAGAGGCCGACGATCACCTTCGGATCGGACAGGTCGAAGGTGGTCGCGAAACCGAGCTTGGTCTCCAGCGCGTGCGTGTAGTCGGCGAACAGCACCAGCGCGGCGAGGCCGGCCGAGCCGATCGCGTAGCCCTTGGTCACCGCCTTGGTGGTGTTGCCGACCGCGTCGAGCGGATCGGTGACGGCGCGCACCGAAGGCGGCAGCTCGGACATCTCGGCGATGCCGCCGGCGTTGTCGGTGATCGGACCGTAGGCGTCGAGCGCGACGATGATCCCGGTCATCGACAGCATCGCCGTGGCGGCGATGGCGACGCCGTAGAGGCCGGCCAGCGCGTAGGTGGCGAGGATCGCCGCGCATACCGAGATCACCGGCAGCGCACAGGCCTTCATCGACACGCCGAGGCCGGCGATGATGTTGGTCGCGTGCCCGGTCTGGCAGGCCGCGGCGACGTGCTTCACCGGAGCGTAGTCGGTACCCGTGTAATACTCGGTGATCCACACCAGCGCCGCGGTGAGGACGAGCCCGATCGCCGCCGCGCCGAAGATGGAGAGCGAACTGATCAGGCTGCCGTCGGCCAGCGTGATGCCGTCGCCGAGCATCCAGGTGGTGACCGGGTAAAAGGCCGCCAAGGCCAGCGCGCCGGCAACCGCCAGCCCGCGATAGAGCGCGGCCATGATCTTGCCGCCATCGGTTGCCTTGACGAAGAAGCAGCCGATGATCGAAGCGATGATCGAGACGCCGCCGAGTGCCAGCGGGTAGACGACCAAGTTGTCGCTGGCACCGGCGACGCCCTTCAGCATCAAGGCGCCGAGCACCATGGTCGCAACCACCGTCACCGCGTAGGTCTCGAACAGGTCGGCGGCCATGCCGGCGCAGTCGCCGACGTTGTCACCGACGTTGTCGGCGATCACCGCCGGGTTGCGCGGGTCGTCCTCGGGGATACCGGCCTCGACCTTGCCGACCAGGTCGGCACCGACGTCGGCGCCCTTGGTGAAGATGCCACCGCCCAGACGCGCGAAGATCGAGATCAGCGAGCCGCCGAAGGCCAGGCCAACCAGCGGCTCGACCGCGTGCGCGATGTCGCCGCTGCCGCGCAGGAAGGCGTAGTAGCCGGCAACGCCCAGGAGGCCCAGGCCGACGACGAGCATGCCCGTGATCGCGCCGCCCTTGAAGGCGACGTCGAGCGCAGCGGCGATGCCGCCGCGCGCCGCCTCGGCGGTGCGCACGTTGGCGCGCACCGAGACGTTCATGCCGATGAAGCCGGTGGCGCCGGAGAGCAGCGCGCCGACCAGGAAGCCGATCGCCATCAGGTGCCCGAGCGCGACCCAGATGGCGATGAACAGCGCGACGCCGACCATGGCGATGGTCCGGTACTGCTTGGAGAGGTAGGCCGAGGCGCCCTCCTGGATCGCGCGCGCGATTTCCTGCATGCGCTCGTTGCCCGCCGGCAACGACAGGATCCAGCGGCTCATCGCCGCGCCGTAGAGCACTGCCAGCGCCGCACATGCGAGCGCCAGGATCAGACCTGCTGACATGATGCACCTCCCCAAGTAAGCGGCCCAAGCCGCCTTGTCAGTGCGGCGCAGGCAATGCGTGAACCCTAGCCCTGTTCCCCTCTCCCTCTGCTGCTCGCTTCCATCCTGCCACCCCTGCCGCCCTTCCCTAGATGGCGAAGTCCGGCAGGCGCCGTGCCACCGCGACGTTCTTCAGGCGAACGAAGTCGGGCAGCCCGTTGCGGTACGGCGGGTAATCCTCGCCCTCGATCAGCGGCGCGAGGTAGGTACGGCACGCCGCGGTGATGCCGAAACCATCCTCGCTGATGAACTCGGCAGGCATCTTGCGCTCGATGTTGGCGACATCCTTCAGTTCGGCGACACCGATCTGCCAGCGATACGGCGAGTCGGCGAGACGCTCGACCACCGGCATCACGGCGTTCCTGCCCGACAGCGCCAGGTCGACCGCGGCGCGGCCGAGCGCGTAGGCCTGCTCGACGTCGGTGGCCGAGGCGATGTGGCGCGCGGCGCGTTGCAGGTAGTCGGCGAGCGCCCAGTGGTACTTGTGACCGAGCTTGTCCTTGATCAGCTGCGCGACCTGCTGGCCGACGCCGCCGAGCTGGGCGTGGCCGAAGGCGTCCTTGGTGCCCATGTCGGCAATCAGCTTGCCCTCGGCGTTGCGCAGGCCTTCGGAGACGGCGATCGTGCAGTAATCGTACTTGTCGATGCACTCCTGCACGCGCGCGAGGAAACGCGCCTCGTCGAAGGGGACTTCGGGCAGGAGCAGGATGTGCGGCGGGTCGCCCTCGGCTTCGGAAGCGAGCCCGCAGGCGGCGGTGATCCAGCCGGCGTGGCGGCCCATCACTTCGAGCACGAAGATCTTGGTCGAGGTGCGCGCCATCGAGGCGACGTCGTAGCCGGCCTCGCGCATCGAGGTGGCGACGTACTTGGCGACCGAGCCGAAGCCCGGGCAGCAATCGGTCAGCGGCAGGTCGTTATCGACCGTCTTCGGCACGCCGACGCAGACGAGCGGGTAGCCGAGCTTGTCGGCGATCTGCGACACCTTGTGCGCGGTGTCCATCGAGTCGCCGCCGCCGTTGTAGAAGAAGTAACCGATGTCGTGCGCGCGGAAGACCTCGATCAGGCGCTCGTACTGCGCGCGCTGCTCGTCGATGCCCTTCAGCTTGTAGCGGCACGAACCGAAGGCGCCGCCCGGCGTGTGGCGCAGGCGGGCAATGTCTTCGGCCGACTCGAAGCTGGTATCGATCAGGTCTTCGGTGAGCGCACCGATGATGCCGTTGCGCCCGGCAAAAACCTTGCCGATGCGCGGCGAGGCGGCGCGTGCCGCCTCGATCAGACCACAGGCGGTGGCGTTGATCACCGCCGTTACACCGCCCGACTGGGCATAAAATGCGTTGGAGGGGATCGACGCCATTTATTCAGTCTCCTCAGGCCAGTGCGTCGAAGGCCTTTTGCCGGATGTCGTCTACACTGCCGACGCCCTCGATGCGCCGGCACTTCGGCGCCGCCGGGTCTCCGGTCGCCGCCCAGTTGGCGTAGAAATCGACCAGCGGCTTGGTCTGAGAGTGGTAGACCTCGAGGCGCTTCTTCACGGTCTCCTCGCGGTCGTCGTCGCGCTGCACCAGCGGCTCGCCGGTGACGTCGTCGACGCCCTCGACCTTCGGCGGGTTGAAGCGGATGTGGTAGGTGCGGCCCGACGCCGGGTGCGAACGGCGACCGCTCATGCGCTCGATGATCTCGCTGTCGTCGACGGCGATCTCAAGCACGAAGTCGATGGCGACGCCGGCTTCCTTCATCGCTTCCGCCTGCGGGATGGTGCGCGGGAAACCGTCGAACAGGTAACCGGCAGCGCAGTCAGGCTCCTGCAGGCGATCCTTGACCAGACCGATGATGATGTCGTCGGAGACGAGGCCGCCGGCGTCCATCACCTTCTTCGCCGCCACGCCGAGCGGAGTGCCCGCCTTGACCGCGGCACGCAGCATGTCACCGGTGGAGATCTGCGGAATGTTGTACTTCTCGCGGATGAATTGCGCTTGCGTGCCTTTACCGGCGCCGGGAGCACCCAGCAGAATAAGTCTCATTGTTGTTCCTCTTGGTTGAGCAAATGCCTTTGCACTACGGACGAATCATTGCCGATCCCAGACGGGAGCGCCGTTTGTCGGAAATTCCCGCGGCCGGGTGCTGCGGCGTGGATGGACAGAAAATTACCCGCAATCGCCGATGCGGTCAAACTTTGCGCTCAAACTTGCCCGGCCAGCAGCCGGCGCACACGCTCGGCGTCTTCCGCGGTGTCGACGCCGGGCGCCGGCAACTCGTCGGCGATGGCGACGCTGATGCGATAGCCGTGCCACAGCGCGCGCAACTGCTCGAGCGCCTCGTAGCCTTCCAGCGGTGAAGGCGCCAGGTTCGCGTAGCGGCGCAGGAAGCGCGCGCGATAGGCGTAGAGGCCGATGTGGCGGAAGGCGGGCAGCCCCGTCGGCAGCGTCTCGCCGCCGCCTTCGCGGGCGAAGTGGTCACGCGCGTAGGGGATCGGCGCGCGCGAGAAGTAGAGCGCGTCGCCGGCGGCGGTGCGCACCACCTTGACGATGTTCGGGTTGAAGAACTCGGCGGCCTCGCCGAGCGGATGCGCGGCGGTGGCGATCTCGGCGCCGCTCTCGGCGAGCTGGCGCGCGGTGCGCGCGATCAGCGCCGGGTCGATCAGCGGCTCGTCGCCCTGGACATTGACGACGATGGTGTCGTCGTCCCAGCCGTGGCGCTCGACCACCTCGGCCAGCCGGTCGGTACCGCTGGCGTGATCCTCACGCGTGAGCACGGCGCGGATGCCGTTCGCCTCGGCGACGGCGAGGACCTCGGCGTGGTCGGTCGCCACCCAGACCTCGTCGGCACCGGCCGCCTGGGCGCGGCGGGCGACGCGGACGACCATCGGCTCGCCGCAGAGGTCGATCAGCGGCTTGCCGGGCAGGCGGGTCGAGGCGTAGCGCGCCGGGACGACGACCTTGAAGCGAAGCGGGTCGGCCATGGCATTCGGTCCGGATCAGGCTTCGTCGGCGGACATTCGACGCGCCTCTTCCTCGAGCATGATCGGGATGTCGTCGCGAATCGGGAAGGCGAGCTTGCACGGTTTGCAGACCAGCTCGGCGGCGGACTTGCGGTATTCGAGGCTGGACTTGCAGATCGGGCAGACCAGGATGTCAAGCAAGCGTGCGTCCATGAAGCTTCTCCAGAATGAGGTCAAGCAGGCCGGGCGCGCCGGGCGCCGCGGCGATCTCGGCAGCGACCGGCAGGAACCAGGCTTCGGGCAGCGCGGGCGAACCAGCACCCGCGGCGGCCGGACTGCCGAAAAAGGCCGCGCATTTTACCGCATCTTTCTCGGTCATCAGCAGCACGCCGTCGCGGGCAAAGGCGAGGTCATCGGCGACATAGGCATGATGATCGGGGAATGGCCGCGCCGTGAATTCGAGGCCGAGCCCCTGCAGCTGACGGAAGAAGCGCTGCGGGTCGCCGATCCCGGCCAGCGCGTAGAGCTTGCGCCCGGCGAAGGCCGCGGCACTGCAGGTACGCGCAGGGTCGGCGAGCGAACGGAAGCGGTCGCCGTCGAGGCGCATGGTGAACTGCGCGAGGCTGCCGGCGGCACGCGCGGCGCGCGGCTCGGGCGCGCCGTTCCAGACGACCGCGTCGCAATCGGCGAGCCGCGTGAGCGGTTCGCGCAAGGGCCCGAGCGGCAGCAGATGGCCGTTGCCGGCGCCGCGGCTATCGAACACCGCGATCTCGACGTCGCGCTGCAGGCGATAGTGCTGCAGGCCGTCGTCGGCGACGAGCACGTCGCACTCGGGATGCGCGGCGAGCAGCGAGCGTGCTGCGGCGACGCGATCGCGCCCGACATGGACGGGGACGCCGCTGCGCCGGGCGAGCAGCGCCGGCTCGTCGCCGCTCCCGGCGGCGTCATCGCCGCTGGCCGCACGCCCCCCGTCGTGGCTGCCACCGTAGCCGCGGCTGACGATTCCCGGGCGCCAGCCGGCCGCACGCAACTGCTCGACCAGCCACAGCGTCACCGGCGTCTTGCCGCTGCCACCGACGGTGAGGTTGCCGACGACGATCACCGGCACCGGCAGCCTCGTGGAACTGCAGCGGCCCGACGCGAAGCCGGCGCGGCGGCGCGTGACCAGAAGGCGGAAGAGCCAGGACAGCGGCGCCAGCGGCAGCAGCGCCGGCGCGATGCCGCGCCCGTACCACCAGCGCGGAAGAAGGCGGGCGAGCAGGGACGCCATCGCTCAGCGCGGGGCCGGGGATGAGGAAGAGGACAGGGACGACTGCGTGGCGAAGGAGACGTGCGCGAAACCGGCACCCTGCGCCGCCTGCATCACGTCGATGACGCTCTGGTGCGTAGCCCGGGCGTCGGCGTTGATGACGATCAGCGGGTCGACCAGGGTCCCGCCGGCGCGCTTGAGCGCCGCGCCGATCGAGGCGACGTCGGCCTTCGCCACGGGGTCCTTGTTGACCAGCACCTGGCCTGCGACCGTCACCACCACGTTGATCTCGTGCGGCTGCTCGGGCATCTTCTCGGTCTGCGCCGTCGGCAGCGTGATCTCCAGCCCGGAGAACTTGGCGTAGGTGGTGGTCAGCATCAGGAAGATGATGATCACGAGGAGGACGTCGATCATCGGGATCAGATTGATTTCCGGCTCGTCGCGCCGGCTTTCGCGCTGGAAGTTCATCGCTGGCGATCAGTCCCGGCGTTCGCCCTGCAGGGTCTCGACCAAGCGCACCGCCTGCTGCTCCATCTCGATCACGAAGCCCGCCGTCAGCGCGCGGAAATGGCGCCAGAAGATCATTGCGGGAATCGCGATGACGAGGCCGAAACCGGTGTTGTAGAGCGCGATCGAGATGCCGTGCGCGAGCAGCATCGGGTCGGACCCCGACGGCGCCTGCGAGCCGAAGATCTCGATCATGCCGACGACGGTGCCGAACAGCCCCATCAGCGGGCTGATCGAGGCGATCGTCCCGAGCGTCGTCAGGTAGCGTTCGAGCTGCAGCGCCGCGGCACGACCGGCTTCCTCGACCGACTCCTTCATCACTTCGCGCGAACTGCCGACGTTGCGCAGGGCAGCGGCGAAGACGAAACCGAGCGGCGAGGTCTTTTCCAGTTCGGCGAGGTAGGAGGCGTTGGCGCCGTTCTGGCGATACTCGGCGAGCACCCGCTGCAGAAGCCCGGCCGGCGCGACTTTCGACCGGCGCAGTGCGACCAGTCGTTCGAGGATCAGAGCAACGGCGACGATCGATGCAAAGAGCAAGGGCCAGATGGGCCAGCCGGCGGCCTGAATGATGGCGAACACACTGTCTCCTGAATTTTCCGGGGTCTCCGACTTTATCCTGCGCGGCCTGCCGCGGCAAGACCCGCCGCCCGCGGCGCCGCCGTACGCACTTTTTCCGTATGCCGGAAGCAAGCTCGCGGCGCTTGACAAAACGGTGCTAAGCGTTTGTATTTCGCTTCCTCGCTTATCCACAAAATCTGTGGATAAGTTTGTGAATAGTCTGTCGACGAAGCCCCTAAGTCCCCTCCCTGTAAGGACTTTTCCTACTTTGCCAAAAAATCAGGCACGCAAAATAAACCTATATTTTTCAGATACTTAATATATGCCCCTTGATTCAACAAGGTTTTTTCCGGGGCACCGCGGCAGAAAGGCGCGTCGATGTGCATGATTCGGCGCGGGAAGGAGCGGGTAAAATCGGGCGATGAGCTCGACACCACCTCCCCCCTTCTCCGGCAGCCTCTGGCCGAGCAGCGGCCGTAGCACAACGGCAAATCCCATGTCATCAGACTCCAGGATGCCGGCGCCGCCCCCTCCGGGCGCCGCGCCGATCAGCGTTTCGGCGCTGGTACGCCTGGCGCGCGAGCGCATCGAGTCCGCCCTGCCGCTGTGCTGGGTGAGCGGCGAGATCTCCAACCTGGTGCAGGCGGCGTCCGGACACTTCTATTTCTCGCTCAAGGACGCGAACGCACAGGTGCGCTGCGTCATGTTCAGGCAACGCGCGCAGCTGATCGGCTTCCGCCCGGAAAACGGCCTGCGCGTCGAGGCGCGCGTGCTGGCGACGATCTACGAAGCGCGCGGCGAATTCCAGCTCAACGTCGACAGCCTGCGCCGCAACGGCATCGGCGACCTCTACGAGCGTTTCCTGAAGTTGAAGGACAAGCTCGAGCGCGAGGGCCTGTTCGACGCCGCCGGCAAGCGGCCGCTGCCCGCCTTCCCGCGCTGCGTCGGCATCGTCACCTCGCCGCAAGCCGCCGCGCTGCGCGACGTGCTGACGACGCTGGCGCGCCGCGCGCCGCAGGTGCGCATCGTCATCTACCCGGCGATGGTGCAGGGAGAACCCGCTCCGCAGCAGCTCGCCGCAGCGATCGGCCTCGCCGGCGCACGCCAGCCCATCGACGGCTGCGAGCTGCTGATCGTCTGCCGCGGCGGCGGCTCGCTCGAGGACCTGCAGGCCTTCAACGACGAGGGCCTGGCGCGCGCGATCCACGCCAGCCCGCTGCCGGTGATCAGCGGCGTCGGCCACGAGACCGACTTCACCATCGCCGACTTCGTCGCCGACCGGCGTGCGCCGACACCGACCGCCGCAGCCGAACTGGCAGCACCCGAAGCCGCCGCGCTGCGCGCGCGCCTCGCCGACGACGCCGCCCTGCTCCGCCGCAGCCTGCAACGCAGCCTCGAACGCAGCAGCCAGCAGCTCGACGGGCTGGCGCGCCGCCTCACGCATCCGCAGCAGCGCATCGCAGCGCAGCGCGACCACCTGCGCCAGCCCGTCGAGCTGCTGGCTGNGCAGCAGCGCCGCCTCGCCGCCGCGCTCGCCGGCAGCGTCGCCCGCCGCAACGCCCGTGTCGCGACGCTGGCGCAACGCCTGCTGCTCGCCCGCCCCGACGCCTCGCGCGTCGCCCGCCGCCTCGACGCGCTGGCCGTACGCCTCGCCAACGCAAGGAACGCCACGCTGGCGCAGCGTGCCGACACCCTGGCGCGCCTGTCGGCGAGCCTCGGCCACCTCAATCCGGCGGCAGTGCTCGCGCGCGGCTTTGCCATCGTCAGCGACGAGCACGGAAAAATCGTCCGCGACAGCAGTCAGCTGGAACCAAGCAAGCGAATCACTGTCAGTTTCCACCGTGGCCAGGCGGACGCGCGCATCGAAGCGGTGCGCAGCGACGCCGAAGCGGACACACCCATTTGAAGATCGCCGGGCGAAACGGCAAAATCCGTCCGCGGCGATCAGCATGAACCCGCTCACCCATCTGACGAATTTTCAATAACGGAGAAAAACCATGGAACATACCCTGCCGCCGCTGCCCTTCGCTGCCGATGCGCTCGCCCCGCACATGTCCGCGGAAACCTTCGAGTACCACTACGGCAAGCACCATCAGGCCTACGTCACCAACCTGAACAACCTGATCAAGGGCACCGAGTACGAAAACCTGTCGCTCGAAGCAATCGTCAAGAAGGCCCCGGCCGGCGGCATCTACAACAACGCCGCGCAGGTGTGGAACCACAGCTTCTTCTGGAACTGCCTGAAGCCCGCCGGCGGCGGCGCGCCCAAGGGCGCCCTGGCTGCAGCGATCGACGCCAAATGGGGCTCGTTCGAAGAGTTCAAGAAGGCCTTCCAGGCGTCCGCCGTCGGCAACTTCGGCTCCGGCTGGACCTGGCTCGTCAAGAAGGCTGACGGCTCGGTCGACATCGTCAACACCGGCCCCGCCGGCACCCCGCTGACCGGCGAGGACAAGGCGCTGCTGACCATCGACGTCTGGGAACACGCCTACTACATCGACTACCGCAACGCGCGTCCGAAGTTCGTCGAGACCTTCCTCGCCAGCCTCGCCAACTGGGACTTCGCCGAAGCCAACTTCGCCGCCTAAGACCGCAGCGAAGCACCAGCAGCAAAAAAGCCGGGGAGCAAAACTCCCCGGCTTTTTTTCGTGCAACAGCATGGGGTCAGGTCTCGAATTGTTGCATCGCGCAGTACCGCTCAGCCCTCCTTTCGCTTCAAACGCGCTCGTCGAGCAAATGCGAGGCAAGGAGTCGAGCCGGCAGAGCGCACCATACGGCACTGAATGCAACAATTCGAGACCTGACCCCGAAGATGTTGCATCAAGCTTGACGACGTCATTGCGAGTGCGTACAGTCCGGTCATCAAGCCATTGTCATCACGCCGGCTTCTGAGAGCAAGGAGGCTCGCCATGAATCTCCCATTTGCCGTTCCCGAGGAGTTCGGATCCTACCGGATCGGTACGCCGGTGGATGCCGACCTCGGGGAAGTCCATTGGACGCGGAGCGCCTTCGACATGGGCATGCTGGCCGGTGCCCATGCGCTGAACTGGAATCTCAACACGGAGATCCACAAGACCGTCCAGGCCGGCGGCTACACCGCGGAATCGCAGGACACCTGGGCGATGGCCGTGGACACCTCCGCCTCCGTTTCCTTCTCGCCCTTCTCGACGGTGCAGGCGAGCTTTCACATGGCGCGCTCCTCGCACAACGCCAGGCGCACTTCCGGGCAGACGATCACGGCGATCGCCACGCAGAAAGGCATGGTCTCGATCGTCAATCCGACGCGCGATCTGCTCCTGAAATGCGCCACCGACGACTTCCTGGCCAGCATCACGAGGATCTTCACCTGCGCGGAAGCGGCCAGGACTGCGGCGGAGGCAGGCGATGCAGCTGCCGGCGACGCGGAGAAGAAGCTCGAGGATGCGCTCGTCGAGTTCTACAGGAACTACGGTACCGGCTTCATCTCCGCCTTGAATCTGGGCGCCGTCGGGATCTTCGAAGGATCGATAGAGTACTCGAGCGCCTTCACCCAGAAGACTGCCAGCTACGGGGGAAGCCTCTCCGTGAGCGGCATGGGCAGCGGTGTCGGCGGCGGATTCTCGGCCGCCGCCGAGTTCGCGAGCAAATGCTCGCAGGCGGACGCCCAGGCCAAGCTGCGTTGCGAGATGTACGGGATGCCGATCGGGTCGGCTCCGGCGCAGTGGGCGGACAAGATGATGGAGGCCTTCGACAATCAGCAGCTGGCCAAGATGTCCAACCTGGAGGCGTGGCAACCGGCGGCCGAGAAACTGGCCGCGCCGCACGTGGCGCCCCCCACGATCCCGGAACGCAAACCCGCCGCCGACGTACCGAAGCTTCCCGGTGCCGACATCGAGACACAGATCAAGAACATGAAGCTGCGGGAGTTCAAGGAAAGCTACCGGAAGCAATACGGCCACGAGCCGGACGCCGCCAAGTACGAGGAGTGGCTGAAGGAGCTCAAGGTGACGGCACACAAGAGCGCCGACGAAATCGCCTCCGTTGAGCCCGTTCCCGCAGGTAGGAGCAAATCATGAGCAGTCCCGCGTCAGGCCAGGACAAAGTTCAACGGGCAGCGGTGAGCCAGGAGGATTTCGGCCAGTGGGGCATCGTCGGCTACCGTTACACGGCCTGGGATGAGGTATTTCCGGAACTGAAGGCCCTCACCCAGGCCGTGACCGGCAAGCGCGTCGGCTTCGGCCTGATGATGGCGTGGTTCTCCCAGCGGCACATGGTGAGCCAGTATCTCAGGTTTTGCGGGACCCATTTCCCGCAACTGGCCATCCCGGGAGCGCTGGCGGCCGCCAACAACCTGATGGACGCGCTCGATGCCGTGCACCAGCGCCTGCCGGAGATCCTGGACAGCGCCGGCGGCGCCATCGACCCGACCGGCAGGCTCGAAGGAGCGCTGCGCCCCGAACTCCGCTTCTCGCTCCAGCACTACAGCTTCATCCTCAAGAACTACCCCTGGTTGAAGCGGGTGCCTTTCGGTGCCGTGCCGGTGGTGAGCGACGGCACCCATTACCTGTATCAGCCACAGAGGATTCCCAGTTCGAGTTCGCCAGCGGGGACGCCTGGCCCGCTGCCGATCGCCAAAGTGTCCGTCCACGACAATCCTTTTCCGGCTGCCGCGCTGCTGCAGGGCGCAGCGCTGCGGCTGTACCCGATCATCACCTCGATGAACGACGGCAGGACACCCGCCTTCTTCTGGGCCAACATCGACGTGGGGCTGGGCCAGGACAGGCAGGCGCCTGTCGCCGCGATGCAGATCCCGCAGTCGGGCGCACAGGGCGGAAGACTGGGGATGCTGAGCGGCAGTAGCTTCGATCAGCTCTCGCTGGACAGACAATGGAAGCAACAGGCTCCGGACCGCCTCTGGAACGGCGTCCCTGTCCGCCCGGAAGGGGAGAACTGGAAGGCACTGTGGACTTGTGTCGATTATTCCGGCGACGCACTGCGCGGGATCCCGAAGGCCTTCATCCGCAATTATTCGCCCCTCCAGGCGGGCAGCGCGGAGATCGAGATCGCCTGTCCGGACCTCTCCCCGACGCCTCCCGCTGCCGACAGCTTCACCGCCAACCGCCCGCCGCCGCAGGTGGTCGACGTGCTCCTCGTACCCGTCGGCTACGAGGACGCGAAGTCGGTTGACCCGATCTTTGGCGGCGAACCGATGTGGCCCGAACCCATGACCGACAGGATCCTGTCCGCACTGGCCGGATCGGTCGGCTGAACCCTCACCCAACTGTGACGGCTGCTCGAAGGAGGCAATGATGATCAGCAGACGCTTGTTCCTTGTCGGCTTGTTGGCCGCTGCCGGACTCGGTGTCCAGGGCGGCGCGCAGGCTTCCGATCGGCCCTTGCCGCCGAACATGATCTTCTTCGCTGCCGGGACCACCTGTCCGGCAGGCAGCACGCCGGCCAGCGACGCCGCCGGACGCCTGCTCCTCGCGATCACGAACGTCGCCGACGTCGGCAAGACTCACGGCAAGCCGCTCCTGATCCAGGAGGATCGTACCCACACGCACGCGGGAACGATGCAGGTCGATCTGCCCGTCCATTCCATCTCGGCGGCATCCGGCGGCGGCAACGGGCAGGCGACCGGCAACGGGGCGCACTCGAGCACGCTCACCAGCGGCCCGGCCACGACGGGACTCCCCTTCATTCAACTGCTGGTCTGCCAGGCGGAATAGGAGGCAGCAATGAACAAGACTCGTCGCCTGCTGGTCGCTCTCGGCGCCCTGATTTCTGCCTCGCCGGCACTGGCCAGCGATGCCCTGCCGCAGTTCACCATCGCCTACTTCAACGGCAGCTGTCCCGAGGGCTGGGACAACGCCAGCCTCGGCGACGCCAACGGCCGCTTCCTGGTGCCCACGATGCAGGGCGGCGGCGTCGGCAGCTTCGCCGGAAAGGTGCTCGCCTCCCAGCAGGAGCCGACCCACGAGCACCGCAAGGCAAGCGGCTCGATCACCACCAGTTCGAAACAGTTCATCCTGATCGGCGGCTGCTGCAACAACAGCCTGGCCAGCGCCGGCACCCACGCGATGACGGGTTCGGCGCAGGCGGCCTCCGACAACCTGCCCTACATCCAGTACAACGTCTGCATGAAGCTGACGCCTCCGGTCACAACGGCCGAAGTCCCGGCCGGCCTGAGCACCTTCTACATGCTGCCGACCTGCCCGCGCGGATGGAACACCGTCAATGCGGCGGCCGGACGCTACATCGTCGGCCTGCACACGACGGGAATACCCGGCGCCACCTACGGCGGCAAACCGCTCGCGCCCGGTGAGACCCGCGTCCACAGTCACTCCATGGACGGCACCATGAACCTCGCCGCGCACAAGATCGCCGGGGCTTCGGGCTGCTGCGCCAAGAACTACGCCGGCAGCGGCGACGTGAATTTCACCGGCAAGACCGAAGTGGATGGTACGTCGGCCTACGACAGCGTCGCCCAGGCTCCCTACTACACCGGGACGTTCTGTCGCAAGGAATGAGGGCTGGGACCGCGCCTTGCGAGACCACTGCGAATGCGCCAGCAGCGAAAAAGCCGGGGAGCACAACTTCCCGGCTTTTTTCGGGTTCGACTCCGTGGGAGCGCAGAAAGGCGCGAATCGTCGACCAGCTGCACGCCGTCGGAGGACCGCCAGCGCGGCTTGCAGCAGTTATCGTAGTAACGAAAATTCTTGACGTGAGAACTTACTGTTACAACAATAAAGACGATGAGCATGCACATCATCCGGGACGCCGGTAGTGCATGTGGCGCGAAAAAATGCCCTGCGTATCATCAGTTTCAGGCTAGCGAGCGAGGAAGAAAGGAGTGCCTACCATGGCTGGCTCGAAAATGACTTCAACGACGACTGATGAAATGCGTGCCGCTCGCAATCGCGGCGAGAGCAAAACGCAGCTGGCCGAGCTGCGCGCCAAGACGCCGTACGTTTGGGACGGTGAAGATGAAGATGAACGGCCGCTTACACGCGAAGAAATGCAGGTCGGCATCGAGGCCTACCGGAAGCAGCGCGGGCGCCCTCAGGGAAGCGACAAAGAGTCGACCACCATCCGCTTGGACCGCGACATTCTCGAAGCCTTCCGTGCGGGCGGCCCCGGCTGGCAAACGCGAATGAACGCTGCACTACGAGATTGGCTCAGAGATCACTCGCCAAGGTGACCTGCCTTTCTCAGACTTCATTTGTTCTCTCATCAGGGCTTCCGCACTCGGACAGCATCTTCTCCAATGAGATTGCAGGCGTGAAATAGTCCCTCGTCTTCAAGAGGATAGCGCTTCATCTTGCAACCTTTCTCAAAATCGCATCTACTCCGTGCCTTTGAGCCAAGCGCATGAGAGCGACGGAAGGGGGCTGCCTGATGGAGTGTCTGTCCGAAATCGATGACCCACGCAAGCCCAGC
>NZ_NHRX01000017.1 GCF_016653115.1 Rhodocyclus purpureus
TCCGGGGGGGGGGCGGCGAGCGCGGGCGGACTTGCGCGCGAGGCCTTCGACACGGGCTTGCGGCTGCTCGCCCGCGTTGCCGTCGAGATCGCCGCCCGGCGCGTCGAGCCGCAACTGGTGCCGGGAATCGAGGCGATGCTTCCCCAATCGCCCCTGGGCAGCTTCCTCGCGCGCGCCCCGCGTCATGCGGGGGTGAAGATGGCGGCGATCGCCGGTGACAGCGAAGGCGGCGGCAGCCTGAAGCGCATCGTCATCACCTTCACCGACTGGATGTTCTTCGAGCGCGCCGACAACGACCTGGTGGTCGATACGGCATCGATGTATGCGGGGATTGCCGTCCGCGGTGCACATGCGCTCTTCGACCAGGGACCCGAGGTCGACCATTTCTCGTATTTCCGCAACCGGCGCACGCGCAGTGCCGTACGCGCCTGGCTCGCCGATCCCGATCCACGCAAGCTGCCCGAGTGGGAGGAAATCGAGGCCTGCGCGGCCGGCTTGCCCGAACTCTCGCGCGCCGCCGCGCCAACGCCGGCCGACCGTCCGTTGCTCATCTACCTGCCAGGAATCATGGGCTCGCAGCTCGAGATCGGGCGCCGCGACCGCAATCAGCCGGGGTCGGGGCTGCGTGTCTGGCTCGATCCGCTCGAGCTTGCGCGCGGCGGTCTCGCGCGGATCGCCAGCGGCCAGGAGGCCTGGGCGGACGGTCTGGTCGAACTGGCCTACGGCCGGCTCGCGCGCAGCCTGGAGAAGAGCCACCGGGTCGTTCGTTTCGCCTACGACTGGCGGCTCGGCATCGAGGCCGCAGCTGAGCAGCTGGAGATCGTCGTGCAGGAAGCGCTGGACAGGCATCCCGATCAGCCGCTGCGCATCCTCGCGCACAGCATGGGCGGGCTGGTGGTGCGCCTGCTGATCGCGCGCAAGCCGGCGCTGTGGGACGAGATCGTCAGGCGCGACGGCGGCCGGCTCGTGTTCCTGGGGACGCCCAACCACGGTTCGCACCGGATGGTCGAAACCCTGCTCGGGCGCTCGTGCATGATCCGCACGCTCGCCCGCTGCGACCTGCAGAACGACTTGCAGACGGTGCTCGACATCGTCGGCGGCTTTCCCGGGGCGTTGCAGCTGCTGCCCCGTCCCGGTTTCCGCGATTCCGGCAGCGACTCGGGCGGCAACGCGGACACCCCGGACGACTATTTCGACCCCGCGCTCTGGGAGCGGCTGGCGGCGATCAACGACGACTTCTGGTTCGGCAGCCAGCTCGGCGCTCGCCCCAGCGCGGTGACGCTCGCGCAGGGCCGGGCGTTCTGGGAGGAAGTGGCGAAGCCGATCGCCAATCCCGAACGGATCGCCTACGTGTTTGGCCAGGCCGACAACACGCCCTGCGGGCTGAAGCTGCGCAAGGGGCGCGACGGCGAACCTGTCGGCCTGGCCATGCTCGGCACCGCGCATGGCGACGGTTCGGTGACCTGGGCCTCGGGAAGGCTCGACTGGCTGCCCGAAGAGCGCTGCTGGCTGATGCCGGTCGACCACGCCGGCCTGGTCAACAGCGCCGACTACTTCGACGAGATCGAGGCGCTGCTCGCCAGCGGTCGCGCGTCCCGGCTCGCTCGCCTGCCGACGGCACGCGACGCGGTCGCGCCGACCCGTTCCTACCAGCCCGGCCCGCCGCCCGGTTATCCGAGCGCAGCGGAGCTGGTGAGCGCCGTCATCGGTGGCCAGGTGCGCGTACGCCGGCCGCAGCAGAAGCGCGCCGAACTGAAGGTGCTGGCGCGTGCCGGCGATCTGCGCGACCTGCCGATCCCGGTGCTCTGTGGCCACTACATCGACGATCCCATCGCCGGTGCCGAATGGGTGATCGACCGCGATCTGGTGAACGGGGCGCTCGGCAATCGCGAGCGCCTGGGCGTTCATGCCGGCGCCTGCGGCACGGCCTCGGTGGTGCTGATGCCGCGCACGACCGAAGAGCGCCTGCGCGGGACCGGCAAGGGGGCGCTGGTGGTTGGCCTCGGCGAGTTCGGCCAACTGACTGCCGAGGACTTGCGCGAGACGGTGCGCGCGGGCGTCTTGCGCCTGCTCCTGCACGCCGCCGACCGGCTGGTCGAGCAGGGGGGGGCGGCCGATCCTGCCGCGCTGGAACTGCGCCTGGCGAGCCTGCTGATCGGCTACAACTCGACGACGAGCATTTCGGTCGAGGAGTCGGTCGCGGCGATCACGCTCGGCGTCGCCGAAGCCAACCGGCAGTTTGCCGAGCGCTCCGGCGGCGGGCTGGCGACGCGGGTGGGCAGCCTCGAGTTCATCGAGCAGTACCAGGACGTCGCCATCAGCTGCGCGCACGCGGTGCGCGCCTTGCCGAAGACGCAGGAGCGCGCGCTCAAGGCGCTCGGCGTGCGCCTGTCGGTCGCCGACGAGCTCATCGACGGAGAAGGCGTTCGTCCGCGTCTGTCGGTGGGCGTCGCCTCAAACTACTGGCCGCGGCTGATCGTCAGCGACGGCAGCGCCGCTCCAGGCGCCGTGCAAGGCTATCCGGAGCGCCTGAAATACCTGCATCTGTCGGAGCGGGCGCGGGCCGAGGCGCAGCTCCAGCAAAGCCAGCCGGGCCTGATCGAGAAGCTGGTGCAGGCCGAGATCAGCCAGACCTTCTTCAGCGCCGAGAACGGCTTCAGCAGGACGCTCTACCAATTGCTGGTCCCGCTCAGCTTCCGCAGCGTCCTGCGCGAGGCCGCCAACCTGATGCTGGTGGTCGACCCCGGGACGGCCAAGCTACCGTGGGAAATGCTGGTCGCCGACGGGCAGCCGCTGGTGCTGCAGACGAGGCTGGTGCGCCAACTGGCGACCGGTACCTACCGCCAGGCGCCACGCAGCACCCGCGAGCTCAGCGCCTACGTGGTCGCCAACCCATCGACCGCCGGCTACCAGAGCGAATTCAACCCCGACTGGCAGCCGGGGACGATGGACCGCGACTACCTGCCCGACCTGGCCGGCGCCGAGGAGGAGGGGGGCACCATCGCCGCACTGCTCGAACGCTCGGGCTACCAGGTCGAACGATCAGCGCGCAAGGGCAAGGCCAGCGAGGTGATCTACGGCCTGTTCAAGCGCCCCTACCGGGTGCTGGTGCTGTCCGGCCACGGCATGTATGCCGTCAGGGACCGCCATGGCGAGCCGCGCAGCGGCCTCGTCCTTTCGGACGGACTGATGCTCACCGCCGCCGAGGTGCAGCAGATGGAAGTCGTTCCCGAGCTCGTCTTCCTGAGCTGCTGCCATCTCGGCAGCATCAGCGGCGAGGCGAACAAGCTCGCCTACAGCCTCGCGCGCGAGCTGATCGAAATGGGGGTGCGCTGCGTCGTCGCCGCCGGCTGGGAGGTCGATGACGCGGCTGCGAGGACCTTCGCGACCACCTTCTTCGACGAATTCGTCAATGGCCGGCAGACCTTCGCCGAGGCCTTGCTGCGGGCGCGCAAGGCCTGTCATGCGCTGCACCCGGAGCGCAACACCTGGGGTGCCTACCAGGCCTACGGCGACCCGACTTTCACCCTGGGGCAGCGGGCCGACGAGGTCGCGCCCGAGAGAATTCCGGTCGCGCCGGGCGAACTGGTCGACTGGCTCGACAACCGGCGTCTGGCGATCGGGCACAAGAGCGACGCCAAGGCCGACTACCACAAGCTGGCAGCGGAGATCCGGCGGCGTCTGGCGGCGGTGCCGGCGCCGTGGCTGGGTCGGGCGGACGTCCAGTTCGCGCTGGCGGGACTCTACGCAGCCCTTGGCGATGAAGGTTTCGCCGACGCGCGCACGGCCTACCTCGCGGCCATTGCCGCCGACAGTTCCGAGACGCCGGGCGCCTCCGCACCGCTCGCTGCGATCGAGCAACTGGCCAATCTGGAAGCGCGCAGCGCGGAAAAGCTCGCCCGGCGCAGGACCGGCGACGCGAGCCAGCGCATCGCCCAGCTCGACGAGGCCGCAAAACTCGTCGCCCGGGCGATCAGGCGCATCAACCACCTGCTCGAAGTGAGCGCCGACGAGGGCGCGGCGCGCGGCAACCAGGAGCGCTGGAGCGTCCTCGCCAGCGCGCACAAGATCGAAGCCGTCGTCCTGCACGAGGGCGGTGGCGGCTGGGCCGAGCTCCGTGGCAAGTTCGAGCAGGCGCGCGCGGCCTACGCCCAAGGCGAGGGTGACCCTGCGGCGCCGGACTTCGACCCCTACGCGGTGATCAATCGCCTGCAACTCGAGGCCTTGCTCGACCAGCCGGCGCCGAACTTCAGGCAACTCGTCGACCGCTGCCAGCAGGTAGCCCGGCGGCGCTTTGCCGAAGGGTTCAAGTTCTGGGACGCGATCAAGGCCGTCGACGCCCGGCTGGCGGGCTGGCTGCTTGGCGCGGACGATGCCGGGGGCGAGGTCGATGAACTGGCCCGGCGATTCGCCAGCGACTACCGGCAGGAGGTGGAGGAACTCGCTCCGGAGCCGCGCGAATTCGATTCGGTCGTCCGCCAGATCGATTTTCTCGCCGAGATGTTCGAGAAGAAAGCGGGTGCTGCCGGGGAAGCGGACCGAACGCGTATCGACGCATTGCGCGCCGGGGTGCTGCGCGGGATTGCCCGTCGCCTCAAGGAACCCGCCGAGTCCGACGCGGCTCCGGCGACCGAGCAGTGAGGGACGCCCGGCGAGGACGCCGGGCGAAAAGCAGAACGCCCGTCTCGGGAACCCGGGGGGGGGCCGAAGACGGGCGTTCGGAATTCGTGGCGGAGTGGACGGGACTCGAACCCGCGACCCCCGGCGTGACAGGCCGGTATTCTAACCGACTGAACTACCACTCCGCAGTGGCCGATCCTTGCGGACCGCAGGTGATGCTCGACAGTTCCGGCGTCACTCGAAACTGGCGTCCCCACGGGGATTCGAACCCCGGTTATCGCCGTGAAAGGGCGGTGTCCTAGGCCTCTAGACGATGGGGACCTAGTGCTTGCAATTCTACTGCTTCCCGGTCGCGGTGTCCAGCATACCGTCCCCGAAATTTTCTTTCGCTTGGTGGAGGTAAGCGGGATCGAACCGCTGACCTCTTGCATGCCATGCAAGCGCTCTCCCAGCTGAGCTATACCCCCCTCGAAAGAAGCGCGAATTCTAGAGATCCGGTCGCGCTCTGTAAAGCGCGTTTTGCGGATTTTCTCGCGGACGGCGCATTTTTTCAGCGCGCCGCCCGCGAGTTCGCATCGACGCGCCGTCTTCAGCCGGCGGCGAGCGCCTTTTCCAGGCGCGCGATCACCGCCTCGCGCGGGAACAGCGCGACGACGGCATCGACCGACGGTGTCTGGGTCTGGCCGGTGAGCAGGACGCGCAGGGGCATCGCCAGCTTCGGCATCTTCAGCCCGTGCGTGCCGACGGTGGCCTTGATCAGCGCGCCGATCGCCGGGGCTTCCCAGGCCACCTCGCGCACGCCGGCGAGGAAGTCGGCGATCGCCGGCAGCGTCTCGGCGGTGAGGTGTTGCGCGCGCAGTTCGGCGGCCGGGTGCAGGTCGATGTAGAACACCTCGGCGGCGTCGGCGAGTTCGTTCAGCGTCGCGACGCGCTCCTTGTACAGCGCGATGATCGAGGACAGCGCCGGCTGCTCGCTGACGCTGACGCCGCGCGCTTCGAGGCGTGGGCGCAGCAGTGCTTCGAGGCGCGCGTTGTCCGTTTGGCGCAGGTAGTGCGCGTTCAGCCAGTTCAGCTTCTCGGTGTTGAACTGCGCCGCCGACGGCGTGATGTGGTCGAGCCCGAACCACTCACAGAACTGCGCCATGCTGAAGATCTCGTCGTCGCCGTGCGACCAGCCGAGGCGGGCGAGGTAGTTGAGCACGGCCTCGGGCAGGTAGCCATCCTCGTCGTACTGCATGACGCTGACCGCGCCGTGGCGCTTGGAGAGCTTCTGTCCGTCGTCGCCGAGGATCATCGACAGGTGCGCGTACTGCGGCGGCGTTGCGCCGAGCGCCTTCAGGATGTTGATCTGGCGCGGCGTGTTGTTCACGTGGTCGTCGCCGCGGATGACCTGGGTGATGCCCATGTCCCAGTCGTCGACGACGACGCAGAAGTTGTAGGTCGGCGTGCCGTCGGCGCGCGCGATGATCAGGTCGTCGAGTTCTGCGTTGGCGATCTCGATGCGGCCCTTGACCTGGTCGTCCCAGGCGACGACGCCGTCCTGCGGGTTGCGGAAGCGGACCACCGGCTTGACGCCCGCGGGCGGCGTCGGCAGCGTCTTGCCGGGTTCGGGGCGCCAGCGCCCGTCGTAGCGCGGCTTGAGGCCGCGGGCACGCTGTTCCTCGCGCATCTGTTCGAGTTCTTCGGCGCTCGTGTAGCAGTGGTAGGCGCTGCCGGAGGCCAGCATCTGCTGGATGACCTCCTTGTAGCGATCCATGCGCTGCATCTGGTAGAAGGGGCCCTCGTCCCAGTTGAGGCCGAGCCAGTTCATGCCGTCGAGGATGGCCTGCACGGCTTCCGGCGTCGAGCGCGCGACGTCGGTGTCCTCGATGCGCAGGATGAAGCTGCCGCCGTGGCGCCGGGCGTAGGCCCAGGAGAAGAGCGCGGTGCGGGCGCCGCCGATATGCAGGAAGCCGGTGGGGCTGGGGGCGAAACGGGTACGGATCATGTCAGACTGGCCGGAAGCAGAAAGTAGGCATTGTAAAGGAACGCGTCACCAAGCCGTATAATCAAGCTCTTTGCTTCGGCTCCAGTTCATGTCCACGCTCGAATGGATCCTCGTGATGAGCTTCGGCGGCGGCGCGATCAGCGTTCTCGGCGCCGCCCTCATCGCGCGCCAGCTGTCCCCGTCCGCGGTCGGGCTGCTCGTCTCCTACGCCATCGGTGCGCTGCTCGGTGCGGTCTTCCTCGAGATCCTGCCGCACGCGCTCGAGCACGGTGATGTCGGCCGCACCACGGCAACCGTGCTCGGCGGCATCCTGCTCTTCTTCGTCCTCGAAAAGCTCGTGCTGTGGCGGCACTGCCACCACGAAGATTGCGAGTCGCACGGCCTCGAGGCGGCGCACGATCACGGCCGTTCCGGGATGATGGTGCTGATCGGCGACTCCTTCCACAACTTCGTGGACGGCATCCTTATCGCCGCCGCGTTCATGCAGAGCACCGAACTGGGGATCGTCACCGGTCTGGCGATCATCGCGCACGAAATACCGCAGGAACTCGGCGACTTCATCGTGCTGCTCCATTCAGGATTCAGCCGCGCGCGCGCACTCGCCTTCAACCTGCTGTCGAGCGTGGCGACGCTGGCGGGTGCGCTGCTCGCCTATTCGATGTTGAGCGGACTGCAGGAATGGGTACCGACCTTGCTGGCGCTGGCTGCGGCGAGCATGACCTACGTCGCAGTCGCCGACCTGATTCCGGGCCTGCATCGGCGCACCGACCTGCGTGCGACGCTGCAGCAGGTTTCATTGATCGGGCTTGGCATCGCCTCGATCGTCGTCGTCGGCGCGCTGATGGGCGAGCCGGCGTAAGCGCCGGCGGCGACCGGGCCCGCCCGTGAGGAAGACGAGCAGCGCCACCGGCGCCAGGCCGTAGAAGACGAAGGTCAATACACCTGCGACGACACTGCGCTCGGTCAGTGCCATGAGCAGGGTCACATATAGCCAGCCGATCGCGATCACGTACATGCCGACATTATCGCCGACAGGGCGCTTCGCGGCGAGTCTGCGTGCCGGATTTGTCCCCGTTCTGCGATGCACAAACCAGATTGACAGTTTGAATGCTGCGGTGCAAAATCGATCGCAGTGATCGCTTTGTGAAATTTATTTCATAAAGCGGTGTTTTCTATGCTTTGGGGTGGAGGCGATAGGCTGCTGCTATCGAAGCGTCTTGCCGGCCCCTCGTTGATTCTCCGCAAGGAAGCGAAGATGTCGTCTCTACCGGAGTACCTGCTGCCTGCGATGCAGAACTTTGTCCAGGCCGGACAGGCGATGGCCACAGGTTTCCTGAAGGTGCTCGAGGCCGTTCCTCTGGCGGCGCCGGCTGCCGATGGCGCCAAGCTTGGCGCGGCGCAGGGAAGCGCTTTGCCTGCCGCGGCTGCGTTCGCGGAGATGCTGAAGGGGATGGCGGCCTCCCCGGGCGTGCCGTCGGTCGACGCGCAGCGCCTGACAGACTTGCAGCGCGAGCACCTGCAGCGGCAGTTCCAGCTGTGGCAGTCGCTGCTCCTGGCGGGCAAGGGCGCTGCGCCGCCGCAGGTCGAGGCGGAGCCGGGTGACCGCCGCTTTGCTTCGCCGGAATGGCGCGAGAGTCCCTATTTCGATTACGTGCGACAGAGCTACCTGCTCAATGCGCAGTTCATCCGGGAGATGGTCGAACTGCTGCCGGCGCCCGACGAGAAGACGCGCGAACGCCAGCGTTTCCTGGCCCGGCAGTACATCGACGCGCTGTCGCCTTCCAACTACGCGGCGACCAACCCCGATTTCATCCGCCGCGCGGTCGAGACGGAGGGGCGCAGCATCACCGACGGCATCAACAACCTGATCGCCGACATGGGTCGCGGTCGCATCTCGATGACCGACGAGTCGGCTTTCTCGCTCGGCGAGAACATCGCGACGACCCAGGGGGCTGTCGTTTTCGAGAACGAGCTGATCCAGTTGATCCAGTACGCGCCGCTGACCGCGCGCGTCGCGCGCACGCCGCTCCTGATCATCCCGCCGTGCATCAACAAGTTCTACATCCTCGACCTGCAGGCGCAGAACTCCTTCGTCCGTCACGCCGTCGAGCAGGGCAACACGGTGTTCCTGGTCGCCTGGCGCAATCCGAAGGAGGATCTCGGCCACCTCGGCTGGGACGATTATCTGAAACTCGGTCCGCTGACCGCGATTGCGCGCGTGCAGGCGATCTGTCGCGTGAAGCAGATGAACCTGCTCGGTTTCTGCGTCGGCGGCACACTGCTCGCGAGCGCGCTGGCGGTGCTCGCCGCACGCGGCGAGCGGCCGGCCGCGAGCCTGACCCTGCTGACGACCCTGCTCGACTTCTCCGATCCCGGCGAGATCGGCCTGTTCATCGACGAAGCCGGGCTCGCCGCGCGCGAAGCCGCAATCGGCAAGCAAGGCATCCTGCCCGGCGCCGACCTCGCCAACATGTTCTCGTCGCTGCGCGCCAACGACCTCGTCTGGAATTACGTCACCAACAATTACCTGCTCGGGCAGACGCCGCCGCCCTTCGACCTGCTCTACTGGAACTCGGACAGCACCAACCTGACCGGTCCGTTCGCCTGCTGGTACATGCGCAACATGTACCAGGCGAACGCCCTGCGCGAACCGGGGCGGCTCGAGATGTGCGGCGTCAGGGTCGACCTGGGCAGGATCGACGCGCCGGCCTACCTGCTGGCGACGCGCGAGGACCACATCGTTCCCTGGCAGGCCGCCTACCGCAGCGGGCAACTGCTCGGCGGCGAAACGCGCTTCGTCCTCGGGGCCAGCGGGCACATCGCCGGGGTCATCAATCCGGCCAGTCGCAACAAGCGCAGCTACTGGGTCGACGGGGCTGCCGGCGCGGATGCCGAGGCCTGGCTGGCCAGCGCCGAGGAAGTCCGCGGCAGCTGGTGGAACGACTGGATCGTCTGGCTGCGCCGGCATGCGGGCGGCGAGCGCGCGGCGCGCGTCAAGCTCGGCAATGCGAGCCACCCGGTGATCGAGCCTGCGCCCGGGCGTTACGTCAGGGAGCGCGCCTGATGGCGGCGAAGCCTGTGCTGTCCTGCATGGGTCGGCTCATCCCCGGCAAATTCTGCGATCCGCCCGGTCAATGGCGACCGGCGCGGAGCAATCAATGTTTTTTTTCACCACAGTAGAGAAAGGTAGATCAACATGACGCAACGCATCGCCCTCGTCACCGGCGCCAACGGCGGCCTCGGTACCGCCATCTGCAAGGAACTGATCAAGGCCGGTCATCGTGTCGTCGCCAACGTATTCCCCGGCGATCCCTCGGTCGCCGGCTGGGTCGAAGCCCGCAAGGCCGAAGGCCTCGACATTGCGGTCTATCCTGCCGACGTCTCCAAGTACGAGGACTGTGTGGCCATGGTCGCGCAGATCGAAAGCGAAGTTGGTCCGATCGACATCCTGGTCAACAACGCCGGCATCACGCGCGACCGATTCTTCCCGAAGATGGAAAAGGGCCAGTGGGATGCGGTCATCGAGACCAACCTGAACAGCCTGTTTAACGTCACGCACAAGATCTCGCCGAAGATGGCCGAGCGTGGCTGGGGCCGCATCATCAACATCTCCTCGGTCAACGGCGTCAAGGGCCAGGCCGGCCAGACCAACTACGCGGCGGCCAAGGCCGGCTGCATCGGTTTCACCAAGTCGCTGGCGCAGGAACTGGCGAACAAGGGCGTCACCGTTAACGCGATCGCCCCCGGCTACATCGCCACCGACATGGTCATGGCGATCCGCGAAGACATCCGCCAGGGCATCATCGACACCATCCCGATGAAGCGCCTCGGCAAGCCCGAAGAAATCGGCGCGCTGGTCGTCTACCTGGCTTCCGAGCCGGCCGGCTTCATGACCGGCGCGACGCTGAACATCAACGGCGGCCTGTACTACCAGTAAGAAGCCATCGCGGTGGTCGGCCGCCGGCCGATCGCCGCGAGCGCGCTATAATCCTGTTTCACCCTTGCGGCGCCCTCATGGGCGCCGCAAGCTCATTCGAAGTTCGTCGCCAGAGTACCCCTCGTCATGCCCCAGTCGTCGCGTCTGATCAAGAAGTATCCGAACCGCCGTCTCTACGACACGAAGACGAGTGCGTACATCACGCTCAGCGACGTCAAGGATATGGTGCTCGGCTGTGAAACCTTCGCGGTGGTCGATGCCAAGACCGGCGAAGACCTGACCCGTGCCATCCTCCTGCAGATCATTCTCGAAGAGGAGAGCGGCGGCCTGCCCTTGTTCTCGACCGACCTGCTCGCGCAGATGATCCGCTTCTACGGCCACGCCATGCAGGGCATGCTCGGCAAGTACCTCGAAACCAACATCAAGGCCTTCACCGATTTCCAGCACAAGCTCCAGGAACAGTCGCGGGGGCTCTACGGCGAGAACCAGCCGGCACACAGCGATCTCTGGTCGCAGTTCCTGAACTTCCAGGGGCCGGCGATGCAGACGATGATGAGCGCCTACGTCGATCAGAGCCGCAAGCTGTTCCAGCAGATGCAGGACCAGTTGCAGCAGCAGACGCGCAGCATGTTCAACGGCATGCAGTTCCCCGTTCCTCCCGGCGAGGAGGGCAAGAAGCCCGAGGCGGGCGAAGGCTAGCGCGAGTTCCTGCCCCGCGGCAGTACCGCTTCCCGGCCGGGATCTGCGGTCCGACTGGGCTGAGCGCCACCGTCCTGTCCTGCAGATCCCAGCCTGGCGCCGTTTTTGCAGGATCCCGCAAAAAGTAGTTGACGCGGTTTTCGGTGGCTGTATAATTCGCATCTTTCGCAGCAGCGCTGGCGAAAAACGTCATAAAAATCAAAAACTTAGCAATAAGTGCGCGATTTTTGCGGCAAAGCGGCAAGAAGTGATCAAGTTTTCAAACGGTTTTAAAAGTTGTTGACTTGGTCGAAAACGTCGCTATAATGCGCACCTCTGCTGCTGATGCAGCGGCGGAAACGAAAGAAGCTTGTTAAGTCAGCCGATTTCGCAGTTCTTTAAAAACGAGACAATTGATAGGTGTGGGTGCTTGTCTGG
>NZ_NHRX01000018.1 GCF_016653115.1 Rhodocyclus purpureus
GCACACAGCTTGGCTTGCTGCGAGACAATCCCGATGAGGACAATCACCGACTGGAGAGCCGTATGCGGGAAAACTGCACGTACGGTTCGGAGGGCGGGGAGGGGCTTGCCCCTTCTCGACCCCTATCGTGGAGGCTGCGCGAGGCGGCTTGGCAGGCATCGGTTGTTCGCGGCTTACGCCGCTCCCACGGGATCCCGCAGGCACCTCGCGAGAGATTGACTGACGCTCAGGACGGGTGGCGCGGGGGCGTGTCGGTGGCGACGCCGGGGTCGGCTTCTTCCGCTTCCGGAACGCGGTACGATTCGGTCGCCCAGGCGCCGAGGTCGATCAGGCGGCAGCGTTCGCTGCAGAACGGGCGCCAGCGGTGGGCGGGCGTCCACGGGGTTTCCTTGCCGCAGGTCGGGCAGCGGACGGTGCGGGCGGCGGAATCGGGTTCTTCGGACATCGGCTCAGACCTTTCGCAAAAGTTCTGACTCGGGGCGGACTAGAGGTTGCTTAGAGGTTGCACAGCGTCATGTCGAACGCGATGTCCGCGCTGCAATGATGCGGCTTGTGCGCGCTGTCGGCGTGTACGAAGCGGATGTTCACCGCGTACTTGTTGGCGCTGATCTCGGGAACGCACACGCCTGCCAGCTTGAGCGAGACGCGCACCATCTGCGTCGAGGTGCCGCCGAGCATCAGCTGGAATGCGCCGCCCTTGGCGACGTGGCCCTCGGGCCTGCCGCTGGAGCGCAGCAGGCGCAGGACGATGAGCAGGCCGTCGCGCAGCGGCAGCAGCGGCTTCAGCCAGCCGAGCAGCGCCTCGCGCCGCGTTTCGGGCGAGTGATGCAGCCAGTAGTGATACGAAGGCAGGTCGAACTCGCACAGTCCGCCGGGGATCGCGGCACGGCTGCGCACGCTCATCAGCCAGTCGTTGTCGCGGAGGTGCTGGCCGATCTTGCCGGTCATCGCCAGCAGCGCGGCCGAGGCCTGCTCGATCTCGTAGAGCGCGCCGGCGAGCGCGTCCTCGGAGATGGCCGGGTTGTTGCGGTAGGCGAGCAGGATCTGGCGCTGCCGTTCGAGTTCCTGGATGAGGTCCATCTTGAGGTCGGCACGCCCGGCGACCTCGAGGATTTCGAACAGCGTGGTGATCGCGACGTGATGCTCGTAGGCCCCTTCATACTCGATGAAGTGCCCGGCCTTGTCGAACAAATCCTCAAGACGCAGCAGAGTGCGGATGCGTTCGTTGAAGGGATATTCGTAAGTGATCACGCTGCGCCGCCCGTCGCAAAATTTGCGGAATTCTGAACCGTTTATTGCAAAACCTCAATGCTCTGCAGCAAGTTTCGCGGTGGCGAGCTCGAGATAACGCCGATGCAGCGTCGCGACGCGCGGCGGCAGCTCGGCAAGGTCACCGTCATTGTGCAGCATGTCGTCGGCAGCTGCGAAACGCTGACCGCGCGTCGCCTGCGCGGCGATGATCGCGCGCACCTCGTCGGGGCTCATGCCGCTGCGCGCGACGACCCGCGCGATCTGCGTTTCCTCGGCGCAATCGACGACCAGGATGCGGTCGACCCGGTCGCGCCAGCCCCCGGCTTCGATCAGCAGCGGGACGGCGAGGATGACGTAGGGCGCGTCGGCCACGGCCTCGACCCGGGCCCGGCTCTCGGTGCGGATGCGCGGGTGCAGGATCGACTCCAGGCGGACGCGCGCGCCGAAATTGGAGAAGACGATGTTGCGCATCGCGGCGCGGTCGAGCGAGCCGTCGGCGCGCACGACGCCATCGCCGAACGCGCTCCTGATCGCCGGCATGGCCGCGCCGCCGGGGCCGGTCAGCTCGTGCGCGATCGCGTCGGTGTCGACCAGCGGCACGCCGAGGGCAACGAAACAATCGGCGACGGCGCTCTTGCCGCAACCGATACCGCCGGTCAAACCGACCACAAGACTCATTTTCTGCTCCCGCAAACAGTTGGCTTGATGGATGGCAGCGCGCGCGCGACGGCGTCGCGCAGTGCTGTCACCCGATTCTGGGTGCCCCTGACCTCGAAGCTGCCGCCCAGCACGGCGCTTTCGCGTTCGCTCACGCGCGCCTGCGCCACGCCCTGGCGGCGCAGCGAATCGAGATGCTTCTGCGCCGCCGCCGGGCTGGAAAAAACGCCGAGCGAGATGGCAAAGCGGTTCGGTCCGGGGACCTCGTTGATGAACAATTCATTGACGCCCTGGCGCCTGAGTTCGCCGACCCGGCGCTCGGCGTCGCTGCGGCTCGCCTGCGGCGGAATATGCACCCACCAGAGCTTCTTGCCGCCGACGCTGCGCGAACGCTGCAACTCGGGAAAGCGGGCGGCGACGAGCGCTTCGAGACGATCGCCGTCGGCGGCGCCGAGGTCGTGCCAGCGCAGGCAAGCCTGCCGTTCAGCCACAGCCGGCGCGCGCTCCGCCGGCGCCACTCGCGCGGGCGCCGCTGCGGATGCAGGGGAAGCAGGTGCGTGTGCCGTAACCGCCGTGGCAGGTGCTGCGGGCGGTGGCGGCGGCTGTACAGGCTGAGCGGGCGAATCTGGCAGCCGGGGCGAGGCAGATGCCTCCCCCTCCCCCGGCTGGCTGGCCGCCTCCGGCGCAGGCGTGGCCGCTGCCGGCGGCACGATCCTCAGCTTGTCGGCATTGACCTGCTGCTGCAGGCGCACCGCGTCGGCGCTCCCGCTGCGCGCAAACCAGCCCTGCCCCCAGGCGAACAGGAGCAGATTGGCGGCGACGAGAGCGATCAGCAGCGCGCGCATGGGCAGCGGGTCACCCCACCTTCGGCAGGTGCGCGAGCGAGGCGGCGACCGCCTCGGCCGGGTACTCGTAGTCTTCCAACTGGCCGGCGAAGTAGCGGTCGTAGGAAGCCATGTCGAAGTGGCCGTGGCCGGTCAGGTTGAAGAAGATCGTCTTCGCCTCGCCGGTCTCCTTGCAGCGCAGCGCCTCGTCGATCGCGCCGCGGATGGCGTGGTTGGACTCGGGCGCCGGGATGATTCCCTCGGCGCGCGCGAACATGACGCCGGCCTCGAAGGTGGCGAGCTGCGGCAGCGCCCGCGCCTCGATCAGGCCGTCGCGGTAAAGCTGCGACACGAGCTGCGAAGCGCCGTGGTAGCGCAGGCCGCCGGCGTGGATGCCGGGCGGCATGAAGTCGTGGCCGAGCGTGTACATCTTCATCAGCGGCGTGAAGCCCGACAGGTCGCCGTAGTCGTAGGCGTAGGCGCCGCGCGTCAGCGACGGGCACGAGCTCGGCTCGACGGCGATGAGGCGCAAGTCCGGCGTCTTGCCGCAGGCCTTGTCGGCGATGAAGGGGAAGGCGATGCCGCCGAACGAGGAACCACCACCGCAGGGGCCGACGATGATGTCGGGCCAGTCGCCGGCGCGCTCGAACTGCTTCTTCGCCTCGAGGCCGATGATCGACTGGTGCAGGATCACGTGGTTCAGGACCGAGCCGAGCGAGTAGTTGGTGTCGGCGCGGCCGGCGGCTTCCTCGACCGCTTCCGAGATCGCCAGCCCGAGCGAGCCCTGGCTGTCGGGGTTGCGCGCCAGTTCGTCACGGCCGCTCTGCGTCAGTTGCGAGGGGCTGGCGAACACTTCGGCGCCCCAGGTCTTCATCATCGAGCGGCGGAAAGGCTTCTGGTCGTAGCTGACCTTGACCATGTAGATGCGCACGTCGATGCCGAACATCTGCCCGGCGAAGGCGATCGACGAGCCCCACTGCCCGGCGCCGGTCTCGGTGGTCAGGCGGCGGATGCCGGCCTCGCGGTTGTAATAGGCCTGCGGCACCGCCGAGTTCGGCTTGTGCGAACCGGCCGGCGAGATGCCTTCGTACTTGTAGTAGATGCGCGCCGGCGTGCCGAGCGCCTCTTCGAGCCTTTTCGCGCGGCACAGCGGCGACGGACGCCAGAGGCGGTAGATTTCGCGCACCGGCTCGGGGATCGGGATCCAGCGCTCGGATGACATCTCCTGTTCGAGGATGTTCACCGGAAAGATCGCCGACATCTGCTCCAGGGTGACCGGCTTGCCATCGGCGCCGAGCGGCGGCGGCGGCGGGTTCGGCATGTCGGCGACGACGTTGTACCAGTGCGTCGGGATGTCGGACGCTTCGAGGTTGATGCGCAGAGATTCCATGGGGGCTTCCTGAACGAAATGAGGCAATGACTTATGCGGCAAGCGGCGCACTGCGCGCCTGCGACGCGGGAAAGGGGATGCGCTCGGGCGTGCGCGGGTTCATGCGGACTCGGACTGATCGGCGGGTGCGACCTCCGCGGCGAACTCGGCGAGCCCTTCGAGGACGAGATTGTCGACACAGCGCAGCGGCAGCGCAAGCCGCTCGGCAAGGAGCGGCGCCGAACCGCCGGTGAGCAGGCAGGGGGCGCCGGCCGGCAGCGTCCGGTGGAGGCGTTCGATGGCGCCGGCTTGCGCATGCAGGCAGCCGCTGACGATCGCGTCGTCGGTCGAGCGCGGCAGTTCGCGGAACTCGCCGTTGGCGTAGGGCAGCTGCGCGGTGGCCGTGGCCAGCGAGCGGCGCATCAGGTCGAGCCCCGGCAGGATCACCCCGCCCTGGAAGACGCCGTCGCCGTCGAGCACGTCGATGGTCGTCGCCGTCCCGGCGCAGACGACGAGGCAGGCGTCGCCGACCAGCGCGCGGGCGCCGATCAGCGCGGCCCAGCGGTCGGCACCGAGGCGCTGCGGCGGCTGGTAGCGGTTCTCGACGCCACACTGCGCGGCGCCCGGATGCAGCCAGCGGGCACTCGCGGCACGCGTGCCGAGCGACTGGCGAATGGCCGCGGCGACCGCATCGCCGGCGACGTTGCAGACGACGATCGTGGCGTCGGCCGGCCAGTCCTCGGCCGCCTCGACCAGCCAGGGGGCGTCGCTGGTCGCCAGCGCGCCCTTCTCCAGCCACTCGCCGGCGTGGCGCAGTCCCCACTTGATGCGGGTGTTGCCGGCGTCGATGGCGACGATCATGCGGCACGCAGCGACAGGTCGCCGACGAGGAAGCGCTGGCAGCGGCCGTCGGCGGTGGTGATCAGCAGGGCGCCGTCGGCGTCGGCACCGTCGCAGCGGCCCTCGGCGAGCAGTGTCGGCGCGCCGCCGGCGCCGCTGTCGAAGAGGCGCACCTGCTGCCCCTGCCAGGCATTCAGTTGCCCCCATTCGTCGCGCAGGGCGGCGAAGCCCGCGACGGCGAAGAGGTCGAGCGTCGCCGCCAGCGACTCGAGCAGGGCGGCCAAGAGCTGGTGACGCTCGGGCACGGTCCCCATCTGCGCCAGCGCCGCGGGCGGCAGGGAATAGCCCACGCCGGGCGGCGGCGGCAGCAGGTTGATGCCGATGCCGATGACCGCCGCCATGGCGCCGCGCTCGGCGGCCAGTTCGATCAGTATGCCGCCGAGCTTGCCGCCGTCGAGCACGAGGTCGTTCGGCCACTTGAGCGCCGCCCCGCGCAGGCCGCAGGCCGCGAGCGCTCGCGCGACGGCGACGCCGACCGCCAGCGACAGCCCGGCGAGCCGGCCGGGATCGCCGGCAAAGCGCCACAGCAGCGAGAAGGTGAGCGCGTCGCCAGGCGCCGACTGCCAGGCGCGGCCACGGCGACCGCGGCCGGCAGCTTGCCGATCGGCGACGACGACGCTGCCCGAGGCAGCACCGCCGGCTGCACGCGCGAGCAGCACGCTGTTGGTCGAATCGCATTCGGCGAGCGCATCGACATCGAAGCGGACGCGCGCCGGCCCGAGCAGGGTGGCGAGGCGGACGGGGTCGATCAGGCAGGCGGTCATCGCGGGGAAAGTCAGGTTGGCAGGCGCGGAATCGGCGCCCAATCCGTCATTATCCCCGGATCCCTGCCCTCGGCAAGCCCGCGCCGGCGCGCTTTCGGCAGCAGCGCCGGCCCTCAGCCGGCCTCGCCGTCGGCGACCTCGTCGATCCTGAGGTCCTGGATCTTGCGCGTGATCGTGTTGCGCCCGATGCCGAGCGCGGTCGCGGCCTCGATGCGGCGGCCGTTGGTATGGGCGAGCGCGCGCGCGATGAGGACGCGCTCGAAGCGCTGCGAGAGCTTCTCGAAGACCGTTCCGGGCGCGCTCGCCAGCAGGCGGTCGACCTCGTTCGCCAGCCCGTTCTCCCAGTCGAGCGGGAGTGCCGGCGGGCGCGTCTCGCGCAGTTCGGGCGGCAGGTCGGCGACCTCGATGGTCTGCCCGGGCGCCATCACCGTCAGCCAGTGGCAGAGGTTTTCGAGCTGGCGCACGTTGCCGGGGAAGTCGAGCCCGCACAGGTGGCGCAGGGTCGCTTCGGACAGGCGCTTGCTGTCGACGCCGAGTTCCTGCGCGCTCTTCTGCAGGAAGTGCCGACTGAGCAGCGGGATGTCCTCGGGCCGTTCGCGCAGGCTCGGCAGGCGGATGCGGATGACGTTGAGGCGATGGAAGAGGTCCTCGCGGAACAGTCCCTCGCGCACGCGCGCCTCGAGGTTCTGGTGCGTCGCGGCGATGATGCGCACGTTCGCCTTCAGGGGCGCGTGGCCGCCGACGCGGTAGTAGTGGCCGTCGGAGAGGACGCGCAGCAGGCGGGTCTGCAGCTCGGCCGGCATGTCGCCGATCTCGTCGAGGAACAGCGTGCCGCCCTCGGCCTGCTCGAAGCGTCCGCGGCGCTGGGCAGCAGCGCCGGTGAAGGCGCCGCGCTCGTGGCCGAAGAGTTCGGATTCGAGCAGGTCCTTCGGGATGGCCGCGGTGTTGATGGCGACGAAGGGACCGGCGGCGCGCGGGCTGTGGCGGTGCAGCGCGCGCGCGACGAGTTCCTTGCCGGCGCCCGACTCGCCGGTGATCAGCACGGTCGCGTTCGACTGCGAGAGGCGGCCGATCGCGCGAAACAGCTCCTGCATCGCCGGCGCCTGGCCGAGGATTTCCGGGGTCAGGGCGACCGCCTCGGCGCTGCGCCGCTGGCGCGAACCTTCATCGAGCGCGCGCCGGATCAGTTCGAGCGCCTGATCGACGTCGAAGGGCTTGGGCAGGTATTCGAAGGCACCGCCCTGGAAGGCGGCGACCGCGCTGTCGAGGTCGGAATACGCGGTCATGATGATCACCGGCAGCGCCGGGAAGCGTTCCTTGACCTGCTGCAGGAGCTCGAGCCCGGAGCGCCCGGGCATGCGGATGTCGGAAACGAGCACCTGCGGCGGCTCGCTTTCGCCGTCGAGGGCAGCCAGCGCCTCGTTGGCCGAGGCAAAGCTGCGAAAGGCGATGCGCTCGCGCGAGAGCGTCTTTTCCAGTACCCAGCGAATCGAGTTGTCGTCGTCGACGATCCAGACCGGCTTCATTGATTCCCCATTCGTCATTGTTGGCGCCGGCATTCCCTAGCAATAATCCTGCCAGCGACCCGGCAAGCTCAGCGGGCGCCCTTGGCCGCCAGCGGCAGGCGCAGCGTGAAACAGGTGTAGCCGGGACGGCTGTCGCAGTCGATCGTCCCCTGGTGCTGCTGGATGAAGCTCTGCACCAGCGCCAGGCCGAGTCCGCTGCCGCCGTCACGCCCGGACACCAGCGGGAAGAACATGCGGCCGCGGATGTCGTCGGGGATTCCCGGCCCGTCGTCGACGACCTGGACTTCGAGCGCCAGCCGGTGGCGGCGCTTGGCCAGCGTCACCTGGCGCGCGACGCGCGTGCGCAGGACGATCTCGCCGCGTGCCTCCGGGCCCTGGCTGCAGATCGCCTGCGCGGAGTTGCGCGCCAGGTTGAGGATGGCCTGGATCAGCTGCTCGCGGTCGCCGACGAGCTCGGGCAGGCTGGTGTCGTAGTCACGGCGGATGCTGATCTGCGGAAATTCGGCGACGAGCAGGCTGCGCACGCGTTCGAGGATCTCGTGGATGTTCACCTCGGCCGGACGCATCATCGCGCGGTTCGGCGACAGGAGGCGCTGCATCAGGTTCTGCAGCCGGTCGGACTCCTGGATGATGACCTGGGTGTATTCGCGCAGTTCGGGCTTGTCGAGCTCGCGTTCGAGCAGCTGCGCGGCGCCGCGGATGCCACCGAGCGGGTTCTTGATCTCGTGCGCGAGGTTGCGGATCAGCTCGCGGCTGGCCTGCTGCTGCGCGGCGATCTGCTCCTCGCGGCTCGCCTTCAGCTGCTGCTCGATCGGCCAGAGTTCGAGCAGCAGGCTCGCGCCGGCGACCGAAGTCGGGCTGACGGTGCAGTTGAGTTGCAGGACTTCACCGTCGCCGCGGCGCAGTTCGATGTTCTGGACGTTGTGGCTCCAGCCCAGGCGCAGCACACTGGCGAGCGCCTGCCGCAGGGTCGGCGAGGCGGCGATGAAGCCGCCGATCGAGCGGCCGAGCAGCGACTTGCTACTGCCGGCGAGCAGGTTCTCGGCCGCCGGATTGAGGTGCACGAGCCTCAACTCCGCGTCGAGCATGATCACCGACACCGAGAGCAGGTCGAGACCGGCGAATGGATTGAACGAGGATTCCGGCATGCTTGGCTCGCTGGGCAGGGATTGGAGGGACGACTGCGCCGGCGTTCAGCGCAGGTTGGCGATTTCCCTGCGGATCGCCGCGACGTTGCGCTCGTGCAACGCGCGCCGCTCGGCGAGCGACTGGCCCGCTTGCCCCTGGGGAGCGCGCAAGGCCGCCTGTTCGGCCGCTTGCGCCTGCTCCAGCTGCTTCAGTTCGGCGGCGAGTTCGCTTTCCAGGATGCGCCGCCGGTCGCTGTCGCGCGCGCGCTGGGTGGCGGGGTCGACGCGCGGAAAGTCGGCCGGCGTCGTGCCTGCCGACGACTGCGCTGCCGGACGCGAGGGCGCCCCGGCCGCCGGGCGGCTGGATTCGAGCTTGAGCACCTTGCAGCCGCGCGCGGCGATGCTGGTGTAGGTGAGGTGACCGTCGCGGCCGACGCACTTGTAGAGTTCGGCCTGCACCGGCGCTGCTACCAGCGCACAACCGAGCGGCAGGAGGTGAAGCAGCCGCGTCATTCTCATCGTCACTCCGTCGGCGAATGATGGCATGCGCCTATTGGACCACCGTGAACTCGCGCCTGGCAACCCGTGCAGGACGGCGACCGCGGACGGTGGACAAAAAAGACGGGCTTGCGCCCGTCTTTTTTGCTTCGCCGCCGGATCAGCAGCTGTAGTACATGTCGAACTCGACCGGATGGGTGGTCATCCGGATGCGCGTGACTTCTTCCATCTTCAGGTCGATGAAGGCATCGATCCAGTCGTTGGAGAAGACGCCGCCGCGGGTCAGGAACTCGCGATCCTTGTCGAGTGCGTCAAGAGCTTCTTCGAGGCTGGCGCAGACGGTCGGGATCTTTGCATCCTCTTCCGGCGGCAGGTCGTAGAGGTTCTTGTCGGCCGGGTCACCAGGATGAATCTTGTTCTGGATACCGTCGAGACCGGCCATCATGAGCGCGGCGAAGCACAGGTAGGGGTTGGCGATCGGGTCCGGGAAACGGGCTTCGATGCGGCGCGCCTTGTCGGAAGCGACGAAGGGAATGCGGATCGAGGCCGAGCGGTTCTTCGCCGAGTAGGCCAGCTTGACCGGCGCTTCGTAGTGCGGGACGAGACGCTTGTACGAGTTGGTGCCCGGGTTGGTGATCGCGTTCAGCGCCTTGGCGTGCTTGATGATGCCGCCGATGTAGTAGAGCGCGGTCTCGGACAGGCCGGCGTAGCCGTTGCCCGCGAACAGGTTCTTGCCGTCCTTCCAGATCGACTGGTGCACGTGCATGCCCGAGCCGTTGTCGCCGACGATCGGCTTCGGCATGAAGGTCGCGGTCTTGCCGTACTGGTGCGCGACGTTGTGCACGATGTACTTCAGGACCTGCGTCTTGTCGGCGCGGCGGACCAGCGTGTCGAACTTGGTGCCGATTTCGTTCTGGCCGGCGGTCGCGACTTCGTGGTGGTGCACTTCGACTTCGACGCCGCACTGCTCCATCGCCAGACACATCGCGGCGCGGATGTCGTTGAACGAGTCGACCGGCGGCACCGGGAAGTAGCCGCCCTTGACCGGCGGACGGTGGCCGATGTTGCCGCCTTCGACCTTCTCGCCGGAGGTCCATGCCGCTTCTTCGGAGAATATCTTGACGAAGGTGCCCGACATGTCGGTCTTCCATTCGACCGAGTCGAAGATGAAGAACTCGGGTTCGGGACCGAAGAAGGCGGTGTCGCCGATTCCGGAAGACTTCAGGTAGGCTTCGGCGCGCTTGGCGATCGAGCGCGGGTCGCGGTCGTAGCCGCGGCCGTCGGCCGGGTCGACGACATCGCAGGAAAGGACCAGGGTCGTCTCGTCGAAGAACGGGTCGATGTAGGCGGTGTTGGGGTCCGGCATCAGGAGCATGTCGGACGCCTGGATACCCTTCCAGCCGGCGATCGACGAGCCGTCGAAGGCGTGGCCTTCTTCGAACTTGTCTTCATCGACGGTGTGCGCAGGGACGCTGACGTGCTGTTCCTTGCCGCGGGTATCGGTAAAACGGAAATCGACGAACTTGACGTCGTTTTCCTGCATCATCTTCAGAACGTCTTGGGGGCTTGCCATGTACAAAGTCTCCTGAGCAGGTGCCGGACGACCCGGCGAATGGACAGAGGCGAAATTCAAAAGCGCAACGCTGGAGTCGTCAGCAGAAAGCGTGCCAACCTACTTTCAGTCAGCTGTTCATTGTGCCACAAAGCGTCCGGGCGACGGCGACGGCGAGCGGACGCACCGCCTTGGTGCGAAGGCGCACATACCGCACCATCGCGGTGCTCGCGCGCCCCACAGCAGCGCGACAAGCGGGCGGCGATGCGACCGCCGTAAGGTGCAAGCTAGTTTATACTTTCCTGTTTCGCAACAAGAGACTCGTGCACATGGGCACCCTCAACGACATCCTGAGACTGGCCGAAACCCGCGGCCGGGATCTCGGCCTCCCCTACGCCGGAGCGCTGACGCCGCGCGAGGCCTTCAGCGTCTGGCAGCAGGCGCCCGGCGCCCGCCTCGTCGATGTGCGCACGCGCGCCGAGCGCGACTGGGTCGGTCGCATCCCCGGCGCCATCGAGATCGAGTGGCAAGGCTACCCCGACGGCGAGATCAACCCGCACTTCCTGCAGCAGTTGCGTCACCAGGCCGACGCCGGCGATCTGATCCTCTTCATCTGCCGTAGCGGCGTGCGCTCGAACCGCGCGGCGCTGCTCGCCACCGAGGCGGGGTTCGGCAACTGTTACAACGTGCTCGAAGGCTTCGAGGGCGAGGTCGATGCCCGTGGCCAGCGCGGCAAGGTCAGCGGCTGGCGAGTCGCCGGCCTGCCCTGGCTGAGCTGAAGTCTCGGCGGCGGCTGCCACGGACTTGCATTCGCCGCTTCCGTCCCCAAGTAACACGGTTCGCTTCCGCCTGAACTGCACGCGCCCTGACTGCGTCTTTCCTCCGCCGTCCTTCCCCCTTTCCGCGCGCGGTGATTGCTCGCCGCCGCGGCCAACGAATTCAAGATCATGCCGACTGCTTCCGCCACCCCTCTGGCCGCTCAATCCGCCCCTCTCGACTTCGACGAGTTCAACCGTCTCAGCGACGCCGAGTGTCACGCGCGCATCCGCGCCGCGCGTGCGCGCCTGGGCTCGCGTGCCGCGCTGCTCTGCCACCACTATCAGCGTGCCGACGTCTACCAGTACGCCGACCTGACCGGTGATTCGCTGAAGCTGTCGCGACTGGCGGCACAGACCGACGCCGAGTACATCGTCTTCTGCGGCGTGCATTTCATGGCCGAGGTCGCCGACATCATGTCGCGCTCCGAGCAGATCGCGATCCTGCCCGACCTCGCCGCCGGCTGTTCGATGGCCGACATGGCCAACCTGGCCAAGGTCGAGCGCTGCTGGCGCGAGCTGGCGAGCGTGATCGACGTCGAGTCCGAAGTGACGCCGGTCACCTACATCAACTCGGCCGCCGACCTCAAGGCCTTCTGCGGCGAACGCGGCGGCATCGTGTGCACTTCGTCGAACGCCGGCACGATCGCCAAGTGGGCGTTCGCGCAGCGTCCGAAGGTGCTGTTCTTCCCCGACCAGCACCTCGGTCGCTGGACCGGGCACCAGCTTGGAATTCCGCTCGACGAAATGCCGGTGTGGGACCCCGACCTCGAACTCGGCGGCCTCACCCCCGAGCAGATCCGCCGCGCCAAGGTGCTGCTGTGGAAGGGGCACTGCTCGGTGCACCAGATGTTCCAGCCGCAGCACATCGACCGCTGGCGCGAGAAGCACCCCGACGGCATCGTCATCGCGCACCCGGAGTGCAACTTCGAGGTCTGCCTGCGCGCCGACCACGTCGGCTCGACCGAACACATCGTGAAGACGATCAAGGAAGCACCCGCGGGGACGCGCTGGCTGGTCGGCACCGAACTCAACCTGGTCAGCCGCCTCGCCGAGGAAGTGAAGGCCGAGGGCAAGATCGTCGAGTTCATGTCGCCGCTGGTGTGCATGTGCTCGACCATGCAGCGGATCGACCCGCAGCACCTGGCGTGGACGCTGGAGAACCTCGCCGCCGGGCATGTCGTGAACCACATCCGCGTCGCCGAACGCGACCGTGCCGGCGCTCGCCTCGCGCTCGACCGCATGCTCGCGGTCTCGTGACGCAGCGGGGGTTTGCGGATATCATGAAGTTCGCCAACCCCTCCCGGCAAGGCCGACCATGGCGTACGCGCTCACCGTTGCCACCTTCAACATCCACAAGGGTTTCTCGCCGTTCAATGCGCGCCTGACCGTCCATGAACTGCGCGAGCGCCTGCGCCGGCTCGCTCCCGACATCGTCTTCCTGCAGGAAGTCCAGGGTGCGCATTCCGGGCACGCCGAGCGCCATGCGCACTGGCCGGCGGTGGCGCAGCACGAGTTCATCGCCGCGGACATGTGGGCAGACGCCGCCTACGGTCGCAACGTGGTCCATCAGCGCGGCCACCACGGCAACGCGATCCTGTCGCGTTTTCCGATCGAGCACGCGCACAACCAGGATGTGACCCACCTGCGCTTCGAGCGCCGCGGCCTCCTGCACTGCACCTTGCGCCTGCCGGACGGCGAGACGCTGCACTGCGTCTGCGTGCACCTGTCGCTGTTCGCGCGCTCGCGCCGGCGACAGATGGCGGCGCTGGTCGAGTACCTCGAAGGCGAGATCGCTGCCGACGCACCGCTGATCATCGCCGGCGACTTCAACGACTGGAACAACCGCGCGCATTCGCTGCTCGCGCCGAGGCTGGGGCTGACCGAAGTGTTCAGCCGCGACGACGGGCTGCCGGCGCGGAGTTTCCCGGCGCGACTGCCGATCTTCCGCCTCGACCGCATCTACGTGCGCGGTTTTGCCGTCGAAGTCGCCGACGTCCAGTTCGCCGAACCCGGCGGTCACCTTTCCGATCACGCCGCCCTGGCCGCCCGTCTGCGGCGCGACTGACGGCCATGGCGCCCGAATTCGTCGCCGGCAACCGTCTGACGCTGCTGCAGAGCGGTGGCGAGTACTTCCCGGCCCTGCTCGCGGCGATCGACGCGGCCAGGCACGAGGTGCATCTCGAAACCTACCTCTTCGCCGAGGACACGACCGGACGCGCGGTGGCCGCAGCACTGGCGCGCGCAGCCGGGCGCGGCGTGCGCGTCCGCGTGCTGGTCGATGGTTTCGGCGCCGCCAACTTTGCCGCGAGCTTCGCCCCCGACCTGCTCGCCGCCGGCGTCCAGGCCCTCGTCTACCGCCCGGACATCGCCCTCTTCCCGCCACGCCGTCACCGCCTGCGCCGCATGCATCGCAAGTTGGCCCTGATCGACGGCAGGGTCGGCTTCGTCGGCGGGATCAACGTCATCGACGACCTGAACACGCCCGAGCAGACGCCACCGCGCTTCGACTACGCGGTTCGCGTCGAAGGGCCGGTGCTGCTCGCCTTCGAGCGCGCGCTGCGCCGCGTCTGGGAGATCGTCGCCTGGGTGAGCTGGCGCCGGCGCTACCGGTCGTGGACACCGATGGCAGCGCCTGCCGCCTGCGGCACGCAGACGGCAGCGCTGGTGGTGCGCGACAACCTCCGCCACCGGCGGGCGATCGAGAAGGCCTATCTGGCCGCCATCGCCGGCGCCAGTGCCGACATCATCATCGCCAGCGCCTACTTCCTGCCGAGCACGCGCTTCCTGCGCGCGCTGCGCGAGGCGGCCGCGCGCGGCGTCGGCGTCAGTCTGCTGCTGCAGGGGCGCGTCGAGTTCCGCCTCGTGCACTACGCGACGCAGGCGCTCTACGACGACCTGCTCGCCGCCGGCGTGCGCATCTTCCTCTACGAGAAGAGCTTCCTGCACGCCAAGGTCGCCGTCGTCGATGCCGACTGGGCGACCGTCGGCTCGTCGAACATCGACCCCTACAGCCTGCTGGCGGCGCGCGAAGCCAACCTCGTCGTACGCGACGCGAACTTCACCGACGAACTGCGCCGGAGCCTGCGCGCGGCCATGGCCGAAGGCGCGCGCGAGTTGCCACCGGGAGTCTGGCAAAGCCAGTCCTGGCCGCGCCGCTGGCTGCGCCGCGCCGCCTATGCGCTGCTGAGCATCGCCGTCGGCATTTCCGGACTGGGCCGCCGCCGTTCCTGAGACGTTCGCGCGCCGCGACGATCAACCTGAAAAAAGCAGTTGGCCACGAAATGCACGAAATCGTTCATGGAGTTCGACGCGGAGTGGAAACGACCCGATGGATTAACGTGAAACGTGGAACAATTTCGTGAAACATCGGCCGACCTGATCTGAGGAAGCAGTCGTGATCAGTGCCCCGTCATCGCGAGCCCGAAGGGCGTGGCGATTCAGACAACGCGTCATCGCGAGCCCGTAGGGCGTGGCGATCCAGTGCGTAGGGCCTATATCGGGTTGCCCGTGGATGGCTGGCAAGGGCGACGAGATAGCGGAACGAACTGGATTGCCACGGCGCTACGCGCCTCGCAATGACGGGATAGCGGCGCGTCATCCGAGCCGGTAAAGCGTGGCGATCCAGACGGCGCGTCGTCGCGAGCCCGAAGGGCGTGGCGATCCAGTGCCAGGGCTGGTATCGCGTCGCCCGTGGATAGCTGCCAAGGGCGAGGAGACAGAAGAACGAACTGGATTGCCACGGCGCTACGCGCCTCGCAATGACGGGATAGCGGCGCGTCATCCGAGCCGGTAAAGCGTGGCGATCCAGACGGCGCGTCGTCGCGAGCCCGAAGGGCGTGGCGATCCAGTGCCAGGGCTGGTATCGCGTCGCCCGTGGATAGCTGCCAAGGGCGAGGAGACAGAAGAACGAACTGGATTGCCACGGCGCTACGCGCCTCGCAATGACGGGATAGCGGCGCGTCATCCGAGCCCGCAGCGCGTGGCAATCCAGATAGCGCGTCATCGCGAGCCCGAAGGGCGTGGCGATCCAGTGCGTAGGGCCTATATCGGGTTGCCCGTGGATGGCTGGCAAGGGCGACGAGACAGCGGAACGAACTGGATTGCCACGGCGCTACGCGCCTCGCAATGACGTGATAGCGGCGCGTCATCCGAGCCGGCAAAGCGTGGCGATCCAGACAACGCGTCATCGCGAGCCCGAAGGGCGTGGCGATCCAGTGCCAGGGCTGGTATCGCGTCGCCCGTGGATAACTGCCAAGGACGAGGAGACAGAAAAACGAACTGGATTGCCACGGCGCTACGCGCCTCGCAATGACGTGATAGCGGCGCGTCATCCAAGCCGGCAAAGCGTGGCGATCCAGACGGCGCGTCATCGCGAGCCCGAAGGGCGTGGCGATCCAGTGCCAGGGCTGGTATCGGGTCGCCCGTGGATAGCTGCCAAGGGCGAGGAGACAGAAGAACGAACTGGATTGCCACGGCGCTACGCGCCTCGCAATGACGGGATAGCGGCGCGTCATCCGAGCCGGCAAAGCGTGGCGATCCAGACGACGCGTCATCGCGAGCCCGAAGGGCGTGGCGATCCAGTGCGTAGGGCCTATATCGGGTTGCCCGTGGATGGCTGCCAAGGGCGACGAGACAGAAGAACGAACTGGACTGCCACGGCGCTACGCGCCTCGCAATGACGGGATAGCGGCGCGTCATCCGAGCCCGCAGCGCGTGGCAATCCAGACGACGCGTCATCGCGAGCCCGTAGGGCGTGGCGATCCAGTGCGTAGGGCCTATATCGGGTTGCCCGTGGATGGCTGGCAAGGGCGACGAGACAGTGGAACGAACTGGATTGCTACGGCGCTACGCGCCTCGCAATGACGGGATAGCGGCGCGTCATCCGAGTCGGCAAAGCGTGGCGATCCAGACGGCGCGTCATCGCGAGCCCGAAGGGCGTGGCGATCCAGTGCCAGGGCTGGTATCGGGTCGCCCGTGGATAGCTGCCAAGGGCGAGGAGACAGAAAAACGAACTGGATTGCCACGGCGCTACGCGCCTCGCAATGACGGGATAGCGGCCAGTCATCCGAGCCGGCAAAGCGTGGCGATCCAGACGGCGCGTCATCGCGAGCCCGAAGGGCGTGGCGATCCAGTGCGTAGGGCCTATATCGGGTTGCCCGTGGATGGCTGGCAAGGGCGACGAGACAGAGGAACGAACTGGATTGCCACGGCGCTACGCGCCTCGCAATGACGGGATAGCGGCGCGTCATCCGAGCCCGCAGCGCGTGGCAATCCAGATAGCGCGTCATCGCGAGCCCGTAGGGCGTGGCGATCCAGTGCGTAGGCCCTATATCGGGTTGCCCGTGGATGGCTGGCAAGGGTGAGGGGACGGAGGAACGAACTGGATTGCCACGGCGCTGAGCGCCTCGCAATGACGGGATGGCGACGCGTCATCGTGAGCCCGCAATGACGGTAGTGAATGGGCGCGTTTCATGCTCCGGGGCGGCGCAACTCGCCATGACAGTTCTCAGGGCGGGTTAAGCATTCCCCCCGGCGTGGCGCGCGACGAGAGTGAGCAGGTCGGCGCCGTAGCGCTCGGCCTTGGCGACACCGATGCCGGGGACGTCGAGCAGTTCCTCCGCGTCGGTCGGGCGCAGCAGGGCGAGTTCGGCGAGCGTGCGGTCGAGCAGGATGATGTAGGCGGGAACGCCCTGTTCGCGCGACTTCTCGGCGCGCCACGCGCGTAGCGCCGCGACCAGCGGGTCGCTGCTGTCGAGTCCCGGCCCCGGTTCGCGCGTGCGCCGTGTCTGGCCGCCGCGTCCCTTGGTCTTCGGTCGCGGCCGGCGCAGGCGCAGTTCGGCTTCGCCGCGCAGCACCGGCCGTGCCGCTTCGGTCAGCAGCAGCGCGCCGTAGGCGGCAGCGTCGGCTTCGAGCAGTCCGGACGCGAGCAGCTGGCGGAAGATCGCGCGCCAGCCCGATTCGTCGATGTCGGCGCCGACGCCGAAGGTCGGCAGCGCGTCGTGCCCGTACTGCGTCATCTTCTCGGTGCGCTTGCCGCGCAGGAGGTCGATCAGGTGGCCGGCGCCGAAGCGCTGGCCGGTACGCAGCACCGCCGACATCGCCTTGCGCGCGGCAGTGGTCGCGTCCCACAGCTCGGGCGGGTCGAGGCAGACGTCGCAGTTGCCACAGGGCTCGGAGGCCTCGCCAAAGTAGTTGAGCAGCGTCACGCGCCGGCACTGCGCGGTCTCGCAGAAGCCGAGCATGGCATCGAGCTTCTGCCGCTCGACGCGCTTCTGCTCGTCGTCCGAAGGCGACTCGTCGATGCGCTGGCGGTGGATGACCACGTCGTTGAGGCCGTAGGTCATCCACGCCTCGGCCGCCTCGCCGTCGCGGCCGGCGCGGCCGGTTTCCTGGTAGTAGGCTTCGAGGCTCTTCGGCAGGTCGAAGTGCGCGACGAAGCGCACGTCGGGCTTGTCGATGCCCATGCCGAAGGCGATCGTCGCCGTCATCACGATCCCGTCCTCGCGCAGGAAGCGCTGCTGATGCTGCGCGCGCGTCGCCGCGTCGAGGCCGGCGTGGTAGGGCAGGGCGGTGATTCCCTGCGTGTTCAGCCATTCGGCGGTCTCGTCGACCTTCTTCCGCGACAGGCAATAGACGATGCCCGCCTCGCCGCGCCGGCTGGCGAGGAAGTCGAGCAGCTGCCGGCGTGGGTTGTCGCGCTCGACCACCGTGTAGCGGATGTTCGGCCGGTCGAAGCTGGAGACGAAGATGCGCGCGCTGTCGAGCCCGAGCCGCAGGACGATCTCCTCGCGCGTCAGCGCGTCGGCGGTCGCGGTCAGCGCGATCCGCGGCGTCTGCGGGTAGCGCTCGTGCAGCATCGAGAGCTGGATGTACTCGGGACGGAAGTCGTGTCCCCACTGCGAGACGCAGTGCGCCTCGTCGATCGCGAACAGCGCGAGTTGCCCGCGCTCGGCCAGCGTGTCGAGGAGGCCGATGAAGCGCTCGGTGAGCAGGCGCTCGGGCGCGACGTAGATCATGTCGAGCTCGCCGCGCAGCAGCCGGCGCTCGGTGTCGAGCACTGCGTCGAAGGCGAGCGTCGAGTTGAGGAAGGCGGCGCGCACGCCGGCCTGCAACAAGGCCTCGACCTGGTCCTGCATCAGCGCGATCAGCGGCGAGACGACGACGCCGACGCCCGGGCGCAGCAGGGCCGGAATCTGGTAGCACAGCGACTTGCCGCCACCGGTCGGCATCAGCACCAGCGCGTCGCCGCCGCCGACGACGTGGTCGATGATCTCGGCCTGCCGACCGCGGAAGGCCGGATAGCCGAAGACGCGCTGCAGGATCTCCTGCGCCGGGCTGCGCCCGGTGCCGGTGGGCGGGTGACTCATGCGGATGCTCGATACGGAATGGGTTGGGCCTGTACGCCGGCTGCGCTCAGCGCAGCGAGGAGCGCGACGAGTGCGCGGAGTGCGAGGACGACGCCGACTCGCGACGGAACTCGCCGTCGAAAATACGCCCCGACGCCGGGCCGTTGTCAGCTGCGCCGCGCAGCGGACCGCTCGCCGCGCGCGCCGCGGCACGCTGCTCGAAGGCGCGGCGCAGTGCGGCCAGCAACAGCGGCAGCAGCTTCATGCCCAGGCGCAGCAGTTGCGAGACCAGGAACTGGCGCAGGCGGAGGGTGAGGAAGGACATTGCGACTCCTTGGTGAGTGTCGTGAATCGGTACGGCCCTTCGCCGGCGCCGGTCGTCAACGAAAAAAGACCTTTGCCGGGGCGGCAAAGGTCTCGCTTGCGAACGCCGGCATGCTGCCGCGCCGTTCGCCCGCAACACCGGGGAAGCAGGCTTCCCGTATTGACGATGTTGCGATTCAGCTACTCCCCTTTGTGGGACGCGTTGCGCGAATCTACCGGAAGCGGCGGCGCGGGTCAATCACTGCGGGAAATCACCGCGGAAAAGCCGTGGGAACGGCCTGGATGGCGGATGCATGATGTCCGGCTGTTTGCCGGCATATGAATATGCAATCCTCTCTTACTAATGACATACCCGAAGTGGTAATCTCCATGCTACGCATGCAAGGGCTCGGGAATGCTTAAGGCGACACAGGCTTTTGGGAAGCTCAGGTTTGACGATCGGGGGAGGATCACGGAGTGGCATTCCCTGGTCGACCATATGACCGATGTAGCAGCGTGCTTCGCCAGCTTGGCTGGCTGTCGCGCCATTCGGCGTGCGATGGAAAGAAGCGCGAGACGGGAGCTCGACAAGCAAGATATTGCGCGCTTGTCCGTTCTCGCCTTCCTGCATGATGTCGGCAAAGCCAACAGCGGTTTCCAGGCCAAGCGCTGGCAAGGGAAAGTAGCGGACGACTGGCCGGTGAACAAGGCAGGACATGGAATCGAGGCGTTCGCTCTGTTTGAAGTGCAGGCAAGCGCCGATGCCATTCAGCCGCTCGTCGAGCAAATTTGTTCTTGGGGTGACGCCTGCGACTCATTGTTGATCGCCAGCATCAGCCATCATGGACGACCCTTGAAGGCTTCTCCGCAGGGCAGTTCGGCAATATGGCAGTCTCGAACTGGCAAGTACGACCCGGCTGCCGTATTGAAGGAGATTGCCGAGTCTGCCCTCACCAACTATCCCAAGGCATTCGAGTCGGGTGGTCGTGAGTTGCCAAGTTCGCAGCCCTTCGGTCATCTTTTCGCTGGACTGGTTCAACTCGCCGACTGGTTGGGCTCGGATGACCGATTTTTCGAATATTCGAAGCCGGGGGAGAACAGAGCCGCAACAGCGCCGCTGCTGGCTGCCAAGGCGATCACCGCGCTTGGGCTGGATACTGAAGATTGGCGAGACAAGCTGATCGCCATGGCGCCCACATTTGCCGATGTGTTCGGTGGATACGATCCGAGGCCGATCCAGGCTGCCATGGACGATGATGACTTGGGGCCTTTGCTCATTCTGGAGTCGGAAACCGGCAGCGGGAAAACCGAGGCCGCGCTTTGGCGCTACCTGCATCTGTTCCGGGCAGGATTGGTCGATAGCCTCTACTTCGCCTTGCCGACGCGGGTAGCGGCCACGCAGATCTATCGACGGGTGCAAGACACCTTGAAACAGTTGTGGCCCGACAACCCGCCCCTCGCCCTGCGTGCGCTACCCGGCTATGCTGCTGCGGATGGTGAAGAAGCCAAGGCCTTGCCCGATTTCAAGGTGCAGTGGAGCGACAACCCGGATGAGCAGAAGGCGCATCAACGCTGGGCTGCCGAGAACTCCAAACGCTTCCTGGCAGCACCCGTAGCCGTTGGCACAGTCGATCAAGCGCTGCTGGGCGCGTTGCAGGTTCGCCATGCACACCTGCGTCATGCCACGCTGGCCCGCAGTCTGTTGGTGGTGGACGAGGTGCACGCTTCCGACGCCTACATGACCGTCTTGCTCGAACGCTTACTCACAGCGCATCTCAACTGTGGTGGCCATGCCTTACTGCTATCGGCCACTCTCGGGTCGGTCGCGCGCGATCGTTACCTGTCCTTGACACCGAAAAGTCGCTCATCTTTGTCTGAGGCCATGCCTTTCCACGTTGCCTGCCAAGTGCCCTATCCGTCACTTGCGGATAGCCGGGGCATTCGCGCGATGGAGAGGACAGGCCTGTCAAAGTCTGTACGTTGGAGCGCCGAAGACATCATCGATGATCCCGAAAGCGTCGCTCGTCTTGCGATCGATGCGGCGGCGCACGGCGCAAAGGTGCTGATCGTGCGTAATACGGTACCTGCGGCCGTCGCCACCCTTTCGGCCCTGGAAACGCTGGTGCCGGATTGTTCATGGCTGTTCAACATCGACGGCGTCGCAACCCTGCATCACAGTCGCTTCAGCCGTCAGGATCGTCCCGAACTGGATGCTGCCATAGAAAAACGACTTGGCAAAGGCAGGGCAGGGGGGCCCTTGATTGTCGTCGGCACTCAGACATTGGAGCAAAGTCTGGACATCGACGCCGATTTCCTAATCACCGATCTGTGCCCGATGGACGTGCTGCTACAACGCATCGGCCGCCTCCATCGCCATGCGAACAAACGTCCGGAGTCGTACGGCAATGCCAGAGCGATCGTACTGACTCCGAGCGGAGATGACCTGACGCCTCTGTTGGCGCAGCCACGCAACGGCTTGGGACGTTTTCGGAACGGCGGCGGGGTCTATGACAACCTGTGTATTGTCGAAGCCACGCGCAGATTGCTCCTCGAAAAACCCGAAGTCGTCATCCCGGAAGACAACCGCTATCTGGTGGAGGCAGCAATGCATCCAAGCAAGCTCGACGCATTGCAGGAAGAACTCGGGGACGCGTGGAAGGAACTGGCTGTGAAGTTGGAAGGCGATATCGGAGCTGAAAAGACGCTCGGGCGTCTCCATGCCTTGGATGTGGAGCAGGTATTCGGCAAGGAGGGATTCCCCGAGGGTGAGAAACTGGCAACCCGCCTGGGAGCACAAGACTGGTTGGTGAAGTTTCCTGATGATCTATACGGTCCCTTCGGCCTTCCACTCAAGGAATTGCCAATTCGCCATCACCTCTTGCCGAAGGACTTACCCCTTGATGCTAGCCCTTTTTGCATCACGCAAAACGACGGATGCACCACGTTCCATCTCGGTGAAGGCGTGTTTCGCTACAGCCGCCTTGGCCTCGAACGTATTACCAATCAAATTGATTAGCATTATTGAGTGGCTCGCCTGGCAAGCTACCAGGCTCGTTCCCGGAGATTCGCCGTGACATTGCGCTACAACCTGCTTGAGGAATCACTTATCCGAACCCGCCTGGTGGCTGGCGGTCAGCCCCAGGCGTTCAGCTTGCCCGGTCTGTTGGTTGCTCTGGGACAGGACGCCGTGCGCGACTTTCCGGCGCTGCGCCCTCATCAGCGCCACCCGTGGCACGCTTTCCTGGTGCAGCTCGCTGCCATCGCCCTCCACCGTGCAGGAAGAAGCGAGCCCTTCGACAACGAAGCTGCGTGGAAAAACGCACTGCTCGACCTTACCCCTGAGGATCCTGACGGGGCGGCATGGTGCCTGATTACTCCGCACGACCGGCCGGCCTTCATGCAGGCCCCTGTGCCTGGCGGAAGCCTTGAGGACTGGTCAGATGATCGCCCGACACCTGATAGCCTCGATATCTTAGTAACGTCCAAGAACCACGATTTGAAGTTAGGGCGTATAAGAAGCGCGGGTAAAGATGATTGGATATTCAGTCTGGTAAGTCTTCAGACCCAGGCCCCTTTCCCTGGTTCTGGGAATTATGGTGTTTCCCGAATGAATGGTGGTTCTTCCAGTCGCCCAGGATTAGGTATTGATCCAGGCGGAGATATTGGTAAAAGGTGGCGGAGAGATGTTGGCGTTTCCCTGGATTGTCGTGCGAATATCCTGGCGGAAATTGATTTCAAGGATAAATTTGGGGTGGCGCTACTCTGGGTTTTGCCTTGGGATGGAGAAAACGGTTTGTCATTTTCTCAGCTTGAACCGTACTATGTCGAGATTTGTCGAAGGGTGCGGCTAGTAGAGAAGAGCAGTAGAATTTTCGCCTTGCGAACTACAACTAAAGGGCCTCGTGTGGCGAAGGATGAAGCAAAAAGTCGCAAGGGAAATACAGGGGATATTTGGACGCCAGTTCATGCTGTGGAAGGTAAGTCCCTAGGGGTTTCGAGCCGTGGCTTCGACTACGAACGCATGGCGATGCTCGCGTTTGGTTCCGAGTACAGGAAGTCTCCTGCACAAATCGTTAATCGCACAGATGACGGTGAACGATTGGAGCTTGTTGCCCAAGCCATTGCGGGAGGACAAAGTACAACCGATGGTTATCATGAACGACGAATAGTTATATCGCCAAGTGCTCGCAAACTAATTCTTGGTAAGCAGACGAATCGTCTAGCGAAATTGTCCGAAGAGCGTGTGTACGCGGTAGCGCAGATTGCGTACCTACTCAAGAACTCAATTCTTACACTACTGGATGGTGGGAAGAGAAGAGACAACCCAAGGGATATTCCGGATAGCCTAAGCAAGAAGGCAGTGAAGTTGGCTACTGCCTTTGAACAGCGAGAAGACGCGAGGTTCTTCGACGCACTCAACGATGAAATAGAATCCGATAAGCCAGAAGAAGTACGGATGCAGTGGCTGCTGTCGATGGCTGACAGCGCCGAAGCCATTTTGAAGAAGGCGTTTACCGCCGGGCCGCAATGCGGCGAGCAGCGTTACCGAGCTCAGGCTGCTGCACTGTCTCGATTCCACGGCGGTTTGCGAAGCCCCAAGACGCTTCCAGACCTGGCCGACCATCTTCGCCAACAATCCATCAACAAGGAACTTTCGCATGATCAGCAATGATGCCGACACCGAGGGCCAAGCGGACGAACGAATTGCGTCCAGGCAGGAAAGCCCGATTTCCCGATTGGCACGCATCATTACTCAGGCCTCGCGGTTCGAAGGAGATGCCCATGGCTTGGACAACGGTGAGCGGGCAGCCTTGGCCCGGCTTGATCCAGATGCCGAATTGCGCCCTCATCAAATTGCCGCCTTGTCCCGTGCATTGGTTTACGCCGATCTTTCGCCCGAGAACTGGCTGCCGGAGACTTGGCAGCGTTGGGCGCTGATCGCCCACGGCATGGCCCTGGCCGGGCATGACTCCAGCCGGCGACTGGGGCAGCAACTGAGCGATGCCGGAGTTTCCGAGTCGCGGGTGACGAAATTGCTGACATCCCGCGGCGATGCCTTCCGCCAACTGGTTCCCCGTGTTCTACGACTGTTGGCCAGCAAGGCGCAAGCCCCCAACTGGTACGAAATGGGCGACTTGATCATCCACCAGGAACGTAACGAAGAGGCTGCGGAAGCCGCACGCCTGAAAATCGCAAGCAGCTTTTTCTCAGCCGAAGCAAAGAAACCCAAACACTAATCCAATGACCGGAGCTTGATCATGCCTATCCCGCGCTTTATCCAGATTCACACCCTGCACACGTATCCGGCCGCCTTGTTGAATCGCGATGACGCAGGCCTCGCCAAGCGCCTGCCTTTGGGCAACGCCGTTCGCACCCGCATTTCTTCCCAATGCCTGAAGCGACATTGGCGCGTTACTGAAGATCAGTTTTCGTTGTCCAAGCTCGATGTTCCGATGGCCATCCGGTCTCGTGGCACCCTGGAACTGATCAGCAAGCGGATTCAGGATGAGGGCATTTCGGAATCGTTGGCGCAGGCAGCAGCCGAAGCTCTTCGGGATGCCGGCTTGCTCGACAAGGGCGGGAAGGACAAGAAAGGCGAGGACGCACTGAAGACCGGGCAGGCTGTTTTGCTGGGCAAGCCTGAAATCGATTACCTGGTCAAGCGCTGTGTCGACCTGGCATCCGCTGAAACAGACGTTAAGACTCTCAAGACTGCGATAGCCCAAGCACTGAAGGACGAAAAGAAGAACATCGAAGCCTTGAAACACGGCAGTGGATTGGAATCCGCCCTGTTTGGGCGCATGGTGACTTCTGACGTGTTGGCCAGCCGCGAGGCTGCCGTTTACGTCGCCCACGCTTTCACGGTGCACCAAGCCCAGGTAGAAAACGACTATTTCACGGTTGTCGACGATCTCTTGCAGGATGCAGGAGAGCTTGGTTCCGCCGGCATCTTCGACACTGAACTCGCCTCTGGTCTGTACTATGGCTACGTGGTGATCGACGTTCCGCAACTGATCCAGAACCTTGAAGGTATCGATTTCAAGGATTGCTTTGCTCCCGACACCCCTGCCGAACGTCGCGCTCTCGCCGGCCGCGTTGTCCAGCACCTGCTGCATCTGATTGCCACCGTCAGCCCCGGTGCCAAGCGTGGTTCCACTGCGCCCTTCGATTGGGCGAAGTTCGTATTGGTGGAAGCCGGTGACTGGCAGCCGCGCAGCTTGGCCGGAGCGTTCCACAATGCCTTGCCTCTCGATGACAAGAGCGGCAACAGTATCCGTTTGCGGACTGTGGAACGGCTGAGCCAGGAAATCGCTGCCATGGACGCTGCCTATGGCGCCCCCTTGTCCCGTCGGTTTCTTGCGCTCGATCCGGTCACTGTTCCCGGAGCCGAGCGCTTGAATCTTGGCCAACTGGCAGATTGGGCCAAAGAAATCATTGAGCAAGGGGCTTGCTGACATGCCTCGTCATCTATTGCTGCGACTGGAAGCGCCCCTGATTGCTTTCGGCGGCGAGACCATCGACAACTATGGCGTAATCCGCGACTTTCCCGCCCTGTCCATGCTCACCGGCATGTTTGCCAACGCCTTGGGTTATCGGCGGGAAGATAGCGAATTGCATGATCGCTTGCAGGCACGATTGGTGGCGGGTGCGAGGTTGGATAGCGAGGTGCAACGCATGCGGGACTATCAGACGGCCCAGCTCTTTGAAAGCGATCAAGGCTGGACTACGTCGGGAGAACCTGAAGGGCGGGCAAAAAGTCCAAGTTACACGACGCAGCCCGACGGTAGACGGTCGCTGACTTGGCAGCGCTACCGCGACTATCACGCCAGCCTGAATGTGCTGGTTGCCTTGCGCCTTGAACCTGCAGACGAGTCGCCTTCCCTTGATGATCTGGCCCAAGCCATTGATCATCCTGCCCGCCCGCTGTTCATCGGCCGCAAGAACTGCCTCCCCAGTCGACGGCTAATCGCTGGCTGGCAGCATGCGGAGAACGTTCTTGACGCCCTGCGGACGGCGCAGTTGCCTGAGGGGGCAGGTCGCTTGCGCATGCAATGGCCGGAGGGCGAAGGCGTTCTGGCGGGAGACAGGCTTCTGGACTTGTGCGATGAGCGAAATTGGAGCAGCGGCGTCCACGGAGGTTGGCGCCCGGTTCGCGAAGGTAGTTTCTATCCTGCAGGAGCAAGCGCATGAATTTTCAACTCTTGCGCCTGGAGCCCGACAGCAAAGCCCTTGCCTACTGGGCTAGCCGCAACGGAGGGCTGTCGCGGGACGGCGATCACGGCTATGCGCTGCACGCCCTGTTCTGCATCGCCTTTGGCAATCTGGCCCCCAAGCCTTTTCGCTACTTCGGTGGGCGTCAAGGCCTCCTGGCCTACAGTTCCGTGGAGTTGGACGAACTGCGGTTGAGCGCCAGTCTGGCTCCCCCCGATGTTGCGCGAGCCTTGGGATTGGACACGCTGGATGCCAGAGCCTTTCCTACGGTCTGGAAAACGGGCCAATGCCTTGGGTTCGAGGTGCGAATTCGGCCGATAGTGCGCTGTAAAGATGGCAGAGAGCAGGATGCCTTCTTGCATGCGGTGGGTGAAGCAGGCTGTCCTGAAAAAGCCTCCGAACACGGCACCATTTCACGGCGACATGCTGTCTACTCGGAATGGCTGACGAAGCAATTCGCCGTTGATGGGGCAGCTTCACTGATCGAAGCGCGCATGGATTCCTTCAGTCTCACCCGTGTCTTGCGCAAAGGCGGTATGCGCGAAAACGGCAGGCGAAAGACCAGCAATACAGCGGGGCCGGATGTCGTTTTCAAGGGGCAATTGGAGGTCGGCGACCCGGATGCGTTCCAGCGCTTGCTTGCGCGCGGGGTAGGGCGGCACCGCGCCTTTGGTTTTGGCATGTTGCTACTGCGGCCGGCCGGAGCATGCTGAAAGGGCGGCTCGGACTGGAGACAGCCCGTGTTCCTCATGCTGACCGGCATGGCTTGATCTGGCTGGAACGCGGCGAGCTTTGTGTAATCGACGGGTGCCTGCATTTCATGGCGGGCAAGGGTTCGTTGACGCCGCACGTCCTGCAAGTGCCGCATCAGGCTGTTTCCATGATCCTGCTGGGACCCGGCAGCAGCGTGACCCATGATGCCTTACGCCTTCTTGCGCGGCATGGAACCCTGATGGCAGCGGTGGGGCAGGATGGCGTTCGAACCTACACCGCGCCGCCATTGTTGCCGGATCGTTCCGACGTTGCTCGGCGTCAGGCCGAGTTGTGGGGAAGTCCACGCCGACGGATCAGTGTTGCACGACACATGTACGCACTCCGTCTGGGAGAAATCCTTCCCCACCGCGACCTTGACACGCTGCGAGGCATTGAGGGCTCACGTGTCAAGGCGATGTACCGGTTGATGGCAGACAAGTACGACATTCCGTGGGAAGGCAGACACTACGACCGGGACAAGCCAGAGTCGTCGGATGTCCCAAATCAAGCGATCAACCACGCGGCAACGGCAGTGCAGGGTGCGGCGGCGATTGCCGTACAGTCGTTGGCAGCGATCCCACAGCTTGGGTTCATCCACGAGGATTCTGGTCAGGCGTTTGTGCTCGACATTGCCGACCTCTTTCGCGACACCATCACTCTCCAAATTGCCTTCGCGGCAGCAAAGAAATCCATCAATGGCGACGAAACCAGCATTGATCGGCTGGTCAGGCGTGAAGCATCCACCGTGTTTCGGAAGCAGGATGTGATCGCCACGATGATCGACAAGATCAAACTGGTGCTGAGGACAGAGGAGAGCGATGGCGCTAGTAGTGATAGTGACGCGTGACGTGACCTACAGATACCGGGGCTTCCTCGCTTCGGTAATGCTTGAGGTTACGCCGACCGTCTACATCTCGCCGCGAATGAATCCAGGTGTCAGAGCACGGGTCTGGGAAACCGTTTCCGATTGGTATTCTGCCGAGCCGAAGGGCAGTTTGGTGATGGTCTGGCGAGATTTGAACCAGACTGGCGGGGTCGGTATCGAGACGCTCGGGGAGCCTCCCCGAGAACTCGTCGAGGTCGATGGCCTTTGGCTCGTTAAACGGATGTTATAAAATGCTCTTTAAAAATTCGTATGACTTTAACGTTTTTCCTTTGTAGATCATATGGCTATCTACAAGAGGTTTCCCCGCGCCAGCGGGGATAGGCCCTATCTTGTCGAGCGCGTCAAGGCCATGGGCGGGGTTTCCCCGCGCCAGCGGGGATAGGCCCCATGCGGGCATAGCCGTCGCGGTCAGGTAGCGGGTTTCCCCGCGCCAGCGGGGATAGGCCCGACGCCGGGGATTTCTTCACCCGCCTCAACGAGGTTTCCCCGCGCCAGCGGGGATAGGCCCGTGACCCAGGCCGCAAGCCGCGACGTGCTCGCGGTTTCCCCGCGCCAGCGGGGATAGGCCCCAATCAAGCACGGCCTGCGCGTCAGCCATACTGGTTTCCCCGCGCCAGCGGGGATAGGCCCGGCCCGCACAGTGACGCGATGACCCCGCGCATGGTTTCCCCGCGCCAGCGGGGATAGGCCCGAGCTGTGGCCGTTGATGGGCTACGCGCTGAAGGTTTCCCCGCGCCAGCGGGGATAGGCCCGTCATCAAAGGCATTTTCGACGCCTGCAATGAGGTTTCCCCGCGCCAGCGGGGATAGGCCCCGCTTCCAGACCTCGTCCGAGTCCAGCACCGGGGTTTCCCCGCGCCAGCGGGGATAGGCCCGTGGTACGGGAAATCTCCGGACTCCAGCGGGTGGTTTCCCCGCGCCAGCGGGGATAGGCCCCGACCTGACTGCACTCGGCGAGGCCAGAGACCGGTTTCCCCGCGCCAGCGGGGATAGGCCCGCTGCCGGCGCGCGTCAAGGTCGCCGGCGTCGGGTTTCCCCGCGCCAGCGGGGATAGGCCCTCGCCACCAATCTCCGCGTCGACGGCGCCGAAGGTTTCCCCGCGCCAGCGGGGATAGGCCCGCTGCCATGTTACGAGCGTGAGCCCGAGCGCAGGTTTCCCCGCGCCAGCGGGGATAGGCCCCCCTGCCGCGCGCTTGCAGCAGCGCCCGCTCCGGTTTCCCCGCGCCAGCGGGGATAGGCCCTACATCAAGGAAGGCGACACCTTCACCGCCACGGTTTCCCCGCGCCAGCGGGGATAGGCCCCATGCCGATACGCCCGTCCATGACCGCCTGTTGGTTTCCCCGCGCCAGCGGGGATAGGCCCTGGGGCAAGGACTGGCTGCCGCACGACGCCAAGGTTTCCCCGCGCCAGCGGGGATAGGCCCCGCCAGATAGCGTAGCGCGTCGGCGCCGTGTGGGTTTCCCCGCGCCAGCGGGGATAGGCCCCGACGTTACGAAACGTCCGGGAAATGATCGGTGGTTTCCCCGCGCCAGCGGGGATAGGCCCGTCACCGCCAACCCCCTGAGCAGACGAAGCTAGGTTTCCCCGCGCCAGCGGGGATAGGCCCTTGCCTCGTCTCGTCCCAGGTCGAAGCGAGGAGGTTTCCCCGCGCCAGCGGGGATAGGCCCTCGGAATCTACCGTCTCAGCGGTCGCATTCTCGGTTTCCCCGCGCCAGCGGGGATAGGCCCTTCGCCGCGCTTCAGGAGGCAGCATGATCGACGGTTTCCCCGCGCCAGCGGGGATAGGCCCAGCAGCTTCTCGGGCAGTTCGATGTTCATCGTGGTTTCCCCGCGCCAGCGGGGATAGGCCCCGACCGCGGCGTGAGGATCGCTGCGGAAAAAAGGTTTCCCCGCGCCAGCGGGGATAGGCCCTTCTTGGTCGTCGGCACGCGCGGCAGCACGGCGGTTTCCCCGCGCCAGCGGGGATAGGCCAGTACCTGCGTCGGTCGATCTCGACTTCCATGAGGTTTCCCCGCGCCAGCGGGGATAGGCCCATGACCGCCGCGACGGTCAAGCAAGACGGCCTGGTTTCCCCGCGCCAGCGGGGATAGGCCCCGCGCAGCAGCGCATCGGTCAGGCTGCGATTGGGTTTCCCCGCGCCAGCGGGGATAGGCCCGCGTTCGTGACCTCCGCCAGCCCGAACGGCGTGGTTTCCCCGCGCCAGCGGGGATAGGCCCCGACTCACTGCCGACCCAGAGGGCAATGCCCAGGTTTCCCCGCGCCAGCGGGGATAGGCCCGTGCCACCGCACAGCTTGAGCAGCTCGGCAAGGGTTTCCCCGCGCCAGCGGGGATAGGCCCCAACCTGCTAGGAGTCTGATCCATGAAGCTCCGGTTTCCCCGCGCCAGCGGGGATAGGCCCCGTGCACACGTCTGCACAAACAACGGAGTAAGGGTTTCCCCGCGCCAGCGGGGATAGGCCCCTCGACCGCCTGTCGACCCTGTCCTCGTCGGTGGTTTCCCCGCGCCAGCGGGGATAGGCCCTTGGCGCGCTCCGCCGGGTCTTCTTCCTTGCGGGTTTCCCCGCGCCAGCGGGGATAGGCCCCAGATCCTCAGCTTCTTCGCCGGCTTCGGCGAGGTTTCCCCGCGCCAGCGGGGATAGGCCCTGGTGCGCGTCGCGCAGGCAGAGCAGGAACCCGGTTTCCCCGCGCCAGCGGGGATAGGCCCAGCTGGGGCGACGCGCTCGGATTCGACGAGGCGGTTTCCCCGCGCCAGCGGGGATAGGCCCTTATGGGGCGCGTACTGCGACGACGCGGTCCTGGTTTCCCCGCGCCAGCGGGGATAGGCCCCTCGGATTCGCTCCCCGCGCTGTGGGTTACTGGGTTTCCCCGCGCCAGCGGGGATAGGCCCCGCAAAGACCTCGAAGCAAATGCCGTTCAAGAGGTTTCCCCGCGCCAGCGGGGATAGGCCCGCCGAGACTGGCGCCGAAAGCACCGAACGTGCGGTTTCCCCGCGCCAGCGGGGATAGGCCCGTTACCGCGTCCATCGTCATCGACTCCTCGCCGGTTTCCCCGCGCCAGCGGGGATAGGCCCCATGGCAACCCTCCCCTCCGGCACCATCCTTTGGTTTCCCCGCGCCAGCGGGGATAGGCCCTGTGCGACGAGTTGCCGGCCGCCGCCGCCGAGGGTTTCCCCGCGCCAGCGGGGATAGGCCCGGGCCGGCGTTTGACGCCGGCCTTTTTATGGTGGTTTCCCCGCGCCAGCGGGGATAGGCCCCGCCAGGGCGCCCCCGAGGGGCCGTTCCGCGCGGTTTCCCCGCGCCAGCGGGGATAGGCCGCAATGGGTGCAAAGGGCGGGCCGGCTGTCGAAGGTTTCCCCGCGCCAGCGGGGATAGGCCCGATTGGGCCGAGCTTCGGAAGCTCGGCTATCCGGTTTCCCCGCGCCAGCGGGGATAGGCCCCGACGACAGCGAACCGCCGCCTATCTGCGCCCGGTTTCCCCGCGCCAGCGGGGATAGGCCCTCGGGCCAGGTGATCCCGATCGGCGCCGATGCGGTTTCCCCGCGCCAGCGGGGATAGGCCCGCTGCCCGATCAATCCTTTTTGGAGTCTCTCAGGTTTCCCCGCGCCAGCGGGGATAGGCCTTGCCCGAATGCGCCCCGGCGGCGCTTCGCGGCGGTTTCCCCGCGCCAGCGGGGATAGGCCCGCAAGGGGCGCGAGTTCGGCGCGTTCGTGAACGGTTTCCCCGCGCCAGCGGGGATAGGCCCCAGGTCGGCGCACGAGCAGCGTTACGGTAGAAGGTTTCCCCGCGCCAGCGGGGATAGGCCCAACACCGCCGCCTATGTCGCCTCTGTCGCTGCGGTTTCCCCGCGCCAGCGGGGATAGGCCCCAAGAACGGGGTGGTACGAATTGCTTCCGGCGGGTTTCCCCGCGCCAGCGGGGATAGGCCCGGTGAATGGCGAGCCGTCGAACGCCGTCATCAGGTTTCCCCGCGCCAGCGGGGATAGGCCCCTGCGGCTCAAGCTCACCAGCCGCCGCCGCATGGTTTCCCCGCGCCAGCGGGGATAGGCCCGGCGCCGGAAACAGGCGCAGTGCCACGGATAGGGTTTCCCCGCGCCAGCGGGGATAGGCCGTCGGCCATTTCGGCCAAATCCTCGTCCGAAATGGTTTCCCCGCGCCAGCGGGGATAGGCCCGGGCGGGCGCCCGGCTTGGTTCCGGTAAAGCCGGTTTCCCCGCGTCAGCGGGGATAGGCCCTACCAGCTCCCGGACGGCTCGGTGCAGTGCTGGGTTTCCCCGCGCCAGCGGGGATAGGCCCTGCAGCATCTCGGTACCGAGACTGGCCGGGGTGGTTTCCCCGCGCCAGCGGGGATAGGCCCTGCTCTTCGGTCACTCGCGCATACCACGGCCGGGTTTCCCCGCGCCAGCGGGGACTTTCGGCGAGCGGCATAGAGGATCTGTGATCGGCATATTGGAGCCACATTCGGATCGGCGTAATGGCGCCAGTGAGGCGTTGAAGTCCGAGTACTGGAAGCGCTCGCTGTATGACTTGCGGGGCCTGCATGACGCGCCGGCCCCTTGACGCCGCTGGGTGATCGTCCCGCTCTCCATGGTCCCAGCTTCTGCCTGAGGCTCATTTTGGACCAGATGGAGCGTGGCATCGGTCCAGCGGCCACTTCCTGCCTGTGTGCCGCATTGGCGCTCTTCGAACGAGCGCCGCCATCATTCCCGGCAGCGCTCGGGCGCCACACCCTGATCTAGCTGCCGTGGCCGCTCACCACATCAGGTCATCCGGCACCTGAAACGCGGCATAAGGGTCGTCCGCGTCGGCCTCGGTGCCGGTTTTCCTGATCTGCACGACGAGCGTGGGTTCGCGCTCGGCGATCTTGTCGGCGATCACCTTGGGGACCAGCTCGATGCTCTCGCCGAGGCAGACGATCGCCAGTTGCCCGGTGCTGAGGTGCTCGTGCACCTTCGCCGAAACATGGACCCGCTTGATCTTGTTGTCGTGGGTGAAGTTGTAGGCGATGTCGCCGTTGCCCTTGCTCTGGCGGTTCTGCTGCACCATCTGGACGACTTGCGCCATGATGGCTTTCTGCCTGGCGGCTGCGTCGCGCTGGGCGTTGAGTTCGCGGGCGCGTTCGGCGTTTCTGCGCTGGGTCTCGAGGGCTGCGAGGCGTGCCTCATCGACGCTCTGGGTGCCCGTCTGGCGCTCGAGCTTCTTCTGCTTGGTCTTTTCCTGGTGGACCTGTTTGACCTTGTTCTTGTTGACCAGGCCGGCTTTCAAAAACTGTTCCTGCAGGGAGGCCATGTGCCACTCCGTAAATGGGTTCATCCAGGCGGGAATCGCTTCAGTCGAGCCGATGCCGCGTCAGCGCCTTGCCGTCCCAGGAAAGATACTCGCCGGTGCTGTCGCTCCAGTCGGCGGCAACCCAGCGTTCGGCCTTTTGGCCGTCGATCACGTGTTCGTGGCGAGCTGGTCGGTGGGTGTGGCCGTGGATCAGCGTGACCGCGCCGTGGCGGTCGGCGGCGCCGCGCTCGCGCAACAGACTGTCGGCAGCGTCGCCGGTCACGTCCATCAGTTGCAGCGTCTTGTCGCGTTTGACGTTCTCGCTCTGCCGGCGCAGTCCTTCGGCGATAGCCTGGCGCTCGGCGAGCGGACGGGCGAGGAAGGCGGCCTGCCAGGCGGGGTCGCGCACCTGGCGGCGGAAGGCCTGGTAGTCGGCGTCGGCGGTGCAGAGCGCGTCGCCGTGGGAGAGGATCAGCGTGCCGCCGTCGGTGACGAGGACGCTCGGGTCGGCGAGCAGGGTGGCGCCGCTGCGGCGTGCAAACTCGGGGCCGAGCAGGAAGTCGCGGTTGCCGGGCATGATGGCGAGGCGGCCGCCGTGCTCGCTGAAGGCGCGCAGCGCGCTGACGACTTCGTGGTGACAGGGGTCGGCGTCGATCGTGTCGTCACCGGGCCACGCTTCGAACAGGTCGCCGAGGATGTAGAGCCCGGCGGCAGCGCGCGCCTCGCCTTCGAGGAAGTCGAGGAAGCGGCGCGTGATCGCCGGGCTGTGCGCCGACAGGTGCAGGTCGGCGATGAACAGGAGCGGGCTGTTCAACGCGTGTTCACCTGTCGACTGCCGGCGCTGGGGGGCTTCAGACGACTTCGGCGCGTTCGATGACGACGTCTTCCTTCGGCACGTCGTCGTGGAAGCCCGCACGGCCGGTCTTCACCTTGGCGATCTTGTCGACGACTTCGCTGCCTTCGACGACCTTGCCGAAGACGGCGTAGCCCCAGCCGTTCGGCGTCGGCGACTTGAAGTTGAGGAAGCCGTTGTCGGCGACGTTGATGAAGAACTGCGCGCTCGCCGAGTGCGGGTCGTTGGTGCGCGCCATGGCGATCGTGTACTTGTCGTTCTTCAGGCCGTTGTCGGCTTCGTTCTTGATCGGCGCGCGCGTCGCCTTCTGCTTCATGCCGGCTTCGAAGCCGCCGCCCTGGATCATGAAGCCGTCGATGACGCGGTGGAAGATGGTGCCGTCGTAGTGGCCGGCTTCGACGTAGGCGATGAAGTTGGCGACGGTTTCCGGCGCCTTGGCGGCGTCGAGTTCGAGGGCGATGACGCCGAAGTTGGTGTGCAGCTTGATCATGAGTGTGTCCTTACTTTTTTTCAGGGAGGATCTTGGCCGAGCGGATCACGACATCTTCCTTCGGCACGTCCTGGTGGAAGCCCGAGCGGCCGGTGGCCACCCTGGCGATGCGGTCGACCACCTCGCGGCCTTCGACGACCTTGCCGAAGACGGCGTAGCCCCAGCCCGAGGAGGTCGGCGCGCGGTGGTTGAGGAAAGCGTTGTCGGCGACGTTGATGAAGAACTGCGCGCTCGCCGAATGCGGGTCGCTGGTGCGCGCCATGGCGATCGTGTACTTCTCGTTCTTCAGGCCGTTGTCGGCCTCGTTCCTGATCGGCGCGCGCGTTTCCTTCTCCTTCATGCCGGGCGCAAAGCCGCCGCCCTGGATCATGAAGCCCGCGATGACGCGGTGGAAGATCGTTCCGTCGTAGAAGCCGGAGCGGGCGTAGCCGACGAAGTTGTCTACGGTCGCCGGCGCGCGCTTGTCGTCGAGTTCGACGACGATGCGGCCTTCGCTGGTCTGCAGTTCGACCTGTGGGCCTGCCCAGACGGCGCCGGCGAGCAGCAGTCCGGCGGCGAGGGTGCCGAGTTTGCGTAGCATCATGCGCTCCCTTCGTAGATGATTTTCCAGGTGCCGTCCTCGCGGATCCAGTACTGGCGCTTGCGCATCTGGTTGCTCGTGGTGTTGCTGCGGTAGTCTTGGTCGAAACTGACGACGACGAATTCTTCCTTGCCCGGATTGCGGAACACCGACTGGTTGGACAGCTTGACCTTGATCCATTCCTTGTCGGCAATGACCTGGCGCTTCTGCCGCGCGAACTGCTCGAACTTCTGGCCGCCGGCCTCGAAATGCTTCGAGTAGTGGCGCAGGAAGCGCTGCAGGTCACGGCTCTCCCAGTCGGCGCGCCATTCCTCGATCTTGCGGTTGAGCGCGCTGCGCTCAGCCTGCCAGTCGTCGAGCGACAGCCATTCGACCGAGTTGCTGATGATTACCGGCGTCACCCCGATCTGCAGGTTCTTCGACAGCTCGCTGAGGTCGGCGTTGGCGAGGACGACGCAGCCGTCGGAAGCCCGCGGCGGTCGCGAGTAGGTGTTCGACGGCGTTCCGTGCAGCCAGATGCCGTGGCCGCCGCGGCCCTGGCGGCGGTCCCATTCGTTCGGGTAGTCGAGCGGATAGGCGCCGTTTCCGTAGAGGTCGCCGAGCTTCTTGGCCGGCAGGCTCGCGGTGATGCGATAGACACCGATCGGGGTCTTCTTGTCGCCTTCGCGCAGTTTCTCCGCCCCGAGCTTGCCGTGCGTGACGTAGTAGTCGGCGACGAAACGCGGCCGCCCGTCGCGGGTGTCGTTCTGGTAGAGGTACAGGCGTGACTTCTGCGTGTCGACGACGATCGCATGGCGCTGGTCGGCCGGCATCTGCAGCAGGTAGCGCGGCACCGCATTCGGCGACGGTTTGTCGTCGTAGGCGCGCAGCCGGGCGATCGCCTCCGCGCGCAGGTCGGCGATCCTGTCCTCAGGCGCGTTCTCGGCGGCACCGAAGGTCCTGATCGGTTTGCCGCGCGCGAGCAGCAGGTCGCCCTTGATCAGGTGTGCCAGACGGAAGTTCGGATACTGGCGCAGTAGCGCCTCGGTCTTCTGCAGGGCGCTGTCGAGACGGCTCGCTTCGATGTCGCTGAAGACCTGCTTCAGTTGCGCCTCCGGGCCTGCATCGCCCGCCGTCTGCGCGGAGGCAGTCGCGGTCAGCGTGGACAGGGCCAGTGCGCCGGACAACGCCAAGGCGAGGAAGGGAAGCCGCGGCAGGTGCCGCCCGCTGCGCTGCATCAGCCGACGCGTTCCTGCTGGATCAGCCACGCGCCACCGGAGCGGACGAAGACGAGTGTCTTGCCGGTCGAGGACTTCATCGTGGCCGACTTGTAGGACTGCCGGAAGCGCACGGTCGCTTTGTCGCCATTGAGCGAAATCCTGACGTCTTCGACCATGACCTCGATCTTGCCCGGTTTGTCGATGCGCTGCGTGCGCTCGGCCTCCCAGGCCTTGCGCGAGACACCGCGCGGCGTCTGGAAGTCGGGCGCGTAGCTGGCGAGGTAGGCGCGCACGTCCTTGCGCGACCAGGCGGCAGCCCAGTTGCGCAGCGCGCGTTCGATGTCGGCTTCGACCTTGCCCGACTTGTCCGCTGCCTTGTCTTCCTTCTTTTCTGCTGCCTTGTCACCGGCCTTCGCCGACTCGGTCCTGGTCGCTTCGGTCTTCACCGACTCGGTCTTGGCCGGCTCGGCGAGCGGCGCCTTGGCCGCGGGTTTTTCCGCGACCGGCGGCGGGCTCGCGACTTCGCCGGCCGCGACGCGCACCGGACCGCTGGCGCTGCGACCGGCAACGACCGGCTGCGTGATCGAGCTGGCGGCCGGCGCCTGCGCTGGCTGGGCAGGCTGGGCCGGCGCAGCGGCCGCCGGCTTTGCCGTGGCGCCGTTCAGATCGCGCAGCATCGCCAGCTGCGACGGCGTGCCGGGGTTCGACGATTCGAGTTGCAGCGCCTTGCCGTAGGCCTGACTGGCCAGCTTGGCGTAGACGTCGGCGAGGTTCTCGTGCGCGACCGAGTAACTGGGGTTGGTGCGGATCGCCATCTCGAGCGCGGTGCGTGCCTTCTCGTACTGCTTCTGCTGCGCGTAGAGGACGGCGAGGTTGTTGTACGGCTCGGGCAGTTCCGGGTAGTCCTCGGTCAGGCGCTGGAAGACCGTGATCGCATCGGCGCTGCGGCCCATTTCGGTGAGGATCACCCCGCGCGTGAAGCGTCCCTGCGCATCCTTGGGCTTCACCGCCAGGTAGGCGTCGATCTTGGCCAGCGCCTGCGGCAACTGCTTCTGTCTGACCAGCTTCTGCGCATCCGACAGGTCGTCGGCCTGCGCGATCGGGGCAGCGACGGCGAGGCAGAGACAGACGAGGAGGGAGGACAGGGCCAGTGGGCGCGCCGGGCGCGGCTTCGGGGAGGCGGGGTGCATCGGTATGGTATACTTTGCCTAGAAAACAAGCCGGTAAGCGGATGGGCTACGGCAAAATCGCGCAAAAATCAGGCACGGGCGGTAAAGAAGCGGCTGCACAAGCTCGTTCCGGGGTCTCTCCGGGCACTGGCGAACGACGCATGAGCAGTCGAAAGACATCCGGAGGACGCGCTCAAGGCGCATGATTCTAGCAAGAAGCGCGTCCAATCCCAAGTATTCCCACGCTCCGGGCGGCGTTCCGGAGTTCTCTCGAGTGTTTCGAAATGCTGAAGATTTACAACTCCCTCACCCGGGAGAAGCAGGAATTTGTCCCGATCGAGCCCGGCGTCGCGCGCATGTACGTCTGCGGCATGACCGTCTATGACTACTGCCACCTCGGACACGCGCGCGTCCTCGTCGTCTTCGACGCGGTGCGGCGCTGGCTGAAGGCGAGTGGCTTCGACGTCAGCTACGTGCGCAACATCACCGACATCGACGACAAGATCATCCGTCGAGCGGCCGAGAACGGCGAGTCGATCGGCGAGCTGACGCAGCGCTTCATCGACTTCATGCACGAGGACTCCGCGGCGCTCGGCGTCGAAGCGCCCGACTTCGAGCCGCGCGCCACCGGCTATGTGGACAAGATGATCGCGATGATCGGCGAACTCGAGCGGCGTGGGCTCGCTTATCAGGCGGCCGACGGCGACGTCAATTTCGCGGTCCGCGATTTCCCGGGCTACGGCAAGCTGTCGGGCAAGTCGCTCGACGACCTGCGCGCCGGCGAGCGCGTCGAGGTCGATACCGCCAAGCGTGACCCGCTCGACTTCGTCCTCTGGAAGCGCGCCAAGCCGGGCGAGCCGGCATGGCCTTCGCCCTGGGGCGAGGGGCGTCCCGGCTGGCACATCGAATGCTCGGCGATGAGTTCGGATCTGCTCGGCAAGCACTTCGACATCCACGGCGGCGGCCAGGACCTGCAGTTCCCGCACCATGAGAACGAGATCGCCCAGTCGGAAGGCGCGCACGGCTGCCAGTTCGTCAATTACTGGATGCACAACGGCTTCGTGCGCATCGACGAGGAAAAGATGTCGAAGTCGCTCGGCAACTTCCTCACCATCCGCGACCTGCTGCAGAAGTACGACGGCGAAGTCATCCGCTTCTTCATCCTGCGCGCGCACTACCGCAGCCCGCTCAACTACGCCGATTCGACGCTGGACGACGCGCGCCAGGGTCTTTCGCGGCTGTACACCGCCCTGCGCGGCTTGCCGCCGGGCGAGGTCGCCGATCCCGACTGGAACGAGGCACACGCGCAGCGTTTCCGGCAGGCGATGGATGACGACTTCAATACCCCCGCCGCCTGCGCCGTCCTCTTCGAACTCGCCGCCGAGGTGAACCGCGGCAAGTCGCCTGCTGCGGCCCGGCAACTGCGCTCGCTCGGCGGCGTGCTCGGCCTGCTCGCGCGCGACGCCGAAGCCTTCCTGCAGGCGGTACCGGCGGGGGGCGACGAAGCGGAGGCGGGCCTCACGCCGGAGGCGATCGAGGCGATGATCGTCGCGCGCGCCACCGCCAAGCGCGAGCGCGACTTTGCTGCAGCCGATCGCATCCGTGCCGACCTGCTCGCTGCCGGCATCGTCCTCGAAGACGGTCCGCAGGGAACGCGCTGGCGCCGCAACTGAGGCGGCGTCGCCTTTTTGCGACGCTCGTCCCTCTCTCCCCGAGCCCGGCCTTGCACGCGCCGGGCTTGGCAACGCAAAAATAAATTTGCTATTCGCGCCGATCACGGGCATAGTGCGTTCAGGCGTTTTTCAAGCACTGCTGTTTTTTGTTGGTTGCGTTGCCGCTCCGCGGCTCAATTCCCCCAGATTTACCTCGCCGTCTTGACAATCGTCCCACCCAGGGGATAATCCCCTTGTCATTTTTTTTCGGAGATTCAAGACATGGCAGCAGGTACCGTCAAGTGGTTCAACGACGCTAAAGGTTTCGGTTTCATCACCCCGGATCAAGGCGGCGAAGACCTCTTCGCTCACTTTTCCGCAATCCAGGGCACCGGCTTCAAGAGCCTGGCCGAAGGCCAGCGTGTGACGTTCGACGTCACCACCGGCCCGAAGGGCAAGCAAGCCAGCAACATCCAGGCTGCCTGATCGGCGGCTTGCAAGAGCGAAGCGGCGAACGCGGTTCCCTCCGCGCTGCCGGTTCCAGAAAAACGGTCTGACTCTTGTCAGGCCGTTTTTTTTGTGCGCCCGGCAGGGCGCACTCGCGCGTGGTTCCGGCCAGCTCAGCCCGACAGCATTTCGAAGATGGTCTGTCGCAGCCAGCGATTGCCCTGGTCGTGATGGAAGCGTTGGTGCCAGTGCTGCCTCACCGAGTATTGGGGTAGCGGGAACGGCACGGGGAAGGTCTTCAGCTCGCCGCGGGTGGCGAGCAGGTCACCGAGCAGCTTGGGAACGGTGAGGATCAGGTCGGTGTTGGCGGCGATGAAGACCGCGCCGACGAAGGTGGGGATGTGCAGACCGATCTGCCGCCGAATTCCTTGACGGACGATTTCGTGGTCGACCAATGCCGGCGCAGAACCCGACGAACGGACGACGAGGTGTTTCTCGGACTGGTACTGCGCGATGTCGAGACTGTCGCCGATGCGCGGGTGCTTCGCGCTCACCACACACACGAAGGTCTGGTTGAACAGGAGCTGCTGGAAGAATCCGGCTTCCAGTTTGGGCATGTAGCCGAGTGCCAGATCGGCCTCGCCGCTCTCGAGCGCTCGCGGTGTGTCGGCGGAGATCGGCATGACCTCGATGCGGACGTTCGGCGCCGAAAGACGCAGCAGGTTCCAGAGGCCGGGTAGCACGACCAGTTGGCTGATGTCGGTCATGCAGACGCGGAAGGCACGTCCCGATGTCGCCGGGTCGAATTCGCTGGTGTGATCGAGAACCGCGGTCACCGCTTCGAGAGCTGTCCGCACCCCGCCTGCCAGGCCTTCGGCGAAGGGCGTCGGCTCCATGCCGCTCGAGGTACGCACGAAGAGCGGATCGCCGAAATGCTGGCGCAGCTTCGAGAGCGCGACACTGACTGCGGGCTGCCCGAGTCCGAGCCCTTCGGCGGCGGCCGAGACGCTGCGGGTTCGATAGATTTCATCGAACACCGAGAGGAGGCGGGTGTCGATCGATGCCATGACGGAAAGTTCTATTCGAATTTCGAATACGGTACATGAAATCCCTTGTCTTTGCAGCAATGCCTGCGCCTCCTAAGATTGCCGTGCGCCGACAAAGCGCAATTGCCTGACCCGGCCAGTGCAAAACGCTGGCTGGAGATCAGGGAAGTCCAGGGAGAGGAGCCGGCGTTTCACATCGACGCGTTCAGCGCCGGGCAGATCAGTCGCCGCCGCAGACTCCTCGTCGTCGAAGTTGCGTGCTGATCCGGAAGGAGTCCACCGTGACGCGATACGTTTTCGAACCCGCTGCAGTCCGTTCGCTGCCGATCATCGGCAGTGACGCGCGTTTCCCGGTCGGGCGAATTTTCTGCGTCGGTCGCAACTACCACGCCCTCGCGATCGCCTTGAACAGTCCGGTGGACAAGGCGACGATGCGCCCCTTCTACTTCATCAAGGACGCTTCGACCGTGGTCGAGTCGGGGGCCACCGTCGGCTATCCGCCGGGGACCAAGGATTACCACTACGAGATGGAACTCGTCGTAGCCATCGGCGGCCACGGCTTCCGCGTCGAGGAGGCAGACGCCGAGCAGCTGATCTACGGTTACTGCGCCGGCCTCGACATGACGCGACGTGACCTGCACTTGATCGCCCGCGATAGCGGACGTCCGTGGGAGCTCGGGAAGAACTTCGAGAACTCGGCGGTGTTTGCGCCGATCGTTCCACGTGGCGACCTCGGCGTCCTCAAGAGCGGGGCGATCGAGCTGCAGGTGAATGGCATCACCCGGCAGAGTTCCAGGCTCGACAAGATGATCTGGGAGGTCCCTGAACTGATCGCCGACCTGTCCCGGTTCTATCACCTGCGGCCCGGCGACCTGATCATGACCGGCACTCCCGAAGGTATAGGCTCGCTGAAAGTCGGCGACCGCATCACCGGGCACATCGAGCGGGTCGGTGAGATCAATCTCGGCATCGGTCCGCCCGAGTAGGGCTGTGCCGGGTGAGCGGCAAGCGCAACAAAGTTTTCAACCGGGGAAGCAGTGAAAACAACAAGGGCCGTGCCCATCCCCACCTTTCCACACAATGAACACCGTCAAGGCCGATTCTTCTTGCTGAAGAGCGGCTCCGGGGACGGAGGAGACAACAATGGCAGCAACAATGACGATGGGTTCGCCGCTAACGAGCGACGCCGCCCGTGAAGCAAAACAGTGGAAGACGGTCCTGTGGGTCGCCTCGCTTTCGCTGTTCGGCTTGATCTTCGACGGTTACGATCTCGTGGTCTACGGCGCTTGCGTGTCGACCTTCCTGCGTGATCCGACCCAACTCGGCGAGGTGACGCCGGCCATCGCCGGCGCGCTCGGCAGTTACGCGCTGTTCGGCGTTCTCGTCGGTGCGTTGCTCGCCGGCAGTGTCGGCGACATCCTCGGCCGGCGCAAGGTCATGCTCACTGCCTACGCCTGGTTCGCCGCCGGCATGGCGATCACGGCGATGACCGAGACGACGACGGCCTTCGGCATCATGCGCTTCATCACCGGCCTCGGTGTCGGCGCCTTGGTGGCGACAACTGGTGCGCTGGTCTCCGAGTATGCGCCGAAGGGCAAGAAAAACCTGCTCAACGCGGTCGTCTACTCGGGGATCATGATCGGTAGCCTGATGGCCGCCCTGCTGGCGATCCTGCTGCTCACGGACATCGGCTGGCGCGGACTGTTCATGATCGGTGCGCTGCCGCTGGTCACGCTGCTGCCGCTGGCCTACTTCAAGATGCCCGAGTCCGTGTCCTGGCTGGCCGCACGCGGTCGCATGGAGGAGGCACGCCGGGTTGCCGAGCAGACCGGTTTCGACATTCCCGAGATCGTCCCCGTCGACAAGGCGAAGGAAACTGCCGAAGACAAGGCCGGTTTCGTGGGACTGTTCAAGTCCTATCCGCTGGCGACCCTGCTGCTTGGCATGATGAGCGCGCTCGGTCTGATGCTGGTCTACTCGCTCAACACCTGGCTGCCCGAACTGATGATGCGTGCCGGTTTCAACGCCAAGGGATCGCTGTCCTTCCTGATGGTGCTCAACGGCGGTGCGATCATCGGTGCACTGTCGGCGTCGAAGTTCGCCGACCGCTTCGGAGCCAAGATGGTCGTCGCTGCCTGCTTCGCCATCGGCGCGCTGTCGATCGCGGCGCTGACGCTGAGCCTGCCGCTGGCGGCGCTGCTGGCCATCGTCGCCGTCGTCGGTCTCGGCACCAGTGGCACGCAGGTGCTGATCTACGGCCTCGTCGCCAACTACTACCGCACCAACGTTCGCGGTGCGGGTGTCGCCTGGTGTGCCGGCTTCGGTCGCATCGGCGGCGTCGTCGGCCCGATCCTCGGCGGTTTCCTGGCGGGCGGCGGTTTTGCCCTCGAAACCATCTTCTACATCCTCGCTGCCATCGCAGTGATCGGTGTGGTGATCACGCTGCTGGTCCCTGCCTCGAAGACGATGGAAGTGAAGACGACGCTGATCGAGCCCGCGCGCCCGGTCGCAGCCGGAGCCCCCGCGATGTACCGGCGCATCCTGGTCGCACTCGACGCGACGCAGTCCGAGAGCCGCGAGTCGACGCTGCAGCGGATCGAACAGTTCGGCCTGATGAGCAAGAGCCGGGTGAACGTCCTCTTCGTGCAGCACGGGCACGTCGTCCCCGGGAGCATCATCGCCGGCGCCTCGCTCGGCGTTCCCACCGCCGATGAGGACGTCGAAGGCATCGACCGCAGCCTCGTTCAGAACGTCGTCGATCGGCTGGCCGCAGCCGGCGTCGATGCGCACGGCGAACTGGTGAGCGCGACCGAGCACGACGTTGCCGACGTGGTCCTGGCGCGGGCGCAGAGCGACGATGTCGACCTGCTGATCCTCGAACACGAATTCCTCGGCAGCCATGGCTTGCGTGCCAGCGTCGCCGAGCAGGTGATCCGTCATCACCCGAACGTGTCGATCCTGCTCGCCCGGCCGGCGGCGGCTTGATCGTCACCCACGCTTCCGGGGAGGGGTTTCTCCCCGGAGCTCAGCTTGACCCGGCAAGGCGTGTTCAGCGCCTTGCCTTTTTTTCGTGCGCCCGGCAGAGAACAATTTACCGACCTCCTGCAGGTGCGAGCGGGAAGTCGCTTGGGCCATACCCGGGATGTCGGCACTGGGCTATAGTCCGGCATGGCAAACTTTCTCGATCGCTTCCTTCCCGTGCTGCCCTTGAACCTGAAAAAAGTAGTTGGCCACGAAATGCACGAAAAAACACGAAATCATTCGTAGTCTTCGCGGCTGAGCACCCATGACCTGTCGGGTTACCCGCCAAACGACTATAAGCTCATGTTTTATTTCGTGACTTTCGTGGCTGAAAAGAGGTTTTAAGGTTGAAAGTTCCTCACCTGATTCTCCGACGCCCCTGCGCGTTTTCACCGGCTGAAAAGCGATGATGTCCGACACCAGAGTTCGCGTCGAAGCGCTGGCCGACGAGTTCGCCGAAGACGCGCGGCGCCTCGCCGCCGAATTGTCCCTGCCGCAGGGCGGGGACGCCGACTTCGCGCTGCAGCTCGGCCCGCTCGGTCTGCAGTGCCAGGACCTTGAGCCGGGGGCCGGCGGCGCAGTGCGTGTCGATTTCGTCGGCGGTGCGGCGGCGCACCGGCGTCTCTACGGCGGCGGCAGCGGGCAGATGATCGCCAAGGCGGTCGGCATCCAGCCCGGCGTCCGCCCGAGCATCCTCGACGCGACCGCCGGCCTCGGCCGCGACGCCTTCGTCCTGGCGCAGCTCGGCTGCTCGCTGACCTTGATCGAGCGGCAGCCGCTGATGGCCGCCCTGCTCGCGGACGGTCTGTGCCGCGGCCTGCTCGACGCCGATGTCGCACTGATCATCGGGCGTATGCGCCTCCTGCCTGGCGATGCAATCGGCCTGATGCGCGCCTGGCCGGAAGAGCCGCCGCAGGTCATCTATCTCGACCCGATGTTCCCGCACCGCGACAAGTCGGCGCTGGTCAAGAAGGAAATGCGCGTCTTCCGCGCGCTGGTCGGCGGCGACGACGACGCGCCCGCGCTCCTCGAAGCGGCGCTGGCACTGGCGACGCACCGGGTCGTCGTCAAGCGCCCGCGCAAGGCCCCCTGCGTCGCCGGCGCGACCCCGGGCTACGCGCTCGAAGGCAAGTCGAGCCGTTTTGACGTCTATCCGAAGAAGTCACTGAAGCCCTGAACGCGATCAGCAGCCCGTCATCGCGAGCCCGAAGGGCGTGGCGATCCAGTGCGTAGGGCTTGCTGTCAGGTCGCTCGAGTTGGAAAGGCCGCGCAACTGGAAGAACGAACTGGATTGCCACGGCGCTAAGCGCCTCGCAATGACGGGACAGCGACGCGTCATCGCGAGCCCGCAGGGCGTGGCGATCCAGTGCGTAGGGCTTGCTGTTGGCGCGCCCGAGTTGGAAAGGCCGCGCAACTGGAAGAACGAACTGGATTGCCACGGCGCTAAGCGCCTCGCAATGACGGGACAGCGACGCGTCATCGCGAGCCCGCAGGGCGTGGCGATCCAGTGCGTAGGGCTTGCTGTTGGGTCGCTCGAGTTGTAAAGGTCGCGAAACTGGAAGAACGAACTGGATTGCCACGGCGCTACGCGCCTCGCAATGACGGGACAGCGACGCGTCATCGCGAGCCCGAAGGGCGTGGCGATCCAGTGCGTAGGGCTTGCTGTTGGCGCGCCCGAGTTGGAAAGGTCGCGCAACTGGAAGAACGAACTGGATTACCACGGCGCTAAGCGCCTCGCAATGACGGGACAGCGACGCGTCATCGCGAGCCCGCAGGGCGTGGCGATCCAGTGCGTAGGGCTTGCTGTTGGGTCGCCCGAGTTGGAAAGGCTGCGCAACTGGAAGAGCGATCTGGATTGCCACGGCGCTAATCGCCTCGCAATGACGGGACAGCGACGCGTCATCGCGAGCCCGAAGGGCGTGGCGATCCAGTGTGTAGGGCTTGCTGTTGGGGCGCCCGAGTTGGAAAGGCTGCGCAACTGGAAGAGCGATCTGGATTGCCACGGCGCTACGCGCGTCGCAATGACGGGATAGCGAATGGCTGCGTTTCATGCACAGAGGTGGCACGAGTCGCCATGATATTTGGCGTAGCGTAACCCGACGAAATCCGAGTCATTCCCGATACAGCGCGCAGGCGGCGATGCGCTGCTCGATCTCGCGCATCATCTCCTCGTAGCGCGGTGCGCCGACGCCGCCGAAGCGCTGCCTGAATTCGGACTCGGTCATGAACTCCGGCAGGTCGGACACTTCGGGGATGAGATCGTCTTCGCCGATGCCGGCGGCGACGCGGCCGACAAGCGCGAGCGCGTTGGGGCCGGTTGCGCGTTGCCCGAACAGCGTTCCGGCGCGATCGGCGGCAAGGTCGGCGAAACTGAAGCCGCTACCGGCGTGGGCGTCTGCGAGTTCCTTGTGCAGGCCGACGGCATCGGCCAGCGGGCTGCCGGCGAAGGCTGCGATCAGCGCCGAGACGCTGAAGTGCTGTGCCAGATCGTGTCGCCCGCGCAGCGTCAGCTGTCGCGGCACGGCCTGCCGCCAGATCCTGGCCTCGGGGATGAGCTCGCTCCAGTGCCGGCCATTGACGTAGAAGGCGAGTACGGCGATCAGCGCCCGCTGCTCGGCGATAGCATCGCCACGCGTCGAGCGTTCGCCAGCCAGGGCCATCAGCGGTGGCAGCAGACGGGTCAGCGACACCGTAGGCGGCAGGGTGACGCTCAGTCGTGCCAGCCGCTCATGGTAGATGCGCAGTCGCTCGCGCTCGGCCGCGCCCAGTGTCAGCGCGCGCAGGCGGTCGGAGATGTCTTCGTTCCATGCCCAGGTGATGCGCAGCCCATCCGGCGTGATGGCGACGCTGCGGATGGCATCGACGGCCAGCCGGTATTCGTCGCTGTCCATCATGGCCAGCTGCGCACGCCTGAGGGCGAGCCTTGCCAGCCAGCCCGGCAGCGGAAGGCGACCGAGCTTGAGCGTCTCGATCTCGGGCAGGCCGGCGCTTTCGCGCAGCACTGCGCGCAGGTTCGCCACGCGGGCCAGCGGGTTTTCCGGCAGCGTGATGGTGGCCTCGATCCTGATCCTGCCCGCTTCCAGCGCGATGCGAGAACTGCCGAGGTCGAGGCGGTTGAGGAAGTAATTGACGAGCAGGTCGAGATCGGAGGCAGACAGGACGAGAGTCCGCAGATCCTCGGCCGGAGCCGTTTCGCCGGGCGCCAGCCGTGGGTCGTTCTGTTGCAGGATCCGCTTCGCGCGCTCGATATCGGCCGGCGTGAATTGCGCGCTGCGCTGTACCGCGGGCGACTCGTGCAGCGCGAGGAACAAGGCCGTTCCCAGCGCAAGCGGAACGCCGATGAAGACAAGCACGAGCAGGGCGACGAAGAGGCGCTTCATTGGGGCTCCGGGAAGTGGCGTCGCGCAAGCTCGCTACGCAGCCGTTCCCCTTCATCATAACAGCCCTCCGAAGGGCGCCGCCTCTGCATCCTGCCAGGTCGGGTTACGCTGCGCTGACGATCGTGGCGAGTCGTGTCACCTCTGAGCATGAAACGCAGCCCTTCGCTGCCGTCATTGCAAGGCGCGCAGCGCCGTGGCAATCGAGTTCTTTCTTCCAGTTTCGCGGCCTCGCCAACTCGGGCGAGCCGATAAGAGCCCTACGCACTGGATCGCCACGCCCTGCGGGCTCGCGATGGCGCATCGCCATTCCGCCATTGCGAGGCGCGCAGCGCCGTGGCAATCGAGTTCTTTCTTCCAGTTGCGCGGCCTCGCCAACCCGGGCGACCCGATAAGAGCCCCACGCCCTGGATCGCCACGCCCTGCGGGCTCGCGATGACACATCGCCATCCCGTCATTGCGAGGCGCGTAGCGCCGCGGCAATCGAGTTCGTTCTTCCAGTTTCGCGGCCTCGCCAACTCGGGCGACCCGATAAGAGCCCCACGCCCTGGATCGCCACGCCCTGCGGGCTCGCGATGACGCATCGCCATCCCGTCATTGCGAGGCGCGCAGCGCCGTGGCAATCCAGTTCGTTCTTCCAGTTGCGCAGCCTTTCCAACTCGGGCGAGCCGATAAGAGCCCTACGCACTGGATCGCCACGCCCTGCGGGCTCGCGATGACGCATCGCTATCCCGTCATTGCGAGGCGCGTAGCGCCGTGGCAATCCAGTTCGTTCTTCCAGTTTCGCGGCCTCGCCAACTCGGGCGACCCGATAAGAGCCCCACGCCCTGGATCGCCACGCCCTGCGGGCTCGCGATGACGAGTCGCCATCCGTCATTGCGAGGCGCGCAGCGCCGTGGCAATCCAGTTCGTTCTTCCAGTTGCGCAGCCTTTCCAACTCGGGCGAGCCGATAAGAGCCCTACGCACTGGATCGCCACGCCCTGCGGTCTCGCGATGACGCATCGCCATCCCGTCATTGCGAGGCGCGTAGCGCCGTGGCAATCCAGTTCGTTCTTCCAGTTTCGCGGCCTCGCCAACTCGGGCGAGCCGATAAGAGCCCCACGCACTGGATCACCACGCCCTGCGGGATCGCGATGACGAGTCGCCATCCCGTCATTGCGAGGCGCGTAGCGCCGTGGCAATCCAGTTCGTTCTTCCAGTTTCGCGGCCTCGCCAACTCGGGCGAGCCGATAAGAGCCCTACGCACTGGATCGCCACGCCCTGCGGGCTCGCGATGACGCATCGCCATCCCGCCATTGCGAGGCGCGCAGCGCCGTGGCAATCGAGTTCGTTCTTCCAGTTTCGCGGCCTCGCCAACCCGGGCGACCCGATAAGAGCCCCACGCCCTGGATCGCCACGCCCTGCGGGCTCGCGATGACGAGTCGCCATCCCGTCATTGCGAGGCGCGCAGCGCCGTGGCAATCCAGTTCGTTCTTCCAGTTTCGCGGCCTCGCAAACTCGGGCGAGCCGATAAGAGCCCCACGCACTGGATCACCACGCCCTGCGGGCTCGCGATGACGAGCTGCTGGTCGCGCACGGTGCCTTCCCCTCAGCCCGTTGTAGTTTCACGTTAACCCGACCCACGAAGCTGCGCGGGCGCGACGTGGGCAATGCACAAAGAAAATGGCCGCAGATCCCTCTGCGGCCATCGCCTGTCGCTGCGTACGGACCAGCTTACTTGGTCGAGAAGAAGTCCTTGACCCGGTCCATCCACGAGTTGGCGCGTGGGTTGTGCTTGCTCGAGTTGGCCTGGCTCGATTCCTCGAGTTCGCGCAGCAGTTCCCGCTGCCGTTCGGTCAGGTTGACCGGCGTCTCGACGACGACGTGGCAGAGCAGGTCGCCGTAGCCGCTGCTGCGCACGCCCTTGATGCCCTTGCCGCGCAGGCGGAAGACCTTGCCCGATTGCGTCTCGGCCGGAATCTTCAGCTTGGCGACGCCTTCGAGCGTCGGGATCTCGATCTCGCCGCCGAGCGCTGCCGTGGTGAAGCTGATCGGCATCTCGCAGTGCAGGTCGTTCTGCTCGCGCTGGAACACACCGTGCGGCTTGAGGTGGATCTGTACGTAGAGGTCGCCGGAAGGCCCGCCGTTGATGCCGTGCTCGCCTTCGCCGGACAGCCGGATGCGATCGCCCTCGTCGACGCCCGCCGGAATCTTCACTGACAGGGTCTTGTGCTGCTTGATGCGACCCGCGCCGTGGCACGAAGGGCAGGGCTCCGGAATGAAGCGGCCGGTGCCGTGGCACTTCGGACAGGTCTGCTGGATCGAGAAGAAGCCTTGCTGCATGCGCACCTGGCCGCTGCCCTGGCAGGTCGGACAGGTTTTCGCCTGCGTCCCCTTCTTGGCGCCGGATCCGTCGCAGGAGTCGCACACCTCCATGGTTGGGATGCGGATCTTGGTCTCGGTGCCGAAAGCGGCCTGTTCGAGGGTGATCTCGAGGTTGTAGCGCAGGTCGGCGCCGCGGTAGATGTTGGAACGACCGCCGCCACCGCGTCCGCCGCCGAAGATTTCGTCGAAGATGCCGCCGAAGGCGTCGGAGAAGCCGCCCATGCCGGCGCCGCCCATCCCGGCCTGTTGGTCGACGCCAGCGTGGCCGTACTGGTCGTAGGCCGCGCGCTTCTGACCGTCGGAGAGGATCTCGTAGGCTTCCTTCGCTTCCTTGAACTGCTCTTCGGCCTTGGGATTGTCCGGATTGCGGTCCGGATGGTACTTCATCGCCAGCTTGCGGTAGGCCTTCTTGATCTCGTCGTCGCTGGCGTCGCGGTTGACGCCGAGGACCTGGTAATAGTCGCGTTTAGCCATTGTGAGCCGTTGGAAATGGTGCAGTCGGGGCGAAGGGCGGGATTATACGTCCCGCCCCGCGCTGGCCGCTCTTACTTCTTGTCCTTGACTTCGGTGAACTCGGCGTCGACGACGTCGCCGTCGTCCTTCTTCGCCTCGCCGCCAGCTGCCGCGCCGGCGGCACCGGCTTCGGCCTGCTGCTTGGCGTAGACCTTCTCGCCGAGCTTCTGCGCCGCAGTTCCGAGCGCTTCCATCTTCGCCTTGATGGCGTCGATGTCGTTGCCGCGGATGCTGTCTTCGGCTTCCTTGATCGCCGCTTCGAGCGCCGACTTCTCGTCGGCCGACAGTTCGGCGCCGTACTCGGTCATCGACTTCTTGACCATGTGGATGGTCGAGTCGCACTGGTTGCGCGCGTCGGCGAGTTCATGCGCCTTCTTGTCTTCCTCGGCGTGCAGTTCCGCGTCGCGGACCATGCGCTGGACTTCTTCCTCCGACAGACCGGAGGACGCCTGGATCTTGATCTTGTTTTCCTTGCCGGTTGCCTTGTCCTTGGCCGAGACGTGCAGGATGCCGTTGGCGTCGATGTCGAAGGTGACTTCGATCTGCGGCATGCCGCGCGGCGCCGGCGGGATGTCGGACAGGTTGAACTGGCCGAGGCTCTTGTTGCCCGAGGCCATTTCGCGCTCGCCCTGCAGCACGTGGATGGTCACCGCGCTCTGGTTGTCGTCGGCGGTCGAGAAGACCTGCGAGGCCTTGGTCGGGATCGTCGTGTTCTTCTGGATCAGCTTGGTCATGACGCCGCCGAGCGTTTCGATGCCGAGCGACAGCGGGGTCACGTCGAGCAGCAGCACGTCCTTGACTTCGCCCTGTAGCACGCCGCCCTGGATGGCAGCGCCGACGGCGACGGCTTCATCGGGGTTCACGTCCTTGCGCGGTTCCTTGCCGAAGAATTCCTTGACCTTGTCCTGCACCTTCGGCATGCGCGTCTGGCCGCCGACCAGGATCACGTCGTCGATGTCGCTGATCTTGAGGCCGGCGTCCTTGAGCGCGATCTTGCACGGGGCGATGGTGCGCTCGACCAGGTCGTCGACCAGCGATTCGAACTTGGCACGCGTGATCTTCAGCGCCAGGTGCTTCGGACCGGTCGCGTCGGCGGTGATGTAGGGCAGGTTGATTTCGGTCTGCTGGCCCGAGGACAACTCGATCTTCGCCTTTTCGGCAGCTTCCTTCAGGCGCTGCAGCGCGAGCACGTCGTTCTTCAGGTTGACGCCCGACTCCTTCTTGAACTCTTCGATGATGTAGTCGATCAGGCGCTGGTCGAAGTCTTCGCCACCGAGGAAGGTGTCGCCGTTGGTCGCCAGCACTTCGAACTGGTGCTCGCCGTCGATTTCGGCGATTTCGATGATCGAGACGTCGAAGGTGCCGCCACCCAGGTCATAGACGGCGATCTTCTTGTCGCCCTGCTTCTTGTCCATGCCGAAGGCGAGCGCGGCAGCGGTCGGCTCGTTGATGATGCGCTTGACTTCGAGACCGGCGATGCGGCCGGCGTCCTTGGTCGCCTGGCGCTGGCTGTCGTTGAAGTAGGCCGGAACGGTGATGACCGCTTCGGTGACTTCCTCGCCGAGGTAGTCTTCGGCAGTCTTCTTCATCTTGCGCAGGACTTCGGCCGACACCTGCTGCGGTGCGGTCTTGGTACCGCGCACTTCGACCCAGGCGTCGCCGTTGTCGGCCTTGACGATCTTGAAGGGCATCAGTTCGATGTCCTTCTGCACTTCCTTCTCTTCGAAGCGGCGACCGATCAGGCGCTTGACCGCGTACAGCGTGTTCTTGGCGTTGGTGACGGCCTGGCGCTTGGCCGGTGCGCCGCACAGGATCTCGCCGTCGTCGGCGTAAGCGACGATCGACGGCGTCGTGCGCGCGCCTTCCGAGTTTTCGATGACCTTGGTCTTGCCGCCTTCCATGATGGCGATGCAGGAGTTGGTGGTGCCGAGGTCGATGCCGATGATTTTGCCCATGTTCAGAATCCTTGTGATGTCTTGTGATGTTTGGTCAGCGGTGGCTTACCGTTGTCGGTTATGTGGGGTGGTCGTGGCCGATTTCAAGCCTTGGCCTTGGCGACGATGACGAGCGCCGGACGCAGCACGCGATCGCCGATCAGGTAGCCCTTCTGCAGCACGGTGATGACCGTGTTCGGCTCCTGCTCGGACTCGAGCATGCTGATCGCCTGATGGCGGTGTGGGTCGAACTTCTGGCCGACGGGGTCAAGCTGGTGCAGGCCCGACTTCTCGAACGCGGCAGCGAGTTGCTTCAGCGTCAGTTCGGTGCCTTCCTTGAGGCTGTCGACGCTCGGCGTCTCGACCGCCAGCGCGGCTTCGAGGCTGTCGCGCACTGCCAGCAGTTCGCCGGCAAACTTCTCGATCGCGTAGCGCGAGGCCTTGGCGATGTCTTCCTGCGCGCGGCGGCGGACGTTCTCGGTCTCGGCCTTGGCGCGTAGCCAGGCGTCGTGGTGCTCGGCGGCCTTCTGTTCGGCGAGGCGGATCGATTCCTCGAGGCTCGGCGTGGTTTCCGCCGGCTCGGTCGGTTCAGCCGCGGGCTGGGTCGGAGTCTCGTCGACGGCAGGGGTGGCGAGCGTGGGGTCCTGGGTGTCGTTTTCTTGCATGGTCAGCGGGTCTCCAAAGGAACTTGCGCAATATGGGGGGCGGCCACCCGCTTTCAAGGGGCGTGCCGATATTTTTTTCAGCGCTGGCTGCGTGCCCAGCGCACGATGCTGGCCGTGTCCAGTGCGCCGGACTGGCGCGCGATCTCTCGGCCGCCCCGGAACAGGATCAGCGTCGGGATGCTGCGGATGGCGAAGCGCGCAGCGATCGCGGGCTCCGCTTCGGTGTCGAGCTTCGCCAGGCGGAACTCAGGTTCGAGCTGCGCCGCTGCGGCGGCGAAGGCCGGCGCCATCGACCGGCAGGGAGCGCACCACGGTGCCCAGAAGTCGACCAGGACGGGCAGGTCGCTGCGTCCGATGTGGCGTTCGAAGCTCGCAGCGTCGAGTTCGAGCGGTTTGGCGGTGAACAGCGGCTGTCTGCATTTGCCGCAAGTCGGCGTGTCGGCCAGTCGCGCCGACGGAATACGGTTGACGGCTGCGCAGTGCGGGCAGACGAGGTGCAGCGAATCGTTCGACATGGCAGGGCTCCGGATGGGGATGGCCCGCATATCGGGGCATTCGCGCGCGCTTCAAGCGTCGGGTCAGGCTGCGCTGACGCTCATGGCGAGTCGTGCCCCCCCTGAGCATGAAACGCAGCCATTCGCTACCGTCATTGCGAGGCGCGCAGCGCCGTGGCAATCCAGTTCGTTCCTCCGTCTCCTCGCCCTTGGCCGCCTCCACGGCCGACCCGAAACGAGACCTACGCCCTGGATCGCCACGCCCTGCGGGCTCGCGATGACGCGTCGCCATCCCGTCATTTCGAGGCGCGCAGCGCCGTGGCAATCCAGTTCGTTCTTCTGTCTCCTTGCCCTTTCCAGCTATCCACGGGCGAGCCGATATCAGCCCTAGGCACTGGATCGCCACGCCCTGCGGGCTCGCGATGACGGGCTGCTGCTCCGGGCCGCGTCTTTACCTCGTCCCTTCGCAGCTTCACGTTAACCCGGGCTGGCCGCTCTCGTGGGAGGGCCGGAGGGCCCGAATGGACGCTCGTCAGCGCACCGCGCCGAGTTCGCGGGCGCGGCGCAGCCGTTCGGCGAGTTCCTCGCTCGACTGGGTGCCCTTGGTCGGCCAGCCCGACAGGTGCCGTGCGGCGATCTCGCCGAGCGCGTGGATCCAGTCCTCGCTCTCGTTGAGGCAGGAGATGAAGTGGAACTCCTCGCCCCCGGCGCCGATGAAGTCGTCACGGCCCTCGATCGAGATTTCCTCGAGGGTTTCCAGGCAGTCGGAGACGAAGCCCGGGCAGATCACGTCGACGCGTTTCACGTTCGAATGCGCCAGCGCTTTCAGCGTGTCGGTGGTGTACGGCTCAAGCCAGGCCGCGCTGCCGAAGCGCGACTGGAAGCAGACTGCGTACTGGTCCTTGCTGAGGCCGAGTGCCTCGGCCAGCAGGCGGCTGGTCTTGTGGCACTCGCAGAAGGTCGTGTCGCCGACTTCCAGCGTCGAGCGCGGCACGCCGTGGTAGCTCATCACCAGGCGGTAGCCTTTCTCGGGCCGGCCGTGTTTGGCCCAGTGGCGGCGCACGTTCGCGGCGAGCGCGGCGATGTAGCCGGGGTGATCGGGGTAGCTGCGCACCGTACGCAGTTCGGGCTGGTTGCGGCAGGCCTGCGCCCAGGAAAACGCGGTGTCGAAGGCGGTCGCGGTCGTGCTCGCCGAGTACTGCGGATAGAGCGGCAGCAGCAGGATCTTGTCGCAGCCCTCGGCCTTCAGCTTCGACAGCGCGTCGCCGATCGACGGCCGACCGTAGCGCATCGCGTGTTCGACGCGTACGTTCAGTCCCTGTTCCTTGAAGAACTCGCCGAGCAGCCGGGTCTGTTGCTCGGTATGGACGCGCAGCGGCGATCCCTGTGCGGTCCAGATCGCCTTGTACTTCACGGCTGAACGCGCCGGCCGCAGATTGAGGACGATGCCGTTCAGGATCAGTAACCAGAGCGGGCGCGAGGTTTCGACGACGCGCGGGTCGGACAGGAATTCCCGAAGGTAAACGCGCACCGCTTTGGTCGTGGGCGCTTCCGGCGTGCCAAGGTTGATCAGCAGGACCGCCGTCTTCGACGGTGCGTCATGGCATGCGGGAGGTTCGATCATGTAGCGGGGCATCAGCTTAAGCCTGTTGTGTAAGGGCGGACGACAGCAGCCGCGCCGTGATATCGACGATCGGAATGACACGCTCGTATGCCATTCGGGTTGGCCCGATGACTCCGACCGAGCCGACGATACGACCGTCAACCTCATAGGGTGCAGTAACGACGCTGCATTCGTCAAGCGGTGCGAGGCCCGACTCGCCGCTGATGAAGATCTGCACGCCGTCGGCACGGCTCGACAGATCGAGAAGTTGCATCAAGGCCGTGCGCTGTTCGAAGAGGTCGAACAGCTCGCGCAGGCGCTTCATGTTGGAGGTGAATTCCTCGACGTCGAGCAGGTTGCGTTCGCCGGAGAGGACGTACTCGCCACCCGGGGCGGCGAGCGCCTCGTCGCCAGCGGCCAGTGCCGCAGCCATCAGTCCCTGCAGGTCGCCGCGCAGCTGCAGCATCTCGTCCTTGATCTTGCTACGGATCGCGTCGAAGTTCTGGCCGGCGAAATACTGGTTCAGGTAATTGCCGGCGGTGACCAGTTCGGCCTGCGAGTAGCTACGGTCGGGGCAAAGGATGCGGTTCTGCACGTCGCCGTCGGCGGTGACGAGGATCAGCAAGATGCGCTTTTCGGACAGGCTGACGAACTCGATCTGCCGGATGCGCGGCGAGAGGCGCCGTGGCGCGAGGACGATGCCGGCGAAGTGGGTGAGTCCCGAGAGGAGCTGCGAGGCGTTGCTGATCAGCTGTTGCGGCGGCGAAGGGTGCAGCTTGACCTCGATGGCGTCGATCTTGTGCTGCTCGAGCGGCTGCACGGTGAGCAGGGTGTCGACGAAGAAGCGGTAACCGCGCGCGGTCGGCACGCGTCCGGCCGAGGTGTGCGGGCTGGCGATGAAGCCGCTCTCCTCGAGGTCGGCCATCACGTTGCGCACCGTCGCCGCGGAAAGATCGAGCCCGGAGAACTTCGAGAGCGCGCGCGAGCCGACCGGCTGGCCGTCGGCAATGTAGCGCTCGATGAGCGTTTTGAGAAGGATTCGCGAGCGATCGTCGAGCATAGAGGCCGAATTCTACAAAAAATGTGCCTGCCGCGGGGCCCATGCATGCGTTTGTGGTTTAATTCGGCGCATGGAAACCGGTTCAGCCCTCGCAGACGCTCCCCAATCGCCGCAGACCATCGCCCTGATCGGCAGGTTTGCAACTCCCGAAGCCTCGGCTTCGCTCGCGGTCCTTGCCCGCTACCTCGAAGCGCGCGGGATCAGGATCCTGGTCGAGGCGGGCACCGCGCGCTCGGCAGCCGGCGGCGAGCTTGCCGGCTGGCCGGAACGCGATTTTACCGCGATCGGCGCCGAAGCCGACCTCGCGATCGTCCTCGGCGGCGACGGGACGATGCTGCACACCGCGCGCGAGCTCGCGCCCTTCGCGACGCCGCTGGTCGGGGTGAACCAGGGCCGGCTCGGCTTCATGACCGATATCGCGCGCAGCGAGATGATCGAGCGCATCGACGAACTGCTCGCCGGACGCTTTCTCCCCGAGACGCGCATGTTGCTGGAGTGCGAGGTGCTGCGCGACGGCGAGCGCGTCGCCGGCGGTCTCGCGCTCAACGAGGTCGTGGTGGACAAGGGCGAGATCGGACGCATGATCGAGTTCGCGTTGTTCATCAACGGTGAGTTCATCTACAACCTGCGCGCCGACGGGCTGATCGTCGCCACGCCGACCGGTTCGACCGCGTATTCGCTGTCGGCCAACGGTCCGATCCTGCACCCGCAGGTCTCCGGGATCGCACTGGTGCCGCTCTGTCCGCACGCGCTGACCAACCGGCCGGTGATCATCGGCGACAGCGCCGAGATCACGATCCGCATCGCGCAGGCTTCGTCGGCGCGCGCCCACCTCGACGCCCAGCTGACCGTCGATCTGCGGCCCGACGACCGCGTGCTGATCCGCCGCTCCGGCCATTCGATCCGTTTCCTGCACCCGCCCGGCTACAGCTATTTCGCGATGCTGCGCGCCAAGCTGCACTGGAGCGAAAGCCCGCAGGGGCGGGCGCCGAACTCCTGATCCACCTTCTCATCCTTCGCCGAGATCATGCTGCATCGTCTGACGATTCGAGATTTTGTCCTGGTCGATAGGCTCGACCTTGAATTCGACCTGGGCTTCGGGGCGCTCACCGGCGAGACCGGCGCCGGCAAGTCGATCCTGGTCGACGCGCTGGCGTTCACGCTCGGCGAGCGCGTCGACAGCGGCGTCGTCCGCTCCGGCTGCGAGCGCGCCGAGGTCAGCGCCGAGTTCGACCTCTCGCCGCCAGTCGCCGACTGGCTCGTCGCCAACGACTTCGACGTCGGCGAGTCGCTGCTCCTGCGCCGCCTGATCGACGCCGGCGGTCGCTCGCGCGGTTACATCAACGGTTCGCCGGCGACGCTGCAGCAACTGCGCGAGGTCGGTGAATCGCTGGTCGACATCCACGGTCAGCACGCGCACCAGTCGCTGCTGCGCGCCGAGGCGCAGCGCGCGCTGGTCGACGCGCACGGCGGACTCGACGGGCTGCGTGCCGAGGTCGCTGCCGCGCATCGCGCCTGGCGCGCTGCGGTCACGGCGCGGCAGACCGCGCTCGAAAACGCCGAGGCGCTGATCGCCGAGCGCGAGCGGCTCGACTGGCAGGTGCGCGAACTCGAACGCCTCGGCTTCGCCGCCGACGAGTGGGAGGCACTGAACCACGAACACCGGCGCCTCGCGCACGCGACCGGACTGATCGACGGCGTGCGCGGCGCGCTCGCCCTGATCGCCGACGACGACTCGGGCGAAGGAGCGACGCGGCAGATCGACCGCGCCAGCGAGCGCATCGACGCGCTGGTCGAGGTCGATCCCGCGCTCGCCGAGATCGCCGGTCTGTTGCGCTCGGCGCAGGCAGAACTGGCCGATGCCTCCTCGCAGCTGCGCCGTTACGCCGACCGCATCGACCTCGACCCGCAGCGCCTGGCCGAGATCGAGCGGCGCATCGAGGCGACCCTCGACTGCGCACGCAAGTACCGCGTCGCGCCCGAGGAACTGCCGGCGCTCCTGGTCGGCGGCCGCGCGCGGCTGGCCGAGATCGGTGACGCTGCCGATCTGGCGGCGCTCGACGCGCGCGTCGCCGCTGGACAGGCGCACTACCAGGAACTCGCCGACCGCCTCTCCGCGGCGCGGCGCGAGACCGCCGAGCGGCTGGCCAGCGCGGTCAGCCGCGTCATGCAGCAGCTGGCGCTGGGGGGAGGGCGCTTCGAGATTGCCCTGCTGCCGATCGCCGCGGGCAGCGCCAACGGCAACGAGCAGGTCGAGTTCCGCATCGCCGGGCTCGCCGGCGGCGAGGCACGCTCGCTGGCCAAGGTCGCTTCCGGCGGCGAGCTGTCGCGCATCAGCCTCGCCATCCAGGTCATCGCCAGCCAGGCGGCGCAGGTGCCGACGCTGGTCTTCGACGAGGTCGACGTCGGCATCGGCGGCGGCGTCGCCGAAGTCGTCGGCCGCCTGCTGCGCGAACTTGGCGACGGCCGGCAGGTGCTCTGCGTCACCCACCTGCCGCAGGTCGCCGCGCGTGCCGGCTGGCAGTGGCGCGTGGTCAAGGAGCGCTGCGAAGACGGCATCCGCAGCCGCCTCGTCCAACTCGACGCCGACGGCCGCGTCGAGGAAATCGCGCGCATGCTCGGCGGCGTCGAGATCACCGCGATCACCAGGCAGCACGCGCGCGAGATGCTCGGGGACTGAGCGAGCGAGGTGTCGGCTTACGCTTCGCTGACGGTCATGGCGAGTTCCGCCGCCCCGGAGCATGACCCGAGCCCGTTCGCCGACATTCAGTCATTGCGAGGCGCGTAGCGCCGTGGCAATCCAGTTCGTTCATCTGTACTTGCGGCGTTGCAGATAGACGTGGGTGAATCTTGAACTCCCCCACGAACTGGATCGCCACGCCCTGCGGGCTCGCGATGACGGGCTGCTGCTCCGGGGCAGCGCCTTTGCTTCATCCCTTTGCAGTTTCACCTTGACCCGATCTACGCGGTGCCACGTGGTGCGCTTTCGGCGCCGACTCAGCCGCCGGCGAGCAGGGTCCATACCCCTGTCAGCGCGAACACGCCCGCCGCGGTCCAGCGGATGGCGGTCAGCGGCAGCCGTCCGGCGAGTTTCTCGCCGAGCAGCACCGCCGGCACGTTGGCGGCCATCATGCCGATGGTCGTTCCGGCGACGACCGAGGCCAGCGCGTCGAAGCGCGCCGCCAGCGCGATGGTCGCGAACTGCGTCTTGTCGCCCATCTCGGCGAGGAAGAAGGCCACCAGCGTGGTCATGAAGGCGCCAGCATGGCCGACTGCCGGCGCTTCGTCCTCGTCGAGTTCGTCGGGTTTCAGCGTCCATGCGGCAAAGACGATGAAGAGGATGCCGGTGGTCCAGCGCAGTGCTTCCGCGCTGAAGAAGGACGCGATCCAGGCGCCGAGCGAGCCGGCCAGACCGTGATTGGCGAGGGTGGCGACGAGGATGCCGGCGATGATCGCCGGCGGCCGCCTGAGCCGCGCGGCAAGGACGAAGGAGAGTAGCTGCGTCTTGTCGCCGATTTCGGCGAGCGCGACGAGCAGCGTCGAGGTGATGAAGGCTTCCATGGGGATTGGCGAGGGCGGAGCGCGCGGTGCGCACCGTGCGGCAGTGCAGGTCGTTGGGAGAGGGGGCGGCGAAGGCCGCCGCGGGTTCAGTCGTCAGCGCCCGGCCCGGCGTCCACGGAGCGGGCGTTACCCGATTCGCGGTGCGGGCAGTCGGGTTTCCGGCACTCGGCGTAGAGGTAGAGTGCGTGCCCCTGGATGGCGAAGCCGCGCTCCTTGGCGATCTTCGTCTGCCGGCGCTCGATTTCCGCGTCGTAGAATTCCTCGACGCGGCCGCAGTCGACGCAGACCAGGTGGTCGTGGTGTGTGCCCAGGTGCTTCTCGAAGACCGCCTTGCCCGATTCGAAGTGGTGCCGTTCGAGCAGGCCGGCCTGCTCGAACTGAGTCAATACCCGATAGACCGTCGCCAGGCCGATGTCGACGTTTTCGGCGACGAGGATGCGATGCACGTCCTCGGCGGCGAGGTGGCGCACGCTCGAGCGTTCGAAGAGTTCAAGGATCTTCAGGCGTGGCGTGGTGGCTTTCAGTCCCAGGCTCCGGAGCTCTTCTGGCGTGCTCATCGTTTTCCTTGTCGGCGGATCGTGGTGGATCGCGGTGGACGAAGCCCGGCGTGCAGGGCTTCCTGCGCGGGGCGTCGGTCGCGGGTTTTCGGTTATGATATCGGACCGCCGAGCGGGGGAGAACTCTCCAACGGAGAATCTTTCGCAAGACGCCGCCGCGCGCGGCCGCTTTCCCGACCGATCCCTTGCCCATCACACCTGAGCTCTTCTGCGCATGATTTCAACGCGATTCCTGGGCGCCGCCCTCCTGTTGGCAGCTGTTTCCGGCTGCTCCTCCGTCCCGAAACTGGTGACCGAGTATCGAATCGACATCCAGCAGGGCAACGTGCTGACCCAGGAGATGGTCTCGCAACTGCGCCCGGGACAGACCCGTGATCAAGTGCGCTACATCCTCGGGACACCCCTCCTGGTCGACATGTTCCATGCCGATCGCTGGGACTACGTCTACCGGCTGCGCAAGGGCAAGACCAACGAGGTCGAGGCGCGGAAATTCACGGTTTATTTTGGTGCCGACGGGCGTCTCGCGCGCGTCGCGGGCGACGTCGATCCGGCCACTGCGCTCGATGCGCAGGGCGAACCGGCCGAGCGTTCGCGGGTGATCGATCTCGGCTCGCTGGCCGAAGGGGCCACGCTGCCGCCTGCTGAGGAGCGCGGCTTCGTCGGCAAGATTCTGGAAAAGGTAGGTTTGTGAGGTGAGTGCGGTGAAGATTGCGATTGTTGGCGCCTGCGGGCGCATGGGGCGGATGCTGATCGAGGCGACGCTCAAGGACAGCGAGGCGGTGCTGGTCGCCGCGATCGATCGTGAGGGTACGCCCGGGATCGGCCGTGACGCCGGCGAGGCGATCGGCATGCACGCCGGCGTGGCCGTCACGAGCGACGTCGAAGCCGGCATCGCCGCAGCCGACTGCCTGATCGATTTCACGCGTCCGGAAGGGACGCTGCAGCACCTGGCGATCTGCCGCCGGCACGGCGTCGCTGCGGTGATCGGTACCACCGGTTTCGACGACGCCGGCAAGCAGGCCATCGCCGACGCGGCACAGGAGATTCCGGTCGTCTTCGCGCCGAACATGAGCGTCGGCGTGAATGTCGTCTTCAAGCTGCTCGACATGGCGACGCGGATCATGACCGAGGGCTACGACATCGAGGTCTTCGAGGCGCACCACAAGCGCAAGGTCGATGCGCCCTCGGGCACCGCGCTGCGCATGGGCGAGGTGATCGCGCAGGCGCAGGGGCGCACGCTCAAGGACTGCGCGGTCTATGCGCGCGAGGGCGTCACCGGCGAGCGCGAGGAAGGAACGATCGGCTTCTCGGTGGTGCGCGGCGGCGACATTGTCGGCGACCACACGGTGATGTACTGCGGTGACGGCGAACGCGTCGAGATCACGCACAAGTCGGCGAGCCGCATGCCCTACGCGCTCGGCAGCCTGCGCGCCGCGCGTTTCCTCGCCGGTCGCAAGAACGGGCTGTTCGACATGCAGGACGTGCTGAATTTGCGCTGAATCCGGCTTGCATCGGTCACCGATTCGGGCCTTCCGCCCCTCCCACGGCGGTTCCGATGCCGCGGGAGCTTTTCGTGGGAGCGGCGGCAGCCGGGAACGCGTGCGCAGCAGCGGCGTTGCGGCGAATGATCGGGCGTCAAGGGCGCCTGCGCCTCGGCTCGCGCGGGCCTTGGCGGCGCCCGCGTTGCCGTGAGGGGTGCTTTTCGGCTATAATTACCCGGTCCGTTTGGATGTAAGCGGGAGGGCTGCGAGCCCTTCCGCTTTTGCGTATCTAAAGCCCGCCATTCTCCGGGCTGCGCGTCCAATCGCATCAACAGGAGTGATTCGTGTCGTCGTCCCCCACCCTGCATCCCGATTTCCCACCCGCGATTCTGGCCCTGGCCGACGGTTCGCTCTTTCGTGGACATGCCATCGGCGCCACCGGCCGTGTCAGCGGCGAGGTGGTTTTCAACACGGCGATGACCGGCTACCAGGAGATCCTCACCGATCCTTCCTACTGCCGGCAGATCGTCACCCTCACTTATCCGCATATCGGTAACGTCGGCTGCAACGACGAAGACTTCGAGTCGGCCGCCAACCACGCCGCCGGCCTAGTCATCCGTGACCTGCCTGCCCGCGCGCAGAACTGGCGCAAGCAGGAGGACCTGTCTTCGTACCTCAAGCGCCACGGTGTCGTCGCCATCGCCGGCGTCGATACGCGCCGCCTGACCCGTCTCCTGCGCGAGAAGGGTGCCCAGGCCGGTTGCATCCTCACCGGCGAAGACGCGGAAGCCGCGATCGCCGAGGCGCAGGCCTTCCCCGGTCTGGCCGGCATGGATCTCGCCAAGGTCGTCTCGGTCGATGCGGCCTACGAGTGGAACACCTGCGCGGCCGCCGGCAAGGGCGCCGGCGAGTGGACGCTGCAGGGCTACCAGGCGGCTCCGGCCTCGTCCTTCCACGTCGTCGCCTTCGACTTCGGCGTCAAGCGCAACATCCTGCGCATGCTGAGCGACCGCGGCTGTCGCGTCACCGTCGTCCCGGCGCAGACCCCGGCTGCCGACGTGCTGGCGCTGAATCCCGACGGCGTCTTCCTCTCGAACGGCCCCGGTGACCCCGAGCCCTGCACCTACGCGATCGCGGCGATCCAGGAGCTGCTCGCCAGGAAGATCCCGACCTACGGCATCTGCCTCGGCCACCAACTGCTGGCACTCGCTTCCGGTGCGCGTACGCTGAAGATGAAGTTCGGCCACCACGGCGCCAACCATCCGGTCAAGGACCTCGGCACCAACCAGGTGCTGATCACCAGCCAGAACCACGGCTTCGCGGTCGATGGACAGTCGCTGCCGGCGAACCTGCGCGCGACGCACGTCTCGCTGTTCGACGGCTCGCTGCAGGGCATCGAGCGTACCGACGTGCCGGCGTTCTCGTTCCAGGGACACCCCGAGGCGAGCCCCGGCCCGCACGACGTGGCCTACCTGTTCGACCGATTCATCAAGCTGATGCAAGACAATAGGGCGAAAAATGCCTAAGCGCGAAGACCTGAAGAGCATCCTCATCATCGGCGCCGGCCCGATCGTCATCGGTCAGGCCTGCGAATTCGACTACTCCGGCGCGCAGGCGTGCAAGGCGCTGCGCGAGGAGGGTTACCGCGTCATCCTGGTCAACTCCAATCCGGCGACGATCATGACCGACCCGGAGATGGCCGACGTCACCTACATCGAGCCGATCACCTGGAAGGTGGTCGAGAAGATCATCGAACGCGAGCGTCCCGATGCGCTGCTGCCGACCATGGGCGGCCAGACCGCGCTGAACTGTGCGCTCGACCTCGCACGCCACGGCGTGCTGGAGAAATTCGGCGTCGAGATGATCGGTGCCTCGCGCGAGGCGATCGACAAGGCCGAGGACCGCGAGAAGTTCAAGCAGGCGATGACCAAGATCGGCCTCGGCTCGGCACGCTCGGCGACGGCGCACTCGATGGAAGAGGCGCAGCAGGTGCAGGCGATGATCGGCTTCCCGGCGATCATCCGTCCGTCGTTCACCATGGGCGGCTCGGGCGGCGGCATCGCCTACAATCAGGAAGAATTCGTCGAGATCTGCAAGCGCGGTCTCGAAGCCAGCCCGACCAGCGAACTCCTGATCGAGGAGTCCTTGCTCGGCTGGAAGGAATACGAGATGGAAGTCGTCCGCGACAAGGCGGACAACTGCATCATCATCTGCTCGATCGAGAACCTCGACCCGATGGGCGTGCACACCGGTGACTCGATCACGGTGGCGCCGGCGCAGACGCTGACCGACAAGGAATACCAGATCATGCGCAACGCGTCGATCGCGGTGTTGCGCGAGATCGGCGTCGATACGGGTGGTTCGAACGTCCAGTTCTCGATCAACCCCGACGACGGCCGCATGATCGTTATCGAGATGAACCCGCGCGTGTCGCGTTCGTCGGCGCTCGCTTCCAAGGCCACTGGTTTCCCGATCGCCAAGGTCGCCGCCAAGCTCGCGGTCGGCTACACGCTCGACGAACTCGCCAACGAGATCACCGGCGGCAAGACGCCGGCGTCGTTCGAGCCGTCGATCGACTACGTCGTCACCAAGGTGCCGCGCTTCGCCTTCGAGAAGTTCCCGCAGGCCGACTCGACGCTGACCACGCAGATGAAGTCGGTCGGGGAAGTGATGGCGATCGGCCGCACCTTCCAGGAATCTCTGCAGAAGGCCCTGCGCGGGCTCGAGGTCGGCGTGGACGGCTTCAACCTGAAGACGGTGGACCCGGAGACGATCGACGAGCAACTGGCGCGTCCGACCCCCGACCGCCTGTGGTACGTCGCCGATGCCTTCGGCGTCGGCATGAGCATCGACAAGGTGTTCGAGCTGACCCGGATCGATCCGTGGTTCCTCGAACAGATCAAGGAGATCGTCGACCTCGAACTCGCGGTCGAGAAGCGCGAACTCGCCTCGATCTCGGCCGACGAACTGCGCTTCCTGAAGCGCAAGGGCTTCGCCGACCGTCGTCTGGCGCACCTGCTGCGCACGACCGAGCAGGCCGTGCGCGAGCGCCGCCACGCGCTCGGCGTCCGTCCGGTGTACAAGCGCGTCGATACCTGTGCCGCCGAGTTCGCGACCGACACCGCCTACATGTACTCGACCTACGAGGAAGAGTGCGAGGCGAACCCGAGCGACCGGAAGAAGATCATGGTGCTCGGCGGCGGACCGAACCGCATCGGCCAGGGCATCGAGTTCGACTACTGCTGCGTGCATGCGGCACTGGCGATGCGCGAGGACGGCTACGAGACCATCATGGTCAACTGCAACCCGGAGACCGTGTCGACCGACTACGACACCTCCGACCGCCTCTACTTCGAGCCGCTGACGCTCGAGGACGTGCTCGAAATCGTCGCCGTCGAGAAGCCGGTCGGCGTCATCGTCCAGTACGGCGGCCAGACGCCGCTGAAGCTGGCGCTGGCGCTCGAAGCCAACGGCGTGCCGATCATCGGCACCAGCCCGGACATGATCGACGCCGCCGAGGACCGCGAGCGCTTCCAGCAACTGTTGCATGAGCTCGGCTTGAAGCAGCCGCCCAACCGCACCGCCCGTACCGAGGCCGACGCCCTGCGCCTGGCCGACGAGATCGGCTATCCGCTGGTGGTCCGTCCCTCGTACGTGCTCGGCGGCCGCGCGATGGAAATCGTGCATGAGCAGAAGGACCTCGAGCGCTACATGCGCGAGGCGGTCAAGGTCTCGCACGACTCGCCGGTGCTGCTCGACCGCTTCCTCAACGATGCCTGCGAGGTCGACATCGATGCGCTCTCCGACGGCGATGAAGTGATCATCGGCGGCGTCATGGAGCACATCGAGCAGGCCGGGGTGCACTCGGGCGACTCGGCGTGCTCGCTGCCGCCTTACTCGCTGTCCGGCGAGATCCAGGAGGAACTGCGCCGGCAGACCGCGGCGATGGCCAAGGCGCTCAACGTCGTCGGCCTGATGAACGTGCAGTTCGCGATCCAGGGCGACCAAGTCTATGTGCTCGAAGTGAACCCGCGCGCCTCGCGCACGGTGCCCTTCGTTTCCAAGGCGACCGGACTGCAGCTGGCGAAGATCGCCGCGCGCTGCATGGTCGGGCGCAAACTGAAGGACCAGGGCGTGACCAAGGAGGTCATCCCGCCTTACTTCTCGGTCAAGGAAGCGGTCTTCCCGTTCAACAAGTTCCCCGGCATCGACACGATCCTCGGCCCGGAAATGAAGTCCACCGGCGAAGTGATGGGGGTCGGCGTCAGCTTCGCCGAGGCCTTCTTCAAGTCGCAGCTCGCCGCCGGCGTGCGTCTGCCGAGTTCGGGCAAGGTCTTCATCAGCGTCAAGGAGTCCGACAAGGGCAAGGCCGTCGCCGTCGCGCGCGACCTGCACGAGGCCGGCTTCCTGATCGTCGCCACGCGCGGCACGGCGAAGGCGATCGCCGCCGCCGGCATCCCGGTGACGCCGGTGAACAAGGTGGTCGAGGGCCGTCCGCACATCGTCGACATGATCAAGAACAACGAGATCGTGCTGATCATCAACACCGTCGACGAGAAGCGCCAGGCGATCAACGACTCGCGCTCGATCCGCACCTCGGGTCTGGCCGCCCGCGTCACCAGCTACACGACCATCTGGGGCGCTGAAGCCGCTGCCGAAGGCATCCGCAACAGCGGCGAACTCGTCGTCTATCCCATCCAGGAGCTGCACGCGCAGCTCGTTTGATCCACTCTTCAACCGCCGCCAGCCTGCAAACGCGCCGGCTGGCGGCGGTTTTGTTTTGGTGATCCCCCATGAGCAAGGTTCCATTGACGCTGAACGGTGCCGAAAGACTGCGCGCCGAACTGCACAAACTGAAGACCATCGAGCGGCCGGCGGTGATCGCGGCGATCGCCGAAGCGCGCGCGCACGGTGACCTCTCCGAAAACGCCGAGTACGACGCGGCCAAGGAACGGCAGGCTTTCGTCGAAGGCCGCATCCAGGAGGTCGAGGGCAAGCTCTCGCACGCACAGATCATCGATCCGAAGCTGCTCGACGCCGGCGGGCGCTGCGTCTTCGGCGCCACCGTCGACATCGAGGATCAGGATACCGGCGAAGCGGCGACCTATCAGATCGTCGGCGAGGACGAGGCGGACATCAAGGCCGGCAAGGTATCGGTCAATTCACCGATCGCCCGCGCGCTGATCGGCAAGTTCGCCGGTGACGTCGCGCAGGTGATGGCGCCCGGTGGCATGCGCGAGTACGAAATCCTCGACATCCGCTACGAGTAAGCGGTGCGCAGACTCGGCGACGCACTCTTCTGGCTCCTGCTGACCCTGTGGGTCGGCGGGCTGTGGAGCATCGGCTACCTGGTCGCGCCGACGCTTTTCTCGGTCCTCCCCGACCGCCAGCTCGCCGGCAACGTCGCCGGCCGGCTGTTCTCGCTGATCGGCTGGATCGGCATCGGCAGCGCCGCTTACCTCCTGCTCTACCAGCTGCTGCTTCACCGCCTCGGCGCCTTTCGCCGCGCGCTGTTCTGGCTGCCGTTCCTGATGCTGCTGCTGTCCCTGGTCGGGCAGTTCGGCGTGCAGCCGCTGATCGCGCAGATCAAGGCCGAGGCCGCGGCACGCGAAGCGGTCGCCGCTGCGGTCGATGTCCTGTTGAAGGATCGCTTCGCCACCTGGCATGGTGTCTCCAGCATCCTCTACCTGGTGCAGAGCCTGCTCGGCGCGGCGATGGTGGTGCTTGCCGGCGCACGCACCGGCGGGCGCACGCGGCGCTGATGGTCGTCGCCCGACGCACGTCCTCGAATCCCGGATGCGGGCCTTACGGCCCTCCCACGGCAGCTTCAGCCAGCGCGGGAGCACTTTTCGTGGGAGCGGCGGCCGCCGCGAACGTGCCGCCGACTTCGGCGTTTTCAGTCGTTCTGGAAGCTGCGCTTGTTGCGCCGCGGCGGCTGGCGGCGGACGATGCGCGCGGCGGTCGCTTTCGCTGCGGCTTCCTGGCGGGCTGCAGCAGCCGGGTCCCAGACAACCAGCAACTTGCCGATGTGCTGGACTGGGGCGGCATTGAAATGTTCGCAGATTTCGGCAAGATAACGCTCCCGCTCTTCGCGGTCGTCGTTGTAGACGCGGATCTTGATCAGGGCATGGGCGGCGAGCGAGGTGCCGATCTCCTTCATCACGGCCTCCGACAGGCCGTTCTGGCTGATCGAGACGACGGGATTGAGGGCGTGGGCGCGGGCGCGCAGGGCGCGGCGTTGATCGGCGGTAAGCGTGGGGATGGACATGGGCAGGAAGGATTGGCCGCAAAACATGGATTCTAACGGGTTCTGAACTATGGCGCGAACGCGAACGAGCAAGGCATGGATGCGCGAGCATGTTAACGACAGCTTCGTGCAGCGCGCGAAGGCCGAGGGCTACCGCTCGCGCGCAGCCTTCAAATTGATGGAAATCGACGACCGCGACCACCTGATTCGCCCCGGCGAGGCCGTTGTCGACCTCGGGGCCGCCCCGGGCGGCTGGACGCAGGTCGTCGCGCAGCGGCTCAAGGGGCGCGGGCGGGTGTTCGCGCTCGACCTCCTGGAGATGACGCCGCTGGCCGGTGTCACCGTGATCCAGGGCGATTTCCGCGAGGACGAGGTCTTGCAGCAACTCGAGGACGCGCTCGCCGGTGAAAAACTCGCCCTTGTGCTTTCCGACATGGCCCCCAATATATCGGGTATCGCCATCTCCGATCAGGCGCGGGCGATGTACCTGTGCGAACTGGCGCTCGAGTTTGCGCGGAACTGGCTGAAACCCGACGGGGCTTTTCTGGTCAAAGTATTCCAAGGGCACGGATTCGACGATTACGTCCGCGCCATGAGGAGCACTTTCAAGACCGTCGCCACGCGCAAGCCCGACGCATCGCGCGATCGAAGTTCGGAAACCTACCTGCTGGGCAAGGGATTGAAGGCTTGATCCCGTGTACGGGCGGAAAATGGGTTTAGAATGAGAGATTCCGGCTGTTGTTGCCGGTCCGTGCGGTGTTTCCCGTGCCGCAACCTGAAAGAGGTATCGCATTGAATAACATGTTCAAGAACCTGGCGATGTGGCTGGTCATCGGTCTGGTCCTGATGACGGTCTTCAACCAGTTCAACAACCGTCAGACCACGCAGACGCCGATGGAGTACTCCGAATTCATCGCCGAGGTGGAGGAGGGGCGGATCGCCAAGGTGGTGATCGAGGGCCGCGTGCTCAAGGCGACGACGACCGACGGCAAGAAGATCTCGTCGTACGCGCCGGCCGACCTGTGGATGGTTTCCGATCTGCTGAAGAACAACGTCAAGATCGAGGCGCGCCCCGAGGAAGAACCCTCGGTGCTGATGAGCGTCTTCGTCTCGTGGTTCCCGATGCTCATCCTGATCGGTGTCTGGGTGTTCTTCATGCGCCAGATGCAGGGCGGCGGACGCGGTGGCGCGTTCTCCTTCGGCAAGAGCAAGGCGCGCCTGCTCGACGAATCGTCGAACACGGTGACCTTCGCCGACGTCGCCGGCTGCGACGAAGCCAAAGAAGAAGTCTCCGAGCTCGTGGATTTCCTGCGCGACCCGTCCAAGTTCCAGAAGCTCGGCGGGCGCATCCCGAAGGGCGTGCTGCTGGTCGGCAACCCCGGTACGGGCAAGACCCTGCTCGCCAAGGCCATCGCCGGTGAGGCGAAGGTGCCGTTCTTCTCGATCTCGGGCTCCGACTTCGTCGAGATGTTCGTCGGCGTCGGTGCGGCGCGTGTGCGCGACATGTTCGAGCAGGCGAAGAAGCAGGCGCCCTGCATCATCTTCATCGACGAACTCGACGCGGTCGGCCGCCAGCGCGGCGCCGGCCTCGGTGGCGGCAACGACGAGCGCGAGCAGACCCTGAACCAGATGCTGGTCGAGATGGACGGCTTCGAGGGACAGACGGGGATCATCGTCATCGCCGCGACCAACCGTCCCGACGTGCTCGACCCGGCGCTGATGCGTCCGGGCCGCTTCGACCGCCAGGTGGTGGTCCCGCTGCCCGACATCCGCGGCCGCGAGCAGATACTGCTCGTGCACATGCGCAAGGTGCCGCTGTCGCCCGACGTCAAGGCCGACATCATCGCGCGCGGCACGCCCGGCTTCTCGGGGGCCGACCTCGCCAACCTCGTGAACGAGGCCGCGCTGTTCGCCGCACGCAGCAACAAGCGCCTGGTCGACATGGACGACTTCGAGAAGGCCAAGGACAAGATCATGATGGGCGCCGAGCGCCGCAGCATGGTCATGAACGAGGAAGAGAAGCGCAACACCGCCTACCATGAATCCGGCCACGCGGTGGTCGCCAAGCTGGTGCCGAAGTCCGACCCGGTGCACAAGGTGACGATCATCCCGCGCGGGCGTGCGCTCGGGGTCACCATGCAGTTGCCCGAGGAGGACCGCTACGCCTACGACCGCGTGTACCTGATGAGCCGCGTCGCCGTGCTCTTCGGTGGTCGCATCGCCGAAGAGCTGTTCATGAACCAGATGACCACCGGCGCCTCGAACGACTTCGAGCGCGCGACGCAGATGGTGCGCGACATGGTCACCCGCTACGGGATGTCGGACGTGCTCGGCCCGATGGTCTATGGCGAGAACGAAGGCGAGGTCTTCCTCGGCCGCTCGGTGACCACGCACAAGAACGTTTCCGAAGCGACCATGCAGAAGGTCGACGCCGAGATCCGCCGCATCATCGACGAGCAGTACGGACTCGCGCGCAGCCTGCTCGAAGCCAATCGTGACAAGGTCGAAGCGATGGCGCAGGCGCTGCTCGAATGGGAAACCATCGACGCCGAGCAGGTCGATGACATCATGGCCGGCCGCCCGCCGCGTCCGCCGAAGCCGTCGCAGATGTCGGCTCCCGCCAAGCCCGGCGCCGGCAGCAGCACCCCGGGCGCGGCGCCGAGCGCCACCGCGCCGGCCTGAGGCATCGGGGACGGGACACTTGATTCGCAAGAATCAAGCATGCCGTCCCCGTAGGAGCGCCCCGGAAGCGGTATCGACCGCGCCGGGGCGCTTTGTCTTTGTGGCGCAGATGGCCGACTTGGCAGCGGATGTGGGAGCGCCGTAAGGCGCGAATCGGCGATCGTCCACGAGCGTGGCTTGCGCCGACGGCCGAGGCCATCCGCCGCGTGTGCGCTGCCGTCGCCGGCCCGAGGACGGAAACTCGTCGCGGCGCGCTCATGCGCGAGCAGGCTTGACCGGACCGCGTTCAGGCTACACGCAGTTTTACCTTGGTCCCCGTCAGCGGGGGCCCTCAATCAACCCAAGCACAAGCAAAGCAATGTCCCGACTCGATTGCGGTAAATTTTCCCTCGAACTCGATCGCCCGCTGATCATGGGCATCGTCAACCTGACGCCGGACTCGTTTTCCGGTGACGGCGTCGCGGCCGAGCGGGCGCTCGCGCATGCGCATGCGCAGATCGCCGCCGGTGCCGACATCCTCGACCTCGGTGCCGAATCGACGCGCCCGGGGGCGCCGCCGACGCCGCTCGACGAGGAACTGCGCCGCCTCCTGCCGGTGCTCGAAGGGCTCGCCGACTGCGGGGTTCCGGTGTCGATCGACACCTACAAGCCCGAGGTGATGCGAGCGGCGATCGCCGCCGGCGCGGCGATGATCAACGACATCGAGGCGCTGTGCCGGCCGGGGGCGCTGGAGGTGGTCGCCGCGAGTGACGTCGGCGTCTGCCTGATGCACATGCAGGGGCAGCCTGTCGACATGCAGCACAATCCGCAGTACGCGGACCTGGTCGGCGAGGTGCGCGACTTCCTCGCGCAGCGTCTGGCGGCGACCGACGCGGCCGGCATCGCGCGCAGCCGGATCGTCCTCGACCCGGGCTTCGGTTTCGGCAAGACCGTCGGCGACAACTACGCGATGCTGCGCCGCCTGCCGGAGTTCGCGATCGACGGCCTGCCCGTGCTGGCCGGCATGTCGCGCAAGTCGATGCTCGGTGCGGTGACCGGCAGGCCGGTCGATGCGCGCGTGCCGGCGAGCGTCGCCGCAGCGTTGATCGCCGCGCAGCGCGGCGCGCGCATCTTGCGCGTGCACGACGTCGCCGCGACCCGCGACGCATTGGCGGTCTGGCGCGCGGTCGACGCTGGCTGAGGCGGCAAGGCGCGGCGCCTACCGCCGCGCCATTACCGGCGCGGCCTGCCGATGCCAAACGCGCGATGTTTGCGTATGATGTCGCCCTTTGCCGATAGCCCGGACGGGAGACAGTGATGCGCAAGTATTTCGGAACGGATGGTGTTCGTGGTCGCGTTGGCGAGGCGCCGATCACGCCCGAACTGGTGATGCGGCTCGGCTATTCGGCGGGCCGCGTGCTCGTCGATCAGGAGCGTAGCCACATCCGGACCGGCGAGCGGCCGGCGGTGCTGATCGGCAAGGACACCCGCGTTTCCGGCTACATGCTGGAGGCCGCGCTGGAAGCCGGCTTTGCCGCTGCCGGTGTCGACGTTTGCCTGGTCGGGCCCCTGCCGACGCCGGCGGTTGCTTATCTCACGCGCGCGCTGCGCCTGCAGGCCGGCGTCGTCATCTCGGCTTCGCATAACCCCTACTACGACAACGGGATCAAGTTCTTCTCGGCGCACGGGACCAAGCTGCCCGACGCGGTCGAGGCGCAGATCGAGGCCGGGATCGCGGCGCCGATGCACTGCGTCCAGTCGGCACAACTCGGGCGCGCGCGCCGCATCGACGACGCTGCCGGGCGCTACATCGAGTTCTGCAAGAGCGCCTTCCCCAACGACCTCGACCTGCGCGGATTGAAGATCGTCGTCGACTGCGCGCATGGCGCCGCCTATCACATCGCGCCGCACGTGCTGCACGAACTGGGCGCCGACGTGATCAGCATCGGCGCCGAGCCGAACGGTCTCAACATCAACGACGGCGTCGGCGCGACGGCACCGCTGGCCTTGCGCAAGGCGGTGCTGGCCGAGGGCGCCGATCTCGGCATCGCGCTCGACGGCGACGGCGACCGGGTGATGATGGTCGATGCCGACGGCACGATCTACGACGGTGACCAGCTCCTCTACGCGATCGTGAAGAGCCGCCTGCAGCAGGGGCCGGTCGCCGGCGTCGTCGGCACGCTGATGAGCAACCTCGCGCTCGAGCACGCCTTTGCCGAGCTCGGCGTCCCCTTCGCCCGTGCCGGGGTTGGCGACCGCTACGTCCTCGAGATGCTGGTCGAGCGCGGCTGGCTGTTCGGTGGCGAGAATTCAGGGCACATCCTCTGCCTCGACAAGCACACGACCGGCGACGGGATCGTCTCGGCGCTGCAGGTGCTGTCGGCGCTGCGCAGTTCCGGTGGCGACCTGCGCGCGCTGCTCGGCAGCTTCACCCTGTATCCGCAGCGGCTGATCAACGTGCCGCTGGCCAAGGGCTTCGCCTGGCGCGATCACCCGCACATCCTTGCCGTGCAGCGCGAGGTCGAGGCCGAGCTGGAAGGGCAGGGGCGCCTGCTGCTGCGCGCATCGGGGACCGAGCCGCTCTTGCGCGTGATGGTCGAAGGCCGCGACGCCGAACGGGTCGAGGCGGCAGCGCAGAAGCTGGCGGGCGCAGTGCGCGAGGCCGTCGGTGGACATGTAACAGACGCGTAACAATCGATCGCTAGACTCCGCGCCTGTACTGCTTCCTTGCAGTGTCTTGAGAGAGAGTCGAACATGAATAAAATCGCTGCTGCACTGGCCCTGGCCGGTTTCGCCGTTTCCACGTCGGCACTGGCCACCCCCGTGGTCAAGATCGATGGTTCTTCGACCGTGTATCCGGTCACCGAGGCGGTCGCCGAGGAATACCAGAAAGCCAAGAAGAACACGGTCAATGTGACCGTCGGCATCTCCGGCACCGGCGGCGGTTTCAAGAAGTTCTGTCGCGGCGAGACCGACATCTCCAATGCCTCACGTCCGATCCTGAAGAAGGAGATCGACGACTGCAAGGCGGCGGGTGTCGAATACATCGAGATGCCGATCGCCTACGACGCGCTGACCGTCGCGATCAACCCGAAGAACGACTGGGTCAAGTCGCTCTCCGTCGAGCAACTGAAGACGATGTGGGAGCCGGCGGCGCAAGGCAAGATCACCAGCTGGAAGCAGATCAACCCGGCCTGGCCTGACCGTCCGCTGAAGCTGTTCGGCGCCGGCGCCGACTCGGGCACCTTCGACTACTTCACCGAAGCGATCAACGGCAAGTCGAAGTCCAGCCGCGGCGACTTCACCGCCTCGGAAGACGACAACGTCCTGGTCCAGGGCGTCACCCGTGACATCGGTGGCTTGGCCTTCTTCGGCTACGCCTACTACGAGGAAAACCGCGCCAAGCTGAAGGCGGTGCCGATCGTCGCCGGCGAGGGCAAGCCCGCGGTTGCTCCGTCGATGCAGACGGTGATCGACGGCAGCTACCAGCCGCTGGCGCGTCCGATCTTCATCTACGTCAATGCCAAGTCGGCCGACAAGCCCGAGGTCAAGGAGTTCGTCGAGTTCTACATGAAGAACGCCGAGGCGCTGACCAAGGAAGTGAAGTACGTCTCGCTGCCGGCCAAGGCCTACGCCTACAACCTCGAGCACTTCGCCAAGCGCGTAAAGGGAACGAAGTTCGGTGGCGAGAACAAGGTCGGCACCACGATCGAACAGTTGATGAAGCTGGAAGCCAAGTAATTCCAGCATCCATGACGCGAACACCCTCGGGCCCATGCCCGGGGGTTGTTTGCTTGTTCGCCACCCTTCGAGAGTCTTCCTCGTGAGTTCAATTCCCCTTCCCGCCGAGTCCGCGGTTCCCATCGGGCGGCTGAAGTTCAACCGTCTGCGCAACGTCAAGGAACGCGGCATCGAAGCGCTGATGTTCCTGGCCGCGTTCGTCTCGGTGATGACGACGCTCGGCATCGTCTATGTGCTGGTCAGCGAATCGATCGTCTTCTTCCAGAGGGTGCCGCTGTCCGACTTCCTCTTCGACACGCAGTGGACGCCGCTGTTCGACGACGCCCACTACGGCATCATGGTGCTGCTCTCGGGCACCATCACCAGTTCGGCGGTGGCCTTGCTGGTCGCCATCCCGCTCGGGACGATCATCGCGATCTACCTGTCCGAGTTCGCGCCCTTCACCGTGCGCGAGGTGGCCAAGCCCTTCCTCGAGCTGCTCGGCGGCGTGCCGACCATCATCTACGGCTATTTCGCGCTGGTCGTCGTCACCCCGCTGCTGCAGATGATCTACCCGGACCTGCCCGGCTTCAACCTGCTCGCCGCCGGCATCGTCATGGGCATCATGATCATCCCCTACGTCGCCTCGCTCTCGGAGGACGCGATGCGGGCGGTGCCGATGTCCCTGCGCGAAGGCTCCTACGCGATGGGCGCGACGCGCCTGCAGACCGCGCTGCGCGTGGTCATGCCGGCAGCCACCTCGGGCATCGCCTCGGCCTACATCCTCGGCATCTCGCGCGCGGTCGGCGAGACGATGATCCTCGCGGTCGCCGCCGGCATGCAGCCGAACCTGACCTTCAATCCGGCCGAGCCCGGCGCGACCGTCACCTCATACATCGTCCAGGTGGCGCTCGGTGACCTGCCGCACGGCAGCATCGGTTACCAGACGATCTTCGCGGCCGGCCTGATGCTGATGCTGATGACTCTGGTCTTCAACCTGCTCGGCTACTACATGCGGAAGAAGTTCCGCGAGGTGTATTGAGATGAATCAACAGGAATTGCAGGCGCTGCGCGAGCTGATCGCGTCGCACAAGCGCTGGGACTGGCTGTTCGGGCTGCTCGGTGTCTTCGCGCTGATGATCGGCGTGCTCACCTTCACTGCGCTGTTTGCCAACATGGCGATCGACGGAATCGGCCGCATCGATGCCGACTTCCTCACCTCGTTCCCGTCGCGGCGCGCGGCCAATGCCGGCATCCTGTCGGCCTGGGTCGGCTCGCTGCTGGTGATGCTGGTCACCGCCTTCGCCGCGGTGCCGATCGGTGTCGCCGCCGGGGTCTATCTCGAGGAGTACGCGCCGAAGAACTGGCTCACCGACATCATCGAGATCAACATCTCGAACCTCGCCGGCGTGCCGTCGATCATCTACGGCCTGCTCGCGCTGGGGCTGTTCGTGTACACCTTCGGCCTCGGGCAGAGCATCCTCACCGCCGGCCTGACGCTGGCGCTGCTGATCCTTCCGGTGGTGATCGTGGCGACGCGCGAAGCGATCCGTGCCATCCCGCAGATCATCCGCGAGGGTTCCTACGCCTGCGGCGCGACCACCTGGCAGACGGTGCGCGACCACATCGTCCCCTACTCGTCGGCCGGCATCCTCACCGGCATCATCATCGGCATGGCGCGCGCGATCGGCGAGACCGCGCCGATCATCACCATCGGTGCGCTGACCTTCATCGCCTTCCTGCCGCCGGCCCCGTTCGCGGGCGAACCGCCGGCCGGGATGTTCGACTGGCTGTTCGCGCCCTTCACGGTGATGCCGATCCAGATGTTCAACTGGACCTCGCGTCCGGAAGCGGCCTTCGCGGTCAATGCCGCCGCCGCCGGCTTCCTCCTCGTGCTCATGACCCTGGCCATGAACGGGCTGGCAATCTGGTTGCGCTACCGTCTGCGCAAGAGCATCAAGTGGTAAACGATCAACAAACAGGATGAATGCAATGACCAATGCAGCCCAATCGCTGCCGCCGCTGAAGGCCGAAGCGCGTGACCTCAACTTCCACTACGGCAAGTTTCACGCGCTCAAGGGAATCAACATGCCGGTGTACGACAAGAAGGTCACCGCGCTGATCGGCCCGTCCGGCTGTGGCAAATCGACCTTCCTGCGCTGCTTCAACCGCATGCACGACCTCTACCCGGGTAACCGCTACGAGGGTTCGATCGACTTTCACCCCGACCGCACCAACCTGCTGGCGCCGGACATCGACCCGATCGAAGTGCGCATGCGCATCAGCATGGTGTTCCAGAAGCCCAACCCGTTCCCGAAGTCGATCTACGAGAACGTCGCCTACGGTCTGCGCGTGCGCGGCGAGAAGAGCCGCTCGGTGGTCGACGACAAGGTCGAGGCGGCGCTGCGCGGCGCGGCCCTGTGGGAGGAGGTGAAGAATCGCCTGAAGGAGCCGGGCGCCAACCTGTCGGGCGGTCAGCAGCAGCGCCTGTGCATCGCGCGCGCGCTGGCCAGCGATCCGGAGCTGATGCTGTTCGACGAGCCGACCTCGGCGCTCGACCCGATCGCCACCGCCAGCATCGAGGAACTCGTCTCCGAGCTGAAGGAGAAGGTCACCGTGCTCATCGTCACCCACAACATGCAGCAGGCGGCGCGCATCTCGGACTACACCGCCTACATGTACATGGGCGAGATGATCGAGTTCGGTGTCACCGACGAGATCTTCATCAAGCCGGCGAAGAAGCAGACCGAAGACTACATCACGGGTCGCTTCGGCTGATCCCGTCGCTGCCTCGACTCGGCAGCGCCGCGCCGGCGCGGGCATTCTTGCCTGCGCCGGCGATTTTTTTCAGGCCCGCGCGCCGACGTCGGCACGGATGAAATGCTGTCCAGGGACGACTTGTTCACGCCGCCGCGCTCACTTTGCATTGACCGGCGCCGCGCCGCCTCACTATAATCGGCATCTTTTGAACGACGGGGATCTACTGTGCGTCGCAAACTTGTCGCTGGAAACTGGAAAATGCATGGCAGCCTGGCTGCCAACGAGCAGTTGCTGTCGGCTGTCGCTTCCGGCGCGAAGGAGCTGAACCGCGTCGAGAGCGCGGTCTTTGCACCGTTTCCGTATCTGGCGCAGGTGCAGTCGCTGCTGGCGGAGACCGACGTCGCCTGGGGCGCGCAAAACCTGAGCGAGCATGCCCAGGGGGCCTTCACCGGCGAAGTCAGCGCTGCGATGCTCGGTGATTTCGGCTGCCGCTACGTGCTGGTCGGTCACTCCGAGCGTCGTTCGCTGTACGGCGAGAGCGATGCGCAGGTCGCGGCCAAGGTCGAGGCAGCGCTGGCACTCGGCCTGCGGCCGGTGCTTTGCGTCGGCGAGACGCTGGCGCAGCGCGAGGCGGGGCAGACCAACGAGGTCGTTGCCGGCCAGCTGGCGGCCGTGCTCGAACGCGTCGGCATCGCTGCCTTCGCTGCGATCGTGGTCGCCTACGAGCCGGTCTGGGCGATCGGTACCGGACGCACTGCGAGCTCGGCGCAGGCGCAGGAAGTGCATGCAGCGCTGCGCGCGCAACTCGCCGTGCTCGATGCCGGCATTGCCGCGGGCGTGCGTATCCTCTACGGTGGCAGCGTCAAGCCGCAGAACGCCGCCGAGCTCTTTGCGATGCCCGACATCGACGGTGGCTTGATCGGTGGCGCGTCGCTGGTGGCTGACGATTTTTTGACGATCTGCCGTGCTGCAGATCGCTGACGGGACGAAATGAACACTCTCTTTACGTTGCTTCTGGTTGTCCACATCGCTGTTGCGCTGGGGGTGATCGGTCTGGTTCTGGTGCAGCATGGCAAGGGCGCCGACATGGGCGCGGCTTTCGGTAGTGGTGCTTCCGGCAGTCTGTTCGGTGCGACGGGTTCGGCCAATTTTCTGTCGCGCAGCACGGCTGTACTCGCCGCCATTTTCTTTGCCACCAGCCTGGGCCTCGCATATATTCAGTCGAATAAGCCAAAAACCTCTTCCAGTGTGATGGAAAATGCGGTAAACTCCTCATCAGTTCCTGCGCCAGCCGCGGCATCGAACGACGAGAAACCCGCAGAAGAAAAGGCAGCCGTTTCCGTTGATTCCGGATCCAAGGCGAAGGATGTTCCCAACTGATATTCTCAGTTGTGGAAATAGCAGACACGAGAAAGCAGTATTCCTCGATCATCTCGTGATCTGTCTGTAGCAGTGCCGACGTGGTGAAATTGGTAGACACGCTATCTTGAGGGGGTAGTGACTTCGGTCGTATGAGTTCGAGTCTCATCGTCGGCACCAAGTGGAATCATCAGGGAAGTGATGATTCCGGTTTGAAATGCAGAAATAGCGCGGCTGGTCATGCTCGAAAACTACTTCCCGGTATTCCTCTTCATCATCGTTGGTGCCCTTGTCGGTGCGCTGCCGATGGCGATCGGCTGGATTCTCGGGCCGAGCCGGCCTGACTCCGAGAAACTCTCCCCCTACGAATGCGGTTTCGAGGCTTTCGAAGACGCGCGCATGAAATTCGATGTGCGGTTTTACCTGATCGCCATCCTCTTCATCATTTTCGATCTGGAAATTGCTTTCCTCTTTCCCTGGGCGACGATATTCAAGGAAATTGTCGATACCGAGGCAATCAAGTGGTTTGGTTTTATCGAGATGATGGTCTTCATCACCATCCTGGTGATCGGCTTCGTCTATGCATGGGCCAAGGGCGCGCTGGAGTGGGAGTGAGCGATGGGGATTGAAGGCGTCCTGCACGAAGGCTTCGTCACGACCAGTACCGACAAGCTGATCAATTACGCGCGTACCGGTTCGCTGTGGCCGATGACCTTCGGTCTCGCCTGCTGTGCGGTCGAAATGATGCATGCGGGTGCCAGCCGCTACGACATCGACCGTTTCGGCATGTTGTTCCGGCCGAGTCCTCGCCAGTCCGACCTGATGATCGTCGCCGGTACCTTGACCAACAAGATGGCGCCGGCCCTGCGCAAGGTGTACGACCAGATGGCCGAGCCGCGCTGGGTGCTGTCGATGGGTTCCTGCGCCAACGGCGGCGGCTACTACCACTATTCGTATTCGGTGGTGCGCGGTTGCGATCGCATCGTTCCGGTCGATGTCTATGTTCCCGGCTGTCCGCCGACCGCCGAGGCTCTGCTCTACGGGGTGCTGCAGCTGCAGAACAAGATTCGGCGTACCAGCACCATCGCCCGCTGACCGGAGCGCCCAATGACTGCAAAGCTGGATACGCTTGCCCAACTGCTGGACGAACGCCTCGGCGACCGCATCGTCGCGCAGCGGCGTGCGCTCAACGAGCTGACCATCGAGGTCGGCGTCGACCGTTATCGCGAGGTGCTGCAGACCCTGCGCGACGATCCCGAACTCGCCTTCGACCAGTTGATCGACCTCTGTGGCGTCGATTACTCGACCTGGGGTGCGCGCGAGCAACGCGCGCGCCGCTTCGCCGTCGTCGTGCATCTGCTGTCTATCGACAGGAACTGGCGCTTGCGCGTTCGCTGCTTCGCCGAGGACGACGGCTTCCCGATGGTGCCGTCGCTGACGCCGCTGTGGACCTGTGCCGACTGGTTCGAGCGCGAAGCCTTCGACCTCTTCGGGATCGTCTTTCCGGGGCACGAGGATCTGCGCCGCATCCTCACCGACTACGGTTTCGTCGGCCATCCCTTCCGCAAGGATTTTCCGGTGTCGGGGCACGTCGAGATGCGCTACGACCCGACGCAACAGCGCGTCGTGTACCAGCCGGTCAGCATCGAGCCACGCGAGGTGATACCGCGCATCGTGCGCGAGGACAAGTACGGGAACCCGCGCCATGGCTGAACTGCGCAACTACACCCTCAACTTCGGTCCGCAGCACCCTGCTGCGCACGGCGTGCTGCGCCTCGTCCTCGAACTCGACGGCGAGGTGGTCGAGCGTGCCGACCCGCACATCGGCCTCCTGCACCGCGCCACCGAGAAGCTCGCCGAGCACCGCACCTGGCTGCAGTCGGTGCCGTACATGGACCGCCTCGACTACGTGTCGATGATGTGCAACGAGCACGCCTACTGCATGGCGATCGAGAAGCTGCTCGGCATCGAGCCGCCGCTGCGCGCGCTGTACATCCGCACGCTGTTCGACGAAGTCACGCGCATCCTCAATCACCTGCTGAACATCGGCACGCACGCGCTCGACGTCGGCGCGATGTCGATCATGCTGTACACCTTCCGCGAGCGTGAAGACCTGATCGATGCCTACGAGGCCGTCTCCGGCTCGCGCATGCACGCCGCGTACTACCGGCCGGGCGGTGTCTATCGCGACCTGCCGGACCGCATGCCGCAGTACCGCGAGTCGAAGTGGAAGGACCCGGCCACGGTCAAGGCCCTGAACGAGGCGCGCAGCGGCTCTCTGCTCGACTACCTCGACGACTTCTGCACGCGCTTTCCGAAGTACATCGACGAGTACGCCACCCTGCTCAACGAAAACCGCATCTGGAAGCAGCGCCTGGTCGGGATCGGCGTCGTCAGCGCCGAGCGCGCGCGTCAGCTCGGTTTCTCCGGCGTCATGCTGCGCGGCTCGGGCGTCGAGTGGGACCTGCGCAAGAAACAGCCGTACGCCGCCTACGATCGCGTCGACTTCGACGTGCCGGTCGGCGTCACCGGCGATTCTTACGACCGCTACCTCTGCCGCATGGAAGAGATGCGCCAGTCGACGCGCATCATGAAGCAGTGCATCGACTGGCTGCGCGTCAATCCCGGTCCGGTGATCACCGACAACGCCAAGGTGGCGCCGCCGTCGCGCGAGGCGATGAAGTCGAACATGGAAGAGCTGATCCACCACTTCAAGCTCTTCTCGGAAGGGATGCACGTGCCCGAGGGCGAAGCCTACGCCGCGGTCGAGCATCCGAAGGGCGAGTTCGGCATCTATCTGGTGTCGGACGGCGCCAACAAGCCTTATCGCATGAAGATCCGCGCGCCGGGCTTCGTGCACCTGGCAGCGATGGACGAGATGGCGCGCGGTCACATGATCGCCGACGTGGTCACGATCATCGGTTCGCAGGACATCGTTTTTGGCGAGATCGACCGCTGATGCTGACTCCAGAATCCCTTGCCCGTATCGATCGCGAGATTGCCAAGTACCCGGAAGGCCAGCGTCAGTCGGCGGTGATGTCCGCGCTGGCGATCGCCCAGGAGGAGAAGGGCTTCCTCGCGCACGAGACGATCGAGTATGTCGCCCACTACCTCGGCATGAAGCCGATCGCCGCGCTCGAAGTGGCGACCTTCTACAACATGTACGACCTGAAGCCGGTCGGACGGCACAAGCTCACGGTGTGCACCAACCTCCCGTGCATGCTGTCCGGCGGCGTGCATGCGCTCGAATACCTGCAGGAAAAGCTCGGCATCGGCCTCGATGAGACGACGCCCGACGGCAAGTACACGCTGAAGCAGGGAGAATGCATGGGCGCCTGCGGCGACGCGCCGGTGCTCCTCGTCAATAACCGGCGCATGTGCTGCAAGATGACGCCGGAGGCGATCGACGCAATGCTGGCGGAGCTCACCTGATGGCGATCCTCGGTTCGATCAATCCGATCCTCACCGCCGGCCTCGACGGCGACCGGACCTGGCGTCTGGCCGACTACGTCGCGCGCGGCGGTTATACGGCCCTGCGCCGGGTGCTCGGCGAGCGCATTCCGCCGAACGAGATCATTGCCGAAGTCAAGAAGTCGGTGCTGCGCGGTCGTGGTGGTGCGGGTTTCCCGACCGGCCTCAAGTGGTCGTTCATGCCGCGCACGCTGCCGGGCGACAAGTACCTCGTCTGCAACTCCGACGAGGGCGAGCCGGGCACCTTCAAGGACCGCGACCTGTTGCGCTACAACCCGCACGCGGTGATCGAGGGCATGGTGATCGCCGGCTACGCGATCGGCGCGACGCGCGGCTACAACTACATCCACGGCGAGATCTGGGAACTCTACCAGCGCTTCGAGGAAGCGATAGCCGAGGCGCGCGCCGCCGGGTTCGTCGGCCAGAACATCCTCGGCTCCGACCATTCGTTCGAGCTGTACGCGCACCACGGTTACGGTGCCTACATCTGCGGCGAGGAAACCGCGCTGCTCGAATCGATCGAGGGCAAGAAGGGCCAGCCGCGCTTCAAGCCGCCGTTCCCGGCGAGCTTCGGCCTCTACGGCCAGCCGACCACGATCAACAATACCGAGACCCTGGCGTCGGTTCCCTTCATCATGAACATGGGCGGCGACGCCTACCTCGCCGCGGGCAAGCCCGGCAACGGCGGTCCGAAGCTGTTCTCCGTGTCCGGCCACGTCAATCGTCCCGGCAACTACGAGCTGCCGATGGGAACGCCGTTCGCGACCCTGCTCGAGATGGCCGGCGGCGTGCGCGGCGGGCGCAAGCTGAAGGCGGTGATCCCCGGCGGCGTCTCGGCGCCGGTCGTTCCCGGTGACGTGATGATGGAGGCGACGCTCGACTACGACGGCGTTTCCAAGGCCGGCTCGATGCTCGGCTCGGGCGCGGTCATCGTCATGGACGAGACGACCTGCATGGTCAAGGCGCTCGAACGCCTCGCCTTCTTCTATCACGAGGAGTCCTGCGGGCAGTGCACGCCCTGCCGCGAGGGCACCGGATGGCTGTACAAGATCATCCATCGCATCGAAAATGGCCGGGGGCGGCCGGAGGATCTCGATCTCCTCGGCAGCCTGCCCGGCAACATCTCGGGACGGACGATCTGCGCCTTCGGCGACGCCGCGGCGGCGCCGGTGCAGAGCTTCCTCAAACATTTCCGCGACGAATTCGCGTATCACATCGAACACGGTCGCTGCCTCGTTCCGGTCGAGGTGCAGCGCGCCGGCAGCAGTTTCTTCACTGCGCCGGCTGAAGGTTGAGCCAGATGCCTGAAATCGAAATCGACGGTCAAGTGACGCAGTTCGCCGACGGCGCCAACATCATGGAGGTGGCCGAGCAGCTGGGCGTCTACATTCCGCACTTCTGTTACCACAAGAAGCTGTCGATCGCCGCCAGCTGCCGCGCCTGCCTGGTGCAGGTCGCCGGCGCCAACAAACCGGTGCCCGCCTGCGCGACGCCGGCGACCAACGGCATGAAGGTGTTCACGCACTCGCCGCTGGCGGCGCAGGCGCAGCAGGGGGTGATGGAATTCCTGCTGATCAACCACCCGCTCGACTGTCCGATCTGCGATCAGGGCGGCGAATGCCAGCTGCAGGACCTCGCGGTCGGCTACGGCAAGGGCGCCTCGCGCTTCCAGGAAGAGAAGCGCGTCGTCGTGCACAAGGATCCCGGCCCGTTGATCTCGATGCAGGAGATGAACCGCTGCATCCACTGCACACGCTGCGTCCGCTTCGGCCAGGAAATCGCCGGCATCATGGAACTGGGCATGGTCAACCGCAACATGCACGCGGAGATCACCACCTTCCTCGGGCGCAGCATCGATTCCGAGCTGTCCGGCAACATGATCGACCTTTGTCCGGTCGGCGCGCTGACTTCGAAGCCCTTCCGCTTCGCGGCGCGCAACTGGGAGCTGTCGCGGCTGCCGTCGATCAGCCCGCACGACAGCGTCGGCGCCAACCTTACCGTGCAGACGCTCGGACAGCGCGTCATGCGTGTGCTGCCGCGCGAGAACGAGGCGGTCAACGAGTGCTGGATCTCCGACCGCGATCGCTTCTCCTACGAAGGACTGAACAGCCCCGAACGGCTGACCCGGCCGCAGATCCGCATCGACGGAGAGCTGCGCGAGGTCGAGTGGAACGTCGCGCTCGACTACGTCGCGCACGGCCTGCGCGACATTCGTGACAACTTCGGCGCCGACGAAATCGCTGCGCTCGCCGCGCCCTGGTCGACGGTCGAGGAGCTGCACCTCCTGCAGAAGGTGGTGCGTGGGCTCGGCTCGGGCAACGTCGATTTCCGCCCGCGTCGCTCCGATTTCGCGACCAAGGGCGTTCCTGCCGGCGCGCGCTGGCTCGGCATGCGCATCGCCGAGTTGAACGAGCTCGACGCGGCGCTGGTCGTCGGCAGCTTCGTGCGCAAGGACGTGCCGCTGTTCACGCACCGCCTGCGTCAGGCGGCGACGCACAACTGGGGGCGCATCAGCCTGATTTCGCTCGGCGACGACGACCCGCTGATGGACCTGCACCAGCACGTCGTGGTGTCGCCCTCGCAACTGCCGATGGCGCTGGCGCGCGTGGTCAAGGCAGCGGCGCTGCAGTGCCGTGCGCCGATGCCGGCCGGTCTCGAAGCGGTCGTCCCGGACATCGAATCCGAAGAGATCGCGGCGAGCCTGCGCGTGCGCGGCAAGTGCATGATCTTCCTCGGCCGCGTCGCCGTGCAGCATCCGCACGCGGTGCAGCTGCACGTGCTCGCCCAGCAGCTGGCCGACATCACCGGCGCCCGCGTCGGTTTCATCGGCGACTCCGGCAACGGGGTCGGTGGCTACCTGTCCGGGGCGCTGCCGAGCGCGCGCAACGCGCGCACCATGTTCGCCGAGCCGCGTCGCGCCTATGTCCTGCTCAACGTCGAGCCCGAGCTCGACTGTCACAACGCGCAACTGGCGATGCAGGCGCTGCGCCAGGCCGAGCTGCGTGTCGTCCTCTCGCCCTTCGTCAGCGACACCATGCGCGAGTACGCCGACGTGCTGCTGCCGGTCGCACCTTTCACCGAAACTTCCGGGACCTTCGTCAATTGCGAGGGCAGGGTGCAGAGCTTCAAGGGGGTCGTGCGTCCGCTCGGCGAGTCGCGTCCGGCGTGGAAGGTCCTGCGCGTCCTCGGCAACCTGCTCGACCTGCCCGGTTTCGAGTTCACGTCGAGCGAGGAAGTGCGCGACGCGGTCCTGCCGCCGGCCTCGCTCAGGGACGGGCAGTTCGCGACGGGCCTCGACAACAGCATCAGGCTGCCGATCGACCCCACGGCGCTGGTTCCGGCGAAGGACGTCGGCGGCCGTGTTCTCGAACGCATCGCCGACGTGCCGATCTACTTCGCCGACCCGCTGGTGCGGCGTGCGCCGGCGCTGCAGAAGACGCGCGACGCCGAGCCGCCGAGCGCGCGCATGTCGGCGGCGACGCTGGCTGAAGCCGGGCTGGTCGCCGGTGCGCCGGTCCGCCTGCGGCAGGCGTCGGCGCACGGCGTCGGCGAAGCGGTGCTCACCGCGGTCATCGACGACGGCGTTCCGGCCGGTTGCGTCCGCGTGTCCACCGGGCATCCGGGCACCGCGGCGCTCGGTGACATGTTCGGTCCGATCAGCGTGGAGGCCGCATGATGGAAGCCTTCCAGCAGTTTCTCGGTGAGTTCCTCGGCGAGTCTGGTGCGCTCGCCGTGTGGACACTCCTGAAGATCGTCGCGGTGGTCCTGCCGCTCCTGGGTGCGGTCGCCTACCTCACCTACGCCGAGCGCAAGATCATTGGCTTCATGCAGGTGCGTGTCGGTCCGCAGCGGGTCGGTTTCAAGGGCCTGCTGCAGCCGATTGCCGACGCGCTGAAGCTGATGTTCAAGGAAATCATCATCCCTACCGGCGCCGACAAGACGCTGTTCCTGCTGGCGCCGGTGCTGTCGATGATCCCGGCGCTGGCAGCGTGGGCGGTGGTGCCGTTCAACGACACGCTGGTGATCGCCGACGTCGACGCGAGCCTGCTCTTCGTCCTCGCGCTCAGCTCCTTCGGGGTTTACGGGATCATCCTCGCCGGCTGGGCATCGAACTCGAAGTACGCGCTGCTCGGTGCGATGCGCTCGGCAGCGCAGCTCATCTCCTACGAAATCGCGATGGGGATGGCGCTGATCACCGTGCTGATGGTGTCGAACAGCCTCAACCTGGGCGCGATCGTCGGCGCACAGGGGCAGGGGATGTTCGTCGACCTCGGCGCCGGCTTCCTGTCTTGGAACTGGCTGCCGCTCTTGCCGATGTTCGTCGTCTATGTGGTCTCCGGCGTCGCCGAGACCAACCGCGCGCCCTTCGACATGGCCGAAGGCGAGGCCGAGATCGTCGCCGGTTTCCACGTCGAGTACTCGGGGATGGCCTTCGCCATCTTCTTCCTCGCCGAATACGCGAACATGATCCTGGTCTCGGCGCTGACGGCCTTGCTGTTCCTCGGCGGCTGGCTGTCGCCGGTCGGCTTCCTGCCCGACAGCATCTTCTGGCTGTTCGCCAAGATTGCGGCGCTGCTCTTCTTCTTCCTCTGGATTCGCGCCACCTTCCCCCGCTACCGCTACGACCAGGTCATGCGTCTCGGCTGGAAGGTGTTCATTCCTCTGTGCTTCGTCTGGATCGTCGTCGTCGGCTGCTGGATGATGTCGCCCCTGAACATCTGGAAATGAGAGGCCGGCCATGGGATCGATGAAGGATTTGCTCAACAGCTTCCTGCTCAAGGAACTGTTCAAGGGGCTGGCGGTAACCGCGCGCTATTTCGCGGGGCGCAAGATCACGGTCTTCTACCCCGAGGAGAAGACGCCGCAGAGTTTCCGCTTCCGCGGGCTGCACGCGCTGCGCCGCTATCCGAACGGCGAGGAGCGCTGCATCGCGTGCAAGCTGTGCGAGGCCGTGTGCCCGGCACTGGCGATCACCATCGAGGCCGAGCCGCGCGACGACGGTTCGCGCCGCACCAGCCGCTACGACATCGACCTGACCAAGTGCATCTTCTGCGGTTTCTGCGAGGAAGCGTGTCCGGTCGATGCGATCGTCGAGACGCGCGTCTTCGAGTATCACGGCGAACAGCGCGGCGACCTCTACTACACCAAGCAGATGCTCCTGGCCAACGGCGACCGCTACGAAGCGCAGATCGCCGCTGACCGCGAGAGCGACGCGAAATATCGCTGACGGGCGGCCGTGATGGAATTCAAGAGCTTCGTCTTCTACCTCTTCTCGCTGCTGGCGGTATTCGGCGCGCTACGCGTGGTCACCGCGCGCAACCCCGTGCATGCCGTGCTCTTCCTGGTGCTCGCCTTCGTCTCCGCCGCCGGCATCTGGATGCTGCTCGAAGCGGAGTTCCTGGCGATCACGCTGGTACTCGTCTATGTCGGTGCGGTGATGGTGCTGTTCCTTTTCGTCGTGATGATGCTCGACATCAACATCGACCGCCTGCGCGAGGGCTTCTGGAGCTACCTGCCGCTCGGTGCGACGGTTGGCGCGCTGATGGTGCTGGAGATGGGCGTCATCCTCGCCGGTTCCTACCTCGGCCTGTTCGAGCACGCGATCGGCGCCGGCAGCGGCGAATCGAACGTCAAGGCGGTCGGTCGCCTGATCTACACCGACTACGTCTATCCGTTCGAGCTCGCCTCGATCATCCTGCTCGTCGGCATCATCGCCGCCATCGCGCTGACCGGGCGCAAGCCCAAGGCGGGCAACAAGGCGATCGACCCGGCGCAGCAGGTGCGGGTCAAGGCCAGCGACCGCCTGCGTATCGTCAGCATGCCGATCGAGAAACAAGAATGAAGTGCACCGGAATGAAGCCTGCCGCCAGGCCCCTTTCCGCGTCGCTGCAACGCCAGGAAGAACAGGAGATGCCTTGCTGACACTGTCGCATTATCTGATCCTTGCCGCGATCCTCTTCGCCATCGGCATCGTCGGGATTTTCCTCAACCGGAAAAACCTGATCGTGCTGCTCATGTCGATCGAGCTGGTCCTGCTCGCGGTCAATACCAACTTCGTCGCCTTCTCGCGCTTCATGAACGACGTCGATGGGCAGGTGTTCGTCTTCTTCATCCTCGTCGTCGCAGCGGCCGAGGTCGCCATCGGCCTGGCCATCCTGGTCGTCCTCTTCCGCAACCTGAGGACCGTCCATGTCGATGACCTCGACCAACTGAAGGGCTGAGCGCATGGATCTCAAAAGCCTGACGCTCCTCGCCGCGCTGGCGCCGCTCGCCGGCGCCGCCGTTGCCGGCCTCTTTTGCCGCGTCATCCCGCGTGCGCTCGCGCACAGTGCGACGATCGCCGGCGTCGCCGTCTCCTTCCTCGCCTCGCTGCTGGTCTTCCAGCAGGTCAGGGAAGGCGCGCGTTTCAACGGTCCGGTCTATGAATGGCTGACCAGCGGCGACTACAGCTTCGCGGTCGGCTTCCTGGTCGATCCCCTGACTGCGTCGATGATGCTGGTCGTCACCTTCGTCTCGCTGATGGTGCATATCTACACCATCGGTTACATGCGCGACGACCCCGGCTACAACCGCTTCTTCAGCTACATCTCGCTGTTCACCTTCTCGATGCTGATGCTGGTGACCGCCAACAACTTCATGCAGCTGTTCTTCGGCTGGGAAGCGGTCGGCCTCGTCTCCTACCTGCTGATCGGCTTCTGGTACACGCGGCCGACGGCGATCTTCGCCAACCTGAAGGCCTTCCTGGTCAACCGCGTCGGCGATTTCGGCTTCATCCTCGGCATCGCGCTGGTGCTCGGCGCCTGCGGCACGCTCGACTACGCGGACGTCTTCGCCAAGGCGCCCGAACTCGTCGGCCGGACGATCTCGCTGTTCGGCGTGAACGCCGAGGGCGTCGCGCTGCTCTCAGCCATCTGCATCCTGCTCTTCGTCGGCGCCATGGGCAAGTCGGCGCAGGTGCCGCTGCACGTCTGGCTGCCCGACTCGATGGAAGGCCCGACGCCGATCTCGGCGCTGATCCACGCGGCGACGATGGTCACCGCCGGCATCTTCATGGTCGCGCGCATGTCGCCCCTGTTCGAGTTGTCGGAGACGGCGCTGTCCTTCGTCATCGTCATCGGCGCCATCACCGCGCTGTTCATGGGCTTCCTCGGCATCATCCAGAACGACATCAAGCGCGTCGTCGCCTACTCGACGCTGTCGCAGCTCGGCTACATGACCGTCGCGCTGGGCGCCTCCGCCTACTCGGCGGCCATCTTCCACCTGATGACGCACGCCTTCTTCAAGGCGCTGCTCTTCCTTGGCGCCGGCTCGGTGATCCTGGCCATGCACCACGAGCAGGACATCCGCAAGATGGGCGGGCTCGCGCGCTACCTGCCGATCACCTGGATCACCTCGCTGATCGGTTCGCTGGCACTGATCGGCACGCCGCTGTTCTCCGGCTTCTACTCGAAGGACTCGATCATCGAGGCGGTCGCCGCGTCGAACATCCCGGGTTCAGGCTTCGCCTACGCGGCGGTGCTGGCCGGCGTCTTCGTCACCGCCTTCTACTCGTTCCGCATGTACTTCCTGGTCTTCCATGGCCAGGAGCGCTTCGGCCAGGAGGACGCCCACGCCCATGCGCACCACGACGAGCACGGGCACGACGAGCACCACGGCCTCGCGCCCGGCGAGAAGCCGCACGAGAGCCCGCTGGTGGTGACCCTGCCGCTCATTCTGCTGGCGATCCCCTCGCTCCTGATCGGTTACTTCACGATCGAGCCGATGCTCTTCGGTGACTGGTTCGCCGACGCGATCTTCGTCGACCTCGACGCGCACCCGGCAATGCGCGAACTCGCGCACGAGTTCCACGGTGCGGCGGCGATGGCGGTGCACGGATTGAGCACGGCACCTTTCTGGCTGGCCACCGCCGGCGTCGTCCTCGCCTGGTTCCTCTACATCAAGCGTCCCGAGCTGCCGGCCGTGTTCAAGGCGCGCCTCGAACCGCTCTACGTGCTGCTGGAGAACAAGTACTACTTCGACCGCTTCAACGAGGTGGTCCTCGCCGGCGGTTCCCGCCTGCTCGGTCGCGGCCTGTGGCAGGGCGGTGACGTGCGCACCATCGACGGCTTGGTCAATGGCGCGGCCAGACTGGTCGGTTGGGGCGCTTCGCTGCTGCGCTTCTTCCAGACCGGACGCATCTACCAGTACGCTTTCACGATGATCTTCGGACTGCTCCTCCTCCTGAGCCTGATGCTCTGGGTCGGACGCGCCTGATCCGGAACGGGAATACCATGTCAGAGGCTCCGCTGCTTTCTCTCGCCATCTGGATACCGATCCTCGCCGGCTTCGCCGTGCTCGCGACCGGTGGCGACCGTAACGCGCCGCTCGCGCGCATGCTCGCGCTCGCCGGTGCGCTGGTCGGCTTCGCGGTGACCCTGCCGCTCTATGCCGGCTTCGACCCGACGACGCCGGCGATGCAGTTCGTCGAACAGCACACCTGGATCGCACGTTTCAACATCCACTACCTGCTCGGCGTCGACGGCATCTCGATGCTGTTCGTGATCCTCAACAGCTTCATCACGGTGATCGTCGTCCTCGCCGGCTGGCAGGTGATCGACAACAAGGTCGCGCAGTACAACGCCGCCTTCCTGATCATGTCGGGGCTGTTGAACGGGATCTTCTCGGCGCTCGACGGCGTCCTCTTTTACGTCTTCTTCGAAGCCTCGCTGATCCCGCTCTACCTGATCATCGGTATCTGGGGCGGTGCCAACCGCATCTACGCGGCCTTCAAGTTCTTCCTGTTCACGCTGGCCGGTTCGCTGCTGCTCTTGATCGCGATCCTCTACCTGTTCTTCAGCTCCGGCGGCAGCTTCGCGATCCTCGACTGGCACCAGGTGCCGCTCGACGCTCAGGAGCAGTTCTGGATCTTCCTCGCCTTCCTCGTGGCTTTCGCGGTGAAGATTCCGATGTGGCCGGTGCACACCTGGCTGCCCGACGCGCACGTCGAGGCACCGACCGGTGGCTCGATCGTCCTGGCGGCGATCGCGCTGAAGCTCGGTGCCTACGGTCTGGTGCGCTTCTCGCTGCCGATCACCCCCGATGCCGCGCACGAGTTGACCTGGCTGATCGTCGCCATGTCGCTGATCGCGATCGTCTACATCGGCTTCGTCGCGCTGGTGCAGGAGGACATGAAGAAGCTGGTCGCTTACTCGTCGATCGCGCACATGGGCTTCGTCACCCTTGGTTTCTTCGTCTTCTCGGCGATCGGCATCGAGGGCGCGCTGGTGCAGATGATCTCGCACGGCTTCGTCTCGGGCGCCATGTTCTTCTGCATCGGCGTCATGTACGACCGCGTGCACTCGCGCCGCATCGCCGACTACGGCGGCGTGGTGAACACCATGCCGAAGTTCGCCGCCTTCTTCATGCTCTTCGCGATGGCCAACGCGGGCCTCCCGGCGACCTCGGGCTTTGTCGGCGAGTTCATGGTCATCCTCGCCGCGGTGCAGTCGAACTTCTGGGTCGGCTTCGCCGCCGCGACCACCCTGATCCTCGGCGCCGCCTATACGCTGTGGATGGTCAAGCGCGTCATCTTCGGTGCCGTGGCCAACCACCACGTCGCCGCGCTTACCGACGTCAATGCCCGCGAGTTCGCGATCCTCGCGCTGCTCGCCGTGACCGTGCTGGGCATGGGCCTTTATCCTCAGCCATTCACCGAAGTGATGCACAGCTCGGTCAATGAACTCGTTCGCCACATCGCCGTCAGCAAGATCCAGTAAGGACGCAGCCGCGCCATGACCCTCGCCGAAATGCAATTCATCCTCCCCGACCTGCGTCCTGCGGCCGCGGAGCTGTTCGTCCTGGCGATGAGCTGCGTGATCCTGTTCGTCGACATCGTCGTCAAGGATACGCGGCGCACCGCGCTGTTCGCGCTGACCCAGCTCACCCTGCTCGGCGCTGCCTTCGTCACCTGGTCCGGCCTCTCGGGCGAGGTCAGCTACACCTTCAGCAACACCTACGTCCATGACCTCCTGAGCGACGTGCTGAAGCTGATGCTCTACCTGACGGTGATGGTGGTCCTCGTCTATGCGCGCCCGTACGTGATCGCGCGGCCCTTGCTCGGTCGCGGCGAGTTCTACTCGCTGACGCTGTTCGCGACCCTCGGCATGATGGTGATGATCTCGGCCAATCACTTCCTCACCATCTACCTCGGCCTCGAACTGCTGTCGCTGTCGCTCTACGCGATGGTCGCGCTCGACCGCGATTCGCCCAAGGCCGCCGAGGCGGCGATGAAGTACCTGGTGCTCGGCGCGCTCGCTTCGGGGCTGCTGCTCTACGGCATGTCGATGATCTACGGCGCGGTCGGCTCGCTCGAGATCGGCGAGGTCGCCGAGCGCATCAACGCCGGCGTCGCCAACCACACCATCCTAGTCTTCGGCCTGGTCTTCCTCATCGCCGGCCTCGCCTTCAAGCTCGGCCTCGTCCCCTTCCACATGTGGATCCCCGACGTCTATCACGGTGCGCCGACGCCGGTCGCGCTGCTGATCGGCAGCGCGCCGAAGCTCGCTGCGTTCGCGATCGTCATCCGCATGCTCGGCAACGGGCTGATCGTCCTCTCGCACGACTGGCAACTGATGCTGATGCTGATGGCCGTGCTCTCGATCGCGATCGGCAACATCGCCGCGATCGCGCAGCACAATCTGAAGCGCATGCTGGCCTATTCGGCGATCTCGCACATGGGCTTCATGGTGCTGGCGCTCGCCTGCGGCGTCGTCGAGGGCGACCCGCGTTACGCGCTCAACGCCTACAGCTCGGCGATGTTCTACGTCGTCGTCTACGTGCTGTCGACGGCCGGCACCTTCGGCATGATCCTGCTGCTCGCGCGCTCGGGTTTCGAGGCCGACAGCCTCGAAGACTACAAGGGCCTGAACAAGCGCAACCCGTGGTACGCGGCGATCCTGATGATGCTGATGTTCTCGATGGCGGGCATCCCGTTCTTCGTCGGCTTCTTCGCCAAGTTCTCGGTGCTGCAGTCGGTGGTCGCCGCCGGCTACCTGTGGCTGGCGATCTTCGCTGTTCTCATGTCGCTGATCGGTGCCTTCTACTACCTGCGCGTCGTCAAGCTCATGTACTTCGACGCGCCGACCGACGATACGCCGATCCACACGCCCTTCGAGGTGAAGGCACTGATCTCGGTCAACGGTCTCGCCGTCGCCGTGCTCGGGATCTTCCCCGACCTCCTGATGTGGTTCTGCCTGCTGGCGATCCGCCTCTCGCTGGCGGTGCTCGGCTGAGTTTTCCCTGAGCGAGGCCGCGCGCATGGCGACACAGGATTTAACTCGCGATTCGTTGCACGAGGAGACTCTGGCCGGCGAGCAGGTCTTCCGCGGTCGCCTGCTCGACGTGCGCCGTGACCGCGTGCGCCTGCCCGACGGTTCGGAGTCAACCCGCGAATACGTGGTCCATCCCGGCGCCGTGGTGGTGGTCGCCGAGGTTGACGGCGGGCTGCTCTTCGAGCGCCAGTTCCGCTACCCCTTGCGTCGCGCCTTCATCGAACTTCCCGCCGGCAAGATCGACCCCGGCGAGGACATCCTCGTCACCGCGCAGCGCGAGCTGCTCGAGGAAACCGGCCACGTCGCCGACGACTGGCAACGCGTCGGTGTCATGCATCCGTGCATCGGCTACTCCGACGAGCGCATCGAGATCTTCTTCGCGCGCGGCGTGCGCAAGGTGGGCGAGCCGCAGTTCGACCACGGCGAGTTCCTCGAATTGCTGACCCTGCCGCTCGACGCGGCGCTGGCCGCGGTCGATCGTGGCGAGATCACCGACGCCAAGACCATCGCCGCGCTGTTCCACGCCGACCGCCGCTTGCGCGCCTGAACCCGTCTGCCGTGCTGCTGGCGTCCGCAGCAAGGGCGTCGCTGCAGGGGCGGCAGCTTACTCCGACCGAAGGCCCATGTCCGCTTACGAAACCCTGAAAACCGGCCTGCAAGCCGCGCCCAAGACCTGGCTCGTCACCGGCGTCGCCGGCTTCATCGGCAGCAACCTGCTCGAAACCCTGCTCAGGCTCGACCAGCGCGTCGTCGGCCTCGACAATTTTGCGACCGGCCACCAGCGCAACCTCGACGAGGTGGAGCGCCTGGTGAGCGCCGAGCAATGGGCGCGCTTCCGTTTCATCGAGGGCGATATCCGCAGCCTGGCGGACTGCCGTGCGGCAATGTGCTGGCAGCCGCGCTCGCCGGAGGAAGGCGAGGGCTTGGCGCAGCGCGTCGATTACGTGCTGCACCAGGCGGCGCTCGGCTCGGTGCCGCGCAGCCTGGACGACCCGATCACCAGCAACGCGGCCAACATCGACGGCTTCGTGAACATGCTGGTCGCCGCACGCGATGCGGGTGTGGCGAGCTTCACCTACGCGGCGAGCAGTTCGACCTACGGCGATCATCCGGGACTGCCGAAGGTCGAGGACGTGATCGGCAAGCCCCTGTCGCCGTACGCGGTCACCAAGTACGTGAACGAACTGTACGCCGACGTCTTCGCGCGCTGCTATGGATTCACGACCATCGGCCTGCGCTACTTCAACGTCTTCGGCCCGCGCCAGGACCCGAACGGCGCCTACGCGGCGGTGATCCCGAAATGGACCGCGGCGATGATCAGGGGCGAAGAAGTGTTCATCAACGGCGACGGCGAGACGAGCCGCGACTTCTGCTTCGTCGATAACGCCGTGCAGGCCAACCTGCTCGCCGCGACGACGACCGATGCGGCGGCGCGCAACCAGGTCTACAACGTCGCCGTCGGCGGGCGTACGGGCCTCACGCAGCTGTTCGCCTACCTCAAGCAGGCGCTCGCCGATAACGGCGTCCGCTACGACAGGGAGGCGGTCCACCGCGACTTCCGCGCCGGCGACGTGCGCCATTCGCAGGCCGACATCGGCAAGGCCGGGCGCCTGCTCGGCTACGCGCCGCGCTTCGACATCGAAGCCGGAATCCGCAGCGCGATGCCCTGGTACATCCGCTTCCTCGGCTGAGGTTCAAGCGCACTTCTCCCTGTCAAGGACGCCATGAAATCGACCATCCTCGTCACCGGCGGTGGCGGCTACATCGGCTCGCACACCTGCGTCGAATTGCTCGCTGCCGGCTTCGACCTCGTCGTCATCGACAACTTCTGCAACAGCAAGCCGGCGGTGCTCGAGCGGATCGAGGCGATCAGCGGCCGCAAGCTCGCCTGCCATCGTGCCGACATCCGCGACCGCGCGGCGTTGCGCGCCATCTTCGCCGCGCACCCGATCGACGCGGTGATCCATTTCGCCGGCCTGAAGGCGGTCGGTGAGTCGGTCGCGCAGCCGCTGCGCTACTACGACAACAACGTCTCCGGCAGCGTCGCGCTGTTCGAGGTGATGGCCGAAGCGGGCGTGAAGACGCTGGTTTTCTCCTCGTCGGCGACCGTCTATGGTGACCCGCATGCGGTGCCGATCCGCGAGGACTTCCCGCTGTCGGCGACCAATGCCTACGGCCGCTCGAAGCTGATGATCGAGGAGATCCTGCGCGACACCGCGCGCTCGGACGACGCCTGGCGCATCGCGCTCTTGCGCTACTTCAACCCGGTCGGCGCGCACGCGTCGGGACTGATCGGCGAGGACCCGAACGGGATCCCCAACAACCTGATGCCTTACATCAGCCAGGTCGCGGTCGGCCAGCGCGAAGAGCTTTCCGTGTTCGGTGGCGATTACCCGACCGTCGACGGTACCGGCGTGCGTGACTACATCCACGTCGTCGACCTCGCGCGCGGCCACCTCGCGGCCCTCAACGCGCTGGCGAAGAATCCCGGTGTGCTCACCGTGAACCTCGGGACGGGGCAGGGCTACAGCGTGCTGCAGGTGGTCGAGGCCTTCGCGCGCGCCAGCGCTCGCCCGGTTCCCTACCGCATCGTCGACCGGCGTCCCGGCGACATCGCCGCGTGCTACGCCGATCCGACGCTGGCGCGCGAACTGCTCGGCTGGCAGGCCGAGCGCGGTCTCGACGCGATGTGCGCCGACGCCTGGCGCTGGCAGCAGTGGGCGGCCGCGAACCTGGCGTGAGCTCGTCGCGGGCCTGAAACACCGCGAAACAACTGGGCGCACAACTCCAACAGCCGGCATGGCCGGCTTTCGGCAGAATGGGCTTCGCCATCCTTCCGGAGACTCGCCCAATGAATCCTCCTGCCCTGCCACTGCTCAATGCGATCGGGAATTTTCTGTCCACCTCGCGCGACTACCTGGGCGTCGACTGCCAGATTCGCCTGAGCTGGCCACGCCGCGCCACGGCCGGCGCCTGCTGAGCACGTCCCTCCCCGGGCAGGGCACGAGCCCGGGCGCCTGCTCGTTCCCGTAGTCAGCGCCGCAACTCACTCGTGCCTGAGGGCGACGATCGGGTCGAGTTGCGCGGCGCGCCTGGCCGGGACGAAGCCGAAGATCACGCCGATCGCCGCCGAGAAGCCGAAGGCGAGCAGGTTGATCCCCGGGTTGAAGAGGAAGGGCATCCCCAGCAGCGAGGAGAGACCGAAGCAGGCGACGAAGGCGAGGACCATGCCGACCAGCCCGCCGAAGGCCGAGAGCACCACGGCCTCGATCAGGAACTGCAGCAGCACTTCGTGTTCGAGCGCGCCGATCGCCAGGCGAATGCCGATCTCGCGCGTGCGCTCGGTGACCGATACCAGCATGATGTTCATGATGCCGATGCCGCCGACCAGGAGGCTCACCGCGGCGACGGCGCCGAGCAGGCCCGTCATCGTGCGGATCGTCCCGGAGAGCGTCTCGGCGATCTGCTTGGTGTCCATCACCGTGAAGTTGTCAGCCTCGTTCTCGGCGAGCTTGCGCCGCTCGCGCAAGAGCGAGCGGATCTGCGCCATCACCGCCGCCGGCTCGGCGTTGTCCTTGAGCGAGATCAGCGCCGTCGGCACGTCCGGGTTGCCGGTCAGCCGGCGCTGTACGGTCGCCAGCGGCATCAGCACGATGTCGTCCTGGTCCATCCCCATCGCGCCCTGGCCCTTTGCAGCGAGCAGGCCGACGACCTGACAGCTGAATGTCTTGACGCGGATCTCGTCGCCGAGCGGGTTGCGGCTGCCGAACAGCTCCCGCCTCACGGTCGCGCCGATGATGCAGACGGCCTTGCCGGCACGCTCCTCGTCGTCCTGGAACTCGCGACCGGCGCCGATCTTCCAGTTGCCCGCGAACAGGTAGTCGTTGGTCGTCCCGTTGATCGTCGCCGACCAGTTGTTGTTGCCGGCAACCAGCGTCGCCGAACTGCCGGCGACCGGTGCCACCACCTCCAGACCGTTAACCTGCGTGCGGATGGCCTCGAGGTCGGACTTCTTGAAGTTGGGCGAGCCGGCGGTATCGCGTCCCGGTCCCATCCTCTGTCCCGGACGCAGCACGAGGAGGTTGCTGCCGAGGCTGGAGATCTGGTCGGAGACCATCTGCGTCGCGCCGTTGCCGAGCGTGACCATGGTGATGACCGCGGCGACGCCGATGACGATGCCGAGCACGGTCAGGAAGGAGCGCAGGAGGTTGCGCCGGATCTCGCGCAGCGCGAGCAGGAGCGCGTTGATCAGCATGTCGGTCCCTCCTGCCGGCTGACCCCGGCGGGACGCTGCGCGCGTGATTCGTCGATGTCGACCAGCCCGTCTACGAAATGCACGCAGCGGCTGGCATAGGCCGCCATGTCGGCCTCGTGGGTGACCATGACCACGGTGATCCCCTGTTCGCGGTTGAGCTGCACCAGCAGGTCCATGATCTCGTGCCCGCGCCGGCTGTCAAGGTTGCCGGTCGGCTCGTCCGCAAGCAGCACCAGCGGGCGGGTGACGATGGCGCGCGCGATCGCGACGCGCTGCTGCTGGCCGCCGGAAAGCTCGGCCGGCGTGTGCGACTCCCAGCCGGCGAGCCCGACCTGAGCCAGCGCCGCGCGCGCCGCCGCGTGCCGCGCCGCCGCTTCCTCGCCGCGGTAGAGCAGCGGCAACTCGACGTTCTCCTGCGCCGAGGTGCGCGCCAGCAGGTTGAAGCCCTGGAAGACGAAGCCCAGGCTGTGGCGACGCAGGAGCGCGCGCTGGTTGCGCTGCAGCTTCTCGACGTGGATGCCGCGGAAGAGGTATTCGCCGGTGGTCGGCGTGTCGAGGCAGCCGACGATGTTCATCACCGTCGACTTGCCCGACCCGGAAGGCCCCATCACGGCGACGAACTCGCCGGCGGCGATCGAGAGGTCGATGCCGCGCAGCGCCTGGAAGGCAGCCGGCCCCTGGCCATAGGTCTTGGTGATGCCGCGCAGCTCGATCAGTGCGTCGCTCGCCGCCGGCGCGTTCATCGCTTCGCTTCCTGATAGTCGGTGATCACCGCCATGCCGGCCTTCAGTTCGCCGCCGAGCACCTCGGTCAGGCGACCGTTGCTGACCCCGATGCTGACCGGGACGGCCTGCGGCTCGCTTTCCGGCTTTTCGCCGAGGACCCAGACCTGCGCCGCGCCCGGCGCGGCGCTCACGGTCACGCGCTTCTGCTCCGAAGGCGGGCGTGGCAGCAGGCTGCCGACGAAACTGCCGCCGCCCTGCTTCGGCGCGCTCGCCTGTGGCGGCGTGAAGCGCAGCGCCGCGTTCGGCACCAGCAGCACGCTCTCGCGCTCGGCAGTGACGATCGACGCGGTCGCGGTCATTCCGGGACGCAGCGCGAAATCGTCGTTGGCGACGTCGAGCACGGTCTTGTAGGTGACGACGTTGTCGCTGATCGTCGAACCGATGCCGACGCGCTTGATGCTCGCCGGGAATTTCCTGCCCGGCCAGGCGGCAACGGTGAAGGTCGCGGCCTGGCCGAGCTGCACGTGGCCGACGTCGGCCTCGTCGACCTTGACCTGCAACTCCATGCGCGAGAGGTCCTCGGCGAGCGTGAACAGCACCGGGATGGTCATCGCCGCGACCACGGTCTGTCCCGGTTCGACCTTGCGCGTGAGCACGACGCCGTCGACCGGCGAGCGGATCGTCGCCTTGGCGAGGTTGGTTTCGTCGGTCTTCAGCGCCGCCTGGGCCTGCACCACCGACGCGCGTGCGCTCGCTTCGTTGGCCTGCGCGCGTTGCAGCGCCGCCTCGGCGGTTTCCAGCTCGGTTTTGGCCGGCACCTTGCCGCCGGAAAGCTCGGCCACCTGGCGCATCCGCGACAGCGAGGCCTTCGCCTCGGCGACGGTCGCCTGCGCCTGCGCGACCGCGGCCTGTGCCGAAGCCAGTGACGCCTGCGACTTGGTGACCGCGTCCTTGAGCTTGGCCGTGTCGAGTTGGGCGAGCAGCTGACCCTTCGTCACCTTGTCGTTTTCCTGGACGAGGACGCTGGCGAGCATCCCCGACATCTCGCTGCCGACATCGACCGCCTTGGTCGGCTGCAGGGTGCCACTCGCCGAGACCGTCACCACTAGCTTGCCGACCGTCGCTTCCTCGGTGATGTACTGGCCGCTGCCGTTCTTGTTGCCCGAGGCGAAGATCCAGAAGAGCGCGAGCAGCACGAGCACGCCCGCGCCGACCGCCAGCCAGAGCTTCCTGCCGGTGAGCAAGCCTTGGGGTGCCGATTCAAGGATGGCGACGAGCTCGTCGCGCGATTTTTCGGGCGTGTCGGTCATGATGCGTTCTGCGCGGTGGGTTGTGCGGGGGAGGTTGCGCCGGCGTCCGGGCGCTGCGCGGCGAGGGCCCAGCCGCCGCCGAGCGCCTTGTACAGCGCGATCAGCTGCAGGCGCATGCCGGCTTCGGCGCTCGCCAGATTGTCTTCGGTGGACAGGCGCGTGCGCTCGGTCTCCAGCACCTTCTGGAAGTCGGCGAGCCCTGACTGGTACATCTGCCGCGCCAGTTGCGCGGCGTTGCGCGCGGCGACGGCGGCGGCGCGCCGTGCATCGACCCGGTCGCGCCCGGCGGCGTAGGCCTTCAGGGCATTCTCGACCTCTTCGAGCGCGCCGAGGACGCTGCTGCGGTAGCTGATCAGCGCCTGCTCCTGGACCGCGCTCTGCACCTCGACCGCGGTGCGCAGGCGGCCGCCATCGAACAGGGTCGCCGCCAGCGTCGCGCTGGCGCCACGGGCGAGGGTGTCGGCACCGCCGAGCGCCGCGAAGCTGTATGCCTGCCAGCCGAACGAGCCACCGAGCTTGAGGCTCGGAAAGCGCTGCGCCAGTTTCTGCCCGACGCGCGCGGTCTCGGCGGCGAGCTTGCGCTCGGCGGCGATCAGGTCGGGCCGCTGGCGCATGACGTCGGCGGGGATCCCCGTGGCGACCGAATCCGGCAACTCGGGTAGCGGCGCCGGCGCGGCGAGCCGCTCGCGCAGCGTTCCGGGATTGAGACCGAGCAGCACGGCGAGGCGGTTCCCGGCGTTGGCGATGCCGACCTCGAGGTCGGGGAGCGAGGCACGCGTCTGTTCGCGGCTGGTGCGCGCCTGCTCGACGTCGCTGGCCGCGGCGAGCCCGGCCTGGTAGCGCCAGTCGGTGATCTGCAGCGTCTCGCTCTGGCTCGCCAGGTTGTCGATCGCGATCTGCAGCCGGCGCTGGTACGAGCGCAGTTCGACGTAGTTGCGCGCGACTTCGGCGACGAGCGAGACGCGCGCCTGGTCGAGGGACGCGGCGCTCGCCTCCTGCTCGGCAGTCGCCGCTTCGAGCGCGCGCCGGGAGCCTCCGAAGATGTCGATTTCCCAGCTCGCGTCGAAGCCGGCGTCGTAGACGGTCGGCGTCGCCAGACTGTTCATTGCCGGCGAGTTGTCGCTGGCGCCGGTCGAGGCCGAAAGGGTCGGGAAGAAGCCACCGATCGCCTGTTCGCGCAGGGCGCGTGCCTGGCGCAGGCGCGCCTGCGCCAGCTGCAGGTCGAGGCTTCCCTGCAGTGCTTCGTCGATCAGCGCATCGAGTTGCGCGTCGCCGAACTGGCGCCACCAGTCGGACAAATGGGCGCTCGCGCTGCCGGCCGCCGGGGCGTTGGCCCAGCGCTCGGGGAGCTGCAGGGTGGGCGAGCGGAAGTCCGGGCCGAGCGACGGCAGCTGCGTGCAACCCGACAGGGAGGCAGCGCAAATTATCAGCAGGCCTGAGACAGCTCTGTTCATCTATTCTCCGATGCCGGCAAGGTAACCCTTCATCCTACCGCGAAAACCGCCGGTAAACACGCGCGCGGCATCCGCCTTTCTTCGGGAGGCCGGCAGACGTCGCAGCAGGGACGGTCCTGGCGCGCCCCGCATACAGGAAGATTGATGACATTGGCGATTATGACGGCCATAATCAGGACTGGTTTCCCGCCAGACCTGGCGGCGGATCCGCTTCGACCAAGGGAGGACTTCAGCATGGACGACAGTGCAGCGCAATCGGCGCCGGATCCGGGTGGCGCGAACCTGAGTCCCGGCGAGCTGGCAGGGATCGATGCCTTCTGGCGCGCCTGCAACTACCTCGCCGCCGGCATGATCTACCTGCAGGACAATCCGCTGCTGCAGGAACCCTTGCGCCCCGAGCACATCAAGCAACGCCTGCTCGGCCACTGGGGCTCCAGCCCCGGCCTCAGCTTCATCTACGTGCATCTCAACCGGCTGATCAGGAAGTACGACCTCGACGCGATCTTCCTCGCCGGCCCCGGTCACGGCGCACCGGGCGTGCTCGCCCCGGTCTGGCTCGAAGGCACCTACGGCGAGGTCTATCCGAACAAGGGCGAGGACCTCGCCGGACTCAGGGAATTCTTCAAGGAATTCTCCTTCCCCGGCGGCATTGGCAGCCACTGCACCCCGGAGACGCCCGGGTCGATCCACGAGGGCGGCGAGCTCGGCTACAGCATCGCGCACGCCTTCGGCGCGGCCTTCGACAACCCCGAACTGCTGGTCGCGGTCGTCGTCGGCGACGGCGAGGCCGAGACGGCGCCGCTGGCCACCGCCTGGCACTCGAACAAGTTCCTCAATCCGCTGCGCGACGGCGCCGTCCTGCCGGTGCTGCACCTGAACGGCTACAAGATCAACAACCCGACGCTCTTGGCGCGCATCTCGCACGACGAGCTCGACAACCTCTTCCGCGGCTACGGCTGGACGCCGCATTTCGTGGAGGGCGACGACCCGGCGACGATGCACGCGCTGATGGCAGCGACGCTGGAGCGCTGCGTCGAAGACATCCGGCAGATCCAGCTCGAAGCCCGCAGCAGCGGCTTCGCCCGGCGCGCGCGCTGGCCGATGATCGTACTGCGCAGCCCGAAGGGGTGGACCGGGCCGGCGCGGGTCGGCGGGCACCAGGTCGAAGGCAGTTGGCGCGCGCACCAGGTTCCGCTCGCCGACGTCCGCGACAACCCGCAGAACCTCGCGCAACTCGAACAGTGGCTGCAGAGCTACCGGCCGCAGGAGCTGTTTTCGGCCGAGGGCAGGTTCGACCCGGCGCTGCGCGCGCTGGCGCCTTCCGGCGAGAGACGGATGAGCGCCAACCCGCACGCCAACGGCGGCCGCCTGCGCCGTGCCCTGCGCCTGCCCGACTTCCAGGACTACGCGGTGACGGTCTCCGAGCGTGGACGCAGCGAGGCCGAGAACACGCGTCGCCTCGGCGAATACCTGCGCGACATCCTGCTCGGGAATCCCGACAACTTCCGCGTCTTCGGCCCCGACGAGACGACTTCGAACAAGCTGCAGGCGGTCTATGAGGCGAGCAAGAAGACCTGGCTTGCCGACCTCCTGCCCGTCGATGCGGACGGCGGCGAACTCGCTGCCGACGGCCGCGTCATGGAGATGCTCTCCGAGCACACGCTCGAAGGCTGGCTCGAAGGCTACCTGCTCACCGGCCGCCACGGCTTCTTCTCGACCTACGAAGCCTTCGTCCATGTGATCGACTCGATGTTCAATCAGCACGCCAAGTGGCTGGCGATGAGCCGGCAGATCCCGTGGCGGGCGCCGGTTTCGTCCCTGAACCTCCTGATCACCTCGACCGTCTGGCGTCAGGACCACAACGGCTTCACGCACCAGGATCCCGGTTTCCTCGACCTCGTCGTGAACAAGAGCCCGGCGGTGACGCGCATCTACCTGCCGCCCGACTCGAACTGCCTGCTCGCCGTCGCCGACCACTGCCTGAAGAGCTGCGACAACATCAACGTGATCGTCTGCGACAAGCAGAAGCACCTGCAGTACCTGTCGATGGACGAGGCCGTCCGCCACTGCAGCAAGGGCATCGGACTGTGGCCGTGGGCGAGCAGCGACGCCGGCTCGCTTCCGGACCTGGTGATCGCCGGCTGCGGTGACGTCGCAACGCAGGAAGCGCTGGCGGCGACCGAAATCCTGCTCGGCCATTTCCCGGACCTCAGGATCCGCTTCGTCAATGTCGTCGACCTCTACCGGATGACGCCGGCCAGCGAGCATCCGCACGGACTGTCCGACCGCGACTTCGATTCGCTGTTCACCACCGACCGCCCGATCATCTTCAACTTCCACGGCTACCCCTGGCTGATCCACCGGCTGGCCTACCGGCGGCGCAACCACGCCAACCTGCACGTGCGCGGCTACAAGGAGAAGGGCAACATCAACACGCCGCTCGAACTCGCGATCAACAACCAGACCGACCGCTTCAGCCTGGCAATCGACGCGATCGACCGCGTGCCGCGGCTGCAGGTGGCCGGCGCGCACGTCAAGGAGAAGCTGCGCGACCTGCAGATCGACTGCCGCAACTACGCGCACGAGTACGGCGTCGACCGCCCCGAGCTGCGCGACTGGCGCTGGGGGCGGCCATGAGCCCGGCCGCGCACCTGTCGCTGACGGCGCAATGGCCGGAGGTCCTGCAATGCATCGAGCCGCTGGCCTTCAACCTGCGCTGGGTGTGGAGCCACTCCGCCGACTTCGTCTGGGAGGCGCTCAACAAGGAGGTCTGGCGACGCACGCGCAACCCCGTCCTGGTCATCCGCGACACGCCGCGCAGCCGGCTCGCCCAACTCGCCCAGGACGAGGCATTCATCGCCCGCCTGCAGCAGCTCGAACGGCAGGAGTGCGACTGCCTGTCGCGGGAGAGCTGGTTCGAGCGCAGTTCGTCGCCAAGGACGCCGCTCGATCCGCCGCCGCTGATCGCCTACTTCAGCATGGAGTACGGCCTCTCCGACGCGCTGCCGCTGTACTCCGGCGGACTCGGCGTGCTCGCCGGCGACCACCTGAAGACCGCCAGCGACTTGGGCGTTCCGCTGGTCGCGGTCGGGCTCTTCTATCGCGAAGGCTACTTCCGCCAGATGCTCGATGCCGACGGCAGGCAGCTCGAAATCTATGCGCTCAACGAAGTCTCGTCGCTGCCGGTACGCCTCGTCACCGACGCCGAGGGGACGCCGCTGCGCGTGGCCATCGAGCTGCCGGGACGCAGCCTGCGGCTACGCATCTGGCGCGTCGATGTCGGCCGCATCCCGCTCTACCTCCTCGACAGCGACGACCCGCTCAATTCGCCGTTCGACCGCGGCATCACCGCCAAGCTCTACGGTGACGACGGCGAGACTCGCCTGATGCAGGAGATCGTCCTCGGTGTCGGCGGCTGGCGCGCGTTGCAGGCGCTCGACCTCGACCCCGACGTCTGTCACCTCAACGAAGGCCACGCGGCGCTGGCCACGCTCGAGCGCGCGCGCAGCTTCGCCGAGCGCGAGGGCTGCGACTTCATGACCGCGCTGTGGGCGACGCGCGGCGGCAACGTATTCACCACGCATACTCCGGTCGCCGCCGCTTTCGACACCTACCCGGTACCACTGCTGCAGAAGTACGGCACCGACTACGCGCGGCGTGCCGGCATCGAGGGATCGCTGATGCTGGCGCTCGGGCTGGCGAATCCGGACGATCGTGAGGGCAGGTTCAACATGGCCTACCTCGCCGCACGTTGCTGCGCGCGCCTGAACGGCGTCAGCGAGCTGCACGGACGCGTCAGCCGGACGATCTTCGCGCTGCTCTTCCCGCGCTGGCCCGAAGCCGAGGTGCCCGTGGGGCACGTGACCAACGGCGTGCATGTCCCCTCCTGGGACTCGCCCTGGGCCGACCGCCTGTGGACCGACGCCTGCGGCAAGGCGCGCTGGCTGGGCGCGCACGAGCATCTGCCGGACCTGGTGGCCAAGCTGAGCGACGCCGAACTGTGGGATTTCCGCGCCTTCGAGCGGCGCGACCTGATCGAGTATGCGCGCAAGCGCCTGGAACTGCAGGTCAGCCAGCGCGGCGAGAGCGTGGAGACGGCCGCCGAAGTCCGGAAAGTGCTCGACCCGAACGTGCTCACCCTGGGTTTCGCGCGCCGCTTCACCGAGTACAAGCGGCCGACGATGCTGCTGGCGCAGCCCGAGCGCCTCGTCCGCCTGCTCACCAACCCCTCGCACCCGGTGCAGCTGATCATCGCCGGCAAGGCGCATCCGCGCGACCAGCCAGGGCACGAGTTCGTGCGCCAGTGGGCGCAGTTCGCCAGGCGTCCCGAGATCCGTTCGCACGTCGTCTTCATCGAGGACTACGACATCGCGCTGGCGCTCGAACTGGTGCAGGGTGTCGATATCTGGATCAACACGCCGCGCCGGCCGTGGGAAGCGAGCGGCACCAGCGGCATGAAGGTGCTGGTCAACGGCGGGCTCAACCTCTCCGAACTCGACGGCTGGTGGGCCGAAGCCTACTCGCCCGAGGTCGGCTGGGCGATCGGCGACGGCCACGAGCACGCCGACACCGGCTGGGATCAGGCCGAGACCGAGCAACTCTTTGCGCTGCTCGAACAGCAGGTGGTTCCCGAGTTCTACGAGCGCAACACCGAGGGCATCCCGGGCCGCTGGGTGGCGCGCATCCGCGCGAGCCTGTCGGCGCTGACGCCGCGCTTCTCCAGCAACCGGATGCTCGCCGAGTACCTGGAAAAGCGCTACCTGCCCGCTGCCGAGAGCTTCCGCAGGCGCCGCGCCGACCGGCACCGCCTGGCCAGCGAACTGCAGGCCTGGAGCCGCGCACTGATCCAGCACTGGCCCTTCATCCACTGGGGCAACCGCGAGGTCGAAACGGGCGAGGGCGGTCACTGCTTCCGCGTGCAGGTCTACCTCGGCGACATCGATCCGGACGCGGTCGCCGTCCAGCTCTACGCCGAAAGCACGCCCGGGCAGCCGCTCGTCGTCGACATGCGCCGCGACCATGCTCTCAGCGGCGCGACCGGCGGCTTCCTCTACGTTGCCCTGGTCCCGGCCGACCGGCCCGCCGAGCACTACACCCCGCGCGTCGTCCCCGCGCACCCGGAAGCCGTGCTGCCCGCCGAACTCGGGCTGATCGGGTGGTTTTCAAGCTGATCCTGTGGGCGCCCCGGGCACTCGCGTCTTGTTCGGTCGCGGCGCTACTTCTGGTCTTGTCGGCGTGCGGCGAGGAGGCCAAGCTGCCCGTGTTGGCCGGCGCCGGCCCGCATCCGGTACTACCGCCACCGTCGCGGAGTTTGCCGCCAACGGTCAATACTCGGGTTTCCCAGCGCTAACCCGACCTATGGCGGCCGCGGCAGACGGCGATTCGCTGCATTCAAATGACAGAAATAAATGCAAAATAGATATTGAGGCGCTCATCGTAACTGACTATACTGTTTTCGTATTGCCGGATGTCATTTTTATGGCGCTCTGGTTGCACCTCAAGCAGAGCGGTCGGGCAGATGAAAATCTCTGATATTCAAGGAGAGAATGATGACGCCAAAGTACGCATCCAATGCCTTTGAAGACTTCGCTGCGCCGCAAGCGACGGCTTCTGCCGAGACGGCAGCGGTCAACAACATCGGCAGGGCAGACGCTCTGGTCGGTGCCTGGGTCAAGGCTGATCCGACAACGCGCGGTGTCGTGAAGCTCGTCCTGAAGTGGATCCCCGCGTCAAGACAGTAATGTGCGCAGTTTGAGCTGCTCGATCTCGCGCAAAGGTGCAGCTCAGCCGCCGCGTTCGTCCTCCTTCAGCATCCCCGCCGAGAGCAGGATGAGCTCGATCTCCTCGGTGATTTCTTCCTGGCGCCGCATGTTGTAGCTGAGTTTCAGGCGCGCGCTGTCTTCGTCGAGCCGGCGCAGCGCCTGATCCATGTGCTTCTCGCGCTGCTGGTTCTCGGTCATCAGCGAAGCGTAGAGCACTTGGTTGAGCGCTGCGTACAGGTAATGGCCGGTCAGTCCGCGCATGAATACTTCCGGAGCGAGATTCAGTTCTGCCGGGTAAGGAAGAGCGCGCTCGGTCGGCGGCAGATCGCGCAGCGGCAGCAGGGGGCGCAGGCGGATCTCACCGGTGCCGACACAGTGGTAGAGCGCCGACAGGCCGAAGCCTGCCAGTTCCGGGCGGGCGAGAATCCGGCTCACTTCGCGTGTCAGGCGGAGCAGGACTGCCGGCACCTCGTCGGCGACGCTTGCCCCCGCCTGGGCGTGTTCGACGCAGTCGCGTTCGCCGATTCGCGACGCCAGGCGGCGCCCGACCACCACCCAGCGTGGTGGGGCATCCTTGTCCTGGCACAGCGACTCCATCCGTGCCAGCAGGGATTCGTTGAAATCTCCGCAGAAGCCCTGTTCTGATCCGACCAGGATCCAGAGTTCGCGCAGTGGGCTCGGCGAGCTGGCGAATTCGCCGTGCGCCGCGAGAAACTCGGCGGCGGCGGCCTCGATTCCCGCCACCATGAGGTGCTGGCTGGCGATCAGGTCGCTCAGGATGCGCACTTCCATCAGCGCCAGTCCCTTCATCGCCGACATGATGCCGGCGATGTCGGCGAGCGCGTCGAGACGGCGGGCGATCTCACGCCGACGGCTCATCGACCTTCACCTCGGCGGGTAACCAGGCCGCGACGGCGGCGTGCCAGGCCTCCGCGCCCGCGGACAGTTCCGGGGTCTTGCCGGCGGCTTGTTCGAGCAGCGAGCGCAGGCGCTCCTGAACCGCTGTTCCTTCGAGTCCGTCAAAGAACTCGTCACCATAGGCGACCAGCCAGGCCATCTGCTGCTCGGGCGACAGCGGTGCCAGACGGTCCTGCTTGAGCAGTTCGCGTAACAGACGACCGCGCCGGATCTTGGCGTCGACGCTGGCTTCCAAGCGCGAGCCGAAACGGGTGAACACCTCCAGTTCGAGAAACTGCAGGAAATCGAGCTTCATGCGGCCGGCTTCGCTCTTGATCGCCGGCAGTTGCGCCTTGCCGCCGATTCGCGATACCGAGCGGGTGATGTCGATCGCGGGCAGGAAACCGCGTGCGTACAGAGCCGGATCGAGGTAGATCTGGCCATCGGTAATCGAGATCAAATTGGTCGGAATGTAGGCGGCGATTTCGCCCTGTTCGGTTTCGACGATCGGCAGCGCCGTCATGCTGCCGCCGCCGAGACTTGCTGCCAGACAGGTCGAGCGTTCGAGCAGGCGCGAGTGCAGGTAGAAGATGTCGCCGGGGTAGGCCTCGCGTCCCGGTGGCCGGCGCAGCAGCAGCGAGAGCTCGCGGTAGGCGCGCGCGTGGGTGGTGAGGTCGTCATAGACGACGAGCACGTCGCGCCCGGCGCCCATCCACTCTTCGGCCAGGGCGCAGCCGGCGAAGGGCGCGAGGAATTTCAGTCCGGGCGTGGTCGTGGCCTCGGCGACCACGACGCAGGAAATGTCGAGCACGCCGGCCTCGCGCAGGGTTTCGATGGTGGCGACCACCGCCGAACGCTTCTGGCTGATCAGCACATAGACGCAGAGGACATCGCGCCCCTTCTGCGCGACGAGGGTGTCGAGCGCGAGCGAGCTCTTGCCGGTGCCCGCGTCGCCGATGATCAGCTGACGCTGGCCCTTGCCGATCGGGATCATCGTGTCGATCATCTTGTTGCCGGAGAGCAGGGGCTTGTGCACGAAATCCCGCGCCGTGATCGGCGGCGACGAGACCTCCAGCGCTCGCCGGCGGCTGCACTGGATGGGCAAACCGCCGTCGAGCGCATGTCCCAGCGGGTCCACCACCCGACCGAGAAAAGCATCGCCGACGCCGATGTCGAGTCGTCGCCCGGTGAGACTGGCCGAGCTGCCTGCTGCCAGTCCCTCGCGCTGGTTGAGCAGGATGGCGCCGATGCGCGTGCGTCCGAGATCGAAGACCAGCGCCTCGCTGCCGTCCTCGAAGCTCAGGATTTCATCCATGGCCGCCGAAGGCAGTCCTTCGATGCGGGCGATGCCGTCGCCGATGGCAACCAGCTTGCCGACTTCGCTGATACGCAGTTGCGGCCGGTAGTCGGAACGCCATGCGCTGCCAGGCGGCTCACTTGCCTCATCGGGCAACGCAACGCGCAAGCCATCGCGTAACTCACTGGGCACGATGCGTGGCCTCCGCACATTCACCCGACGTCGACGCCTGCGCAAAGAAAGCCAGTTCGCCGGCCAGACTGAAGTCGAGCTGCCAGGCGCCGAGCGACAGGCGCACGCCAGCGAGCAGCGCGGGATCGACGACGAAATTTAGCGCGATTCCTTGGCCTAGCAGCCTGTCGGACTTGAGTCCGTCGGCAGGTGGATTTGGGGCAATCTGCCTAAATTTTGTGCAGAAATAGAGGTTGTCAGGCGCATAACGAACATATCTAGGTCGTTTTATGCCATTTGGGG
>NZ_NHRX01000019.1 GCF_016653115.1 Rhodocyclus purpureus
TTTTCCCATGACGCTCACCACAGTCGCTCTTTACGACCGCAGCTCAGGGTGGTTTGGCATCTCCGCCTGATCGGCGACACCGAGGGGCCCGCCCTCATCACTGGTACAGCATGACTTCGCGGACGTTCGCCGCTACGTCTTCTTGGCACACCGACAACTATCTTGACTCAGGGGGAGATGTCTCGCGCTAATCGTTGATAAGTAAAGGGGGCAGGCAGGCGATGCTGGCCAGGTGTCTAGCTCCATGGCGATATTGAGAACAATTCTTTTTACTGATAACCAGCCCACAATCTGCCGCACGACTTACGCCCCAGGTCGGTGACAGCCGGGACATACACCCCCGAGCCAGCGCTTACCACGCTTACTTTTCTTCAATTTTGAGTTGGTAAGCAGAAAACCCTTATCAACACAGGCTTTTCGCCATGCTTTACCGAATTACCTGATGGGGGGTGTATCCCCCCTATATAAATTTCACCCCCTACACCTACTTTTATTTTTCTTTCCTTCCCTATAGAAAATGTTGGTAAAACGGTAAGGCACCCCGAAAGCCCTTATTCGGCGCGGTTTTTCGCTTACCGACCTGTCTGGTAAGCACTGGTAAGCCCGGTAAGATTCGGAGCAGCACACAGTCTGGGGCAGGCAAAAAAACAGCCGACCCGAAGGCCGGCCTCTTGGCACGATAGATCAGGCGGCCGGAATGCCGCCCCCGATCTAGTCATACAGCGGATGGTCACTCTCGCCGATCTTTTTCAGCATCACCGCTTTGACCTGATGACCATTGACGGCATGAGGATAAGAGCCCTTCCCGTCTCCGCTCATGCTTTTCAGGATTTCCGGCTTGCGTCGGCGGTAGGCATGAACCTCAGAGGCGTCGAAGTGCTCGAATAGGTACTCGTCGAGTCGCTTGCTTGGACTTGCCAGGTAATATCTCCTGTCTTCGTCCTTGCCTTCACTTAGCAGGTAGTCACCGGCAATGCCGTGCTTCTTGTGCATCCAGCGCACTGCGTCAGCAGCTACATCAGGCAACGAGTCTGAAAAGCGGTCATAGAGGGTATCAATGCCGTTGCGCTTGATGAAATCGTTGATCCAGCGCTCTGCGTGCGTCTGGGCTTGATCCCGGCCCATTGCCTGTATCTTCGCAACCATCCTGTTCATGGTTTCGGCCGAGTACGCCAGGATCGACGCGAAGTAGCGGGGGTTGCCGACCTCGACATAGAGCTGCCGCTTCACCAGTGATCCAGATTCCTCGAAGATCGACATGCGGTTGGCAAATTGGTCCTCAACGCCGTTCTCGGTCACCAGGCTGGCTACGCTCTCGGCCGACATAAAAAGCTTTGCGAACACCTCGACACTCGCCGTGAGCTGGTTCTTCGGGCTCAGGGTGATTTCCGACTGGAGCTGCTTCAGCTCGCTCTTCACCGTCTTGAACTCGTCGACCACAAGAGCGAAAGCACGCTTGAAGTCCTCCGGCGCACGACCGACCGGCCGGCCCTCGAACATCGCCTCAATCTCCTTCATGCTTGTGCTGACTGAGATACGCAGCGTGTTGAGCACACCCAGCAGAAAGCCCTTGCCCCAGTCACTGTCAGCCAAGATCCAGAGATAGCACTTCTTGCGGTCCAGGGCGAAGCGGCTCTGCACCAGGAACTCCAGAAAATCGTCGAGGCGAGTGAAATGCTGCTTGTAGTCGTCGATGATGGCTTGCTCGTAGTTCCCGGGCACTTCAAACGGCTTGTGAGCAAGGACCACCCGCGCTTTGTCCTCGAGAAGGTGCATCGTAGCTTCCTCGGCGAACATGTCGCAGCGCCACTCGACGCCTTCCCTTTGGTTGTGGTGCTTCAGGTGGTCGATGATGACGGTGCCAGTAGCCTCCGTAACCGCACGACGAAGCGCCTTTTCTTGCGTCTTATCCAGGCCCTGAGCGGATATTGCCTCTTCGGTCAGATCAGCAATCGCCTGAGCGTCGACAGGGGAGCCGAACGTGCGCACCAGGAACTTGTACGCGTCTCCGGCCTGAAACTGGTTGAGGCTCTGGGTGTCATTCAAGAGAAACAGCTTGCTCTTCGAGCCGGACCAGAATGGGCCGCGAATCATCCGCCCGATGACCTCGGTATCGACGCCAAGTTTGCGAATGGTCTCGGCATCCGCCGGGTTGATCTCAAGAGCCTTGACCAAGCGTGATCTGATGCTGTCGGCGATCCTCTCGACGGGATCAACGGCGCCAGCGTATTCGTTACCGGCATCCCCTTCCGTCGCCAGGATAGAGCCTGCGCCCGCCCCCGGCACGTCAATCACAGGCACATGCTCATCGACTGGATCTGCCTCGGCTTGAACAGTAGCGCCGGCCAGCGCAGCGGCGATCTGCTCTGCAACCACGTCAGCACCTTCCCGGCAGGCCAGGTCATTCCAGTCGGTAGGTTCCCCGTCGAGGCTGGCGAACTGTGGCACGGCCAGATACCCGCCGACCTCCTGCGCCGCCTTGGTAGCCGCCTCAACACCTGGGTTGTACTCACCGCCGTCCTTGCGCGTGGTGAAGCGGTCATCGTCGGCGGCCAGCAGGATGATGGCGTCTGGCTGACGCTCGCGGATGGCGGCAGCAACGGGCAGCAGGTTGCCGGCGTCGAAGCAAACCAGGGCGGCATGGCCGGTCGCTTCATGGATCGACGCGGCCGTCGCGAACCCCTCGGCCAGCACCCAAACCTTGCGGCCGTTGAGTTCTTGCGGCTTGCCTATAGGGAAGAAACGGCCTGCCTTGGCGCCCCCAGCAAGATACAACTTGCTGCCGTTCGGCATGATCGCCTGCAGGCTCCAAAGCCTGCCGGTGCGGTCCTGGATCGGCACCAAGAGAGCTTGGTCGCTCACGCGCCGAACCTCGCCAGTCTCCTGATTGACTATATCCCAGACACCCACACACAGACCGTGCGCCTTGACTTGCTTGCGAGCGAGGTAAGGATGTTCAGTGGCCGGATCGGCAGCGTTCCGTATGGCAGAGGCTAGTTCTGAAGCCTTAGCTTGCTGTGCCGCTTTCTCCGCTGCGGCAGCCTCCGCCTTCAGGCGGGAGGCCTCTCGCATGGCGGCGATGTCGGCGGCGCTCAGCCGGCGCTCTGGACGAGACCAGGACCAGCCGTTTTCCTTCGCCAGGTGGAACAGGGTGCCGATACCCACCTTGCCGCAGGCCTTGATCGAGCGCCAGACAGCCTTGGCGTCAGCCTCGTGGTATGAGGCGGCACCCTTCGACCAATCGTGCCACAGCCATTCACCTTCTTCCGCGATTTCAGACTTGATGGCCATTGCGACGCGAAGCCAAGTCTCGCGATCATCTGGGGAGACGTAATTCAGTGCCGACTGAATTTTCTCGAGGCCGGCCGGCGCGGTCATGGCGGCGATGGTCATGCTGCCTCCTCGAAGCGAGCCAGCCGCTCGCCCATTTCACCCAGTTCAGCAAGCAATTCCAGGAAGGTCAGTCGCTTCTGGTTTTTCGGCCCCCCCTCTGGCTGCCAAAGAAAACACTGCTCGTCCGGCGAGATCAGAATTTGCGGCGCCTCTCGATCATGGGGGCGGGCCTTGCCATCGATCGAACATAGCTTGACTCGCTGCCAACCGGGCTCGACCTGGCTTGCGGGCCGCCTGAGTTCATCCTCGTGGCAGACCATGACGCGCTCTGCGATGAGAAATACCCCTTGATTAGCAAGGAGTGCATCGACGCCGCTGAATTTTGCAAGGTGGACGACGTACTCCGCCCAGGTATTTGTCCAGTGCTCAGCTGCAATGTCGTTGCAACGAAGACTGCGGAATCCCGGCGGCGTGTGCTCGGCTACGTACAGCAGAGCATCGACAACAGCCAACTTCACGGCAGGGCTTGCGTTTCGCTCGTTGGCGATGCAAGATTGAGTAGCTGAATGGAGTTCGGTATGTTCGCCCTGGCCGGCAACATCCCGAGAAGACTCGCCCACCGTGGCGAGTTTTTTTTCGACTGTGATTTTCATGCTGCCTCTCCTTCCAGCAGCCTTTCGACCGCATCACGCGGCCACACCAGCAGCCGATTAGGCAGTTTCCGTGGGCGAATGTTGAGGTAGTGCCCCTTACGGCAGAGGCTGGCCCGTACCGTCTGGGCTTGCACATGCAGAAGAGCTGCGAACTCGTCGGTGCTCAGGTCGCGGCGAGAAAGATCCTGCAGCGCCTGATTTGCTCGTTTTTGATGTTGCATTGAATTGCTCCGTGTTTAACGACGAGCGCATGGTAGCTTCAATGCAAGCCATTGAAAATACAGCAAATTTGATCAAATCAACGTTTTTGCTTGAGACATAAGGGCTTTTGCAGTATTCAACCCGCATAGAATATTTGCTGCAAAGAAAAAGAAGACTTAGATCATCCCGGAATATAGTCAAATTTGCTCAGGCAACTGCTAGGGCCGGCTTCCCAATCTCCGGCGCAGGTCGCGGCTTGATGCCGGCCTCTGTCAAAATCCAATTCTCAATGCGCTCATGCCACATGCGCAGCAGGTCCAGGGGGCGGATCCGGTAATGTTTTTCGGCCGTTGCGCTCGGCTTGTGCCCCATGATTTGCGCCACCACGCCAGTGGGTACCTGGCACCACTCAGAAAGCGTGCCAAAGCTGCGCCGTAGGCCGTGAATGGTCATATCACTCGGCAGACCTGCGGCGGCGAGGGCACGCTTGTGGGCGATGCGCGGCTCTTGCAGGCGCCCGGATTCAGCGGTCGGGCTGGCAAACACCCACGGGGATGGCTCCCAAGCGTCGAGGTCGTTCTTGATGCGCTTGCCGTGCAGGACGCGCCACTCCGGTGGCGGGGTGTCGTTGATGCGCTTCAACTCTAGCAGCAAGCCTGCCACATAGGGCGTTAGCGGGATGGTGCGCTCGCCTTCCAGCTTGTCCCCGATGGTTAGGGCCTTCCACTGAAAATCCACGTCCTCCCACCGCAGGCCGGCCACTTCTTCCCGGCGAGCTCCAGTCAGCAGCGCCACCTGCAAATAGGCGGAGTGCACCGGGTTTGAGATAGCGCGTACCTGCTCAAACCACGGGCGCAGCATCTCGCGCTGCAGACAATCGTCCTTCGCCTGACGCTTAGGCAGTTCTTCCCGCACCGCCTTTGCAGCGCATGCTCCAGTCTGCACCTGGTCTGCGAACACCGGCTGCTCTGCGCACCAGTTCAGAAAACCACGCAGCAGCCGAAAAGCGAGCGCGGCATGAGTCGGGCGCTTGGCCGCCTCGCCGGCCAGCCACGCCTGCACCCGATCAGCGTCGATCTCACGCAGCGGCAGCGCCAGCAGTGGCCGAAGGGCCCCGGCTTGAGTTGTGCCGTCATCGGTCGTCTTGCGGCCTCGAGTGATCGGCTTGCCGCCCTCAGCGCTCACCCGCTCATGGTCACGCAGCATTAAGCCGCCCCACTTCCCACGGCGAGCCTCAATGTAGGCGCTCCAGGCGTCGAGGGCTGGCGCCGACATGCGTTCAGCCTCAAGCTTCGCAGCCACAGCGGCCGCCTTCTTGGCCTCCGCTGCGGCAATGCGATCGGCCTTCTCTTGGCGCGGATCGATGCCTTGGTCGACCATCACTTGCAGGCGTCGTGCTTCTTCCCGTGCGGCGTCCAGCAGCCAAGCGTCGACGGAGCCGATCGTGACCCTGATGGGTATCGTGTTCAGTTTGGCGGCGAACACGAAGCTCTTCGCCCCCGCCGGCGTGATCCTGATGCACAGGCATCTCGGATCTTCATCGTAGACATATCGCGCCTGCTTGCCGGTAGGCGGCTCCATGCTCTTGATCCGCTGGATGGTCAGTTTCCTTCGTTCGGTATCGGCCCTCTTGCCCATGTCGGACTCCTCAGCAAACGGAGCAACGAAATCCGTTGCTCCTTTATTGCTCCCTAGTCTAACAACTCCGACCAACTTTGATCAACGTCAAAATTTGATTAAAATTCTATTTTTCAATGTCTTATGATATTTTTTGAGCAAACAGTCAACGGCGGACAGTGTCGAAAAACGCTATTTTTTGAGGACTCATAATCCTTTGGTCCAGGGTTCGAACCCCTGCGGGCCCACCAAAATGACACCCCCGACCAGAAATGGTCGGGGGTTTTTCTTTGGGTTCAGCGCCCTGGAAAGCCCACTGCCGGGATGATGGCTTTCAATGGCCCCAGCTGCATCACGACCTGGAACTGGTTCTCTCCCTCAGCAATGCCAATGTCGCGAGACGTCAGGTCAGGGGCGCTCATCCCCGACCAGCGGCGCGGCCTCCGGGCTAGCTTCAAGCCATGCATCAAAGGCCGAAAGATCGCCGCGAGACTGACGTTCGCGAAAATAGGCTTCCGTTTTCAAAGCGGAAACCTTCTCTGCAATCGCCGTAACGAAAAACTGGTTCATCGAGACATGCTCTTCCTCGGCGACCTGGCGAGCGTAGGCAAACAACGATTCGGGAACGCGCAGTGCGTAGTTAGCCATCAAATTCTCTCCGTTTGCAGTTGCCGCAGAAACTCGCCCGGCGTTGCCACCGGCAGCCGAAAGCGGCTGGCTGCGCCAAAATCTCGAACGTTCAATGTCACCAGCAATTCGGCCCGGCCATTCAATGCTGTTTCCAGCACCATCTCATCGGCTGGATCGCGCAGCTGTGGGCGCCACAGGTAGTGTAGATGGACGAGCTCGACGCACAAGCACAAGGCATCGAGAAAGGCATCGGTCATTGCCACACTACGTCCACTGACTGCGAGTTGTTCCGGGCGCTTGAGCACGGCCTCGTACTCAAGCATCAGCGGAACCGAAACCAGGGCCTTGTACTGACCGTTTCTCAACGCTTGCAGCAATGCGAAGGAAGCACCGAGCCGACTGCGCGAAGCGGCGACCAGAATGTTGGTATCGAGAACGACGCGCGACATAGACATATCAAATATGATATGATTCGCTCCGAAAAAGTCAAGCCACGCGTTGGTTGGCCATCGACGCGATGCACCAGTACAACTGGCCAAAGCCTGCGCGTCCGCCACTCGAACGCAGCCGCGCAACGAACGCAGATATGGCACGCTATTCGGGCAGATCGTTCAGCGCGTAGCTGGTACTACGCCCGCCCGCAGCATTCTTGCGCAGCACGCCGCGCCCCAGCAGGTCGCTGATGTCGCGCAGCGCGGTGTCCGGCGAACATTTGGCGATGGCCGCCCACTTGCTGCTGGTGAGCTTGCCCTCGAAGCCGTCGAGCAGTCGGTTGAGCAACTTCACCTGGCGCTCGTTCAGGGGTGTCGCCGCCCAGCGCTGCCAGAAGCGTGCCTTGAGCAGCACGGCGTCGAGCGTGTGCTGGGCTTGATCGACCGCGCGGTGCACACTGTCGAGGAACCAGGCCAGCCACTCGGTCACGTCCAGCGTCCCCTTCTGGGTCCGCTCCAGCATGTCGTAGTAGGCCTTACGCTGCCGTTGAATCTGCGCCGACAGGCTGTAGAAGCGCTGCGGGCTACCGTCGGCGCGTGCCAGCAACAGGTCGCCGATCGCCCGGGCGATACGGCCGTTGCCGTCGTCGAACGGGTGCAGGGTGACGAACGTCAGAGGTACCTGTAATCGCCGCAATTCATGCGGTGAATATCGGCCGCATTCTCCGCAGGAGCAAGTCATTCTCCGCTTGCAATGCGGAGACGGGCGGCATGTCCTCAGCCGCTCCCCCGCGCGCGCCATTCGCGCAGCGCAGCGCTGAGGATCTCGTACTGGCGGCGCAGTTCGGCAACGCTCGCGGGGTCGACCTCGCCACCGGACTTGAGCATCTGCTCGACGTCCTTCATCAGCCCGGACAGGCTCGTGCCGCCGATCTGCGCGATCATGCCCTTCATCGTGTGCGCGGCCCGGGTGGCCTGCTCGCGCTGGCCGGCATCGAGCGCCGCGGCCAGCGTGCCGAACAGTCCCGGCAGGTCGTCCAGCGCCATCTCGACGACGCTGCGGGCGAGTTCATGGTCACCGCCCAGCAGTTCGAGCATGGTCGCCGCGTCGAACACGCTGCCGGCGGGTTCAGGCGCTGGCGCCTGGCCCTCCGCTGCGCGCCGTGGCAGCCACTTTTCAAGCATCGCGGACAGCTTGCCGATCTCGATCGGCTTGCACAGGAAATCGTCCATCCCTGCTGCCAGACAGTCCTGACGGTCCTTCTCGAAGGCGTCGGCAGTGAGCGCGATGATCGGCACCGGCGGGCGTCCGCTCTCGGCCTCCCACTGGCGGATGGCACGGGTCGCGGCGTAGCCGTCGAGCACCGGCATCTGCACGTCCATGAACACGAGATCGGGAGTCTCGCCGTAGAGCAGCGAATCGACGCCCTGGCGGCCGTTCTCGGCCTCGCGTACCTCGATCCCTGACTTCGTCAGCATGAGCTTGATGACCTGACGATTGACCGCATTGTCCTCGACCACCAGCACCCGCCCGGACAGGCGCTGCGCCCCTTCGCCGCATTTTCTCTGCATCTTCGGATCCCCCTCCCGCCCGAGTTCGTCTCCTTCCGCGAGCACTTCGACGCGGATGCGGAACCAGAAGCGCGAGCCCTGCCCTGGGGCGCTGTCCACCCCGGCCTCGCCGCCCATGAGTTCGGCCAGGCGGCGCACGATCGAGAGGCCAAGCCCGGTACCACCGTACTGGCGGGTGGTCGAGCTGTCGATCTGCGAGAAGGGCTCGAACATCAGCGGCTGCTTGTCGGCAGGAATGCCGATGCCGGTGTCGGCGACCGCGAATTCGAGCACCGCATCGCCTCCGGCGCAGGACACTTCCCGCGCCGTGATGCGGACTTCGCCACGCTCGGTGAACTTGATCGCGTTGTTCACCAGGTTGCCGAGCATCTGGCGCAGGCGCACGGTATCACCGCGGTAACGCCGTCCTGCCGCCACCTGGCTTGCCGACTCGATGCGCAAGCCCTTGGCGATGGCTGATTCGCCGAACAGCGCGTGAATTTCCTGAATGATCTGCGCGGGAGCGAAAACCATGGCTTCGAGTTCTATCCTGTCCTCCTCGACCTTCGACAGGTCGAGGATGTCGTTGAGCAAGGCGAGCAGCATCTCGCCGGAATTCAGGATGGTACGCGCGCACCTGCCGCGCTCCTCGTCGCTGATACCGGGAAGTAGCAGCACCTGCGCCATGCCGAGGATGCCGTTCATCGGCGTGCGGATTTCGTGGCTGACGGTGGCGAGGAAACGGCTCTTAGCGACGCTCGCCTGCTGCGCCTTCTGCTGCGCCTCGATCAACTCGGCCTCGGTCCGCTTCTGCGCCGAGATGTCGACGAAGGCCCAGATCGACTCTTCGCCACCGGCGTGGAGTCGGGCGCCGAAAACATCATACCACCCGGCCGATCCGTCCTTGCGCAGGAACTGTTTCTGCTGCCGGAAGACGCCGCCGGCCGCGATCACCGGCAGAGCCGCGTTGCCGAAAGCTCGCCAGTCTTCATCGCTCACATGGAGCAGCTGAGTCGGCTGATCGACGAGGTCTTCCTGCCGGTAGTCGAGCATGCGCGCGAAGGCGTGGTTCATCCAGACCATCCGCCGCCGCCGCAGCATGACGAAGCCGACGACTTCGCTCTGCAGGATCGCCTGCTGTTCCTCGAGCAGGCTGGCGATCCTGGCGTCGGCTTCGCGGCGGGCACTGATGTCGATGAAGCTGCCGACCATGCGCACTGGGTTGCCGTCGGCGTCACGCTCGACGACGCCGCCACGATCATGCACCCAGACGCTGCCGTCCCTGCCGAGCATGCGGTGTTCCGACTGGTAGCTCTCGCACTCGCCCTTGAGCACCGCGTCGACCCTCTGCCGGACGGCAGGACGGTCGTCCGGGTGAATCCTGGCGGCGAACTCCGCGAAGGAACCGATCTCCCCCTTGTCGTCGAGGCCGAGAATCTCGTACCAGCGCCGGTTGTGCACCACCTTCCCCGAAGGCAGGTGCCAGTCCCAGATCGCCTCGCGCGTCACCCGCAGCACGTCCTGCAGGCGACGCTCGCTCTCGGCCACCTTCTCCTGCTCGCGCACGACCAGCGAGATGTCCTGCGCGATGATCAGGACCTGCATCCTGCCCTGCGCGTCCTTGAACGGATGCTTGATCGAGCGGAAATGCTGGATCTCGCCGGTGGCGGCATTGAGCGTGTCCTCGAAGACGACCTCGGCCTCCCCGCGCGCCATGATCGCGAGTACGTTCTCACGGAAAGCATCGGCGATCTCGGGCGGAACGCCGAAATCACCGTCCTGCTTGCCGACCAGCTCTTCCGGCGTCGTGTCGTACAGCTTCGCCAGCGCCCGGTTGCCGAAGAGGAAATTGCCTTCGGCATCCTTCAGGCAGACGGGGTCGGGAATCTCGCTGATCAGGGTGCGCAGTAGGCTTTCGCTGTCGCGCAGCGCGTCGCTGCCGGCCTGCAGCGAGGCCAGTTCGTGCTCGACGCGGCACATGAGGCGCCGCAGGAGGCGCCACGCGCACAGCGACAGCAGGACGAAGGCGGCCAGCAGGGCCAGCGTCGGCAGGACCTCCTCGGGCCAGCCCGCGAGATAGTCGGCCAGCGCGACGCCATGATGCCGGGCACCCTGCCTCAGCGACAGCGCGGCCAGGGCAGCGACGAGCAGGTTGGCGACGGCCAGGCAGGCCAGCAAGCCCCGTTGCAAGTGCCGGCGGCAAGCCGCGTCGAGAAGCGATCCCACGAATACTCCGAAAAAGGGCGGTGCATATCCGCCGCGGCGACAAGAATACCGCGTAAAGACAAGCGGCGTGGGGACTTGCAACGCGGACGCTGCAAAACGCATCGGCGCAGACACGGAGACGCTGCCGTGTCTGCGCGCAAGCGGTCCTCGGCAGCTGCCACGGCGAGTGCTCAGGGCAGCTTGCCGGCGGCGATCATGCGGCTGAACAGGATGTTCGGCGACAACCAGACGAGCAGGTCGTCGAATTCGCCGGCGGCAGTGCCGGCCTGGGTCGGCGGGTGCATGACGAAGTCCTTGTCGCCGTCGAGGTTCTCGCGCTCGTCGTCCGCCGGCTGCCCGCCACCGAGTCCGCCGCGACCGTTCCGGCCGTGCGCAACGATCACCGCCGGCAGTGCGCTGCCGAGGATGTCGTCGGCGGAACATTGCGGCTTGCGCGCGACGCACAGGTCGCCGGTGCTGGCCAGCGAGAAGCCGCTCCGCGCCGACATGGCAGGAGCGACGCGGTAGCGCAGGAAATTGCCCCAGGCGTCCTCGCGACCGACACCCAACTCGCGCCACGGCAGCCCGCCCTCGGCCGCGCGGCAGTCGCCGTCACTCTGGCGATCCTCGGCACCGTCGCCGTCGGTATCGGGACAGGGCAGGTAGGGCTTGCCCGGGCGGCTGGCGGCGTAACCGACCAGCGCCTCGATCAGTTCGGAGAACTGCCTCTGCTGCGCGGCGGTGGCGCGCAGTTCGCCTTGTGCCGACAGGGAGACGAGCATGCCGCCGAGCAGGAGGCCGGTGATGGCGAGCACGACGGCGAGTTCGACCAGACTGAAGCCATGCCGGCGGCGGCACGTGCTGCGGAGCAAGGCGGCACTCATGGCCTTGCACCTGGCGGCGCTGCAGCCCTCAGGCAAAGGGCCACGTCGGCACTGGGCTGCGCCGAATCCCAGGCGCCGGCACCGGCAAGCGTCGTCGCCGGCGTGCCGAGCGCGGTGAGGTTTTCGCCCTCGAAATAGCTCCCCAGCTGCGTCCTCTCCAGCGCGCTGCGCGGACCGCCGCCGCTGCGTTCGCCGGCGAAGACGATGGCCGCGGCGCAGTGTTCGCCATTGACCGTGAGACAATCCTGCGCCGGCGTGCATACCAGGTAGCGGAGCTGGTCGTTCCACTTCTCCTTCCATTCCCGGTAGCGTGTGCCGCTGGCGAGCGCCTCGTCCGGCACCGCGCCGACCTGTTTGGCACCCTGCGCCAAGGCATCGTCCAGCTGCGGCAGCCCGGCGGCCTGCAGGCGCTCACTGATCCGGACGAGCGACAGGTTGATCTGTGCGGCGAAGTCGCTGCGCGCGCGGACGCGCGTGAAGATGTCGCGCGGCGTGATCCAGACCAGCCGGTCGTTGATCTGGAGGTCGTCGCGCGCCCCCTGCCTGAGGGTGACGGTGCTGCTGTCGGGGAAGCTGCCCGACTCCAGATAGCTCGCGTAGTCGTTGCCCTGCTCGCCCGGGCAGATGCCGGTGCCGGCGCGACGCTGCTGGCCGGCGAGTGGCCGGCCGGGAGCGAAGATGACGGCCGCAGCGCCATCCTCTTCAGTGAGGACGGCACCGCTGCCGGCGTCGACGACGCGCAGTTGGCCGGCGCTGTCCCAGTTGAGCAGCTTCGGTTTCGCGTTGTTCTTGAAGCTGCCGGAAACCGCGTACCACAGGCATTCGTAGTCGGCGTCGCGCAGGTCCGGCAGGTCCAGGGTCCGCCAAGGCAGGCGGCCGATGACGCTCATCCCTGCCTTGTCGCAGTACAGTTCGGCCTTGCCATCGTTGTTGGTGTCGGGGCAAGGCAGGAAGCCGGCCACCTGGCGCAGTTCGTCGTGGGAGTCGAGATGCCGCTCAGGGTAGCTCGCGGCGAAGCCGATCAGCGCTTCGCGTGCCTGCGCCAGCGCCGTCCTGGTCGCGTACTCGCGCGCCGGCGGCGTGGCACCGTCGACCTGCCCGAAGAAGATGGACATGGCCGCGAGCAGCAGGATCAGCAAGCTGACGAGCAGCGCGGCACCGCGCTGCCGGCGCCGAGACGGGGAGGCGTGCTTCATGGCGAGGGGCGGCGGCGGTCGGAACTGTGACGATGGATGACGATGCTCCCGTCTCCGGGCAGACCACGCAGTTCACCGTGTGCCGGGCCGATCGTCTCGCCTGCACGCACGCTGGCTGCCGCTGCGTGCGGCGGCCCGACGGTCAAGCGTTCAGGCGCCTGCGGCCCCGCAGCGCGGGCGAATCGGGATGCATCCGCATCCTGCGCGACCCCGTTGATCCAGGCCGTGTGGCGGCCGCTGCTGCGCAGCACCAGGCCGTTTACGGTCAGCGCCTGCGCGTCGAGCGAGTGGCCATCGCTGGTGGACGGGCGCAGGCGATCGAGTTGCTGCCGCTCGGCGGGGGTGAAGAACAGACGACCGAGCGGCTGCTCGGCACGGACGGCAGCAGCACCCAACAGCAGCGCAGCGGAAACCGTCGCCAGCAGCAGCGCCCGAGCTGCTGCCCGTGGCGCGAACGGGAGGGGACGGCGCGCGCTCATCGCCGCTCCCCGGAGTGCACCGTGATGCAGTCGATCTCGCACTCGGCCTGCACAGCCGCGCCGTCGGCCGCGGCGGCAGCGAACGGCAATCGCTGCAGGCTGCAGCGCTTCACCTGCAGCAGGGCTTGCGCGCGCTGCTCCAGCTCGTCGAGCAGCCGGAACAGGTCTTCCTCGTGCACGAGCCGGGCCTGCAGTTGCAGCGTGCTCACGTGGAAGCCGGGATCGGCCCGTGCGGATGCCGAAGTCACTGCCTCATCATTGCCGTCGTCGCTGCGCCTGGCGAGCGGCAGCGACGGCGATATCGCGTAGTGCAGGGCCGGCAGCTGATGCTTCTCGCGCAGTTCGGCGAGCAGGTCGGCCCAGGCAAAGCGCTGTCCCTCGCCGACGACACCGCGCTGCCGCAGTTCGGCAAACAGCCGCGCGCTGCGCGCGAGCTCCTGCTCCTCGGCGCCGACCTGCCCGAGTTGCGCGACGGACTCGGCGCGCTCGGCGGCGGCTGCGAGCTTGCCGCGCTCGGCAGCGACCCGCCGATCGTGGGCGAAGAAGACGGCAGCAGCGCCGAGGACAATCAGCAGCGACGCGACGAGAAGCGCGCGCCCGACTGCGCGCAGCCCTGCCGGCAGTCCGGACCGTTCCAGCCGCAACGCGAAGTTCATCGGATTTCCCTGCGCCCGACGGCGATGACGAAGCGGGCTTCCTGGAGGCGATCGATCGCCCCGTCGTCGCTGCGCAGTGCCTCGCCGGCGGCGAAGGGAGCCTGGCGGACTTCGAGGCGCAGCTCGGGTTCAGCCTCGATCGCCGCGAGGAACGCGTCGAAGGCAGCCAGCGTCCGCCGCGTCGTGCCCGCCACGCCCGACGCCGGAACGCCGCTCGCGTGGACTTCGCCGCCATCGCGCACCCTGCCGCGCAGCAAGGCGCCGTCGACCTCGCCGGCGAGCGACACGCGGCCGTCCCCGCTCGCCGTCGCCGATGTCGATGCCGATGCCGATGCCGACTCCCAGTCGATCGCTTCCAGCTCGATCTGCGGCGCTGCGTCGAGCAGCCGTGATAGCCGGAAGAGCAGCGTCTGCGGCGCGCTGCCCTGCGCCGCCAGTTCGGCATGGCGCCGGCCGAACAGGAGCAGTGTCTCCTTGTCGGCCGGAAGCGGCGGAAACGCGCTGACGATGCTGCGATAGCGCTGCCGGGCCGCTTCGGCTTCGGTGGCGAGTGCCGCCTCCTGGCGCAGCAGCGCCTCGCTGGCGAACCACTGCTGGCCGGCAAGCAACAGGCAGAGCGCCAGCGTGGCCGCGCCGACCGCGACGATCCCCTGCCGAATCCGGCGCAGACGATACGGCTGGCGCAGTGTCTCGTCGGCGAACTGCACGGGCGGGGGATCGGTCGCCAGCAGGTGCAGGAAGAGCGCGTCGCAACGGTCGTCGCCGGGCGGCGTCTTCAGCCCGCACCGGCGCGCGGCGTCCTCGATGTCGATGAAAGAGAAGCGCAACAACTCGTCGTCGACGCAGCACGCGGCGATCGCCTGCCGCGAGTCGGCGTGCGCCAGCAGGCGGACGGTGAGCGGCTGCTCCGCCGCCACCAAGCGCTGGCCGCGCAGGTACTGCTGCACCTGGCGTGCTTCATGCGCGAGCGCGCTGGCGAGGCCTGCCCGACTGCCGTCGGCCAGGCTGCTCAGCCGCGAGAAGCGCAGTCCGCCCTGGTCGAAGTAGCTCTGGCGAACGCTGCCCGCATGCACGCTCAGCAGCAGGCAGCTCTCGCCGGCAAGGCGCAGGCGGCGCAGCAGCGTCCCGCCGAGCAGGGCCTGCGCGTACACGCCGGACAGCGCCACGCCGGCCTGCCGGACGACGGTGAGCCAAGGTGCCAAGCCCTCGGGATGCGTGAGTGCAGCGAGCAGCAGGCGTTCTTCGCGACGCTGCCCACGCGCGTGTCCGAGCGAAAGGAAGCTCGTCAGCGCAGCGTCGCCGAACTGCTGTCTCAATTTGCGGCGGATGACCGTGACCCGGTCGGCACCACGCAGGAAAGGGATCGTTTCCCGCTGCCAGGCTTCCTCGGCAACATTGACGAGCAGGGCGAAGCTTGCCTCGGGGTGCTGCGCCAGATAGGCAGCGAAGCCGGCGACTCCCGCCGCGTCGACGGCGAAGCTGCCCTCCTCGCGGAGCGCCGCGCGCTGCCAGCGCCACAAGCTGAGGCGCGCGGAATCGAGGTGGAGCAGGCAGCGCTTCGCCATGGTTCATACCGGGAGGTGGGCGATCACGTCGTACACCGGACCGAGCACGGCGATCATGATCCAGCCGAGCAGTCCGCCGAGGACGACGGTGAGCAGCGGCTCGATCAACTGCTGCACCTTCTCGACCGCTTCGCGGACGTCGCGGTTGTAGAAGTAGCTGACGTTGCCGAGCGCACGATCGAGGTCACCGGTGTTCTCGCCGATGCGCAGCATGCGGATCACCAGCGGCGGGAACAGCCCGGCCGCCTCGAACGCCGCGCTGACGCTGCGCCCCTCGCTGATCAGCTGCTCGGCCTCTTCAACCCCCGCGCGGATCGCGAGGTTGCCGAGCACCTCGCGCGTGCTGCGCAGGGCCTCGGTCAACGGGATTCCTGCTGCGTAGAGCATCGCCAGCGTGGTCGCGAAGCGCGACAGGATGATCTTGCGCAGGATCTGGCCGAGCAGCGGCAGGCGCAGCTTGAGCGCATCGAAACGCAGGCGGGCGAGCGGGTTGCGTGCGAGCAGGAAGCGTACGAGGACGAGGGCGACCAGCAGCAGCGGAATGGCGACGTACCAGCCGGCGACGAAAAGGTCCGAGACGAAGAACAGGGCGCGCGTCTGCAGGGGCAGCTGCTGTCCCATGTTGCTCACGAAAGCCTTCAGCTGCGGCACCAGATGGATCATCAGGAAGGAGGTCGCAGCGATGACGATGGCGCCGACGAAGGCCGGATAGAGAAGGACCTTCTTCGTCTGCGCCGCGAGTTCGTCTTCCCATTTGAGGGACTCGCAGACCCTCTCCAGCACTTCGGGCAGGCAGCCCGAGTTCTCGCCGGCGCCGACCAGGCTGACGAACACCGGATCGAAGACCCGGCCCTGCGCCGCCATCGCCTGCGACAGGGTCTGCCCGCCTTCGATGGCCTCGATCAGGCCGGCGACGACCTCGCGGAAACGCGGCTGCTCCAGGCTGTCGCGCAGGTCGCGCAAGCCGTCGAGCAGGCTCACCCCGGCGCGCGCGAGCTGTTCGAGGTGGAAGCAGAAGTTGATCAGCTCGCGCCGCGGCGGGCGCCGGCTGCGCCGGGAAGCTGCCTCGCCGAGCGGCTTGCCGTCGATCAGATCCAGTTCCATGCGGCGCAGGCGCAGGTCGAGGTCGGCGAGATTGGCAGCATCGATGCGCCCGAGCGTGCTGCGTCCGTGGGCATCGATCGCGCGGTAGCTGAAGGTCGGCATCGCTAGATCCGGTCGGTGAGGTCGACGACGCGCGCGAGTTCGTCGATCGAGGTCGATCCGTCGAGCACCCGCCGCAGTCCGTCGTCGGCAAGCGTGCGCCACCCCTGGCGCCCGGCGAGCTGGCGCAATTCGCGCGCGCTCGCCCGGCGGGCGATCAACTCGTCGAAGTCGGCATTGACCCGCAGCAACTCCATGACCGCGAGGCGACCGCGATAGCCCTGGAAGTCGCAGCGCTCGCAGCCTTGCGCGCGGTAGAGCAAGGGCTGCGCCGCGGCGCCGGCTTGTCCGAGCAGTCGGCAGTCGCGCGCTTCCGGCGCGTAGGCGACGCGGCAATGCACGCACAGCCGGCGCAAGAGACGCTGCGCGACGATGCCGATGATGTTGCCGGCGACGATGTCGGGCTGGATGCCGATGTCGAGCAGGCGCGGGATGGCGCCGATCGCCGAATTGGTATGCAGCGTCGAATACACCTGGTGCCCGGTCATCGCCGCACGGAAGGCCATCGTCGCGGTCGGCGCATCGCGCACTTCACCGACCAGGATCACGTCCGGATCCTGGCGCATCAGCGAGCGGATGCCGCTGGCGAAGTCGAGCTTGACCGAATCGGCGACCGCGGTCTGCCGCACCAGCGGCATCGGATACTCGACCGGGTCTTCGAGGGTCATGATGTTCACACCCTCGCGGTTGATGTGGTTCAGGATCGAGTACAGCGTCGTCGTCTTGCCGCTGCCGGTGGGCCCGGTGAACAGGATCATTCCCTCGGGCCGGGCGATCATCAGTTGCAACTGCTCGAGATGGTCGGCGGCGAGCCCGAGCGCGGCGAGCGGGACGATCCCCTTCTGCCGGTCGAGGATGCGCAGGACGACGTTCTCGCCGTGAATGGTCGGCTGCACGGCGACGCGAAAATCGATCTGCCGGCCGCTCATGTTCAGCGAGGCGTGACCGTCCTGCGGGGCGCGCGTCTCGGCGATGTTGAGCGCCGCCAGCACCTTGATGCGCACTGCCATCGCCGGCCAGTACGACTTGTGCAGCGCGCGGATCTGCCGGAGCATGCCGTCGATACGGTAGCGGATGCGCAGGAAACCGGCTTCGGGTTCGAAGTGGATGTCGGAGGCATCGCGCCTGACCGCATCGGCGAGGATCGAATCGATGAGACGGACGACCGGCTGGCTGTACTCGCCTGCGGAGACCTTGAGGCTGGCGAAGTCGATTTCGCCGGTCTCGATCTCGCGCAGGATGCCGTCGATCGACAACTCGTAGCCGTAATGCTGGTCGATGGCGCGGGCGATCTCGGACTCGCCGGCGAGGCGTACCTCGATGTCCACGTCGTCGCCCAGCTGCGCGCGCACCTGATCGAGTGCAACGATGTCGTTCACGTCCGCCAGCGCGAGCACGAGGCGACGCGCCACTGCGTCCCAGGCGATCGGCAGCAGCCGGTGGCGCATCGCCAGTGTCCGCGGGATCAGCGCCAGCGCGAGCGGATCGACGATCGCCTTGGCCAGATCGATGCTGCGTTGCCCGAGACTTTCCGAGAGCGCGTCGCGCAGGGTGGCCTCGGAAACGAAGCCGAGCCGGACCAGCTGCGTGCCGATCGGCAGGTTCGACTTGTGCTGCTCGTGCAGCGCGATGCGTACCTGATCCTCGCTGACGATCCTCCTGGCGATCAGCAGTTCGCCGAGGAGTCGCTCGGGATCGTGTTGGCAGTCGGGCGAGCGCATCGGGGTCTCCTGAGCGTCGATCGGTGACGGCAGGCACGGCCTGGCGCAGTCAGGGCTCCAGCTCGGCGAGCCGGCGTTCGACCATGGCCGTATCGAAGGAAGCACGGCCGCGCGCGGCGGCAGCGAGCGCCATCCGGTAGTGTTCGATGGCGAGCGGGTACTGGCGCAGGTGGTCGAGACTGACCGCCAGGTTGTGGAGGAGGTCGCCGTTCCCGGGTACCAGCGTTGCGGCGCGGAAGTAGGCTTCCCGGGCTTCGGCCCAGCGCGTCTGCCGCGCCAGGAGATTGCCGAGCGCGACGTGCAGCGAGGCCACTTCGGGCTGGCGCGCGAGCAGGTTCTTCAGCCGGCTTTCGGCCTGCAGCGGGTCGCCTTCCCCGCGCAGGTTGATGAGACCGGCCTGCACCTCGGCATCGGCCGGATTGAGCGCGAAGGCACGCAGGTACAGCGCTTCCGCCTGCGCGCCCTCGCCCCGGGCGACGGCAAGGGCGGCGAGACCGAGCAGGGCATCGAGGCTGTGCGGGTCGCGCTTGAGGAGTTCCTCGTAGTCGCGACGGGCGTCCTCGTTTCGCCCTTCCTGCCAGGCGACAAACGCGCGTGCCAGCGCCGGGTCGAGGCGCGCCGCGTGGCTGCCCGGCTTGAGGCGGACTTCGCTGCCGGCCGCGCCGCCGGCGGGAGCGACTACAGCGGCAGGCTGTGCGGCAGGCTTCGGCGCCGGCGAACGGCCCGCCGATCGGCGCGGCGGCTTTGCGGGCTGTGCCACAAGCTCGGGAGGCAGCACCGACGCCATCGACTCCGCCGGCGTCCCGTGGCCGCCCGGCGTGAGGCTTGCAAGGTCGGCAGCAGCCTCGGCGGGGAGTTCCGGCGCGGGCAACGGGTCGCCGGCGGGGGACAGCGTCGCGGCGGCGGCGGAATGGACGAACGGCGCACCGCCATGCGCGGGCGAGAAGCTGGGCAGCGCCTGCCAGGCACCGCCGACGCTGATCGCCGCGGCGGTGATGGCGATGAGCAGGGCACGGCGGGTGACGCTCGCCTGGCTCGGCGCGAAATGCCGGCGGATCGCGGCGCGGTCGGGCAAGGTCGTTGCCGGTAGCGGCTGCGCGTCGGCGCGGGACAGGGCAGCGACGAGCCGGCTCACCGGAATCCTCCGTCGCTGAAAAAGCGGCCAGTCGGCAGCAGCGGACGCAGACTGGCCATGTCGCCGTCGACACTCGCATCCCTGAGGACGACCGGGCGCAGGAAGATCACCAGTTCGGTCTTGGTCCCCTGGTCGCGACGCTGCTTGAACAGTTCGCCGATGGCGGGCAGGCGCGAGATGCCGGGAATGGTGTTGTCGATGTAGTCGATCCGCTCCTCGATCAGCCCGCCCATGACCGCGATGTTGCCGTTATCGACGCGCAGGACCGATTCCATCTCGCGCGTACGCACCACCGGGATTTCGCTGACGATCGGCTTGATGTCGCATTTCTCGACGTTGAAGCCGCAGGGGTTGGCCAGCGTCGGGTTCGGATCCTGGACGCTGCCGACGATGCTCGAAATGCTCGGCCGGATGTTGAGCATCACCGAGTCGCCGTCGCCGATCTGCGGCGTCACGTTCATCACGAAGCCGACCGGGACCGACTGCAGCGTCGTCGTGAAGGTCGTCGTCGAGGTGTTGGCGTTGCTGGTGGTGTCGGCCTTGAGCGTGAAATAGACCCGGTTATCGACGACCTTGAGCACCGCCGTCTGGTTGTTCATCACCGCCAGCTTCGGGCTCGACAGCACCTTGACCGTCCCGAAGGCCTCGAGCAGGTTGATCGCCGCGCGGAAGGCACCGACGCGCGAGGCGTCGTTGACGTAGGAGAGCTGCAGCAGGCTCGACGGCGGTGCGCTGATGTTGCCGACCGCACGCTGCACCACGCTGAAGCCGGCGCGGCCGAGCGGCAGCGCGCTCCAGTCGATCCCCTGCTGATAATCGCTGGCCAGCTGCACCTCGGCGATGCTCGCCTCGATCAGCACCTGGCGCTTGACGCTGTTCATCACCCGGTCGAGGAACTCCTGGATCCTCTCGTGCTGGCGCGAGGTGGCACGCACCGTGACGACGCCTGCCTCGGGGTTGGCGATCACCGCGGCCGCTTCGCGGAAGGTCGAGCGGCGCACCAGCGTGGTACCACTGCTCTGCATGCTGGCCGGGTTGGGGCTGGCGACGAGCGAGGGGACGCCCGGTGCCTGCCGGCCGGCCGGGGCGGCGGCGCTGGCGCCGGTACCGGTCGTGCTCTGCGCCTTGGCCTCTTCGACGACGGTCTCGCTGGTGCCGTCGGGAAGGATCTTGTCGGTCTCGCGCAGGATGTCCTTGATGTTCTGTTCGAGCTTGTCCCAGAAGTGGTTCTGCGCCTTGTTCTCGATGCGCGTGATCGAGTTGTTGGCGCTGGCGCTGCCCGCGCCGACTGCCGGCGTCGCGCCGCCCGGGCTCCCGGCGGCCACCTGGGTGGTGACGGCGACCGTTCCGCTCGTGTCGCGGCTCATGGCAACGTAGTCGACCTTGTAGGTCCTCAGGTAGGGCGTGTCGGGAAGCACCGACAGCTTGCCGCCGTCGAGTTCGAAGCGCAGGTCCAGCTGCCGCGCGATGCGGCCGAGCAGGGCCGGCAAGGTCTCGTCGATCGCGTTGAGGCTTACCGTGCCGCTGATGCCGGGGTGGATGTCGACGTTGAGCTGCGCATCACGGGCCAGCGCGAAGATCAGTTCGTGCACCGGGACCGCATTGACGACGACGCTGTAGGTCTCGCGCTTTGCTGCTGCGCGCGGCCGCGGCAGCACGATCGCCTGCACGACTTGAGGTGGCCTTGCCCCCGGGCGACTGCCGTCGGCGCCGGGGGGATCGGCACGCAGGTGTGCTGCTGACGGATCGCGGATCGAAGGTGGCGCACAGGCCGCGAGCAAGACCGCCGAGAGGACGAGGAAAGCTGGGCGCAATGGCATTCTCGACACACCGAAATGCGAAGAAAACGGCGCCCATGATATGCCATTTGATTTTTTTTGGCAAGCACCCGGAGGGATCGGAAAGACCCTCTGCCGCGCTCGCTTCAGCGCAGCTGGCGCACCTCGCGGACGTAGGGACGAATGCCCCAGATGAGTGGCGGCAAGTCGGCCAGCGCCTGCCTGGCCTCGCCGGCCGTCGCATAATCGCCGTAGATGACGCCGATCCGCTCGCGTCCGCTCAGCGCGGAACGGTAAGCATGCACCTTCGCCGGGTCGAGCTGGCGCAAGGCATCGGCAAACACGGCCTCGGCCGTTGCCCGGTCACCGGCGCTGGTCCTGACGAGCTGGATGAAGTAGTGCGAATCCGGCAGCTGCCGTATCCATTCCTCGCTCCCGGCAATGCGCTCTTCGAGCGTGACACGGGTGGCTGCCGGCTTGGCGACGCTGCCGTCGACCGCCTGGGGCCTGGGGGAAGTAGCGGACGCGGGCCCGTCCGCGGGCGGCGACGAGGGCGATGTGCTGGCGCTCGCTCCGCGAGCGTCCGCGTTTGCGGACTCGCGCGCGCTGCCGTCGGTATTTTCTGCGCCGGTCGCCGGGCTTGAATCGGCTGCGCTCGCGGCAGCGCCCGGTGCCGAGGCCAGTGGCTGCGCGTCGGTGCCGCTGCCCGACCAAAGGTGGAAAAGAAGGGCACCGCCGACGAGCAGTGCGAGCAGGCCGATGCCGACGCGCGTCGCCGGCACGGAACGAGCCGGCGGCAGCACCGCCAGCCCGGACGGCGCGCTGATGCGCCCGCCCGTCACCTGCCTGAGTTCGCGCAGGTCGACCAGTCGCACGCCGAGGTCGCAGCTTGCCTGCAATGCCCGGTCGGCGAGCACGTGGATTTTCCCGATCGACCCATGCGCGGCGTCGGCGATCGACTGACTGGCCGCCGGCGTGAACAGATCCGCGCCGCGGTAGCCGGCGGCGCGCAGGCGGAACATCAGGTAGGCGGCAACATCCTCGCGATCGAGCGCCTGGAGTTCGAACTTGTGCCGTAGGCTCTCCCGGAGTGCACGCAGCTCGGGCTGTTGGGAACGCTGCCCGAGCGCTGGCGTGGAGAAGAGGACGATCCTGAGGAGCTTCTGCTGGCCTATTTCGAGATCCGAGAGCTCGCCAATGGCCGCAAGGGTTTCCGCAGAAAGGGCCTGCGCTTCGTCGACCAGCAGCACGGCCTGGCGGCCGTTCAAGTAAATCTCGACCAGCCGCTTCCTGAGCGCAGGCAGCGGATCGCCGGCAACTGGCGCGGGAACCCTGAATTCCTCGGCGAGGACCGCCTGCAGGTCCGCAGGCGAAAGCGAATGGCTGGCGATGAACACGCTATCCGCCTGCCCGGCGAGTCGCTCCAGCAGCATGCGGCAGAGCGTGGTCTTGCCGCTGCCCTCCTCCCCACACACCCAGGCCGGACCGTCCCCATGGGTGATGAGATGAACCAGCGCGTCGAGCATTTCTCCGCGGCGCGCGCCGGTGAAGAAGACGCTGCAATCGGGTGTACTCGGGAATGGCTCCTCGCGTAAACCGAAGTGATCAAGGTAGGTGCCCATCTCTCCATCCTCTGTGACTGACTGCGCTCTCGGGGTTTCGCCCACCGGCGCTCGCGCAGGCTTGCCGCGCTGGCCGGCCGACGCAGGCAGGAGGCGCAGATTCCCGAATCCTGACGCGCCGCCTCCTTCGACCACAGCCGATTGTATCCCGCCGGCCGCAGGCGAGCATTCATTCCGGGTATCTCGCCGCACCAGGCCAACTCGCCTGACGGCTACAGCCTCCCCGCCCGCGCAAGCCTCAAGCGGCGATTTGACAGCGCCAATTTATGCACTAATCATATAATCGGCAGCCCGGGCGCAGCGGCATGCACGCCGTTGCGCCCGGTCCGCTCCAGCCTGTCCGCTCGTACCGGCGGACAGCTTCATCGCCAATCCTCATCAGTGGGAGAAGAGATCATGTGGAAAAAACAGTCGGGCTTTACCCTGGTCGAGATCGCCATCGTGCTGATCATCATCGGACTGCTTCTCGGTGGCGTGCTCAAGGGACAGGAACTGATCGGCAACGCCAAGGTGAAGAACCTTGCCAACGACTTCCGCAGCATCCCGGTCAGCATCTATGCCTACCAGGACAAATTCAAGGCCATTCCGGGCGACGACGACCGCGTAAATCAGCACATGCGCAACGCGGAGAGGGCGACGCCGGCAAGCACGCTCGGCAACGGCATCATCAACGGCAACTGGAATTCGACCACCCGCACCGACGAGTCCTATCTCTTCTGGCAGCACATCCGGCTGGCCGGCCTCGCTTCGGGAGCCACCGCGACGGGCGATCCCGCCTACCTGCCAACCAACGCCGAAAACGGCAGAATCGGCATCGAGGCCGGGAGCGCAGGACTGATCGGGGAAAGCGCCAACGGGGTTGCCCCCGCACTGAACGGCGCCTACATCGTCTGCTCGGCCAACATTCCCGGCGAACTCGCCAAGCAGCTCGACCTCACCCTCGACGACGGCGTCACCAACAGCGGCTCGCTGCGCGTCGTCAACCCGGAGCACGCGCGCGGCCAGGCGGCAGTGGCGACGAACGATGTGATCGACGAGCAACCCTACACGGTGTGCATGGCAAGCTGAGCCACGGGTGTGCCGGCGCCACGGGAGCCCGCCGGAATGCCGTGGCGCCGCCTGTGCGCTCAGCCCTGGAGCAGCTTCGCCTCGGCAGCCGCCAGCGCCGCTGGCGGCCCGAGCAGGACGACGACGTCGTCGACCTGCAGGCGGGTCTCTGCGCTCGGTTCGAGCGCGCGGATGTTGCGCCGCCGCACCGCGGTGACTTCCACCCCCTGCGCCGTGATCCCCGTATCGGCGAGCGTGCGCCCGATCGCCCAGGCACCAGCGGCGAGGAGCAGCGAGCGCATGCGCGGCTGCTCGGCTTCCTGAACGTCGTCGGCGCGTTCGCTGCCGCCGGGGAAGAAGCCGCGCAGGCTGCGATAACGTCCGAGGCGGGTGCGCCGGACCCCCTTCAGGACACGGTTGATCGGCACCCCCGCGTGGATCAGCGCGTGCGAGGCGAGCGTCATGCTCGCTTCCAGCGCCTCGGGAACGACCTCGGCGGCGCCCGCCGACTGCAGTCGCTCGAAGTCCTTCTCGTCGTAGGTGCGCACGACCACCGGCAGGCCCGGATGCAGTTCCTGCACGTGCGCCAGCACCTTCTCGGCGGCATGGGTCTCGGCAAACGAGACAATCATCACGCTGGCGCGCGCCACCCCCGCGGCGACCAGCGTCTCGCGCCGGGTCGAATCGCCGTAGACGACGTTCTCGCCGGCAGCAGCAGCCTCGCGCACGCGCTCCGGGTCGAGGTCGAGCGCGACGTAGCTGATCCCCTCCTGCGCGAGGAAGCGCGCGAGGTACTGTCCGTTGCGGCCGTAACCGCAGATCACCGCATGCTTCTCGGCGCTCATCGTCTGCGCGGCGATGCTGGTCAGCGCCATCGAGCGCAGCATCCATTCGCTGGCGGCAAAGCGCATGACCAGGCGATCGCTGTACTGGACGATCAGCGGCGCCAGCAGCATCGACAGCACCAGCGCCGCCAGCACGGCCTGCAGGGCCAGCGACGGCGCCAGGTGCAGGCTCTTGATGTCGGCCAGGAGGACGAAACCGAATTCGCCGCCGGCGCACAGCCACAGCCCCGAGCGCAGCGCCGTCGCCGTCGACGCACCGAACAGTCGCGACAGCCCGGCGACCAGCGCGAACTTGAGCAGGAGCAGCGCGCCGAGCACGGCGAGCACCAGCGGCAGGTTGCTGATGACCAGCGAGACGTCGAGCAACATGCCGATGGTGACGAAGAAGAGCCCCATCAGCACGTCGCGGAAGGGCTTGATGTCCTCCTCGACGCGGTGGCGGTACTCGGTTTCCGAGATCAGCATGCCGGCGACGAAGGCACCGAGCGCCATCGACAGTCCGGCCAGTTCGGTCAACTGCGCGAGGCCCAGCGTGATCAGGAGAACGTTCAGCATGAACAGTTCGGCCGACTTGCCGCGTGCGACGATGAGGAACCAGTCGCGCATCAGGCGCTGGCCGAGGAAAAGCACCACGGTCAGCACGACCACCGCCTTGAGCAGTGCGATGCCCACCATCACCGCCATTTCCTCGGGCGGCCGCGAGAACGAAGGGATCAGGATCAGGAGCGGCACCACCGCAATGTCCTGGAAGAGCAGCACGCCCATCACCTCGCGTCCGTGCGCCGAATCGAGTTCGAGGCGGTCGGTGAGGAGCTTGGTCAGCACCGCGGTCGAACTCATCGCCAGCGCGCCGCCGAGCGCGACGCCGGCCTGCCAGCCCAGCCCGAAGACCATGACGATGGCACAGGTCAGCGCCACCGTCAGCAGCACCTGCAGCGCCCCGAGCCCGAACACGATGCGCTTCATCGCGTACAGCTTGGGCAAGGAGAATTCGAGCCCGATCGAGAACATCAGAAAAACGACGCCGAACTCGGCGAGATGCTGTGCTGCCGATACCTTGTTGATCAGGTTGAACGCGTGCGGACCGATCAGCGCACCGACCAGCAGGTAGCCCAGCACCGGCGGCAGGTTGAGACGGCGAAATATGATCACCGCCGCCACCGAGGCGCCGAGGAGCAACAGAACGATTGGCAGGATTTCCATGGAATCGAGTCGGGGGGCCGGAAGCGGCCGGGTGAAACCGACCCGTGCGCGGAGGTCGGCGCAGGAGCGGAATTCGCTTCTGCTATACTCGTCGCAATAATAACCGCTCACTCCCGATGGACCAAACACAGTCATCATCGCCGTCACTGACGCTGGCAAAACAGGTGCTGCGCATCGAAGCCGACGCCGTCGCCGCGCTTGCCGAGCGCATCGATGCCTCCTTCGCCGCGGCCGTCGAGCTCATCCTCGCCCGGCGCGGACGCGTCATCGTCAGCGGCATCGGCAAGTCCGGCCACATCGGCCGCAAGATCGCCTCGACGCTGGCGTCGACCGGAACGCCCGCCTACTTCGTGCACCCGGCCGAAGCCATCCATGGCGACCTCGGCATGATCACCCGCGACGACGCGCTGATCGCACTCTCCAACTCGGGCGAGGCCGGCGAACTCCTGACCATCGTCCCGATCGTCAAGCGCGAGGGCGCCAAGCTGATCGCCATCACCGGCAATCCTTTTTCCTCTCTGGCGCGCGAAGCCGACGTGCACCTCGACGCCGGCGTCGCTCAGGAAGCTTGCCCGCTCAACCTGGCACCGACCGCGAGCACCACCGCGGCATTGGCGCTCGGCGACGCGCTGGCTGTCGCCCTGCTCGACGCGCGTGGTTTCTCGGCGCGGGACTTCGCGCGCTCGCATCCGGGCGGCGCGCTCGGCCGCCGCCTGCTCACCCACGTACGCGACGTGATGCGCGCCGGCGAGCGTGTCCCCTGCGTGGCGCCGGAAGCCAGCGTCGCCGAAGCGATCCTCGAGATCTCGCGCGGCGGCATCGGCATGACCACCGTCGTCTCGCCCGAGCGCGAGGTGCTCGGCATCTTCACCGACGGCGACCTGCGCCGTGCCTTCGCCCAGGACGTGGACCTGCGCGGCCTGCGCATCGGCGAAGTGATGAGTCCGCGACCGCGGACGATCGGTCCCGACCGTCTCGCCGTCGAAGCCGTCGAGATGATGGAGCAATTCAAGATCAACCAGCTGCCGGTGGTCGACGCATCCGGTGCGCTGATCGGAGCGCTGAACATGCACGACCTCTTCCAGGCCAAGGTGATCTGATGACGACTCGCAACGACGCCACCCTGCGTGCCCGGCGGCTGCGCCTGATGGCATTCGACATCGACGGCGTGATGACCGACGGGACCATCTTCTACACGGATGAAGGGATCGAGCTGAAAGGCTTCAGTACGCTCGACGGTTTCGGCATCAAGCGCCTGCAGGAAGCCGGGATCGCCGTCGCCATCATCACCGGCCGCAAGTCGCGCTGCGTCGAACACCGGGCCCGCAACCTCGCCATCGAGCACGTCTTCCAGGGCGTCGAGGACAAGGCCGGCGCCTTGCACGCGCTGCTCGCCGAACTCGGCATCGACGCCGGGCAGGCCGGCTACATGGGCGACGACGTGGTCGACCTCAAGGTGATGGCTGCCTGTGGTTTTTCGGCGGCGCCTGCCGACGCGCACCCGCTCGCACAACGCCATGCCGCGCTGGTGACCGCACGTGAAGGCGGTCGCGGTGCCGTGCGCGAGGTATGCGACTTCATCCTCGACGCGCAGGGATTGCTCGACGCCGCGCTCGCCCCCTGGCTACCGGCGGACCCCTGTCGATGAACCGTCTGGCCGGCGCCCGCTTCTCCAACGCGCTGATCCCGCTGAGCTTCCTGCTGGCGCTCGCCGCCGGCACCTGGTGGCTGCGCGCTGCGGTGGAACTGCCCGAGATCAGCCACGACAGCAAGGCGCGCCACGACCCCGACTACATCATCGAGAATTCGCAACTGCGCAAGCTCGACGCGCAGGGGCGCCTGCAATACACGCTGACCAGCAAGGAAATCCGTCACTATCCGGACGACGACACGACCGACATCGTCGCTCCCAGCCTCGCCCATGTCGGCACCGGTCGGCCGACGACGACGATGTCTGCCGACCGCGCGCACCTGAGCGAGGACGGTGAACGCGTCGACCTCCACGACAACGTCCGCGTGCAGCGCTCGGCGACGGGTTCGCGGCAGGCGATGCTGGCGACGATGCCGCAACTGACAGTGCTACCCGAGGCCGAGAAGGCCTTCACGCAAAGCCCGGTGCGCATCACCGAAGGCGATTCTTGGCTCAGCGGCGTCGGCATGCACATCGACAACACGACCTTGACCTACACGCTCGACGCGCGGGCCACCGGCCAGTTCGAGAGCCCGCACGCAAAGAAACCCTGACCCACCATGCCCAGCCTGAATCCCCTTTCGTCGCAGAGCTCGCGCCGGCTTCCTTCCCCCGCGCACCGGCTTGCGCTCGCTACGCTGCTCGGCATCGCCCTGACCGGCAGCGCGAGCCCGGCGCTGGCCGAACGCGCCGACCGCAGCAAGCCGATCATCCTCGAAGCCGACCGCATCAGCGTCGACGACATCAAGAAGGTGCAGGTCTACGACGGCGCAGTCGTCCTCACGCAGGGGACGCTGCAGATTCGCGCCGACCGCATCACCGTCACCCAGGACGCCGACGGCTTCCAGCGCGGCAGTGCCACCGGCGGCCCCAAGGGCCTGGCCAGGTTCCGCCAGAAGCGTGAAGGCCAGGACACCTGGGTCGAAGGCGAAGGCGAGCGCATCGATCACGACGCGCGCAGCGAGAAAACCGAGTTCTTCACCCGCGCCTGGGTCAGGAGCGGGCAGGACGAAGTCCGTGGCGACCACATCGTCTATGACTCGCTGAGTGAAAAATATCTGGTCACCGCCAGTCCGGCCAGCGCGAGCAAGTCGCCGCGGGCCCCCGGGGTTCCTGCCGGGCGCGTACGCGCCATCCTGCAGCCGAAAGCGCAGGGCGACCAGGCAGTGCCCTCCCCTGCCGGCGAAGCGCTTCCCCTGAAGCCGGCCCCAACCCTGAAACGCAGCGAGGAGTAGGAATATGAGCCACCAGTACATCATCGTCGAACGCCGCGATCGCGTCGGACTGATCACCCTCAACCGCCCGCAGCAACTGAATGCCCTGTGCGACGCGCTGATCGACGAGATGGTCGTCGCGCTCGACGAGTTCGAGGCCGACGACGGGATCGGCGCGATCGTCATCACCGGCTCGGCGAAAGCCTTCGCCGCCGGCGCCGACATCACGGCGATGAAGGACTTCTCGTACATGGACGCCTATCTCGGCGACTACATCACGCGCAACTGGGAACGGGTGAAGACCTGCCGCAAGCCGGTGATCGCGGCAGTCGCCGGCTACGCGCTCGGTGGCGGCTGCGAACTGGCGATGATGTGCGACTTCATCCTTGCTGCCGACAATGCCCAGTTCGGCCAGCCCGAAATCAAACTCGGCACCCTGCCCGGCGCCGGCGGCACGCAACGCCTGCCGCGCGCGGTCGGCAAGGCGAAGGCAATGGAACTGGCGCTGACCGGACGCCTGATGAGCGCCGAGGAAGCCGAACGCGCCGGCCTCGTCGCGCGCATCGTCCCGGCCGACAAGCTGCTCGAAGACGCACTGGCGACCGCGGCGCGCATCGCCTCCTACTCGCTGCCGGTGGCGATGATGGTCAAGGAGTCGATCAACCGCGCCTTCGAAAGCGGCCTGCAGGAAGGGCTGCTGTTCGAGCGCCGCACCTTCCATGCGAGCTTCGCCCTCGAAGACCAGAAGGAGGGGATGGCCGCCTTCAGCGAAAAGCGGCCGGCAAGCTTCAGACACCGCTGAGGCCCCCCTGCCCCGCCGTCATCATGCGGCGGGGCGTCGGGCCGCCGCCCGGCACAGTCCCGGAAGGTCGCGCTGCCGATGCGAAAAATATTTTGTGCGGCGCACCAAAAATCGCTTGACATCCGAGTCGACGCCCCTATAATTCGATTCATGTTGCAGCGCAGCAAAACGCTTCAGAACAAAGCGTCTGCACTGCCCCCAGCGACCCACCATCGACCCTCCGGAGACTCACCATGTTCAACACGCCCGAACAATTCGCCGCCGCCAACAAGGCTTCCGTGGAAGCCCTGCTCAGCCTCGCCAACACCGCGCTCGCCAGCGCCGAACGCGTTGCCGCGCTCAACCTGAACACCGCCCGCTCGCTGCTCGAAGACAGCGTGAACAACACCAAGGCGCTGCTCGGCGCCAAGGACGTGCAGGAAGCCGTCGCCGTGCAGGCTTCGATGGCCCAGCCGAACGTCGAGAAGGCCGTTTCCTACTCGCGCAGCTTCTACGAAATCTCGGCCCAGTCGCAGGAAGAAATGGCCAAGCTGCTCGAAGCGCAATACGCCGAATTCCAGAAGACCGTCGCCGGCCTGCTCGACCAAGCCGCCAAGAACGCCCCGGCCGGCTCCGACGTCGCCGTCGCTGCCGTCAAGTCGGCGCTGGCCGCTGCCAACTCGGCCTTCGACAGCCTGAACAAGGCCGCCAAGCAAGTCGCCGAACTCACCGAAGCCAACGTCGCTGCCGCGACCAACGCAACGGTCAAGGCTGTCGGCGCCACCGCCGCCGCCGCGACGGCGACCGCCAAGAAGAAGTAATCAGCACGAAGATCTGCACCAGCCGCTCAGGAAACCCCGGTTTCGACCGGGGTTTTTCTCGAAGCGGACCAGCAGACAGCCTTTTTCAATCGAGGAACCCAAGGAGCAAACATGACCACGAATCCCATGGAACAGATGATGCACACGCAAAAAGCCGGCGCCGACATGATGGCCGCGCTGATGCAAGCCGCCTTCAACAGCGTCGAACAACTGGCTGCGCTGAACTTCGCCGCCACCCGCGAGTTCTTCGACGTCACCACCCAGAACGCGCACCAGCTGCTGAACATCAAGGACCCGCAGGATCTGGTCAAGATGAACGCGACCATGGCGCAGCCGAACGTGCAGAAGATGATCGACTACTCGAACAATCTGTACGCGCTCGCCGCCAAGCTGCAGAAGGACATGACCGCGATCCTCGAAGCGCAGTACGGCAACCTGACGCGCACCGTCGCCTCGACCCTCGAACAGAGCGGCACGGCCGTGGCCGGTGGCGACGTGTTTACCGCGACGATGAAGTCGATGCTCGACACGGCCAACGCCGCCTACGGCAACCTGACGCAGATGACGCGTCAGCTGACCGAGATGGCCGACGCCAACCTGCAAGCCGCGACCAGCGCGACGACGCAGGCAGTCAGCGCCACGGCAGCAGCCACGTCGGAAGCGGCGGCTGGTGCCAAGCGCAAGGGCGCAGCCAACGCCTGAGCCACAGCTCATGCAGTAAAAGCCTGATCCCTGGCGGATCAGGCGCAACGGGCAGGACCGGCGACGGTCCTGCCCGTTTTGCATTCGCTCAGGGGCGCGCCGTCCAGTGGATGCCACGCCTTTCCACTTCGGCGGTGATCTCGGCCAGCGCCCGCTCGACCAGCCCGGCGTCACCCTCGACGCCGAGTTCGAGATGGCGGCGCTGGCCCTTGTCGTCGAGCGAGGGCAGGCTGAACAGGCGCAGCGCCGGATAGTCGGCGACGATGCGCTCCATCAGGTCGAGCAGCGCGCTCTCGTAGGCACCGGGTCCCGTCAGCAGCAGCGCGCGGTCGACCGGCGGCTGGCGATTGAAGAAGTGCGCATAGAAGGTGTCGAGCACCCAGGCGGCCATCGGGTGTGCCATCTGCGGGAAGCCAGGCAGGAAGTGGTGATCGCGCACGCGGAAGCCCGGGATCCGGTTGAACGGGTTGGGGATGATGTCGACGCCGCGCGGGAAGGTGCCGAGCAGCAGTTGCTTCGCCGAAGGACCGGTCGCGCCCGGCTCGCCGGGCATCTTGCCCTCAGCGAAGCGCGCGCGGATCTCGCGCTCGGCGTCGGGATGCAGTTCCAGATCGACGCCGAGCGCCGCCGCCGCGGCCTGCCGCGTGTGGTCGTCGGGCGTGTTGCCGATGCCGCCGAAGCTGAAGACGACGTCGCCGGCAGCGAAGCTGCGGCGGAAGGCTTCGGTGAGCCGCGCACGCTCGTCGCCGAGATACTCGACCCAGGACAGGCGCAGGCCGCGCTCGCCGAGCAGTTCGGCCAGCCGTGCGAAATGCTTGTCGGCGCGCTTGCCCGACAGGATTTCGTCGCCGATGATGAAGGCGCCGAAGTTCATGGTGTTTCCTCCTTGATGACGCTGACGACGGCGCCGCCACGCAAGCTGCGCAGCGCCTCGAGACAGAAGTGGATGTAGGCGAGCGCGGCCAGCGTCGGCGCCAGCAGGCCGAGCAGCGGCACGTGCGCGAGCAAGGCCACGATGGCGCCGAGGCCGAGCAGGGGGACGCGCTGCCGTTCGAGCAGCAGCCGGCGCTCGTCGTCGCTGGCATGCACCGCCAGCGCATCGTAGGCGAAGGTGCGCCGGTTGAGCCAGGCGAGCAGGAGCACCGGCAGCACCATGCCGGCACCGGGGACCAGCCACAGCGGCAGCGAGAAGAGCCAGCCGAGCGCGAACAGCAGCGCCGCGGCGACGCTGTTCCAGGTCGAGGCCACCGTGCTGTCGCGCCCGAGTGCGGCGAGGTCGGGGTAGGCGCGCGCCGCCACCTGGCGCAACAGGAGCGGCATCACGAACACTGCCGCGAGCAGGATCGAGCTCAGCATCGCCGCCGCCAGCAGCACCGCCCAGCCACCGACGAAGGCGAGCAGGTGCGCGAGCCACAGCGCGCCCCAGCCGGACAGCCAGGTCAGCGGTGGCTGTTCGAGGAAGGCAGCGACCAGATGGTCGAGGACGAACAGCGCCAGCACCGACCAGACGACCAGCGAGACGACCGCCGGCGCCAGCAGGTAGACCCAAACCCGCGGCCAAGCCAGCGTGCGCAGGCTGCGCGCGAGCGCCTGCAGCACTTCGGGCATCCCGGCCTGCTCCCTACCGACCGCGACTCTTGTTCCAGGCACGCCTGTCCTCCTTACGAAAGCCCCAGGAAAAACCCCGGGCCACGAAATTCACGAAAAAACACGAAATTATTCATGCGCGTCGACGCCGGGCGGACATGCCCCCAAGGCTTGAACGTAGGACGACGGCCCCCTCTTTCGTTTAGTGGCTCTCGTGTTTTGCGTAGCCAAAGGTCATCGCGAGCTGTGCCCCCCCCTGAGCATGAAACGCAGCCAGCCACTGCCGTCATTGCGAGGCGCGTGGCGCCGTGGCAATCCAGTTCGTTCTTCCATTCAGCCCTACGCACTGGATCGCCACGCCCTGCGGGCTCGCGATGACGAGCTTCCGGGCAGCGGCTTCATTCCTGCGCAGTTTAACGGTAGCGATCATGGCGAGTTGCGCCGCCCCGGAGCATGAAACGCAGCCAAACGCTGCCGTCATTGCGAGGCGCGTAGCGCCGTGGCAATCCAGTTCGTTCTTCCATTCAGCCCTACGCACTGAATCGCCACACCCTGCGGGCTCGCGATGACGAACTTCCGGGCAGCGGCTTCATCCCTTCGCAGTTTCACGATAACGATCATGGCGAGTCGTGCCCCCTCCTGAGCATGAAACGCAGCCAGCCGCTGCCGTCATTGCGAGGCGCGTAGCGCCGTGGCAATCCAGTTCGTTCTTCCATTCAGCCCTACGCACTGAATCGCCACGCCCTGCGGGCTCGCGATGACGAACTTCCGGGCAGCGGCTTCATCCCTTCGCAGTTTAACGGTAGCGATCATGGCGAGTCGTGTCACCCCTGAGCATGAAACGCAGCCAGCCACTGCCGTCATTGCGAGGCGCGAAGCGCCGTGGCAATCCAGTTCGTTCTTCCATTCAGCCCTACGCACTGAATCGCCACACCCTGCGGGCTCGCGATGACGAGCTTCCGGGCAGCGGCTTCATCCGTTCGCAGTTTCACGTTGATTCCAGGATGACCCGAGCGCGGATGACTCCCCGGTTCAGATTCCCTCCAGCATCTTCTGCAGCCTCTTCACCGAGACCGGCGCCGGCGTGCGCAGTTCCTGCGCGAAGAGCTGCACGCGCAATTCCTCGATCAGCCAGCGGAACTGCTCGAGCTGCGCGTCGGCCACGCCTTGGCGCGCGAGGTTCTGCGCGCGCCGCTCGTACTGCGCCCACAGCGCGGCGACCTCGGCCTGCGCGCGCGTGTCGCGGGCGATTCCCTCCGCGCCGTTCTTGCGCAGCTTGTCGAGGCGCAGCGCAGCCGCCTGCAGGTAGCGCTGGAAGTGCTGCAGGCGCTCGAACGGCGTATCGACGACGAAGCGCTTGCCGATCAGCCGGCCGATCTGGCGCTCGATGTCGGCGAGCACCGCCGCGTGCGTGCGGAAACCGGGCAGCTTCTTCGTCAGCGCCTGCCAGTCGACCAGGATGCGCTCGACCAGCCGGCAGATCTCCTGCGCGAGCAGCCCGATCCGCTGCCTGGCGTCGGCGCAGCGCGCGGCGAAGGCGTCGGCGTCATTCGGCCAAGGCTCGCCGAGACAGGCGCGCGCGAAGCTCGTCTCGATCAGCTGCCGGCGCAACTCGTCCGCCGAGCCGAGCGACAGGTAGAGCATCCCCATCTGGGTGAGGTTCGGCAGGTTCTTCTCGAGGTACTTCACCTGCTCGCGGAAGTTCAGCATGAAGAGGCGCAGCAGCCCCTGCCGATGCACGCGCTTCGCTTCCTCGGGCGAGTCGAACACGCGCAAGGAAACGCTGTCACCGTCGTCTTTGAGCGCCGGGTAACCGATCGCGCTCTGCCCGCCGGCGGCGACTTCCATGATCTCGGGCAGTTCGCCGAAGGTCCATGAGGTGAGCCCGGAATACGAGGGAGCGGCCGCAGCGCCGGCGAGCGGCGCCGCTGGCGGCGCCTCGTCCTTGACCGGCGCGGCGCCCTTGCCCGACCACTTGCTCTTCTTCTGCAGCGCTGCCACAGGCTCGGGCGCCTCGACCCGGCGCGCGAGGCTCGCCGCAGCCGCTGCGGCGAACTCGGCGCGCGCTTCCTTTCCCCACTCGGCGCGCAGTTCGGCGAGGTGGCGACTCATCGCCAGCAGGCGGCCTTCGCGCGGGCCGCCGCAGGCCTTGTACGCGGCCGGGCTCTCGTCGAGCGACTCGACCAGGCGGAAGTTCATGAACAGGTGCGCCGGCAGCGCGTCGACGCGGAAGGAATCGGGGGTCAGCGCCCAGCCGCGCGCGTTGAGCCCGCGTGTCTCATGGATGTAGGCGATCAAGGCGGCGAGCAGCGGCTCGTCCGACGGCGTCACCGCGGCGACGAAAGCGTCGGCGAACTCGGGCAGCGGCATCAGCTTCGCGCGGATCCTCTGCGGCAAGGTCTTGACGAGCTGCAGCACCTTCTCGCGCAGGAGTCCCGGCACCAGCCACTCGCAGCGCGTCGCCGGCAGGCGGTTCAGCTGCGCCAGCGGCAAGGACAGGGTGACGCCGTCGCGCGCGCTGCCCGGCTCGAACTGGTAGGAAAGCGGCAGCGACCAGGCCGCGGCACCGCTGCCGAACGAGAGGCGCGGCGGGAAGGCGTCGCTGGTGACGCCGGCGGCCTCGTGGCGCATCAGCTCGTCGCGCTCGAGGTGGAGGAGTTTCGGCTGTTCGCGCTCGGCCTCGCGCCGCCACTGCTCGAACGAGACCGCGTCGAATACCTCGGCCGGGATCACCCGGTCGTAGAAGGCGTGGATCAGCTCGTCGTCGACCAGCACGTCGGGGCGCCGCGACTTGTGTTCGAGCGCCTCGATCTCGTCGATCAGCGCGCGGTTGTGGCGATAGAAGCCCCAGCGCCGCGCGTACTCCTCGCTCACCTCGCCACCGACCAGGCCCTCGCGGATGAACAGCTCGCGCGCCATGGCTGGGTCGAGCGGCGCCAGCGCGACGCGGCGACGCGGCGTCACCACCAGCCCGTACAGCGTCGTGCGCTCGTAGGCGACCGCCTGCATCGCCTTCTTCTCCCAGTGCGGCTCGGAATGGCTGCGCTTGATCAGGTGCGCGCCGACCTGTTCGAGCCAGTCGGGGTCGATGCGCGCGACGCAGCGCGCGTAGAGGCGGCTGGTTTCGGCGATCTCGGCGGCGGCGATCCACTTGCCAGCCTTCTTCTGCAGGGGCGACCCCGGATGGACGAAGAAGCGGATGCCGCGCGCGCCGAGGTAGTGCGCAGCCTCTTCGGAACGACAGCCGATGTTGCCGAGCAGGCCGGAGAGCAGCGCGCGGTGCAGCATCGCGTAGCGCGCAGCTTCGGCGCCCGGCGTGAGCGGTGCGCGTTCGGGCAGCGACGAGACGAAGGCCGCAGGTGCTTCACTGGCAGGCGCGCGCTCGCCCCGGCGCGGCGCGCCCTTCTTCGCTTCAGCCCTGCCCTCGCCCGGACGCGCCAGCCAGCCGTGCTCGGCAGCGAGCGCGTGCAACTGGCCGTGCACGTCGAACCACTCGCGCATGCGCTGCGGCGACAGGAAGTTCTCCTGGCAGGCCTGCGCCAGCTTGCGCTGCGACTTCTTGTGCGCGAGCTCGCCCTCGTACCAGCGCCACAGCTTGAGCCAGGAGAGGAACTCGGACTTGTCGTCGGCGAAGCGCGCGTGCGCGGCGTCGGCGCTGCCCAGGCGCTCCTGCGGACGGTCGCGCGGGTCCTGCACGGTGAGCGCGGCGGCGATCACCAGCATCTCCTCGAGGCAGCCCTCGGCGCGCGCGGCGACGATCATCCTGGCGATGCGCGGGTCGAGCGGCAGGGCGGCGAGGATGCGGCCGATCTCGGTGAGGCTGCGCGCGTCGTTCACGGCGCCGAGTTCGGTAAGCAGCTGGTAGCCGTCGCTGATCGCCTTCCCCGGCGGCGCGTCGATGAACGGGAAGTCCTCGATGTCGCCGAGACGCAGGAGCTTCATGCGCAGGATGACGCCGGCCAAGGACGAGCGCAGGATTTCCGGGTCGCCGAAGGCCGGCCGCGCGGCGAAGTCGGCCTCGTCGTAGAGGCGGATGCAGACGCCGGCGGCGACGCGGCCGCAACGCCCGGCGCGCTGGTTGGCGGCCGCCTGCGCGATCTTCTCGACGCGCAACTGCTCGACCTTGTTGCGGTACGAGTAGCGTTTCACGCGCGCGAGACCGCTGTCGACGACGTAGCGGATGCCGGGGACGGTGAGCGAGGTCTCGGCGACGTTGGTCGCGAGCACGATGCGCAAGCCGCCGTGGGGGCGGAAGATGCGCGACTGTTCCTCGGCCGACAGCCGCGCGAACAGCGGCAGGATCTCGGCGTGCGCGCCGGCGCCGCGGAAGGTGTGCTTGCGCAGCGCCTCGGCCGCGTCGCGGATCTCCCGCTCGCCGGGCAGGAAGACGAGGATGTCGCCGGGACCGTGGCGCAGGAGTTCGTCGCAGGCGTCGACGATCGCGTCGTAGAGGTCGCGCTCCGGGGCGGCGTTGGCCCGCGCCCGCGCAGCCACGTCGCGCGCCGGCGGCCGCGGCGTCGGGGCCATGGAAGAAGCGCTGGTAGCAGCTTCTTCGCCCGTCGCTTCACCGACATCATCGCCCGCTTCCTCGTCCTCGGCGAGCAGCGGCAGTTCATGCAGCGGCCGGTAGCGCAGCTCGACCGGATAGAGCCGCCCGGACACCTCGATCACGGGCGCCGGCCGCCCGGCGAGCGCGAAATGGCGTGCAAAACGCTCGGCGTCGATGGTCGCCGAGGTGATGACCACCTTGAGGTCGGGGCGCTTCGGAAGCAACTGGCGCAGGTAGCCGAGCAGGAAGTCGATGTTCAGGCTGCGCTCGTGCGCCTCGTCGATGATCAGCGTGTCGTATTTGGCGAGCAGCGGGTCGCCCTGCGTCTCGGCAAGCAGGATGCCGTCGGTCATCAGCTTGACGAAGGCGTTCGGCGAAGTGCGGTCGGTGAAGCGGATCTTGTAGCCGACCAGCGTCCCCGGCTCGCACGCGAGTTCCTGGCCGAGGCGGCTGGCGACCGCGCGCGCGGCGATCCGCCGCGGCTGCGTGTGGCCGATCAGCCCGCGCGTGCCGCGGCCGAGCGCGAGGCAGATCTTCGGCAACTGCGTCGTCTTGCCGGAACCGGTTTCGCCGCAGACGATCACCACCTGATGCGCGGCGATCAGCGCGGCGATCTCGTCGCGACGGCCATTGACCGGCAGGTCTTCCGGAAAATCGGGCTTCGGCAGGCGCGCAACACGCGCGGCGACGGCAGCGCGCGAGCTGGCGAGCAACGCCTCGGCTTCGGCCACCAGCGCCGCCTTCTTCTCGCCGAAGGCATGGCGCGACTCGCGCGCCAGCTGGCGCAGCCGCGCCTGGTCGGCAGCGAGGCAGTCGGGAAAATCGGCGGCGCGCCGCGGCGCTTGGGGTGCAGTGCTCAAGCTTCTACCCATCGAAGAAAACGTTCATCCTTGAAACTTCTTTTCAGCCACGAAAGACACGAAATAAAACAGAGGATGCAGTCGTTCAAGGTGAAATCCATCGGGCCATGCCCGGCGCCACCTCAGCCCATGCATGCTTTCGTGTCTTTTCGTGCCTTTCGTAGCCAACTGCCTTTTCCAGATTCATTCGCAGCGGGGGCGCAGGCTGCACCGCGGCCTACGACCAGATCCGCTGCGCGCCGACCGAAACGAGCCCGAGCCAGGTCATCGTCAGCGAGCCGACGACATGCAGGCCGGCCGCCGCCAGCGCCCAGCCCAACTGTCCGGCGAGCAGGCGTTCGACGACCTCGGCGGAAAAGGTCGAGAAGGTGGTCAGCCCGCCGAGAAAGCCGGTGATCACGAACAGCTTCAACTCGGGCGGCAGGTCGGCCGCATGATGAAAGACGCCGAGCGCGACGCCGATCAGGTAGCCGCCGACCAGGTTGGCGGCGAGCGTCCCCAGCGGCAACGCCAGCAGCAGCGGATTCAGCGCGAGGCCGAGCAGCCAGCGCGTCCACGCACCGAGCGCGGCGCCGACGCCGATCACCGCGAATGCCAGCAGGTTCATGCTCGCTCCTTCGTGCCGCCGCATTCAGCGCGGCGAACTGCGCAAAACATGATTTTACCTTTTTCCGGAACCTGCCCTTGCCGTCGTCAAAGTTCGCACCGGAAAGCTGGTCCCGGTCAGCCACGCGGCCGGAGTGCTCATTCGACGCAGCGAGCGTGAGCCTCTGCCTGCGGCCGGTAGCATGTGCCGTCAGCGCCAAGCTGCCATTCAGCAGGCTTAGCCACTCCGCTCGTCGTCGCTCCTGGTGCCGAGATCCTGTTTTTGCGGGAGCCGGAGCGCCTCCGGCTCACGGGACAGCGCGCGCCACGTCGATGCCCTCGCCCCCTGGCGCGGTCTGCGCCAGCAGGGCCGCGCGGGTGACCGGGCTCTCCAGGCGATTGAGCCACCACTGCAGCGCCCGCCCCTGTCTTCCTCGCTCGCTACTGCGCCACACATAGGTGACCTGGATTCCGGGAATCGGGCGCGCGACTTGCCGGGTCACGAGCTGTCCCAGATCGATGTAGGGCTGCGCAATGCAGGTCGGCAGGAAGCCGGCGCCCACGCCCTTGATCTGCGCCGACAGCATCATCGACATGTCGGTCACCGTGAGCACGTCCTGGCCGGCCTGCAGCCCCATCGCGATCCCTTCGGCGAGCCGCGCCGAATCGGCAATCGACACCGCGCGATGCTTGCGCAAGTCCGCGTCCGACAAGGGCTCGGCGGCGTGCGTCAGCGGATGACGGGGCGACATGGCGAAGACGTGCTGCAAGGTACCGAGCACTTCCCGCTGCACGCCCGTGGTCGCACTCGTTTCCACGACGACGCCCAGGGCGAGATCGGCTTCGCCGGAGGTCACCGCTTCCAGGGTGCCGGTCAGCGTTTCCGTGCGCAGGCGGAGCCGGGTCGGCGGGTTCAGCTGGAAAAACAGCTCGCAGAGTTCCGTGATCGTGGGGCGGTCGATGATGCAGTCCACGGCAATCGTGAATTCCGGCTCCCACCCGGTCGCCACCCGCTTCACCCGGTTGGCGATGGCGTCGATATCCGCCAGGAAGCAACTGCCCTCGCGCAGCAGTTCCTCCGCGGCCTCGGTCGGCCGGGCCTTGCGCGAACTCCGGTCGAAGAGCAGGACATCGAGCGCCTCCTCGATCTGGCGTACCCGGTAGGTGAGGGCACTGGGCACCATGTTGAGGGCGCGTGCCGCCGCCGCAAAGCTTCCGGTCTCGGCGATCACCTGCAACATGGAGAAGGCGGCCGGAGTCAGGACATCGCGTGGAGTGAGCATGAGAAGCCTCGTCGTTCAGTATTTTTGAAGAGTATCGTCAAAGCAGCAGAACCATCAAGCCAGCCCGCCGCCGCATACTTCGTCCCGTCACCACAACGCCTGGCCCGGACCAGCGTTCTGGAGTTCATCCACCAGACGAAGGAGTCTTACCTTGAACCTCAAGAATCTCATCAAAGCGGCATTGCCCTTCATGCTCGCCCTCTCGATCATGCCCCAGGCTAACGCCGCACCGCCGTCGGACAAGTTGCTGACGCCGACCAACCACACCCTCATCCTGATCGATCACCAGCCGCAGATGGCGTTCGCGACGCGTTCCATCGACATCGCCGAACTGCGCAACAACGTCACCGGCCTGGCCAAGGCGGCGGCGGTCTTCAAGGTCCCGACCATCCTGACCACGGTGGCGGAAAAGTCCTTCAGCGGCCCGATCTTCCCGGAACTGCAGGCCGTCTTCCCGAAGCAGAAGCCGATCGACCGCACCACCATGAATACCTGGGAAGACCAGCGCGTGGTCGATGAAGTCAAGAAGCACGGCCGCAAGAAGGTGGTCATGGCCGCCCTGTGGACCGAAGTCTGCCTGCTTGAACCCGTGCTCTCCGCCATCGACCAGGGCTACGACGTGTACATCGTCACCGATGCCTCCGGCGGCGTGAGCAAGGAAGCCCATGACATGTCCGTGCAGCGCATGATCCAGGCCGGCGCGCAGCCCGTCACCTGGTTGCAGTACATGCTCGAACTGCAGCGTGACTGGGCGCGTGGCGAAACCTACATGCCGGTCATGAAGATCGCCACCGAGCACGCGGGTGGCTACGGTCTCGGCGTCATCTACGCCCAGGAAATGTTCCAGGCGAAGGAAGGCAAGTAAGTCCCCCACTGAAACACAGGCGCCCCTGCGGGGGCGTCCGCCTTTTGCGAAGAAAGTCTCATGCCTGCGCGCTTGGCCGCTATCGTCCTTCCCGTGCCGCCCGTCCGTCGAGTTCGTCCTGTTCGTCGACTCGCTACGCTGGCCCTGCTTGGCCTTCCGGCCCTGCTCGCCCTGCTGCCATCCCTCTCGCTGGCCGCCGACGCAGCGCCGGGCGAGGAGGGACGCCGCGTCTATGAATCGGTTTGCAGCGCCTGCCATGCCCCGCAGAACGTCATGGTCAGTTCGCCCAAGGCCGGTGACGCCGTCGCCTGGCGGCAGCGCCTGGCGAAAGGCCTTCCGGCCACGGTCGATAACGCGGTGAACGGCCTGGGCGCGATGCCGCCCAAAGGCGGCGCCAGCGAGTTGTCCCGCGAGCAGATCCGGCAGGCCATCCTGTACATGAGTACTCCCTGACTCGCGCAGCGGCGAGGGCGTGCCCCTGCCTACTCTGCCTCCTATTCATTCCTGGAAAAAAACGATCGTGAAGATCCTGCAAATCAACGCCAGCGCCCGCTCCGTCGGCTCGAACTCGACGCGGCTGGCCAATGCCGTGACTGCCCGCCTGCAGGCGCAGCACCCGGAGGCCGAGGTCGATCTGCTCGACCTGTCCCGCCACCCGCGTCCGTCCCTCGATGAAGCAGCGCTGGGGGCCTTATTTACTCCGGCCGATCAGCGCACGCCCGCCCAGGCGGCCCGCGTCGCGCTCGACGACCAACTGATCGCCCAGGTGCAGTCGGCGGACTTCATCGTGATTGGCGTGCCGATGTACAACTTTGGCGTACCGACGCAGTTGAAGTCCTGGATCGACGGCATTGCCCGCGCCGGCGTCACCTTCGTCTACACCGAGAAAGGCCCGCAAGGCCTGATCAAGGGCAAGAAGGTCTATCTGGCACTGGCCCGCGGCGGCATCTACCGCGACACCGCCGCCGATTCGCAGGTGCCGTATCTGAAGCATGTGCTCGGCTTCCTCGGCATGACCGACGTGCGCTGCATTTATGCCGAAGGCCTGGCCATGGGCGCGGACAGCGTCGAGAAAGGTTTTGCGGCAGCTGCCGCCGACCTGGACGCCGTGCTGGCGTGATGGCCCGCCGTCGCCACGGCCGCGATCACCACCCGGTCGTTCCTGCGTGCCGCGAACGACGTCAGCGCCGATTCCTGATGCATTTCAGTCATTAACAATCAAGGAGTACAAGATGGACAATGCGAGCACTGCCGGCGTCTGTCCGGTGATGCACGGCGGCGCCACTTCGGCGAGCACGGCGCAGATGCCGTGGTGGCCGAAGGCGCTGAACCTCGACATCCTGCACCAGCACGACAGCAAGACCAACCCGCTCGGTGCCGGCTTCAACTACCGCGAAGAGGTGAAGAAGCTCGACGTCGACGCGCTCAAGCAGGACCTGAAGGCCCTGATGACCGACAGCCAGGACTGGTGGCCGGCCGACTGGGGCCATTACGGCGGCCTGATGATCCGCATGGCCTGGCACTCTGCCGGCACCTACCGCATCGCGGACGGCCGTGGCGGCGGCGGCACCGGCAACCAGCGTTTCGCCCCGCTCAATTCCTGGCCCGACAACGGCAACCTCGACAAGGCGCGCCGCCTGCTCTGGCCGATCAAGAAGAAGTACGGCAACAAGCTGAGCTGGGCCGACCTGATGATCCTCGCCGGCAACATGGCCTACGAATCGATGGGCCTGAAGACCTTCGGTTTCGCCTTCGGCCGCGAGGATATCTGGCATCCCGAGAAGGACATCTACTGGGGCTCGGAGAAGGAATGGCTGCAGAAGAGCGGCGGCGAAGGCAGCCGTTACTCGGGCGAGCGCGACCTCGAAAACCCGCTGGCCGCGGTGATGATGGGCCTGATCTACGTGAACCCCGAAGGCGTCGACGGCCAGCCCGACCCGCTGAAGACCGCGCGTGACATGCGCGTGACCTTCGCGCGCATGGCGATGAACGACGAGGAGACCGTCGCGCTCACTGCCGGCGGTCACACCGTCGGCAAGGCGCACGGCAACGGCGATGCCGCCAAGCTCGGGCCCGCCCCGGAAGGCGCCGATCTCGAAGAGCAGGGCCTCGGCTGGATCAACCACAGCAGCCGCGGCATCGGCCGCAACACCGTGACCAGCGGCATCGAGGGCGCCTGGACCACGCACCCGACGCGCTGGGACAACGGCTACTTCAAGATGCTGCTCGAGCACGACTGGGAACTCAGGAAGAGCCCGGCCGGCGCCTGGCAGTACGAGCCGGTCAACATCAGCGAAGAAGACCGCCCGGTCGATGTCGAGGATCCGTCGATCCGCTACAACCCGATCATGACCGACGCCGACATGGCGCTGAAGGTGGACCCCGAGTACCGCAAGATCGCGGAACGCTTCTACCAGGACCCGGACTACCTGGCCGAGGTCTTCGCGCGCGCCTGGTTCAAGCTGACCCACCGCGACATGGGACCGAAGTCGCGCTATATCGGTCCGGACGTGCCGCAGGAAGACCTGATCTGGCAGGACCCGGTGCCGGCCGGTCGCAAGGATTACGACGTTGCCGCGGTGAAGGCGAAGATCGCCACCAGCGGACTGTCGATCAGCGAACTGGTCGCCACCGCCTGGGACAGCGCGCGCACCTTCCGCGGCTCGGACAAGCGTGGCGGCGCCAACGGCGCACGCATCCGCCTGGCCCCGCAGAAGGACTGGGAGGGCAACGAGCCCGCACGCCTGGCCAAGGTGCTGGCGGTGCTGGAGAAGATCGCCGCCGAAGCGGGCGCCAGCGTCGCCGACGTGATCGTGCTGGCCGGCAATGTCGGCGTCGAGCAGGCGGCGAAGGCGGCAGGCGTCGAAGTGACGGTTCCCTTCGCGCCGGGTCGCGGCGACGCGACGCAGGAAATGACCGATGTCGAGTCCTTCGCGGTGCTCGAACCGCTGGCCGACGGTTTCCGCAACTGGCTGAAGAAGGACTACGTCGTCCAGCCCGAGGAACTGCTGCTCGACCGCGCGCAGCTGATGCGGCTCTCCGCCTGCGAGATGACGGTCCTGCTCGGCGGCCTGCGCGTGCTCGGCACCAACCACGGCGGCAGCCAGCACGGCGTGTTCACCGAGCGCGTCGGCGTGCTCAGCAACGACTTCTTCGTCAATCTCACCGACATGGCCTACACCTGGAAGCCGACGGGTCGCAACAGCTATGCGATCGTCGAGCGCAGGAGTGGCGCCGTGAAATGGACGGCCACCCGCGTCGATCTGGTGTTCGGTTCGAACTCGGTGCTGCGCGCCTACGCCGAGGTCTATGCCCAGGACGACAACAAGGAGAAGTTCTTCAGGGACTTCGTCGCCGCCTGGACCAAGGTCATGAACGCCGACCGCTTCGATCTGGCCTGATATCGTCGGGCGAGGGGTCACTGTCCGTCCTCTCGCCCAAAGATGAAGCGCATGGTGTCAGGTCCGGCAATGCGACGTCAGCGTTTGTCGGGCAGAGCCACCATCTCGGCGACGGCGCGCGGAATGGTCACCCGACGCGGCGATGCGAACACTGACACCGGCCGCACGCCGGATTGCTGCCGACGTGCTGCCTGCTCCGACACCGCCACTCGTGCACTCCGGGTGGCTGCTTGCTTGAGCAACGGAGCCGCATTCCGAAGCATCGACAGCCTCAAGAAAGAACCGTGGATATCACCCAGATCAGCCAGACGCTGCGCGACGACGCGCTAGTAATCGTGTTCACGAACGTCCTGATGCAACAGCTCGGATTGCCGGTACCGGCAGTCCCGACGCTACTCCTCGCGGGCAGCCTGGCCGCGAGTTCAAGTTCCCTCGGCCAGATGTTGGCGGCCGCCATGGTCGCCTCGGTCGTCGCTGACTGGCTCTGGTACTGGTCGGGCCGTGTCTTTGGCTACAAGGTCCTGGCGGGACTGTGCAAGCTGTCGATCAATCCCTCTTCGTGTGTGAGCCAGACCGAGGCTCGCTTCATGCGCTGGGGTCTTCCCTCAGTGGTCGTCGCCAAGTTCATCCCCGGCTTTTCGACCGTTGCGCCCCCCATAGCGGGAGCGATGCGCATGAGTCAGCCCGGCTTCCTCGTTGCGGCAGGCATCGGTGCCGGCTTGTGGGCGGGGCTGGCGCTCTGTGTAGGGTGGCTGATGCAGGATACCGTGCAGTCCGTCATCGTCGTGCTCGAGGCGCATGTCGGCAGAGTCCTCACCGTCGCGATCCTGCTTCTCGCGTGCTGGCTTGGCTGGAAAATCTGGCGGAAATATCGATTCACCCAGTCCATTGGGATCCCGCACATCACGCCGGATGAATTGCTTGCCGTCCTTGATGGCGAAAGTCCCCCGCTGATACTTGATCTGCGCGGCGCGACGCTGATCGCCGAAACGGGGCCGATCCCGGACGCACGGATCACCACACAGGCTTCGTTACTGGAGACGGTGAGCGCATGGCCGAAGGAGCACCCCATCGTGACCTTGTGCGCCTGTCCGCAGGACGCCAGCGCAATCCAGGCGGCACGGGCGCTGCTGCGCGCAGGTTACGTATCTGCCAGGCCACTGAAAGGGGGGTATGAGGGATGGATCGCCTCCACCCAACGGCCCCTCTCTGCCACATCGTGCCCGAGCAAGGCCTGAACTCCCGAAGATCCGGCGCGTGACGACCGGGCGCCGCCTCTGCGCTTGCCGCGACCGCAAAACTGTCTGCATCGGCCACCCGCATGAACGAGATCATGGCGTCGAGACGGCTCATTGTTGCTCTAACAGCAACTATCAATTACTCATTGTCCTCTATTTAAGCTCATTGGAGATATCTAAATTTCGGTCATCGCCAAGCTTCGACGGCAGTGCGCCTGAGCTGTCTCAACATCCGAGGATATGCAAATCATGGAAATCCGCCCCGCCGCAGAACGCGGCCTCGCCAACTTCGGCTGGCTGCATTCGCAGCACAGCTTTTCCTTCGGCAGCTACTACGACCCGCAGCACATGGGGTTCTCGGACCTGTTGGTGATCAACGAAGACCGCGTGCGCCCGGGCCGGGGCTTCGACCCCCACGGCCATCGCGACATGGAGATCTTCTCCTATGTCCTCGAGGGTGCACTAGAGCACAAGGATTCGATGGGCAACGGTTCGGTGATCCGCCCGGGCGACGTGCAGATGATGAGCGCCGGCACCGGCGTGCGGCACAGTGAATACAACGCCTCCCGCGAAGACTTGGTGCACTTCCTGCAGATCTGGATCGTGCCCGAGCGCAAGGGCGTGGCGCCGCGCTACCAGCAACAGCATTTTGCCGTCGCGGAAAAGCGCGGCAAGCTGCGGATGATCATCTCGCCCGATGGAGCCGAGGGCTCGCTGTCGGTGTATCAGGACGCCCGCGTGTACGCCGGCCTCTTCGACGGGAATGAAGCGCAATCTTTCCAGTTGCCTGCGAACCGTTTCGCCTACGTTCATGTCGTGCGCGGCACGCTCGAGGTCAATGGCCAGCGCCTGGCCGCCGGCGACGCGCTCAAGCTGCGTAGCGTACGCGAGATCGGCTTCGCGAAGGGTGAGCAGGCCGAGGTACTGCTGTTCGACTTGAGCCCCAACGAAACGCCGCATTACTGACCCAGCAAGCCGGTCGCTCGCCTCGGGCTGGCCAAAGTCACCGTCCAGCGATTGCATCTGCCCGGCTTTGCCTGATGGCAGTGCGACGGCCCGGCCAATGCGAAATGGCCGCACCTCGGCGTCAAGTATCGGCACGCGGCCGGCCACGGGCCGCCCTGCTGCTAAAATAGGCGGCTTCCGGAAACGAGGAACCGCCGTGAGCACCACCCCGAACGAAAACGCCGCGCCCGCCAGCAACTTCATCCGCAACATCATCGACGCCGATCTGGCCGCCGACAAGTTCGCCCAACGCCGCTGGCGCGGGCAACCAGGTGCTGCCGCCGACCACGGCGCCGCGCCGCTCGACCCGGCACGCATCCGCACGCGCTTCCCGCCCGAGCCGAACGGCTACCTGCACTACGGCCATGCCAAGTCGATCTGCCTCAACTTCGGCCTCGCCGAACAGTATGGCGGCCGCTGCCACCTGCGCTTCGACGACACCAACCCGGAGAAGGAAGACCAGGAATTCGTCGACTCGATCATCGACGCGGTGCGCTGGCTCGGCTTCTCCTGGCAGGACGACAAGGAGGACAACCTCTACCACGCCTCCGACTACTTCCCGTGGATGGTCGCGTTCGCCGAGCACCTGATCGTCACCGGCAACGCCTACGTCGACAGCCAGAGCGCCGAGGAAATCCGCGCCGGCCGCGGCACGCTGACTCAAGCCGGCGTCGATTCGCCCTACCGCACGCGCAGCGCCGAGGAGAACCTCGACCTCTTCAAGCGCATGCAGGCCGGCGAATTTGCCGACGGAACGCACGTGCTGCGCGCGAAGATCGACATGAGCGCGCCGAACATCAACCTGCGCGACCCGCTGATCTACCGCATCCGCCACGCCGAGCACCACCGCGCCGGCAACCGTTACTGCGTCTATCCCCTGTACACCTTCGCGCACCCGATCGAGGACGCGCTCGAAAACATCACGCACTCGATCTGCACGCTCGAATTCGAGGACCAGCGCCCGTTCTACGACTGGCTGCTCGAACGCCTGGCCGAGACGACGACGCTTGCCGACGGGCGCGTCGTCGGCGGGCTGCTGCAGCGCCCGCTGCCGCAGCAGATCGAGTTCTCGCGGCTGAACCTCACCTACGTCGTCCTCTCCAAGCGCAAGCTGATCCAGCTGGTCGACGAAGGCCACGTCGACGGCTGGGACGACCCGCGCCTGCCGACGCTCGCCGGCGCCCGCCGCCGCGGCTACTCGCCCGAGGGCTTCCGCCTCTTCGCCGAGCGCATCGGCGTCTCCAAGTCGGACTCGCTGATCGACTTCACCCTGCTCGAAGACTGTCAGCGCGAGGCACTCAACGAATCGGCCGAGCGCCGCATCGCCGTGCTCGACCCCCTGAAGCTGATCATCACCAACTACCCGGAAGGCCAGCGCGAGGACTGCTCGGCGCCGAACCACCCGCAGAAACCCGAGCTCGGCAGCCGCACCATCCCCTTCGGCCGCGAGCTGTGGATCGAGCGCGAGGACTTCATGGAAGTCCCGAGCAAGGGCTACCGCCGCCTCTTCCCCGGCAACCTGGTCAGGCTGCGCTACGGCTACGTGGTGCGCTGCACGGGCTGCGAGAAGGACGCCGACGGCAAGGTCACCGCGGTGCTCTGCGAATACCTGCCCGAGACCAAGTCGGGGACGCCCGGCGCCGACTCGGTCAAGGTCAAGGGCAACCTGCACTGGGTGTCGGTCGCCGACGCCTACACCTGCGAGATCCGTCTCTACGACCGGCTGTTCGCGGTGCCGGCGCCCGGCGCCCGCAGGGAGGGAGATGCCGAAGGACTCGAACGCAACTTCCTCGACGACATCAACCCGAACTCGCGCGTGACGATCACCGCACAGCTCGAGCCGGCGCTGAAGGACGCCGCGCCCGAAGCGCGCTTCCAGTTCGAGCGCCATGGCTACTTCGTCGCCGACCGCGTCGACAGCCGCCCGGGCGCGCCGGTATTCAACCGCGCGGTGACGCTCAAGGACTCGTGGAACAAGGGCTGACGCCGCAGTCGCACCCCTCACTTCGCCGCATCTTCCCGGGGTCCCGTCGCCATCGCGACGGGACCCCTGATTCATTTGTCCCTGCTGAAACCATGACCGAAAGCACCCTCGAACTCCGCCCCGCCGCCTCTGCCAGCCAGCCCCACCTCGACCCGATCGTCGGCGGCCGCGTCGAACTGCAACTGCTGACCACCCTGAAGTGCAACTTGAAGTGCACCTACTGCTCGCTCGGCGTCGGCGACGTGCTCGGCTCGCAGACCGAGTTGAAATACGACATCGAGCAGCTCGCCGCCTTCATCGACAAACAGCTCGCCGGCAAGGAAATCTACGTCACCTTCTACGGCGGCGAGCCGACCCTCAACCTGCCGCTGATGAAGGAAGTGATGCGCCGCTTCCCCGGCTTCCGCTACCAGTTGCAGACCAACGGCACGCTGCTCGACAACCTGCCCGACTGGATGCTGCACAAACTCTCCAACGTGCTCGTCTCGATCGACGGCGGCGAGGCCACCACCGACGGCTTCCGCGGTCGCGGCGTCTGGCGGCAGGTGCAGAAGAACGTCGCCCACGTGCGCGACCGAATCGGCGGCACCGTCACCGCGCGCGTCACCTGGGGCAAGCCGGAAACAAGCTTCGAGGAACTCGACGACCTCGCCGAGAGCTTCGACTACCTCTACTGGCAGTTCGTCGCCGACGAGCAGTACGGCGGCGACTCGCTCGAACGGCGCAAGGAAGTGCTGGTGCGCCTGATCGACAAGTTCTTCAACCGCACCGACAAGCTCTACCCGCTGATCCCGCTGATGGGGATGGTGCGCAACAAGGTGCTGCCCTCGCGCGTCGAGGAACTGTGCCACGGCCTCACGCAGTGCCGCGTATCGACGCACATCCTCAACGTGATGCCCGACGGCCGCATCTTCCCCTGCCCCGACATGCTCTACGACCCGGCCATGCAGATGGGCGAAATCCAGGGCAACTGGTTGAAGTGCAGCCCGCTGCAGCCGCACCCGGCGATGCCCTGCGAGTCCTGCGAGGCCTTCGCCTGGTGCCGCAGGAACTGCATGAAGAACCTGCACCGCGGCTACGTGCAGGGCGACGCCGCCTACCGCGAGCGCGTCGTCGAACCGATCTGCGAGCTGATCCGCTTCATGGGCCGCGAGATCGACCGCCACGACCCGCAGGCGTGGTTCGCCGAAGCGACCCTGCCGGTCAGGAAGCAGGTGGCGGATGCGGAGGTCTACGAGTACGTCGAGATCATGCCGTAGGCGGCAAGAACGCCCGCCGCTGCAACGGATCCCGGGTGCTGCCGATGACCGTACAGGCTTACTCGGCGATGCCGAGAAAGACTGCCAGGCAGCGCTCGACTTCCAGCATCCGGCCTGCATCGAGCCTGCCGAAGCTCGGCCCGACTTTCTCGCGTGCGACGGTCATGCATTTGTCGACCATCACTTGCGACGAACTGCGCAAGCCGTTGGCGGGCGTCGGTTCGACGGCGACGCGAAAAAGCGCCGCGTCGCGCAGTTCGCTGGTGACGTGCAAGACCGTCACCGACGGATGGGCAGCAAAGAAATCGGACTGGATGACCAGCGCCGGTCGCGGCTTCCCGTAGTCTCCTTGCAGTGCGATCGTGACCAGGTCGCCGCGTCTCATTCCCAGCCCTCGACGTCGGCAGCCGCCGCGATCCAGTCGAGAACATCCCGCTCCTGTGTGTCGCCGCGCAAGGACTCGGACTGGCGGCGGCATTCTTCAGCAAACGAGGGGCGGCGCGTATCCGGCACCCAAAGCTGTACCGGACGCAGTCCAGCCATGCGCAGGGCCTGTCGGCGCTTCTGGACTCTGGCAGTCACTGTCGTGGTCATGAGATTCTCCATGAGTTACATGTAACAAGATAGCCGCCTCTTGCGTTACATGCAACTTGAGCGTCACGGCCACTGCACTGCCAAGCACCGCAACAGCCGGCCGGGCAGGGGCTCACGCGCGGCGACGCTGAAGGCAGGACACTCCCGATCATGCCGCAGGCTCGACGCAAGGCCGGGGCGCTGCCACGGTCTCACCTGCGCCGGCAGCATCGACCCCTGCGCTGCGCCGCTCCTCGGCCATCACCGCCCGAAGCAGGAACATGCCGGCGCCCATGACCACGGCGGTGACGACCAGCGCGCCGTGATAGCTGCCGGTGGCGGCGGCGATGTAGCCGCTCATCGCCGGGGCGCCGATCTGCGCGACGCCGTAGCCGAGCGTCATCCTCGCCATCGCCTTGGCCGGGTTGGCCGGGAAGTGGCGGCCGATCAGGGTCAGCGTCAGGCTGACGATGCCGACGAAGGTCGCGCCGAAGAGGATCGCGCCGAGCACGTTGAGCGCGGGACTGTCGCTGAGCACCGGCAGCAGGGTCGCCACCGCCTGCAGCCCGTAGGCGATCATCAGCGCGCGGATCTGGCCGATCGACGCCGCGACGCGGTCCCAGACGAAACAGGAGGGCGCCGCGGCGAGGCCGACGATCACCCACACCCAGCTGCCCTTGCCTGCGAGCAGCGGCAGTTGCACGAGGATGGCGACGATGAAGGTCGCGCTGACGACGAAACCGAACCCGGCGCAGAAGTAGGCGGCGATCATCAACCACAGCCAGCGCAGCGTCGGCGGCGCGACAGCCGTCGTGCTCGCAGCGCCCGCCGCCGGCTTGAGCGTCGCCGGTGGCGGCAGCCAGCGCCACGCCGGGACGAAGAAGCAGAGCCCGAGCAGGCCGAGCCCCAACCACTGCTGGTCCCAGGGGAGCCAGTCGACCATCGCGCCGACCGCGAATCCGGAGACGGCGATACCGAGCCCCAGTCCCATGAAGTGCAGTCCGAGTTCGGGACGGTGTCCCTGCCGCAGCAGCCAGTTGAGGACGAGGCCGGAAGCGAGCAGGAGCCCCGCCGTGCTGGAGAAGCCGGCGACGAATCGCAACAGCGCCCACAGCACGACGTCGTCGGTGAGCCCCATCGCCGCCGTGCTGGCGACGCCGAGGACGAGCCCGAGCCGGTAGAGGACGAACTTGCGCCCGAGGTCGCTGATCGAGGCCGCCAGCAGCGCGCCGAAGATGTAGCCCGCGTAGTTGATGGTCGCCAGCCAGCCACCGGCGACGTGCGACAGTTCCGCCTGCTCGCGCATGATCGGCAAGAGCGGCGTATAGGCGAAGCGCGCCAGCCCGACGGTGAGGATCAGCGCGCAGACGCCCGCGGCGATGACGCGATAGCGCTCGCTGCGCACGGCCGGCGTCAGACTGCTCGTATTCATCGGTTGTCTCCTCGCTCGAATCGTCATGTCCATGTTAGCGAGAGAGCACAGGCACGCCTTTCGATATACTGACGATGACTATCGACGAAACGCCAGGAACCCGATAACGGTCATGGCGAGTTGCGCCAACCCGGAGCATGGCCCGTCCGCTACCGTTCATTGCGAGGCGCGCAGCGCCGTGGCAATCCAGTTCGTTCTTCTCTCTCCTCGCCCTCAGCAGCTTTCCAGGGCGCGCCGATAACAGCCCTACGCACTGGATCGCCACGCCCTGCGGGCTCGCGATGACGATGTCGTTCCAGCTGGCGCTTTTAGTCATTGCGAGGCGCGCAGCGCCGTGGCAATCCAGTTCGTTCTTCTGTCTCCTCGCCCTTACCAGCTTTCCAGGGCGCGCCGATATCAGCATCTACGCACTGGATCGCCACGCTCTGCGGGCTCGCGATGACGGGTTGCTGCTCCGGGGCAGCGGCTTCATCCCTTCGCAGTTTCACGTTAAATCGGGCAATACGGCAGGAGTAAAGCATGCTGGAGAGCGGAGACTGGACCACCATCGAGGTACCCGAGATCGACGCGCTGCCGGGCAAGGTCTTCCTGCGCTCGCAGAACCTGGCCGCACGCGAGCTCTTCCCGCCGCACACGCACCGCTGGCACCAGTTCGTGTACGCCACCTCGGGAACGCTGGTCGTCACCGTCGCCGACCGCTGGTACGTGATCACGCCCGAGCAGGCGATCTGGGTTCCGGTAGGCGTCGCGCACAGCACCGGCGCGCTCAGCGGCGCGGCCTTCCGCAACCTCTACGTCGCAGACTTCCCCGGACTCGACATGCCCGACCAGTGCACGGTTTATGCCGTCACCGGCCTCCTGCGCGCGCTGATCGTCGAGCTCGAACGCTGCGCCGAGGAGGGCGAAAGCGCGACCTACGTCGACAAGGTGAACGAGCTCCTCTGCGAACAGCTCGGGCGACTCTCCCGGCAGGACTTCCACCTGCCGTGGCCGCGCAGTGCACAGCTGAACCGGATCTGCTCGACGCTGCACGCCAACCCCGCCGACCCGCGCAGCATCGACGACTGGGGACGCGAACTCGGTGCCTCGGGACGGACCCTGGCGCGCCGATTCGAGAAGGAAGTCGGCATCTCGCTGCGCGAGTGGCGGCACAAGCTGCGCCTGTTCCTGGCGATGGAATGGCTGTGCGCCGGGCGCCCCGTCACCGACATCGCGCTCGACCTCGGCTACGCGTCGACCTCGGCGTTCACCTACATGTTCAGGCAGGAAATGGGCTGCCCGCCATCGGCATGGCGGTCGCGCTGAGGGCGCTGGTGTGTCGGCGCGAAATCCCGCAGAATGCGCCGGCTGTTCATCCAACGCCCTCCTTCCCGACTCACTCAGCGATGCAACTCGACACCCTCCGCCAGCGCCTGCGTGCGCTCGGCGCCAAGCCGGCGCACGAGGCGCGCTTCCTGCGCGCCTGGGTGCAGGCGCGTTCGCTCGACAACCGCAAGAGCCGCGCCGAGGACTTCCTGCCGCTGGCGCTGCGCGAGGCTCTGCCCGAGATCGGCGCCGAGCTCGACGCGCTCGCGCGGGTCCGCTCCGAGCATCCGGGTGCCGACGGGTCGGCGCGCCTCCTCGTCGAACTCGCCGACGGGCAGACGGTGGAGAGCGTGCTGCTGCCGCGCGACGGGCTGTGCGTGTCGTCGCAGGTCGGCTGTGCGGTCGGCTGCGTTTTCTGCATGACCGGCCGCGACGGCCTCCTGCGCCAGCTGGGCAGCGCCGAGATCGTCGCGCAGGTGGTGCTCGCCCGGCGCCGGCGGCTGGTGAAGAAGGTCGTCTTCATGGGCATGGGCGAGCCGGCGCACAACCTCGACAACGTGCTCGACGCGATCGACTTCCTCGGCAGCTTCGGCGGCATCGGCCACAAGAACCTGGTGCTGTCGACGGTCGGCGACCGCCGCGTCTTCGCGCGCATCGGTTCCGGCCCGGTCAAGCCGGCGCTGGCGCTGTCGCTGCACACGACGAAGGCGGATCTGCGCGCGCAACTGCTGCCGCGCGCGCCGCGTCTTGCGCCCGAGGAAATCGTCGAGCTCGGCGAAGCCTACGCGCGCGCGAGCGGCTACCCGATCCAGTACCAATGGACACTGATCGAGGGCGTGAACGACGGCGAGGACGAAATCGACGGCATCGTCCGCCTGCTCGCCGGCAAGTACGCGCTGATGAACCTGATTCCGTACAACGCCACGGCCGCGCTCGAATTCCGCCGCCCGGCCTGGGAGGCAGCGACGGCGATGGCGCAGGAGCTGCACCGGCGCGGCGTGCTCACCAAGCTGCGCGATTCGGCCGGACAGGACGTCGACGGCGGCTGCGGGCAGTTGCGCGCGCGCACGCTTGCCGGGACCTGAGCCGCGACTGCCACGCGTCATTCACGGTTCAGGCTCGGGGCTCGCCACCGTCGCCTGCGCGATCGCCGTATCGAGCAGCTTCTGCATCCGCTGCCAGTGCGACCCTGGCCAGAACACTCGCCCGCAATGATCGCAGGTGGTGAAGCGCGCCTGCCGTGCCCTGACTGAAGGCGGCAGGCGGTCGGCTACTTCCGACTTGTCGACCGCACGCAGCGGCGCGTTGCATTCGAGGCAGCGCGTGAAGGGTTTGACGCAAGGCACGAGTTCGAGCCGCGCGACGATCTCGGCCAACTGCTGCCGCGGTTCCAGGGCATGCACGTAGCAGCCGTGCTCGAGCGTGCGCAGCTTCAATAGTTCGCGGTCGCGCGTGAGCAGGATGCGGCCTTCGCGGACGGCGAGCTCGGCCAGTTCGACATCCCGATAGTCGTTGCGATAGAGCGTGTCGAAACCCGCCATGCGCAGCAGGCGGGCAAGCCCGCCGAGATGCGCGTCGGCGACGAAACGCGGCTCGCCCGGCAGGCTCCGGCACAGGCGCGGGTTCACCCCGGTCGCGGCGCGGTGCGGATGGACAGCGACGCGGTCGCCGTCGCGCAGTTGCCGGTCGAAGCCGACCGACTCGCCATTGACCAGGATCAGCCCGACCTCGGTGTGCGGAACGCCGAGCGCCTCGATCATGTGCTTGGTGGTGGCGCTGCGCGCGCAGGGCACGCCGAACTCGCGTCGCCGCCGCTCCGGCGGCAGGAAGTCGTTGAGTTCGTCGTGGAAGCGAAAAATTGCCGTCGTCATCGATCCTGGCCTATCATCTGCGTATCGCGTAGCGCTGCCGGATCATCCGGCAAGCGCAGACAGCACCGTCGCGGAACGGCACGCAGCCGCGAGCCCAGCCAAGGGAGCCACACCTCATGAGGCAAGTCATCCCGCAGACCCACGCGGACTACGACGAGACGCGGATCATCGAACGACCGGACGGCTTCTACTGGACCACGAAGGATGGGGAACGCGAGCTCGGGCCGTTCGCGACGCTGGTCGAGGCGGTCGAGGAGATGGAGTCCAGCGACGACGAAGCCTTCACGCCCGGAGAGTCGCTCGCCGAAGCCGAAGACGAGATCGGCATCGCCGACTGGATCGACCCCGACACGCACGAGCCCGCCGAGGAAGGCCGGGCGAGGATCGACGACAGCCATTGAGCAGGAAGCCGCAGCGGGCGGCCTCACATCCAGTCGGTGAGCAGCACACCGAAGCCGATCGTATCCTGCCGGTGGTTGTAGTCGATCATGCTCTCGCCGTAGCCGGTGGTGAACTGCACGTAGCCTTTCAACTGACCCGCGCTTTTGCTGCTCTCGTCGCGCTGCAGCCAGCTGGAGAGCGGGAAAGTCCAGTCGAGCTGCAGGAAGCCACGCCTCGCGTCCCAGGTGCTGCGTCCGAGCAGGCTCAGGGTCTGACTGCCGAAGCGGTAGCTCGCCTCGGCCTCGTAATCGCCGACGTAGCGGTTGATGCCCGGGTTATCGTCGCTGTCGGCGCTTTCCCTGATCCGGTACCAGGGTTTCAGGATCAGCTGGAACTTGTCGCCGTATTCGAAGCCGGCCTGCGCGTAGAGCCGGTTCCAGCTACGCGACAGTGGCTCGCTGCGACCGTTCGACTGGTGCGAGAAACCTAAATTGACGAAGCGGCCGCGCAGTCCGAGCAGCGGGTAGTCGGCAGGCACGGTGACGAAGATCTCGGGTTCGTAGTTCGTCTCGCGGAAGGGCGCCGAGATTCCCGCGTTGTACAGTTGCCAGCTGTTCTGCTGCGTGTAGCCGAACCATAGGTCGGCGCCGCGCCCGAACAGGTTTTCCGCCGCCTTGGTCTTGAAACTCAACTGGAACTTCACTTCGGCCGGATCCAGCCCCTCGTCGCGACCGTTCGCGCTCTTGAAATAGCCGACATAAGGGCGCTGGTTCACGCTGTCGGTGTAGCGTGCGAAGAGGAAGTAATTGGGCTTGTGTGGCCGGAAGGACCAGGTGCCGTTCTTGCTTTCGGGATCGAGTTCCCAGCGCGCGGAGAGCGGCGTGACGGTTCTCGCTTCGCCGGCGAGCGCTGGCCGGAGCGTCGCCGACGGATCCGCTGCAGCGGCGTCCCCGGAGACGGGCTGCGGGGTAGGCTGAGCTGCGGTCTGCGCGGCAGCCGCCAGCCTGTCGAAGCAGCGCAGTCGCGCCACGTCTTCGGCGATCGACGCGCACTCGCGCAGCGTCATCGTGTCGGCCGCCGATGCGCCGAAGGCGGCGCCGAACAGGACGGTTCCGAAAATTTCCCGCATTGTTCTTGAGCTGCTTGGCATCAAGCCTCCCCCCCTGAGTTGCGCTGACCGGCCGCAGCCGGCCAGCCAACATTGTAGTGAGATCGGCGCCCCCGAATGACAAAAAGATCGTCTGTGGCGCAGGTCCGGCGAACGCCGGCAACTGGCATCCGCTGCGCCGACGCTCAGCCAAAAGGGGCGACGACGCTTACAATGTCGGCTTCGGCGAGCTCGGCTGCGACCGCGACCCCGGCCTACGCGTCTGCGCCGGCGCCAGCTACCAGCTTCCCCGCAGCCATCGCCCCTTCTTTCCTTCCGCCGCGCCGATACCGCCCCATGCACACATCCGACAGCCAACACGCCACCTTCGTCGATCGCCTCAACGCCGCCTGGACGGCCAGCGATTCGCTGCTCTGCGTCGGTCTCGACCCCGACCCGGCACGCTTTCCCGCGCAGCTTGCCGGGCGCCCCGACGCGATCTTCGAATTCTGCAAGCAGATCGTCGATGCCACCGCCGACCTCGTCTGCGCGTTCAAGCCGCAGATCGCCTACTTCGCGGCGCAGCGTGCCGAGGACCAGCTCGAAGCGCTGATCGCGCACATCCACGCCGCTCACCCCGGCATTCCCGTGATCCTCGACGCCAAGCGCGGCGACATCGGCAGCACCGCCGAGCAGTACGCGGTCGAGGCCTTCGATCGCTACCGCGCCGACGCTGTGACGGTCAATCCGTACATGGGCCGCGACTCGATCGAGCCCTACCTCGCCTGGAGCGACCGCGGCATCATCCTGCTCTGCCGCACCTCGAACCCCGGCGGCAGCGACCTGCAGTTCCTCGACGTCGGCGGCGAACGCCTGTTCGAGCGCGTCGCCAGGCTCGCTGCCGGCGACTGGAACAGCAAGGGGCAACTGGCGCTGGTCGTCGGCGCGACCTTCCCGGCCGAGATCGCGCGCGTGCGCGAGCTGACCGGCGACATGCCGCTGCTGGTACCGGGGATCGGCGCCCAGGGCGGCGACATCGAGGCGACGGTCAAGGCCGGCCGCGACAGTCGTGGCCGCGGGCTGATGATCAACTCCTCGCGTGCGATCCTCTACGCCGGCAAGGGCGAGGATTTCGCCGCCGCCGCGCGCGCCGCCGCGCTGGCGACGCGCGACGCGATCAACCGGTACCGCTGAGCACGGGAGGAGACGAAGATGGCTTCAGGCGGCTGGGGTTGCCCGCACGAAGTGAACAACACCTGCAACAAGGTCGCCGGACGCCCCTGCGACCCGGGGATGAAGGGCTGCGAGCTCGCCGGCCGCTACACCTTCTTCAGCGAGGACAAGAACACGCGCCTGCGCCAGAAGCAGGCGCAGCGCGCGGCCGCCGAGGGCACCTCCGGCAAGGATGGAACGGCGTGAGCGGCAGCTTGCGGTGCCCGGGAACGGTGCGCGCAATGCTCGCCGCTGCGGCGTTCGCGCTGGCGCTGCCGGCCGGCGCGAGCGAGTTCGACACGAAGCTGGCGAGCGTCTCGGCGACAGTGCCGACGGCCCGCGCCGATGCGCCACCGATGCGGCCTGTGGCACTGCCGCGCGCGCTTGCGGTCCCCGGCGGAGTCGCGCGCGTCGACCTCGGAGCGGCGAGCAGCTCGCCGCGCCCTATCGCCTGGTTCGGCGAGGCGCGCGTCCGCGTCCTCGACACCGACGGTCGCTGGCAGGCGCTGGTCGGCCTGCCGCTCGACCTGCGCCCCGGCCGTCACGAACTGCGTGCCACGGTCGATGGCCAGGAACGTCGGGTCGGCTTTCTCGTCGGCAACAAGGACTACCCGGTGCAGCGCGTCACCCTCCCCGACGACCGCCGCGTCCGCCTCTCCGCCGCCGACGAGGAACGCGCCGAGCAGGAGGCCGCGCAGATCGCGCTGCTCAAGAAAACCTGGCGTGAATTCCCCGACTTCGCCGGCAACGCAGCCAGCGGCACGGCGTTCGCGCGCGACGCGCTGCTGCTGAACCCTGTCGCCGGCCGGGACGCTGGCAAGCTCGGCAGCAACTTCGGCAACCGGCGCATCTTCAACGGCGAGCCACGCGCACCGCACTCCGGTCTCGACATCGCCGCCGCGCGCGGAACGCCCGTGCGCGCCGCAGCCGCCGGCGAGGTGCTTGCCACCGGCGACTATTTCTTCAGCGGCAACGCCGTCTTCATCGACCACGGCGAAGGCCTGATCACGCTCTACGCGCACCTCGACCGCATCGACGTCGCACCCGGTGATGTCCTCGCTGCGGGCCAGCGCGTCGGCGTCGTCGGCGCCACCGGCCGCGCCAGCGGACCGCACCTGCACTGGGGCGTCATCCTCAACGGCGCATCGGTCGATCCACGCCTGTTCGTCCCGGCGGCGCCGAAATCCTAGGCGCTTTCATCCCGTCATTGCGAGGCGCGCAGCGCCGTGGCAATCCAGTTCGTTCGTCTGACTACTCGCCCGTTCCAGCCATCCAGGGGCAACCCGATATCAGCCCCGAGCACTGGATCGCCACGCCCTGTGGGCTCGCGATGACGGGCTGCTGCTCCGGGCAGCGGGCCTCGTCGCTTCGCAGTTTCACCTTACTACGTGGCCCGCGGCGTCTCATCGAGCGCAGCCGCGGGACTTGCCGACGCTCAGAAGGACTCGTCGTCGCCGAGGTAGCGCCACTGCCCGAGCGGCAGCAGCCCGAGACGGACGCCGCCGATGCGCACGCGCTTGAGGCCGACGACCTTGAGGCCGACCAGCTCGCACATGCGCCGGATCTGCCGCTTGCGCCCCTCGCGCAGCACGAAGCGCAGCTGATCCTCGTTCAGGCGCTCGACCTTGGCCGGACGCAGTTCGCGACCGTCGAGGCTCAGGCCGTGGTTGAGCAGCTTCAAGCCTTCCTCGGTGACCACGCCCTCGACACGGACGAGGTACTCCTTGTCCACCGTCGAGTGATCGCCGATCAGCGCGCGGGCGATGCGGCCGTCCTGCGTGAGAACCAGCAGCCCGGTCGAATCGATGTCGAGGCGACCGGCAGGCGCCAGCCCCGGCAGGATCCCGGGGCGGAACGGACGCGCCGGCGTCCCCTCCGGAACGTACTGGTTTTCGGGCAGGATCAGCTTGACCGCCGGGATGCAGCCCGGCTCCGGCTGCCCGGAAACGTAGCCGACCGGCTTGTGCAGCAGGATGGTGGCGCGCTGCGTCTGCTGCACCTGCGCTTCGGGAGCGAGCGTGATCTTCGAGGTTGGCGCGGCGCGCGCACCGAGTTCGGTGACGCGCTTGCCGTCGACGAAGACCCAGCCGCGTTCGATGTACGAATCCGCCTCGCGCCGCGAACAGAGGCCGAGTTCGGAGAGGAGCTTCGAGATGCGGATGCCGGCAGCCGGCCTGGCATCGGCCCTGCCCATGGATTCGGGACGCGAAGGCTGCGCGTGCGCGACCTGTGGCTTGCCGGTACGCGGCGCCGCTTGCGCGCTTCCCTTCGGCGCGCCGGGTGCCGCCTTGCGCGCGGCGAATTCGGGGCGTTCCTGGCGCTCGGGACGCTCGCCACGGGCAGGCCGCTCCTGGCCGAAGCCGCCCGAGCGAGCGTCGCCGGCAGGCCGCTTGCGCTCGCCGGGAGCGCCCGCCTCCGCCTTGCGCGCGAAGCCGCTTCCAGCCTGCGGCTTGGCGAAGCCGACGCGGCGTTCCTCGCGCGATCGCTCATCTCTAGCCCGGTCTTCACGCGGCCGGTCTTCCCACGGCCGATCCGCGCGCGCGCCGTCTTCGCGCGCTTTGTCAGTGCGTGGCTGGCCGGCCTTTTCCGGGCGCGGCTTGCCGGCCCAACTTCTTTCAGCCTGAGGCTTTTCAGACCAAGGCTTCGCACCGCGCGGCTGATCGCTGCGCGTATCACTGCGGCCCTTGTCGCCGCGTGGCTTGTCAGACCGTTCACCCCTGGCCTTGCCGTCGCGCGGCGGCAAGCCTGCGGCAGCACCCGGTGCGGCGGGCTGGCCGCGCCATTGCCCGGCGGGTTTGCCTGCCCCGGCCGGCTTGCCGGCGGCACCTTCGCGGCGCGGCGCAGCGGGAGTGACAGCAGGAAGCACCGCGGCACCCGGCTGCCGCTTGCGCGGTGCGTTGGCGACGCGTAGCGGACGACGGCCACGCGTATTTTCTTCGCTGGCCGCCTTGACCGGCAGCGTCAGTGTCTTGCGCGTGCTCATCGCGCTGCGGTCAGCGGACGTCGAGCAGTTCGACTTCGAACACCAGCGTCGCGTTCGGCGGGATGACGCCGCCGGCGCCACGCGGGCCGTAGCCGAGATGCGAGGGGATGGTCAGCTTGCGTACGCCGCCGACACGCATGCCGGCGACGCCCTCGTCCCAGCCGGCGATGACCTGGCGGGCGCCGAGCTGGAAGCGGAAAGCCTGCTTGCGGTCGAGGCTGGAGTCGAACTTGGCGCCGCTGGTGAGCCAGCCGGTGTAATGCACGCTGACCATCTGGCCGGCAGCGGCGGTGGCGCCCTCGCCGACTTTGATTTCCTCGATCTGCAGACCGCTGGCGGTGGTGGTGACGGACATGTTCTGACCCCTTGCTGGAAAAGGGCGAAGTGTAGACCAGCGCGACGGGCGCGACCAGCACGCGCGCAGTCTGCGACCGACACAGCCAACGCTTTCCGCGAGCGCGGGAGGCTGCTTCCGCTCCCGATGCTGCTAAACGTGCCCCTTCGCGGCTGACGCCGCTCCCACGCGCAACGCGCACTTCCACAGCCGTCATTGCGCGGCGCGCAGCGCCGTGGCAATCCAGTTCGTTCTTTCGCAACCTCGCCGGCTCGGGCGATCCGATAACAGTCCTACGCACTGGATCGCCACGCCCTGCGGGCTCGCGATGACGGGTACGCTTTCAGCCCCTCGCCATGCATTCCCGGCACTACCGTCATTGCGAGGCGCGCAGCGCCGTGGCAATCCAGTTCGTTCTTTCGCCGCCTCGCCAGCTCGGGCGATCCGATAACAGTCCGACGCACTGGATCGCCACGCCCTGCGGGCTCGCGATGACGGGTACGCTTTCAGCCCCTCGCCATGCATTCCCGGCACTGCCGTCATTGCGCGGCGCGCAGCGCCGTGGCAATCCAGTTCGTTCTCCTGTCTCTTCACTCTTGGCAGCCGCCCACATGCCAGACCTACGCACTGGATCGCCACGCTCTTCGGGCTCGCGATGACGTGTTGCTGCTTCGGGGCAGCTGCTTAATACCTTCGCAGTTTCACGTTAGACTCATGGGTTCCTCGCGACCAGCGGCGCAGCAGGCAGCGCGCGCAGGTAGAACTTTCGGTGAATCGAGAATGCCCTTCAGCCAGTACATCTCCGGCAGCAGCAAGACGGCCACGCGCCCGCCTGCGGCCATTTCCGAGTCACGTCCAGCAGCGGCGCCGCTCGCCCCCCGCCCGCACAGGCTGGGCGCAGCATGAGCGACGCGGACATCGCCCGCCGCTTCGGCGGCGTCGGCAGGCTCTACGGCACGACGGCGCGCGAGCGCTTCGCCTCCGCGCACGTCTGCGTCATCGGCATCGGCGGCGTCGGCTCGTGGGTCGCCGAGGCGCTGGCGCGCTCGGCGATCGGCGCGATCACGCTGGTCGACCTCGACATGGTCGCCGAGTCAAACGTGAACCGGCAGATCCATGCGCTCGGCGACAACTTCGGCCGCGCCAAGACGAGCGCGATGGCCGAGCGCATCCGCGCCATCAACCCCGACTGCCGCGTCACCGAGATCGAGGACTTCATCACCGCCGACAACGTCGCGACGCTGCTCGACGTCGGTTCCGGACAGGATTACGACTTCATCGTCGACGCGATCGACCAGGTGCGACCGAAGGCGGCACTGATCGACTGGTGGACGCGGCGCGGCGGCAAGCTGGTGACGGTTGGCGGCGCCGGCGGCAAGACCGACCCGACGCGGATCACGGTCGCCGACCTCGCGCACACCGAGCAGGACCCGCTGCTCGCCAAGCTGCGCGCGACGCTCAGGCGCGACTACGGCTTCACGCGCGAGCCGGGCAAGAAATTCCGCGTCGGCGCGGTGTATTCGAGTGAACCGATGCGCCGGCCGCAGAACGGCGACGCCTGCGTCCCGGTGAGCGGCGACTTGAGTTGCTCGGGCTACGGTTCGAGCGTCTGCGTCACGGCGAGCTTCGGTATGTTCGCCGCAGCGCAGGCGCTGGCGCACCTCGCGTAAGAGAGGCGCCAGCCGCGACCCCGTCGGCGAGATGACCGCGAGGGCGCCAATTCCGGCAGTTCGCGGCTGACGCCGCTCCCACGAAGACGCTCGCGCCATCGGCTTCTCGTGGGAGGAGCGTCGGGCCCGTACTTGGGGAGAGCATGATTCATACCCTCCCCGCCCGACTTTTAACCTGCGGTCGCCCCCAGCCAGACGTCGAGACCCTGCGCGTTGAGTTCGAGGTCGGTGGCGAAGATGTCGACGATCTCCTCCGCCGGCAGGGTGCAGCCGAACGCGGCGCACTCGGCGAGCAGCAGTTCGGTCAGCCCGGCGCGGATGTGCGCGACGCGGTCGAAGGCCGAGGCGGCGTCGTCGTTGCGCGCGGCGGCGGCCTCCTCGTCCCTGGCGCGCTGCGCGATCGCCAGATGCGCGTCGAGCAAGCGGTGCAGCTGCGCGGCCTGGGCGGGAACGTCGCGCAACTGGCTGTAGTGCGTGAGATAGACCGCGTCGATCGGCAGCGCCGCGATGCGGTCGACGGTCGCGCGCATCGCTTCGGGCTCGAACTGCACGGGAGTCGTCGTCGGGAAGACGAACTGACGGTCGCCGACGTCGAGCTCGCGGTAGGAGAGGCCGAAGGCGTCACCGGTGAAGGCCGCACGACCGACCGGGTCGAACAGGACGAGGTGGTGGCGCGCGTGTCCCGGCGCGTCGAAGCAGACGAGTTCGCGCCCGCCGAGCGACAGGCGCTGGCCGTCGGCGGCCTCGATGATTCGTGATGGGTCGATCGGCAGCACCTCGCCGTAGAGCCGGCGCACCTCGTCGACGCCATAGACCGCCGCCGCACCGGCGACCAGCTTCGACGGGTCAGCCATGTGCCGCGCGCCGCGCGGATGCACGACCAGGCGCGCCTTCGGGAAGGCGCGCATGAAGCTGCCGGCACCGCCGGCGTGGTCGAGGTGGATGTGCGTGAGGATCACGTAATCGACGCTGGCGTTGTCGAGTCCGAGCAGGGCGAGCGCCGCCTCGACGCGCGGCAGCGATTCGTTCACGCCGGTATCGACCAGCGCGACGCGCCCCGCATCGACGATCAGGTGGATCGAAGCGAGCAAGGGCCGGACGTAGCCGGCGTCGATCGCGTAAAGCCCGCGCGGGTAGCGGATGAGGTCTTCGGGGCGGAGGATTGCCGGAGGCTGCATGGACGCGACACCTTTCAACGATGCGTAAGAAAGATCCGCATGATAAACGATGCAGCCGGCGAGCGCGCCTGCCTCAGGCGATGCGCTCGGCGAAGTAGCGGCGGAACTTGGCGATCTTCGGCGCGATCACGGCCTGGCAGTAGCCCTGGCGCGGGTGCAGCGCGTAGTAGTCCTGGTGGTAATCCTCGGCCGGGAAGAAGGCCGGCGCTGCTTCGAGCTCGGTGACGATCGGCGCGTCGTACTCGCCGGCGATCGTGGCGATGGTTTCCTCGGCGGCGGCCTGCTGCTCGGGCGAATGATGGAAGATCACCGAGCGGTACTGGGTGCCGACGTCGGCGCCCTGGCGGTTCAGGGTGGTCGGGTCGTGAATCGCGAAGAATACCTGCAGGAGCTCGCGGTAGGAGAGCACGGCCGGGTCGAAGACGACGCGCACCACCTCGGCGTGGCCGGTGCGACCGGTACACACCGCCTCGTAGCTCGGGTTCGGCTGTGGCCCGCCGCTGTAGCCCGAAACGACCGACTCGACGCCGCGTAACTGGCGGAAGACCGCGTCGAGACACCAGAAACAACCGCCGCCGAGGGTGGCGGTCTCGCGTTGATTGCTCATCAAATTCCTCCTCAAGAAGCTTCAGCGTGCCTGCCTTCGACAGCGGCGCGCCGGATCGTTCCCGGCCTCGCGCACGGCCAGGCCGCCTCCGGCGAAGAGCGAGTCAGCAGGAAAAAGTCTGGCGCGATACACTGGTCGTTCCTGTCGATCTTACTTGCGAGGTGTGCAATGAAGCTGCGTTTCCTGCCGGCGCTGTGCCTGGCGCTGGTATTGCCGGGCACGGCCCCGGCCGAGCAGGCGTATCCGACCGTCGAGCTCTTGTCGACGACGACGACTGCGATCGGCGAGCCGATCCGCTATCCGACCAGCGGCCCGGCGCGCATCACCGCGAACATCGTCACCATCGCCCCGGGTGCCGACAGCCTGCTGCACCGTCATCCGGCGCCACTGGTCGCCTACATCCTCGACGGCGAGGTCACCGTCGATTACGGCGCGGCGGGACGCAAGGTCTTCCGCAAGGGCGAGGCGATGGTCGAGGCGATGGCGCTCCCGCACCGGGGAATGAACTTCGGCAGTGAGCCGGTGCGCATCCTCGCCATCCATCTCGGCGCCGAGGGAACGGCCAACGTCGCCCTCGAGGACAAGAAATAGTATTCCGTTCCCAAGCCAAGGTCGGAACAATTTCGTGAAGCAGCGGCCGGGCTGATCTGGCGAAGCCGCCACGATCGGCAGCCCGTCAACTGGATGGCCACGGCGCTGCGCGCCTCGCAATGACGGCAGTGTCGGGAGTACATGGAGAGGGGCCAAGAGCGTAACCGTCATCGCGAGCCCGCAGGGCGTGGCGATCCAGTACGTAGGACTGTCATCGGATCGCCCGAACTGGCGAGGCCGCGAACGAACTGGATGGTCACGGCGCTGCGCGCCTCGCCATGATCGTCAACGCTTGACCGGTCCGACGCCGACGACGATGCCGTTCTTCGGCAGGTGGCTGCCCTTGGCGCCGCGGTGCACGCGGTGCTGTTCGAGTTCGTCGCCGGCCAGCGTCAGCGGCATGACGCGGCCGCGGATGTCGAGCTGGAGGACGAGCTTGTCGCCGACCACCGGCAGCAGACAGGCGAGCTGCGCGCCGGGGTCGAGGCCGACCAGCTTGACGCCCTTGCCCTTGTCGAGCTCGCGCAATTCGACGAAGGGGAAGACCGCGAAGCGGCCGGCGCTGGTGCTGCCGCCGATCCACAGCCCGCGCGTGTCGGCCGGCAAGGCCAGCGGCGGCAAGGGCGCCTCGCCTTCTTCGAGGGTCAGGAAGGTCTTCCCCGAACGCGGGCGCGCGACCAGGTTCTTCAGCGCGCTGACGAAGCCGTAGCCGCCCTGTCCGGCGAACAGGTACCTGCTCTCGGGATCGGCCGAGAGCAGATGGAGCAGCCGCGCACCGTTCTGGATCTCGATCAGCGTGGTGATCGGAACGCCGTCACCGCGACCGGTCGGCGCCTCGGACGCCATGAACGAGTAGGCGCGACCGGCGCTGTCGAGCAGCACGACCGGCAACACGCTGCGCGTCTCGACCGCGGCGAGCAGTGCGTCGCCGGGCTTGAATGCGAGTTGCGCGAGGTCGAGTCCGTGCCCCTTGGCCGCGCGCAGCCAGCCGTTCTTCGACAGGATCACCGTCACCGGCTCGTCGGCGACCGCAGCCACCGGCAGCGAGGACGAAGCGACCGCCTCCTCCTCGATCAAGGTGCGCCGGTCGTCGCCGAAACGTGCGGCGTCGGCCTCGATCTCCTTGACAATCGCCTCGCGCATCGCCTTGTCCGAGCCGAGCAGCTTTTCGAGCTTGGCCTTCTCCTTCGTGAGTTCGGCGACTTCCTTTTCCAGCTTGATCCATTCGAGGCGCGCGAGCTGGCGCAGGCGGATCTCGAGGATGTCCTGCGCCTGCACTTCGGAGAGGCCGAAGGCGTTCATCAGCGCCGACTTCGGCTCGTCGCTCTCGCGGATGATGCGGATCACCTCGTCGATGTGCAAGAGCGCGATCTTGCGCCCTTCGAGGATGTGCAGGCGACGATCGACCTCATCGAGGCGGTGCCGGCAGCGGCGGGTGACGGTCGTGAAGCGGAAGTCGGCCCACTCGGCGATCAGCATCTTCACCGACTTGCGGCAGGGATTGCCGTCGAGGCCGACAACGGTGAGATTAACCTTGACCGAGGATTCGAGGCTGGTCGCCGAGAAGAGGAAGGCCATCAGCTCGTCGCGGTTCACCTTCGAGGTCTTCGGCTCGATGACGAGGCGCACCGCGGTCGATTTGTCCGACTCGTCGCGCGCGTTGTCGATCAGAGAGAGGACGCGCTGCCTGGCGGCGACCTGCTGTGGCTTCAGCTTGTCCTTCTTCGGGTCCTTCAGCTTCGGATCGGCGAGCGCGTCGAGTTCCTCGAGCACCTTCTTCGCCGAACAGCCGGGCGGGAATTCGGTGATCACCACCTGCCACTGGTTGCGCGCGAGTTCCTCGACCTCGTAGCGCGCGCGCACGCGCAGCGAGCCCTGCCCGCTCTCGTAGGCGGAGCGGATGTCGGCCGCCGGCGAGATCAGCTTGCCGCCCCCCGGGAAATCCGGTCCGGGCAGGTGCTGCATCAGCTCGTCGGTGGTGAGATCCGGGTTGCGGATCTGCGCGACGCAGGCGGCGGCGACTTCGCGCAAGTTGTGCGGCGGCAGGTCGCAGGCCATGCCGACGGCGATGCCCGAGGCGCCGTTCAGGAGCGTGAACGGCAGCCTGGCCGGCAGCACCTTCGGCTCCTGGAACGAGCCGTCGTAGTTGTCCTGGAAATCGACGGTACCGAGCCCCACTTCGGCAAGCAGCAGTTCGGCGATCGGCGCCAGGCGGATTTCCGTATAGCGCATCGCCGCCGCCGTGTCACCGTCGAGCGAACCGAAGTTGCCCTGCCCGTCCATCAGCGGGTAACGCACGGTGAAGTCCTGCGCCAAGCGCACCATCGCGTCGTAAACCGCGGTGTCGCCGTGCGGGTGCAGCTTGCCGAGCACGTCGCCGACGACGCGCGCCGACTTCACCGGCTTCGCGTCGGACTTTTGCCCGGCCTCCCACATGCTGTAGAGGATGCGCTTCTGCACCGGCTTCTGGCCGTCGTGCACCATCGGGATGGCGCGGTCCTTGACCGCCATGATCGCGTAGGCGAGGTAGGCGCGTTCGGCAAAGCTGCCGATGGGAACGCCCTCGCGTTGTTGTTCTTCGGGAAGGGTGCTCATGGTCATTCCTCGATCTGGTAGCCGGCGCGCGACATCCAGTCGCGCCGCCAGGCGGCTTCCTTGCGCGCCATCAGGTGGCCGAACAGCGCCTGCGTCTCGCCCAGGCCGTCGTCGTCAGCGGGCAGCTCGACACGCAGCAGGCGGCGCGTGTCCGGCGACATCGTCGTCTCCCACAGTTCCTCGCGCGACATCTCGCCCAAGCCCTTGAAGCGCGAGGTGCGGATGTCGCGGTAGCCTTCCTTGCCCAGCCGGTCCAGCACAGCCTGCAGCTCGTTGCCGTCCATCGCGTACAGCTTGCGCGCCGGCCGCGACTTGCCGGCCGCTGCGGCATCGACGCGGTAGAGCGGCGCCTGCGCGATGTAAAGGTGACCGGCCGCGATCACCTGGGGGAAGTGGCGGAAGAAGAGGGTCAAGAGGAGCGTCGTGATGTGCAGGCCGTCGTCGTCCGCGTCGGCCATGATCGCGATCGTGTGGTAGCGCAGGTTGGCGAGCACCTTGCCGACGTCGGCAGCCGGATCGAACGCATGCGGGTCGATGCCGATCGCCACCGCGATGTCGTGCACTTCGGCATTCGACAGCACCGTGTCGCCGCCGACCTCCCAGGTGTTCTCGATCTTGCCCTTCAGGGGCAGGATCGCCTGGTTGTCCTTGTTGCGCGCCTGCTTGGCGCTGCCGCCGGCCGAGTCGCCCTCGACCAGGAACAGCTCGCACTCGGCCGGGTCGGCGCTCGCGCACTCGGTGAGCTTGCCGGGCAACTGGCTCACGCCTGAAGAACGCTTGCGCTCGACCTTCTGCCCCTCGCGCAGCCGCGCGCGTGCGTGGTTGAGCGCGAGGTCGGCGATCGCGCGTGCCGATTCGATGTTGGCGATCAGCCACGATTCGAGCCGCGGCTTGACCATCTCGACGATCAGCTTGTGCGCCTCGCGCGAATCGAGCCGCTCCTTGACCTGGCCGCGGAACTGCGGGTCGAGCAAGCGCGCCGAGAGGACGAAGCGCACGTTGCGCCAGGTGTCCTCGGCCGACAGCTTCACCCCCTTGCTCATCAGCCCGTGGCTCTCGGCGAAGCGCTTCACCGCCTCGAACAGCGCCGTGCGCAGCCCGGACTCGTGCGTGCCGCCACTGAAGGTCGGAATCAGGTTCACGTACGACTCGCCCGAGGTTCCGGAGTCCTCGGTCCAGCACAGCGCCCAGGCTGCGCCCTCGCCCTCGGCGAAGGAAGACTCGTCGGCCGCCGTGGCCCAGCCCTCGCCGGCGAACATCTCGCCGACCCGCTCGCCCTCGCCGACCATCTCGGCGAGGTAGTCGGGCAGGCCGTTGGCGTAATGCCACTCGCGCTCGGCGAAGCCACCGTCCTTCTGCTCGACGCGCAGCAGCGTCCTGACTCCCGGCAGCAGCACCGACTTGGCGCGCAGCATGCGCTCGATCTCGTCCTGCGGGATGCGCTGCGACTCGAAGTACTTCATGTCCGGCCAGACGCGCACGCGCGTCCCCGACGCGGCGCTGACGCCCTCGGCGGTCTTGCGCTGGGTCGTCAGCGGCTCGGCGATCTCGCCGCCGTTGGCAAAGGCGAGGCGGTAGGCCTTGCCGCCGCGGCGGATGTCGACCTCGAGCCGGGTCGACAAGGCGTTGGTCACCGAGACGCCGACCCCGTGCAGGCCGCCGGAGAACTTGTAGGCGGAGCCCGCGTCCTGCTTGTGGAACTTGCCGCCGGCGTGCAGCTCGCAGAAGACGAGCTGTACCGCCGGCACCTTCTCGACCGGGTGGATATCGACCGGGATGCCGCGGCCGTCGTCCTCGACGGCAACGGAGTTGTCGAGGAAGAGCGTCACCGTGATGTTGCGCGCGAAGCCGGCGAGCGCCTCGTCGGCGGCGTTGTCGATCACTTCCTGGAGGATGTGCGCGCAGGAGTCGGTGCGCGTGTACATCCCGGGCCTGAGCTTGACCGGTTCGAGTCCGCGCAGGACATCGATGTCGCTGGCACTGTAGTTGTTGTTCGGAGTGTTGGCACTGCTGGCTTTGGCCATGCGGCAAAATCCTTAGAGTGAAACTGGCTGGGCGTGCAGCCGGCAATATCGCATCGAGTCGCTGCAGATCAATGACTTGCCGGCAATACGGCGAACCGGGAGGCTTGTCCCGACGCCGATGGGACGCGATTATTCCAAAACCCGGCGCCTATTTCCCGTTTTTCTGCAATGGCGGCGCTTCAGAGCGGATGCGCCTCGACCCAGGCGATGCACCCGCGGCGCCCCCCGCGCAGCAGGCGGGCGAGCCTGCGCTCGGCGTCGGCGAGGGTCGGGCAGGCCGGCTCGGGATAGGCATTGCCGGCCGCCCAGCGACCGTCGGCCAGCGGCAGCGTGGCGACGTGGCGGCCGCCGTCGATGCGGGCGACGATCGCCTCGCCTTGCACACGCAGCCAGCTGGCGACGACGAGGTCCTGCGCCTCGTCGCGCGGCAGCTTCATCGCCACCAGCGCATCGAGCGGCGAATCGTGCTCGGCGCAGACGATCACCGGGAAGTAGCGTCGCAGCGCGGCAGACGCAGTTCGCGGCTGACGCCGCTCCCACGAAACGCAGGCATCGTCCTCCGCTCGGAGGCCGGCAGCGGCGTCGGCGAGAACGGGGACGGAACGGGAGACGGCGTTGGCAGCGGGCATGGCCGCGATGAGAGCACACGCCGCCGTGCTTGTAAAATCGGCGCTCGGCGAGGCACAATCGCCGCTTGCCGGAGCTATTCGCATGCAATTCGACGTACTCATCGTCGGCGGCGGCCTCGCCGGTCTGGCGCTGGCCTGCGCGCTGCGCGACACGCGGCTGCAGATCGCGCTGATCGAAGGCCGTCCCGAGGCCCCCCGCCGTTTCCGTCCCTCCATCGCTTCTTCGCCGACGCCCGGCGAGAACGAGGACTGGGACGCGCGCGTCTATGCGCTGAGCCCGGCCAACGCCCGCTTCCTCGAGCGCATCGGCGCTTGGAAGCACCTCGACGCGACGCGCATGGAAGCGGTGCGCGAGATGCAGGTCTTCGGCGACGAGGACGCGCGCCTCGACTTTGCCGCCGAAGACAGCGGTTGCCGCGAACTGTGCTGGATCCTCGAATCGTCGCTGATGGCCGACGAACTGTGGGAGAACGTCAAGCGGCAGAGCAACGTCCGCCTGTTCCGCCCGGCAGCACCGGCCGCGCTCGCACTCGACCCAACCGGCCAGGCCGATGCACGGCTGACGCTGGCCGACGGTCGCGAGATCAGCGCGCGCCTCGTGGTCGGCGCCGACGGTCGCGAGTCCTGGCTGCGCCAGGCGGCCGGACTTGCCGCCAGCAGCGTCTCCTACGACGAGCTCGGCGTCGTCGCCAACTACGCCTGCGAGCGTCCTCACCGCAGCACCGCGCGCCAGTGGTTCCGCGACGACGGCATCCTCGCCTGGCTGCCGCTGCCCGGCAACCGCTTCTCGATCGTCTGGTCGACCGACAGCGCCCACGCCGAAACCCTGCTCGCGCTGCCCGCCGAGGAACTCGCCGAGCGCGTGCGGCAGGCCGGCGACAACGCCCTCGGCCGCCTGCGCACGCTGACGCCGGCGGCGGGCTTCCCGCTCGGCCTGTTGCGCGTGCCGACGACGATTGCGCCGCGCGTCGCGCTGATCGGCGACGCCGCGCACGGCATTCACCCGCTCTCCGGACACGGCATCAACCTGGGTTATCAGGATGCCGCGGCGCTCGCCGGACTGCTCGCCGCGACGCCTGCCTGGCAGGACATCGGCGACGAGCGCCTGCTGCGTCGCTACCAGCGCGCGCGACGCGAGGAAACGCTCCTGTTCACCAACGCCACCGACGCGCTGCACCGGCTGTTCAAGTCGCGCCTGCCCGGGCTGCCGCAGCTGCGCAGCGCCGGGCTCGGCTTCACCCAGCGCTCGCCGCAACTCAAGAACATGCTCGTCCGCTACGCACTCGGCGGCGCCTGAATCAGGTCGCGACGCCGCCGGGGCGGGACAGATCTGCCCCGCCGCTCACCTCCCCCGTCCAGTGTGCCCGCCGGCGCCCGGACAGCAAGTTCATCACGTCTCCCGCAACCCCGGCGTCTTCCGGCGCCCCTCACCGGCCAGGACATCCCATGCTCAGAAAACTCTCTTCCCGCGCGCTGATCGCCCCCGTCTTCGCCCTCGCCGCAGCGCTGAGTGCGTCCGCCCTTGCCGACGAAGCCAGCGTCAAGAAGGCGATGGAAGCCAAGCTCGGCGGCAAGGTCGACAGCGTCGTCAGGACGCCTTATCCGAACCTCTACGAGGTCTTCGCCGACGGCCAGATCGTGTACACGGACGAGAAGCAGACGACGATCTTCGTCGGCACGCTGATCGACGGCAAGACGATGAAGAACGTCACCGCCGAACGCCTGCAGAAACTGACCGCGATCCGTTTCAGCCAGCTGCCGCTCGAGCAGGCGGTGAAGATCGTCCGTGGCGACGGCAAGCGCGTCTTCGCCACCTTCGAGGACCCGAACTGCGGCTACTGCAAGCGTCTGGCCAAGGAGGTCACGCGCCTCGACAACGTCACGCTCTACGTCTTCCTCTACCCGATCCTGTCGCCCGACTCGCTCGAAAAATCGAACAAGATCTGGTGCGCGGCCGACCGCGGCAAGGCCTGGACCGACTGGATGGCCGACGGCAAGGCCCCGGCCGGCAAGGGTGACTGCGACACTTCCGCCATCCAGAAGAACGTCGACCTCGGTCACAAGCTCGGCATCAACGGCACGCCGACGATCTTCTTCACCGACGGCGAGCGCATCCCCGGCGCGGTGCCGATCGCCAAGATCGAGCAGAAGCTCGCGCAGACCGCGGCGAAATGAGCGCCTTCGCTGCCTCCGCCGTGAGCGTTCCTTGAACCCTTGATTCGGGCCTTACGGCCCTCCCACGAGAGCCCATGGCACCGGCTGGTTTTCGTGGGAGCGGCGGCAGCTGCGAAAGAGCGCGTTTCATGGCGTGGGGCGGCGGACGTCGCCATGATCGTTAACGCAGCGTAACCCGACAGAAAAACCCTGCGCCAACCCGACTTGCGCGGCTCACCCTGCGGCGGCGAGGAAGGCGTCGTAGCGGCGGATGAACTGCGCCGGAATCTCGAAGTGCGGCAAGGCGCCGGTCGGCAGTTCGACGACCGTCCAGTTGGGCTTGCCGGCATACGCCGCAGCGCCGCGGTAATCGACGAAATCGCCGCGCACCCCGTGCGCCATCCACACCGGCAGCAGCAGCGACTGATAGATGCGCGGGATGTCGCGCGAAAACAGGAAGCCGCTGACGAAATCGTAGGGTGCAAAGCGCGCTCCCGGCTGATGCGTGGTCAGCCACGCATACTCGAACACGCCCTCGTCGATTTCCCGGCGCCCCCAGCTCTTTTCGAGGAAGAAGCGGATGCTCGGCCGGGTGGTGAGCGCGGAGAAGAGGCCCCGGCTCAAGAGCGGCAGATTGAATGCTCCGTAGAGCAGCGGCATGCCGCGCGTGCTGCCGCGCGGGCCGGGAACCTCGGCCTTCGCGTCGAAGCCGGTCGGGCTGACCAGGGCCAGGCTGGCCAACTCGGCCGCTGACTCGTACGCCGTGCGCGCGAGAAACTCGCAGCCGAGCGAAACGGCCAGCGCGTCGATCGGCGCCGCGCCGTGGCGACGGCGGATCTCGGCGATCATCGCCTGCACCGCGTCGGTCATCAGGCGGGGCGTGTAGCGGCGTTGGCTGCGTTCGGAAAAACCGAATCCGGGCAAGTCGAGCGCGTACACGGGACGTCGCTGCCGGTAATGCTCGTAGATCGGCTTCACCTCGTAGGCCGAGCCCGCAGCGTTGACGCTGTGGATGAGCAGCAGGGGCCGCTCTGCCGAATTCACGGGGCCATCCGCGTAGTACGACAGCCTGCCGGCAATCGAGTTGAACTCGCTCCGCTCGCCGGGCAGCGCCGGCGGCAAGGGAGGCGTCAGTTCGCGCTGTGCCTCGGCACGAGCCCTTCCCGGCATTCCCGTAGCTGTCGTATGCTTCGTCGTATCCATGCGCGACTCCTCCCCGGGCGGGAGATGCAGTGCCGGGCGAAAACCCGGCGCGCCTGCTTTCCCGCAATCGATTATCAGTGAAATCCGGAGCGAGGTCACGAACGGAATTCCCCCCGGACAGCCGTCCAGAGCGCGCACGAGGAACTTCGTCGCGCAGAACCATGTCATTCTACATTCAAGAGACCGCATTCTTGTCCAAGGAGTTCAGCATGTCCCGTTTGTCGTCGATTTTCCCTGCCTTCTCCGAGCGCCTGAAAGGAAAAGATGCTGCGAGCGCAGCAGCACCGGCCTGTGGCTGCGGCGCGTCGAAGACTCCGGCCGAATTGAGGGCGGAGCTTGGCGAGGAACGTTACCGGGTCCTGTTCGAGGAAGCGACCGAGTACGCGCACAGCAGCCCGCTCAACGCCGAAAAGCGCGACGGCACCTTCATCTGCGCCAGCTGCCACCAGCCGCTGTTCGACAGCAGCCGCAAGTACAACAGCGGCACCGGCTGGCCGAGCTTCTGGGAAGCCCTGCCCGGCGCGGTCGGGTTCAAGACCGACCACAAGCTGATCATGCCGCGCACCGAATACCACTGCTCGCGCTGCGGCGGACACCAGGGGCACGTCTTCGACGACGGCCCGCAACCGACCGGACAGCGCTTCTGCAACAACGGGCTGGCACTGGACTTCGTGCCACGCGACGAACAACTGCCGCCCTTACGCTGAAACGGCGTCTATAATCGTGGGCTATGGAGAGTTCATCGCGCAAAAGGCAGACCGGGAGACAGTTCTGCGCGCGGCGGGGGACCAGTCGCCCTGATCGGAACAGTGCCCATGGATAGAAGGGTCGACGTCGATCAGCTGCCGGTCGCCTACTGCAGCGTCGACCGCAAGGGCGTGCTTCAACTCGGCAATCGGGCAGCGCTGCACCTGCTCGGCATCCGCAACCACGGCCGGTTCAGACCGCGCCCGTTCGCGTCGCTGTTCGCCGAGGCAGAGCAAGCGGAACTCGCGCGCTTTTTCGAGCGCGTCTTCGCCGGCAAGAAGGACTGTGTTTGCGAAGTTGCGATGACGAGCCAGGACGGCAAGGAACGCTGGATGCTGCAGCTCAAGGCGGCGGCCGACGCTGAGGCCGAGGCTTGTCATCTGACCCTGCTCGACATCAGCGAGCGCAAACGCAGCGAGCAGCGCTTGGAGGCGCGCGCCAAAGTGCGCGAAATGCTCGCCAACGACGAGGCGCTTTCCGAAATCCTGAAGGAGATCGCGCTCGGGGTCGAGTCGACCGACGTCGACGCACTGTGCAGCATCATGCTGATCGACGAGCAAAGCGACGGCGACCGCCTGATCGTGGGCGCGGCACCGCATCTGCCCGCCACCTTCGTCGCGGCGGTCGATGGCATGGCCATCGGTGTCGGTCAGGGAAGCTGCGGGACTGCCTCATTCACCGGCAAGCGGGTCGTCTGCGAGGACGTCCAGCAGCACCCCTACTGGCGGGACTGGCGCACGCTCGCCGCAAACGCCGGAGTCGCCGCCTGCTGGTCGCAGCCGATTCCGGGAACGACGCGCAGAACGCTCGGCGCGCTGGCGCTCTACCATACGGCGCCACGCCGACCGACGAACGACGAGATCCAGCTGATCGAGGAAGCGGCACAGTTGGCCAGCATCGCCATCGAGAAACACCGCGCCAGCAAGGCGCTGCGCGCCAGCGAGGAACGCTGGAAATTCGCGCTCGAGGGTTCCTACGACGGCATCTGGGACTGGAACGTCATCAGCGGCGAAATGATCTTCTCACCACGCTGGCTGGCGATGTTCGGCTATTCGGAACAGGACCGGATCAGCCACGTCGACGAGCTGCGCAAGCTCATCCATGCCGACGACCGCGAGCAGGTCGAGATGATCCTGCGCGAGTGCCTCGACGGCCGCAGCGACCGCTATGCGGGCGAGTTCCGCCTGCGCTGCCGCGACGGGAGCTGGAAGTGGACGCTCAGCCGGGGGATGGTCGTCAGTCGTAGCGCGCAGGGGCAGGCACTGCGCATGATCGGTACGCAAAGCGACATCAGCGAGCAGAAGCGCCTGGAAGAGGAACTGCGCGCGCTGACGACCACCGACCCGATCACCCGTCTTGCCAACCACCAACACTTCTGCGCGCGACTACGCGAGGAACATGCCCGTCTGCAGCGCCAGCCGGGACTGACGGCCAGCGTCGTCGCCCTCCACCTCGACGGTTTCAAGAACATCAACGGGCGTTTCGGTCATGCGGTCGGCGACGAGATACTCGCGCACTTCGGCGAACTGCTGCGTCAGCAGTTGCGCGTCGGCGACGTGGCCGGTCACCTGGGTAGCGGTGAATTCGCCATCATGCTGGCCGGTAGCGACGCCAGCGCTGCCAAGCAGCTTGTCCGGCGCCTGCGCCAGAGCCTCGCCAAGTCGCCGATCGCCATCGGCGACGAAGAGGTCTTCCTCGTCGTCAGCGTCGGCGTGTCCCTGATCAAGGCGGGCGACACGACTTTCGAAGCATCGCTGCTGCGCGCCGAGAACGCCCTGCGCAAGGCCAGGCCAGGCGAGCGCATTTCCGTCGCCGCCTGAGCGGCCATCGCGGCGGGAGGACAGGTAGAATCCCGCCCATGACTACGCACAAGACCGACGCCAGCACGCGCATCCACCGCCTGGCCGACTACACCCCCCCCGACTTCCTGGTCGACCGCGTCGACCTCGACTTCGACTTTCGCGACGACGCGGTCGTCGTCTCGGCAACGCTGGCGCTGCGCCGCAATCCGCAGAGCGCAGCCCCGGACGCGCCGCTCGTCCTCGACGGCGAAGCGCTGGAAACGCTGTCGCTCGCCATCGACGGCATCGACCTCCCGCCCGAGCGCTACACGCTCGGCGCCGGCACGCTCGTCATCGACGACGCGCTCCCCGGCGCGGCCGCTGCCTTCACCCTGCGCAGCGTCGTGCGCATCCGTCCCGACCAGAACACGCAGCTTTCCGGGCTCTATCGCTCCGCCGACGGCTATTTCACGCAGTGCGAGGCGCAGGGCTTCCGCCGCATCACCTGGTTCCCCGACCGCCCCGACGTGATGGCGCGATTCACGGTGACGCTGCACGCCGACCGCGAGCGGCTGCCGGTGCTCCTGGCCAACGGCAACCCGGTCGGCAGCGGCGAGGAAACCGACGCCTTCGGGGTAAGCCGCCACTGGGCTCGCTGGGAGGACCCGTTCCCGAAACCCTCCTACCTGTTCGCCGTCGTCGCCGCGAAACTCGACGTGCTGCGCGACCACTTCGTCACCGCCTCCGGCCGCCGCGTCGAACTCGCGATCTACGTCGAACCGGGCAAGCTCGACCAGTGCGATCACGCGATGGCCGCGCTCAAGCAGTCGATGCGCTGGGACGAAGAGCGCTTCGGCCTCGAATGCGACCTCGACCACTACATGATCGTCGCCGTCGGCGACTTCAACATGGGCGCGATGGAGAACAAGGGCCTCAACATCTTCAACACCAAGTACGTGCTGGCGCGCGCCGACCTCGCCACCGACCTGGACTACGAGGGCATCGACCGCGTCGTCGCGCACGAGTACTTCCACAACTGGACCGGCAACCGCGTCACCTGCCGCGACTGGTTCCAGCTCTCGCTGAAGGAGGGCCTCACCGTCTTCCGCGACCAGGAATTCGGCGCCGACGTGCACCAGCCGGCGGTGAGCCGCATCCGCGAGGTGCGCATCCTGCGCGCGACGCAGTACCCCGAGGACGCCGGCCCGATGCGCCACCCGGTGCGCCCATCCGAGTACCAGGAAATCAACAACTTCTACACGGCGACCGTGTACCAGAAGGGCGCCGAAGTGGTGCGCATGCTGCAGACCCTGCTCGGCCGCGAGGGATTCCGCGCCGGCATGGACCTCTACTTCGCGCGCCACGACGGGCAGGCGGTCACCTGCGAGGACTTCGTCGCGGCGATGGCCGACGCCAACGGTGCCGACCTCAAGCAGTTCATGCGCTGGTACGAACGCGCCGGAACGCCGCGCCTCAAGGCTTGCGGCGAATACGACGCGCAGGCGCGCCGTTATGTCCTGACGCTGACGCAGTCGATGCCGGATGACGCAGCCGCCGAGCCGCTGTGCATCCCGGTCGTCGTCGGCCTGCTCGGGCCGGACGGGGCCGACCTGCCGCTGCGCCTTTCCGGCGAGGAAAAACACGAGGCGCCGACCACGCGCACGCTGCTGCTCAAGGAAAGCAGCCAGCAGTTCGTCTTCGCGGACATCGACGCGCCGCCGGTCGCCTCACTGCTGCGCGGCTTCTCGGCGCCGGTGCACCTCGACTTCGCGCAGCCCGACGTCGAACTCGCTCAGCGCATGGCACACGACAGCGACCCGTTCAACCGCTGGGAAGCCGGTCAGCAGCTGGCGACGCGACTGCTTCTCGGTGCCGCCGCGCGCTCCGCCTCAGAACCGACGGTCGCCGACGAATGGCCGGACAGCTTCGCCGTCGCCGCCGCACGCATCCTCGACTCGGCGCTCGCCCCTGGCGGCGACCCGGCCTTCGCCGCCGAAGCGCTGGCGCTGCCCTCGGAAGCGACGCTCGCCGAAGAAATGGCGGTGGTCGACCCCGACGCGCTGTTCACCGCGCGCATGGGACTGCGCGCCTTCCTCGGCCAACGCCTGCGCGAACGCCTCGAAACCCTCTACGAAAAACTCGCCCCGAGCGGCCCCTACCGGCCCCTGCCCGCCGACGCCGGCCGCCGCGCCCTGCGCAGCCTCTGCCTCGACCTGATCACCGCTGCCGACCCCGACGCCGGCTGCGCGCTCGCCGCGCGCCAGTTCGCCGCCGCCGACAACATGAGCGACCAGTACGCGGCGCTGGCGCTGCTCGCGCACCACGACCGCCCGGAAGCGGCGGCTGCCCTCGCCGAGTTCCACGCGCGCTGGCAGAAGGAAGCGCTGGCGATCGACAAGTGGCTGCTGGTGCAGGCGACCAGCAGGCGCCCGGACACCCTCTCGGTCGTGCGCCGGCTGACCAAGCACCGCGATTTCGACCTGCGCAACCCGAACAAGGTCTATTCGCTGCTGCGCGGCTTCGGCGCCAACCACGTCCGCTTCCACGCGGCCGACGGCACCGGCTACCGCTTCATGGCCGAGCAGACGCTGGCGCTCGACGCGATCAACCCGCAGGTGGCGGCGCGCCTGGCGCGCGCCTTCGACCGCTGGCGGCGCTTCGACGCCGGCCGCCAGGCGCACGCGCGGCAGGCCCTGGAACGGCTCGCCGGCAACGCCAGCCTGTCGCGCGACGTCAGCGAGATCGTCGGTCGCGCGCTCGGCTGAGCGCGCAGCAGGGCAGGCCCCGATTCGGGCCTTCCGGCCCTCCCAGTGCGATACAGAAGAACAAACTGGATTGCCACGGCGCTACGCGCCTCGCAATGACGGGATAGGGAATAGTCATCGCGACCCGCAGGGCGCGGCGATCCAGCTCGTGGGGCAGTTCCAGATTCACTCGCGTCTATCTGGAACGCCGCAAGTACAGAAGAACGGACTGGATTGCCACGGCGCTACGCGCCTCGCAATGACGGGATAGCGACTCGTCATCGCGAGCCCGCAGGGCGTGGCGATCCAGTTCGTGGGGCAGTTCCAGATTCACTCGCGCCTATATGGACCGCCGCAAGTACAGAAGAACAAACTGGATTGCCACGGCGCTACGCGCCTCGCAATGACGGGATAGCGACTCGTCATCGCGAGCCCGCATGGCGGGGCGATGCAGTTCGTGGGGCAGTTCCAGATTCACTCGCGTCTATCTGGAACGCCGCAAGTACAGAAGAACGAACTGGATTGCCGCGGCGCTACGCGCCTCGCAATGACGGCAGCGAATGGCTGCGTTTCATGCTCAGGGACGGCACGACTCGCCATGATCATTAACGCAGCGTAACCCGACACTCACCAGCTACGCGCCGACGTCCCCGTCCACGTAACACCAGCGCCCGTCCTCGCGCACGAAGCGGCTCGTCTCGCGCATCTGCTGCGTCGGTCCGCCGGCGCGGAAGCGCGCGACGAACTCGACCTCGGCGCGGTCGCCATCCGGCACGTGCCGGCGCACCTCGAGACCGAGCCACTTCGGCTGCCGCCCCTGCTCGAAGCCGAGCGACTCCGGCCGCGTCGACGGGTGCCAGGTCGCCAGCACGTAGTCGGCCAGGCGCAAGGCGTACGCCGAGTAGCGCGAGCGCATCAGCTTCTCGGCGTCGGGCGCCGGCATGCCGGAATGAAAGACGCCGCAACAGTCGGCATAGGGCAGGCCGGAATAGCAGGGACATAGCTTCTTCTTCATCACGAAACTCGCAGAGGAACGGAACCGGGCGAGATGATGCCGCATCGGCGGCCGACGCGCATCCTCCCGGTGCAAGCTTGCCGCTCGCCTCGGCAGCCGCCAACGCCCTGCACGAGCCCGGCAAGGGCAAGCCGCCCGGCACCCGTGGCGACGCTAACGGCGGCCGGAAAACCGCATCCGGTGACCGCCATCGCTCATCACCCAAAGAAATATGTCGTCTTCGGTGATCCCCGTGAACTCCTAGAATCCAGCTGCAAGTTATCGAAAGCACCAGGTCATATTCAGGAGGAGACCATGAGCACACTCGCGATAGGGGCGCCCATCCCTTACAAGGGCAACGACAAGCTGCTGTACGGCATCATCATGGGCGTGATCGCCTTCTGGTTGTTCGCGCAAACCACCTTGAACGTGGCGCCGGACATGCAGAGGGATCTCGGCCTCGACGCCAGCATGATGAACATCGCCGTGGCCATCACGGCACTGTTCTCGGGGATTTTCATCGTCGTCATCGGCGGCATCGCCGACCGCTTCGGCCGCGTCAAGGTCGTGCAGGCCGGTTTCATCCTGAACATGGTCGGCTCGCTGCTGATCGGCCTGGCGCCCGCCGGCGATCTGGCGACCGCCTTCCTGCTTGTCGGCCGCGCGCTGCAGGGCCTGTCGGCGGCCTGCATCATGCCGGCCAGCCTGGCGCTGGTGAAGACCTACTGGGATGGTCCGGCCAGACAGCGGGCGGTGAGCCTGTGGTCGATCGGCTCCTGGGGCGGTTCCGGCGTCTGCTCGCTGTTCGGCGGCATGATGGCGGAGAACTTCGGCTGGCGTTACATCTTCTTCGCCTCGATCGTCGTTTCGCTGATCGGCATGGCGATGATCAAGGGCACGCCGGAAAGCAAAGCTGAAAGCCGGGGTGACTACAAGTTCGACCTTGCCGGCGTGCTGACCTTCATGATTGCCATGGTGGCACTGCAGCTCTTCGTCACTCAGGGCAACAAGTTCGGCTGGAGCAGCCCGTTCATCCTCAGTCTGGCCGCGACCGCCGCGGTCTTCGCCACCCTGTTCTTCAGGATCGAGTCGCGGGCGGCCCGGGCCTTCGTGGACTTCACGCTTTTCCGCAACCCGACCTACCGGGGCGCCACCCTCTCCAACTTCCTGCTCAACGGTGTCGCCGGCACGCTGCTCGTCTCGCTGCAACTGGTGCAACGCGGCGGCGACATGAGCGCCCAGCAAGCCGGTGCGCTGACCCTGGGTTACGCGATCGCGATCATCGCCTTCATCCGCGTCGGCGAGAAGCTGCTGCAACGCTTCGGGGCGCGCAAGCCGATGATCTGGGGCTGCCTGATCACCGGTCTGTCGATCGTCCTGCTGTCGCCGGCCAACCTCATGCTGGCCGACTACAAGGTGCTGGCAGTGATCGGTTACACGCTGTTCGGCGTCGGTCTGGCCTTCTACGCCACCCCCTCCACCGATGCAGCGCTGTCCGCCCTGCCGCCTGCCCAGGCCGGTTCCGGTGCCGGCATCTACAAGATGGCCTCGTCGCTCGGTGCTGCCTTCGGGGTTGCCATCTCCGCCGCCATCTTCACGGCCCTGAGCGCCAATCCGGAAAGCATCAACTGGCTGGAAGGGGTGATCACCTTCGTCGGACGCCAGGATAATCTGGCGGTCCGTCAAGCCGCGATGATCGCGCTGGCATTCAACGTCTTCCTGATCCTCGCCGCGATCATCTCGATCATGCTGACCATCCCCAAGGCCGGCACCAGGAAGGACTGATGCGCCGCTGCTCGCTGTCTGGGTCGGCAGCCATGGCTCGATGCCGGGAAGGGCATCGAGCCGGTCGGCGCCCCTTACTGGGTGGCGCTGACCGGGAATTTCCTGGTATGAGGAGGCCCGCAGGAGCCCTCCTCAGCCCACTCAACGACTTCAGGCCGCGGCGCGGGTATCGACCTGCTGCCGGCCGACCCGTCGCGCGGCGCTCACGAGTGCGCGGATCGACGCGGTGACGATGTTGCCGTCGATGCCGACACCGTAGCGGTCGCCCTTGAGGCCGGGCGCGGACACTTCGACGAAGGCGCAGGCGCGCGCGTTGCCGCCGTCCTCGCTCGGGCCGAGCGAGCGTTCCTCGAAGCTGCGCACCTGCAAGTCGAAGCCGAGCGCGCGCAAGGCATGGACGGCGGCGTCGATCGGGCCGTTGCCCTCGCCGGAGAGCTGCCGCACCTCGCCGTCGACCTTCAGCGTGAGGCGGATCCCCTGCCGCTCGCCGCGCTCGAAGAGGTGGTGCTCGACATGGGCGAGCGCGTCGTCGTCTTCGAGGTAGGTCCCGGCGAACAAGCCCCAGATGTCCCCGGCGCTGACCTCGCCGCCGACGCGCTCGGTGAGCGACTGCACGACCGACGAGAACTCGACCTGCAAGCGCCGCGGCAAGGCAATGCCGCATTCGTTCTCGAGCAACCAGGCGACGCCGCCCTTGCCCGACTGGCTGTTCACGCGGATCACCGAGTCGTAGCTGCGGCCGAGGTCGGCCGGGTCGATCGGGAGGTAGGGGACGGCCCAAACGGCGTCGTCCTCCTGCGCGGCGAAGCCCTTCCTGATCGCGTCCTGGTGCGAGCCCGAGAAGGCCGTGAACACGAGGTCGCCGACATAGGGGTGGCGCGGGTGGATAGGCAACTGGGTGCAGGCCTCGACCGTGCGCGCGACGCCGTTGATGTCGGAGAAGTCGAGTCCGGGATGCACGCCCTGCGTGTACATGTTGAGCGCGAGGGTGACCAAATCGACGTTGCCGGTGCGCTCGCCGTTGCCGAAGAGGCAGCCCTCGACGCGGTCGGCGCCGGCCATCAAACCCAACTCGGCGGCGGCAACGGCGGTGCCGCGGTCGTTGTGCGGGTGCAAGCTGATGATGACGCTGTCGCGGCGCGCGAGATGGCGATGCATCCACTCGATCTGGTCGGCGTAGACGTTGGGCGTCGTCACCTCGACCGTCGTCGGCAAGTTGAGGATCACCTTGTCCTCGGGGGTCGCCCCCCAGGCCGCGCTGACCGCGTCGCAGACTTCGAGCGCGAAGTCGAGTTCGGTCGCGGTGAAGGTCTCCGGGCTGTATTCGAGCTGCCATTCGGTGTCGGGCTGCTGCGCGGCGAGCTCGCGCACGAGGCGGACGCCGGCGACGGCCATGTCGACCACTTCCGCGCGGCTCATGCCGAAGACGAACTCGCGGAAGGGCTTCGAGGTGGCGTTATAGACATGGACGATCACGCGGCGGGCGCCGCGCACGGCTTCCATGGTGCGCCGGATCAAGTGCTCGCGCGCCTGCGTGAGCACGATGATGCTGACGTCCTCCGGGATGTGGCCGCCCTCGATCAAGCTGCGCACGAAGTCGAAGTCGGTCTGCGAGGCCGACGGGAAGGCGACCTCGATCTCCTTGAAGCCGATAGCACAGAGCGTGTGGAAGAGGCGCATCTTGCGCTCGACGTCCATCGGCTCGAACAGGGACTGGTTGCCGTCGCGCAAGTCGGTGCTCATCCAGATCGGCGCGCGCTCGATGACGCGGTTCGGCCACTGCCGGTCGACGAGATTGACGGGCGGGAAGGCTTGGTATTTGCGGGCGGGTTGCTGCAACATGGCGGACTCCTGAAAGCGTTGGCGCGGTGGCGACTGACAGGACACATGTTACGCAGAAGCGGCCGGCAGGTGCTTGCGTTGTTGCGCCTGAAAATCATGACTTTTGGAATAAAATTGCTATTACTAGATTTTTAATAATACAATCTACCAAAACAGAAAGACCATGGGCAATCCAGTGCAACTCGACCGCTACGACCGGCGGATCCTGCAGCTGCTGCAGGAGGACGGCCGCATCAGCAACCAGGAGCTCGCCGAGCGCATCGGCCTGTCGCCCTCGCCCTGCCTGCGCCGCGTGCGCGCGCTCGAAGATGCGGGGCTCATCACCGCCTACCGCGCGCTGCTCGACGCGCGCAAGCTCGGGCTGACGCTGACCGTTCTCATCCACATCTCGATGGACCAGCACACGCCCGAGCGCTTCGAGGGCTTCGAGACGGCAGTGGCAGCCATCCCCGAGGTGCTCGAATGCCTGCTCATCACCGGCCAGGACGCCGACTACCAGTTGAAGGTCGTCGTCGGCGACATGGACGACTTCCAGGAGCTCCTGCTCAACCGGATCACGCGCATCCCGGGCGTCACCGGGGTGCATTCGAGCTTCGTGCTGCGCCGCGTCGTCGACAAGACCGCGCTGCCGGTGGACGCAGTCGAAACGCCGGGCTGGAGGGAATGATGCTGCGCAAGATCCTGCTGCCGCTGCTCCTGCTGCTGCAACTTCTGGCTGCCGGAGCGTCATTCGCGGCGGCGCCGGTGGACATCGTCAGCGCCGAGTTCGGCGTGTTCACGACCGGCGAGGACGAGGAACGGGTCTTCTCGCCGGGCGAGGTCATCCCACTCGTTCCGGGCCAACGCTACGGCTGGGTGCTCGAAGTACGCAGCCCGCGGCGCAGCGTCTCGGTGCGCGAGGAAGCGCTGCTTGCCGGAGCGCCGGTCAAGGCCGGCGACCACGAGACCATCACCTTCGAGCGCCGTCGCCTGCTCGGCCAGCGCCAGCTCGTCCCCGTCGGCGGACGCATTTTCGGCGAATGGACGGTCGGCCCCGACGACCGACCCGGTCCGCGCCAGCTGCGCGTCACCGTCGAGGAGCAGTCGTCGGTCGAGTTCAGCTACGAGCTGCGCCCGCCCGGCACGCGTGCGCCTTGAGCCGGCGGGTAAGCGCACGCGCACATTCGCGGCTGCCGCCGCTCCCACAGCCGCTGCCGCAAGCGACCGTGGGAGGGCCGTAAGGCCCGAATCGAGGACTTCCCGGCCTGCAGTTTCACCTCACTCCCCTCCGCGCCGCCCTGCCTTCAGCTGCGCGCGGCGCGCCTTGCCGGCGAGGCGGCGCTCGACCGAGGCCCGCGTCGGCTTGGTCGGGCGCCGCGTTTTCGGCGGCGTGGCAACCCTGGCGATCAGTTCTTCGAGCCGCGCGAGCGCTTCGGCGCGGTTCTTTTCCTGGCTGCGGAAGGCCTGCGCCTTGATGACGACGACGCCGTCCTTGCTGATGCGCTGGTCGTCGAGCGCGAGCAGCCGCGCGCGGATCGCCTCGGGCAAGGAGGAGGCGGTGATGTCGAAGCGCAGGTGCACGGCGGAGGACACCTTGTTCACGTTCTGCCCGCCGGCGCCCTGCGCGCGGATCGCGGTGATCTCGACTTCTTCTGGAGGGATGAGGTAGCGCATGGCGGGTTCCGGGCGCAGGGCGTAGTGGTATTGTAGCGCTCCACCTTCAGCGCCTTTCTCCTCTCCGCAATGAACATCTGGGTCGACGCCGACGCCTGTCCAGTCGTCATCAAGGACATCCTCTTCCGTGCCGCCCGGCGCACGCAGGTGCCGCTGATCCTCGTCGCCAACCGCATGCTGCGCGTGCCGCCGTCGCCGTGGATCCGCGCGCTGCAGGTGCCGTCGGGTTTCGACGTTGCCGACCGCCACATCGCCGACCAGGCCGTCGCCGGCGATCTCGTCATCACCGGCGACGTGCCGCTCGCTGCGCAGGCGATCGCCAAGGGCGCGCGCGTCCTCGATCCGCGCGGCGAACTGCTCGATGCGCACAACATCCAGGAACGCTTGACGATGCGCAACTTCATGGATGAGCTGCGCAGCAGCGGCACCGATACCGGCGGCCCGGCGGCCTTCTCCGCTGCCGACGCCCACGCCTTCGCGAGAAAGCTCGACGCCCTGCTTGCCCGCCGCCCGGCAGCGTGAACGCCACGCATTCGGGCCTTACGGCCCTCCCACGATCGACCGGTGCTACACACCCGGGGTCCACACCCGGGGTCAGGTCTAGAATTGTTGCATTCCGCTTCGGGCCTTACGGCCCTCCCACGACAGGCCCGTGCCATGAGGGTTTTTCGCGGCGTCAGCCGCGAAAGAGCGAACTGGATTGCCACGGCGCTACGCGCCTCGCAATGACGGGGTAGCGACGCGTCATCGCGAGCCCGAAGGGCATGGCGATCCAGTGCAAGGGCTGCTGTCGGGTCGCCCGAGTTGGCGAGTCCGCAAAACTGGAAGAACGAACTGGATTGCCACGGCGCTATGCGCCTCGCAATGACGGCAGCGAATGGCTGCGTTCAGTGCTCAGGGGGGCACGACTCGTCATGATCCTTGGCGAAGCGTAAGCCACCACCCTCAAAAACAAAAACCCACCCTCCGGCTGACGCCGGGGGCGGGTTTTTGCTGAAGCGTGTCAGCAGTTGCTGTGGATCAGGCCTTCACGCCGGCGGCAGCGGCGATCTGCTGCGCGGTGCCCTTCTTGATGAAGCCGAACGGCGCGCCGAGCGGCAGGACGACACGACCGAAGAAGCTGTTCAGGAAGATCGCACCGGCGGAGTAGAAGCCGATCAGGCCGATGGCCATCTCGGACCATGCAGCGAGGACGCCGCACAGTTCAGGTGCGATACCGAACGAGGCCAGCGCCAGCGACGGCAGCAGGATGTTGATCAGCACCAGCATCGCCGCGAAGGCCTTGTTCACCTCGAAAGCCGCTACCATCACGAACAGCGAGAAGATGAAGTAGCCGAAACAGGCGACGCCGAACTGCCGCGGGTCGGCCTTGCTCATGTCGATCGCGCCGAACCAGCCGAGCGAGATCGCCCAGTGCAGGGCCACCGCCATCCAGAAGAGGCCGTAAGCGCCGAGGACGACGGCGCCGAAGTAGTTGTTCTTCTTGAAATCGATGGTCGACGCCCAGATCTGGGCGAGCGAGCCGAGGAAGATCGCCCACGGAATCAGGAAGGTAACCCCGTTGGTCCAGTGCAACTTGGCCGTTGCGGCGACGAAGGTGACCATGGCCAGGCCGAAAACGCCGAGGGCGGTCGGATCCGCCATCACGATTTTTGTTTCTACGTGCTGCTGTTGCTGCATTTTTTGAACCCCCCACATCGATGAATGTGTTACGAAACCTGCGCTGACGTCGTCTACGAGTCGGGCGCGATTGTCCTCGTGATGTGGGCACAAAAGAATGACTTAGATCAAGAGAGCTCGTGCAAATACGACAAAGCATGGCAATAAAACATGCCGTCCGCCACGGCTGTCGCCGCGGGCGTCGTTTTCACGATGGACAATGCATTGCACGCCGTGCGGGGCTGCCGCAGCCGACGTGTTCGAGGAGAGTTCCATGCCCCACCTGTTCCAGTTCGCCTACCATAACCCGACGCGAATTCACTTCGGTCCCGACAGTTTCGCCGCGCTCGGTGAACTGATCCCGGGTGACGCCCGGGTCCTGCTGCTCTACGGCAGCGGTTCGATAAAACGAAACGGCATTTACGAGCAGGTGACGCAGGCGCTGTCCGCGCATGCGTGGGTCGAGTTCGGCGGCGTCGAGGCCAATCCGACCCTGGAGACGCTGACGCGGGCGGTCGAGATGGTCCGCGCCGAAGGCGTGGACTTCATCCTCGCCGTCGGTGGCGGCTCGGTCAGTGACGGCGCCAAGTACGTCGCCTGCGCCGCCGGCTACGCGGGGGACGGCTGGGACATCGTCAGCGGCAGGCACGTGCCTCAGCAGGCACTGCCGGTCGGCGTCGTGCTGACGCTGCCGGCGACCGGGTCCGAGTCGAACAGCGCTGCGGTCGTCACCCGCGCCGCCACGCGCGAGAAACGCGTCTTCTACGCCCCGCCGGCGCGCCCGCGCTTCGCCATCCTCGATCCGCAGGTGATGGCCAGCCTGCCCGACCGGCAACTGCAGAACGGCCTCGTGGACGCCTTCGTCCATGTCTGCGAACAATACCTGACCTTTCCCGTCGGCGCGCTGGTGCAGGACGGCTACGCCGAGGCGGTGCTCGGCGCCTTGAAGACCCTGGCCGAAACCTTCGCCGAGCGCCAGGATCCCGTCTGGCGGCAGAACCTGATGTGGGCGGCGAACCAGGCGCTGGGCGGGATCATCGGCGTCGGCGTGCCGCAGGACTGGGCGACGCACCGGATGGCCGTCGAACTCACCGCGCTCTACGGTGTCGACCACGGCCGCACCCTGTCGATCATCCAACCCTGGCTGCTGCGCGAAACCATCGATGCCAAACGCGCCAAGCTGGAGCAGATGGGCAGGAAAGTCTTCGGGCTGGCAGGGGCGAGCGCGGAGGAGACAATTTCTGCAATCGAGAACCTGTACCGTGCCCTGGGCATGCCCGTGCATCTGCGCGACACCGAAGTCGCCGACCCCGAAGCCACGGCCAGGATCATGCAGGCGCTGCGCGACCACGGAAACTCGGCGCTGGGCGGCCATGCCGGCCTCGACGAGGCGAAGACCGCGCGCATCATTGCGGCGGCCTGTGGCCGCTGAGGCGGCAGACAAGGACGGAGGAAAGCGACATGTCCGGATTTGAAAACTACCCGCAGGACACCCGCGAGATCGAACTCGAGATCGAGCGCAAGGGCATCATCCTCGGCATCGACTGGAAGGACGAGGCCCGGGTCCGCGCACTGGCGCGCGAGGCGCTCGACCACCTGCAGGATGACGTGAAGAAGGTCGCCGCCGGGCACGGCGATCCCGAGTTGAGGACCAAGGTCGACCTGTTCGGGCTGGCCGGACTGATGCTGAAGACAATGACGGAGAGCGCCGGCGAGGGGATCGAGAGCCACGGCGGCGACGCCTGGAAAGCCTTCTCGCGCGCGCTCCGTGCCGAAATGGAAGGCGGCGAGTCCCCGCCGCAGTCCTGAGCACTGCGCCGGCGTTTGACCGGCACGCCCGACATCGTTATTTTCCTCTCATCGAACGAATCTTCGCCCGCCCATGAAGCACGAAGCACAACTGATCTCGAACGTCGAGAACATCTCCGAACTGGTCGGGCTGCTGGAGTTGATGAGCGGAACCCTGCGCCGTTTCGCCGACCTGACCTGCGACAGCCTGGACGGCGCCATCGACGCCACCCTCGCTTCGATCGGCAGCTTCGCCGGGGTCGATCGCAGCTACCTGTTCCTCATCCGCCCCTCCGGCCAGTTCCTCGACAATACCCACGAGTGGTGCGCACCCGGCATCACGCGTGAAATCGACAATCTCCAGGGGCTGCCGATCGACAGCATCGCGTTCTGGATGCCGAGTCTGAAAAAGGGCGAGCCCATCTACATCCCCGTGGTCGCGGACCTGCCGCCGGAGCGGGCCGTCGAGCGGGAGATCCTCGGCGCGCAGCACGTCCAGTCGCTGATCGTCGTGCCGCTGCTCGCTGCCGAACGCGTACGCGGCTTCATCGGCTTCGATTCGGTGCGCACGCAGCGCACCTGGTCGCCGGCGGCGATCCAGCTGCTGCGCTCGGTCGCCGACATCATCGTCGGCGCGCAGATAAGGCGCGAGGCAATGCAGGCCCTGTCGCGGAGCGAGGCGCGCTTCCGAACGCTGGTGAGTCACTCCGCCGACGTGGTGATGATCCTGGCAGACGGGGCCACGCTGAGCTACCTGGGTCCGTCGACGCCCTACCTCCTCGGCTGGCAGGAAGACGCCTGGCTCGGCCGCAGCTACCTCGATGCCGTGCACGCCGACGACCGGGAACTGGTCAGCGCGGCGCTGCGCCGGGCCGCGTCGTCACCCGGCGAGGCAATCGCCATCCCCGATCACCGCCTGCAGCATGCGGACGGCCAATGGCACTGGTTTCTGGCGCAGGCGCTCAACCTCAGCGCCGACGCGGCGATCGGCGGCATCGTCATCAATGCCCACGACATCTCGCGGCGCAAGGCCGCTGAAGAAGCGCTGGCGCATCGCGCCCTGCACAACGGACTGACCCACCTGCCGAACCGGGCGTTGTTCATGGACCGGCTCCAGCGTGCGCTGATCCGTGCGCAGCGCAATTCGACGCAGCTCGCGCTCATCTGCATCGACATCGACCATTTCAAGCACATCAACGACTCGCTCGGGCACGGGATCGGCGACAAGCTACTCGTCAGGATATCGCGCCGGCTCTCCGCCGCGGTCAAGAACACCGATACGGTCGCCCATTTCGGCAGCGACGAATTCGTCGTGCTCGTGGACGGGCTGACGGGCGAGGAGCAGGCAATGGCCGTGGCCAGCCGACTGCAGTTCGTCTTCGCGCAGCCGTTCATGATCGGTGGCCGCGCACACGAACTGACGGCAAGCGCCGGGCTGGTGGTCGGCAACGGTCAATCTTCCGCCGACGAACTGCTCCGCGATGCCGGCGCGGCGATGCATCAGGCCAAGGAAAAGGGACGCGCCCGCCTGGAACGCCTGGACACGCCGCTGCGCGCGCGCCTGCTGAAGAAGCTGGCGCTGGCGCGGGACCTGCGCGCGAGCGAGCGACGCGGCGAACTCGAACTGCTCTATCAGCCACTGTTCGCTGCCGACGATCGCCGGATACGCGGGGTGGAAGCGCTGCTGCGCTGGAAGCATCCGGAGTTGGGACAGATTTCCCCGGAGGAATTCATCCCCATCGCCGAGGAAACCGGCCTCATCGTCCCGATCGGCTACTGGGTCCTCGACGAGGCGCTGCGGCAGTTGCGGCATTGGCGCGACAGCCACCCGGAAGCACCGGCCATCCATGTCGCAGTGAATCTCTCGGCGCATCAGCTCGCCGATCCGCGACTGGTCACGACGGTGGCGGCAGCACTCGAACGGCACGCGCTCGCGCCGCATTGCCTGTGCCTCGAACTGACCGAAAGCGTCCTCATGCAGGATACCGACAAGTCGATGGCGATCATGCACGAACTGCGCGCGCTGGGTGTCTCGATCGCCATCGACGACTTCGGCACCGGCTACTCGTCGCTCGCCTATCTGCGCAGCCTGCCGGCCACCTCGATCAAGATCGACCGCAAATTCGTCAATGTCATGCACGAGAGCAAACGTGACGAACGGGTCGTCGCCGTCGTCGTCGAGCTGGCGCACGAACTGGGAATGCGCACGATCGCCGAGGGGATCGAAAACGAGGAGCAGGCACACACTCTGGGCGCGCTCGGTTGCGACCTGCTGCAAGGATTCCACCTGATGCGGCCGCTCGCCGCCAGCGCGGTCGAGTCACTACTCGGGAAGAGCGTCACCTGGCGCTGCGCCGACTCGTGCTCAGATGATCAACTGCGTTCCCAGCTCGACCACCCGGTTGGTCGGAATCTTGAAGAAATCGCTGGCACTGATCGCATTGCGCGACATCAGCGCGAACAGGCGCGCACGGAGCGGCAACATGCCGAGCGCCATCGACGGCAGGATGGTCTCGCGTGACAGGTAGAAAGTCGTCTCCATCAGCTCGAAACGCTCGCCGAACGCTGCGCACAGTGCGAGCGCGCGCGGCACGTCGGGACTTTCCATGAAGCCGTAGCGGACGACGATGCGCATGAAGCCCTTGTCCATGCGCTGCAGGCTGACGCGCTCGGCATCATCGACGTAGGGCGCATCGGTCGTGCGGACGGTCAGCAGGACGACGCGCTCGTGCAGCACCTGGTTGTGCTTCAGGTTATGCAGCAGCGCGTGCGGGACGCCTTCCTGCGAGCTGGTCAGGAAGACCGCAGTGCCGCAGACGCGATGGACGTCGTCGATCGCGTCGATGAAGGCCTGCATCGGGATGCTCTGCTTGGCGATCTCCTCGGCGACGAGACGGCGGCCGCGCCGCCAGGTCGTCAGTGCGGCGAAGCCGGCCACGCCCATCGCCAGCGGGAACCAGCCACCGTCGGGGATCTTGATCGCATTGGCAGCGAAGAAGGCGAGGTCGACCGCCAGCAGCGTTCCGGCAATGGCGAAGCTGAGCAGCCTGTTCCAGCGCCACAGCAGGGCCATCACGAAGGCGATCAGGACGGTGTCGATCATCATCGTGCCGGTGACGGCGATGCCGTAGGCCGCCGCCAGGTTCGACGAACTCTTGAAGCCGAGGACCAGCGCGATCACAGCCAGGAAGAGCATCCAGTTGGCGAAGGGGACGTAGATCTGTCCCTCCTCCTTGCCCGAGGTGTGCACGATCTGCATGCGCGGCAGCAGCCCCATCTGGATGGACTGGCGCGCGACCGAGAAGGCGCCGGAAATGACCGCCTGCGAGGCGATCACGGTAGCCATCGTCGCCAGCATCACCAGCGGGATCATCGCCCAGTCGGGCCCCAGGCGGAAGAAGGGGCTGTCGATCGCCGCCGGCTCGCTGAGCAGGAGCGCGCCCTGCCCGAAGTAGTTGAGCACGAGTGCCGGCAGGACGAAACCGAACCAGGCCAGCCGGATCGGGAAACGGCCGAAGTGTCCCATGTCGGTATACAGCGCCTCGCCGCCGGTGACGGCAAGCACCACCGAGCCGAGCGCGAGGAAGGCGAGACCCGGTTGATTGACGACGAAGTGCACTGCGGCCAGCGGGTCGAGCGCGCGCAGCACGCCGGGGTTGACGAGGATCTCGTGCACGCCGAGCGCGCCGAGGACGCCGAACCAGGCGAGCATGACCGGGCCGAAGAAGAGCCCGACCGCACCGGTTCCGTGCTTCTGGACGAGGAAGAGCCCGGCCAGGACCGCGATCGTGACCGGGATGACGAAAGCGCTTGAGGCCGGCGAGATGATCGCCAACCCCTCGACGGCCGAGAGAACCGAGATCGCCGGCGTGATCATGCTGTCGCCGAAGAAGAGCGAAGCGGCAAAGATGCCGAGCAAAGTGACGGCCCCCGCCAGCCGCGGGCTGGTCGCCTTCTCCGTGAGCAGCGCCAGAAGAGCCAGCGACCCGCCCTCGCCACGGTTGTCGGCACGCATGATCAGTGCGACGTACTTGAACGAGACGAGCAGCATGATCGCCCAGAACACCAGCGACAACATGCCGAGGATGTTGTCTGGGGTCACCGGTAGCGGATGGTGGCCGCTGAAGATCTCCTTCAGCGCGTAGAGCGGACTGGTGCCGATGTCGCCGAAAACCACGCCGATGGCGGCAACGGTGACTGCCGGTAGGGCCTGCCTGGAATGTGCCATCTTTGTCCTCGCTGTCGCGTCAAACGTGGAACCCGTTCGTGAAACGTCACGTGCTCCGGTCTGTCGCAATCCACTCCGAGCGACGTGCAGACGTCACGCGGTCCCTGCCCTGAAACTCGCTCTTTGGCGGCTGCCGCCGCCCCCATGCACAACACTCGCGCGGCTTCGGCATGCCGTGGGAGGGCGGGCAGCCCCGAATCAGCGACAGCCCACGCAGCTCTCTCACGGTAACGATCATGGCGAGTCGTGTCCCCCTGAACATGAAAGATCGCCATTCGAATGCCGTCATTGCGAGGCGCGTAGCGCCGTGGCAATCCAGTTCGTTCTTCCAGTTTCGCGGCCTCCCCAACTGACGAGCTGCTGATCGCGACGACTTCGGCATAGCAGGTCGGCCGATGTTTCACGAAATTGTTCCACGTTTCACGCTAATGATAGTCGGCTCGCGCAGGATTGCGTTCGCCATTTCATCGGCCACCACCACCAGCCATGCTCATGACGTATCATCCAGACTGTCGGCGCGCCGCGATGCTTCCCGTCGAGAGAGCCATGGCGCACAGACCCGGCAAACCCCTTTCCGGTTCCAGAATTTTGAGGAGTTCCGTTCATGTCCGACGATAACACCGCTCCCGCCGACGACAAGCCCCGGGAGGCGCAGCAAGGCGCCGAAGAAAAACCGCGCGAGGACTGGAACAAGTTGCTGAACTCGCAGAACGAAGTGATCAAGTCCGCGTTTTCACTGCTGGCCGCCGAAGCGAGGAAAGGCGAGTTGAGCGTCAGTGACAGCGAGCGTGACAAGTTTCACGTCACTGCGCGGACGGCCGAAGCCTGCACCGCCATCGCCGCCCGGCTCGCCGAACTGACGGAAAACGCGCGGACGAGCGTCGCCGGCGTCAGGAGGCCTCTGGTCGTCCTCGCCGATGCGGACACGGCCGCCGTGCACGCCTTCGTGCGCGAGGACATCCTGCTGGCGGCGCTGGAGTCGAGGGTACGCGCCCTGCTCCCGGAACAGGAGAGCCGGGAAAGGGTGCTGACCCTGGCAACGGGTGTCGCTGCCGCCGGCTCGCTGCTGACGCTGGCCGGGGAAGCCGCCAGGATCTTCCGCAGCGACCGCAACCTGGCCTACACGATTGCGGACTTGTCCGACGACGTGCTGCTCGATCTGGTCGCCGCGCAATGCGCCTCGGACAACCTGCGTTACCCCGCAGGCGAACTGGACCGCCTGCTCGACGCGCACTACGAGTCGGCTTACGCACGCCGGCTTGAAGCACTGCTGCAGCAAAAAACGGAATTGGCCGCGCTGGGCGACAAGGCCAGCACGGTGCTCGACGAGTTTGGCAGCCTCTTGAATCGCCTCGCCGAAGTCCCCGCCGGCAGCAAGACGACCTTGCTGTTCACGCTGCTGCGCGGCGAACTGGTACGCGACGCATTGCAGACCGAGGATGCGATCAGCCTGTCCGTCGGCGTCATCAGCAAGGGCGGCACCTCGATGAAGGTTTCGCACTCGCTCAAGAGCGACACGCTGTTCGCCGCCGGCGGGCTGATCGTCTCCTACCGGATCTGTGCGCAGGGCAAGGACGCGAGGCTTCTCACGGCAGGGATCCTGGTCGAGGAGTCGGGCTTCAAGGAAGTGCCGTTCCGCTAGCGAAGCTGCGGCGTGGCTAGGGCCTCAGTTCGGTGACCGTACGCCTGACCAGGTCGACGGCAAAACGACGTTCTTCCTCGTTCGTCACATACAGGGTCTCGGCGTCGGCGCCCAGCTCGAGCTTCTTGAAGAAGACATCCTGGACATCGCCCTCTTCGTCGTTGTCGTAGCGGACCTCATAGACCTTGAGGACCCACTTGCGCTGGCCCGTCGCGACGTTGAAGGCAGCCAGGTAGCCACTGTTCTGGTCGAGTCCTTCACTCTTTTGGAACTGCGCCTCTTCGTAGCGCGTTCCTTCGTGCACCACGGGTTCGACCACTGGCAAAGGGGCTCTCTTTTCATATTCCATAGGCTTCTCCGCCGTCAACAAGGAACAGTCGGCCCAACTGGCTGCTGCCACGCCGAGCAATGCCGCAGCAAGGACCCACTCACGTCTCATCCGACACGCACGCCATTCATTTGCCCCAGACCTTCAGAACCCTGGTCGGCATCCTGTAGGCACTCACCTCGTTCGCAGGCGGCAAGATGCCACTGACTTCGCAGGCGAAGTAGCCCCAACTGTCGGCATTGTCGAGTCCGGCACCAGCGGGGAACTTGTCGCTGCCGGGCTTCAATCCGTGGAAATCGTAAACGTAATCGTCGGTCTTGATGACCTTGTGCGACAACTCGTGGATGATGGTTTCCACACACAGCCAGCGCTCAGCAACCGTGGGCTTGCCGGCTTCGTCGAGGAAGCCTTTCATCATGTAGAGAACCATCATCGCCTCGGTTGTTTTGATCATCCCGAAGTTTCGCCATTTTCCGGGCTTGGCGCGGTACACCGGCTCGTCGGAAAAAATCAGCTTACCGTTGCCGCACGCCACTGCGATGTCGCGAAAGCCATTGCGGAGCTTGGTGACCGCGGCATCCATGTCATTTGTCGACGGATCGGCATCACCGAAAAACCACTTCCTGACGAGCGCCAAGGTCTTGGCATCGACCTCGCTTGCGCCGGGCTTGATTCCCAGTTCAGCTTGCACCTTCCCACAAGCCCTCGCCGCATGCTGCACGGCCTCGGCCATGACCTTGCGCTGGTCCGCGGTATAGAGTTCATCTTCATCACCGAGTTTGGCCTGCATAGCCGTTTCCGACAGGCCTTCGATCTCATCGTAGACCCACTTCGTGTAGACCTTCGGCGGTGAGTACACCCACAAGGTCTGCTCACCGGTCTTGCCAGCGAGATACAGATGCTTGAGCATCTTCAGCGTGGCGGCGCGCTTGGGGTTTATGACCGCTGATTCCCTGGAGGCAGCGACAATCAGTTCGCTCGCGTTCTTGCCCTCATTCACGAGTTTGCTGCGCAACTCGGAGACTGCCATTTCCTTGGCCGGATCCGGGCCATCGGCGCCGGCCAGCAACGCCTTGGCCTTCATGATCACGTCGCCCCAGTCGGGCGGATACTTCTCGTCCTTGACTACCTTTTGGGCCGCCTCATAGGCGTCGGTAAAACGGTCCATGGTCATATCAAGCATTTTTCGAAAGCTTGTAGTGTCAAAGCGACCGAGGGCTGTCCTTCGAGTTGATCGAGGGCGATCACGGTCTTCCGGGCAATACGGGCCAGAGCTGGGAACGGTCCGCTTGGGGCAATGATGGCGAACGTATGGGCAGTTCATACACCACCCCAAAACTCGATTGTCATAATATCCGCAATCAGCTTGCACGGCAAGGCAGTGGATGATGGCGGAGGGGTGTGCAGAACAGGCTCGGCAGGCGGCGGCCATGCAAGCAAGGAGCGGAGGCCATGGATCATAGCTATCATCGTGGGTGCCGCCAGCCCGAGGAGAAACGCCATGAAACAGAAGCAGCTGCTGATCACCGTCGTCCTTGGAGACATCGTCAGGCAGCCGGACTGCGACGCTATCGTCAACTCGGCGAATTCTGGCCTGCGCGCGGGCTCCGGCGTGTGCGGCGCGATCTATCGTGCCGCAGGCCCGGAACTCGAGCCCTGCAGCGTCAAACTGGCGCCACTCGGTCTCGGCGCGGCAGTGGCGACGGCGGCCTTCGCGCTGCCGAACCGGCTCATCATCCACACGCGCGGACCGATGTATCTTTTCGATCCAGACCCGCCGGCGAACCTCGCCGCTGCGCTCTGGAACAGCCTGCGACTCGCCGACGAACACGCAGTCGGACGCATCGCCGTGCCCGCGATCTCGATGGGCATCTTCGCCTATCCGCCCGCCGAGGCAGTGCCGATCCTGGTGCGGACCGCCAGAAAGTTGGCCGGACAGCTTGAACACCTGCGCGAAGTACGATTCGTCGTGCAGGAGGAGGCACTGCTGCAGCGCTTTGCCGAGGAAATACGGTCCACGGCCGCGCCATCCGCGGGAGTGCCGGACCAGCCGGCGGCGTTCTGAAGGTTATCTTGCCGCTGCCTTGGGCGGCGCAGTGAGCGGAGCGGCGTCAGACTCCGCACTGGAGAAGCCAGCCTCCGCGTGGGCGCTTAAGAACTTCAGCGTATTAAGTAATGGAAAAACGTTCTGAGAAGGGCTAAGCGCCTGGTTTACGATGCGCGTCTTCTTTCGCCAGAGTCAGTTCCATGGATTTCGCCTATACCGTTGCCGGATTTGCCGTCGGCGCCATCGTCGGTCTGACCGGCGTCGGTGGCGGCTCGCTGATGACGCCGCTGCTGGTGCTGCTGTTCGGTATCCACCCAGCGGTGGCGGTCGGCACCGACCTGCTCTACGCGGCGATCACCAAGGGCGCCGGCACGCTGGCGCACGGCCTCAAGGGCTCGGTGGACTGGAAGATCACGCGCCAGCTCGCCAGCGGCAGCATCCCGGCGGCGATCATCACCCTGCTCACGGTCAACCAGTTCTTCCCCGGCGGCATCGGAGGTGCGGTCGGCCTGATCAAGGTCGCGCTCGGCATCGCGCTGCTGCTCACCGCGCTGGCGATCGTCTTCCGCAAGCAGATCCAGGATTACGCCCGGCGCCGCTTCGGCGACACGCCGAACCCGCAGCGCACGGCGCGGCTCACCGTGCTCACCGGCGCCGTGCTCGGCGTGCTGGTGTCGATCTCGTCGGTCGGCGCCGGCGCGCTCGGCGTCACCGCCCTCTTCTTCCTCTACCCGACCATTCCGACGCTGCGCATCGTCGGCTCGGACATCGCGCACGCGGTGCCGCTGACCGCGGTTGCCGGCATCGGCCACTGGATGCTCGGCAGCGTGGACTGGGCGCTGCTCGGCAGCCTGCTGGTCGGCTCGCTGCCCGGCATCTGGCTCGGCAGCCACGTTTCAAGCAAGATCCCCGACCGCGTGCTGCGCCCGATCCTGGCGACGATGCTGGTGCTGGTCGGCGGAAAGCTGATCGGGTACTGACGCAAGCTGCCGCAAGGCAGCGAAGGGCGCATCGAGTAGGGGACGGAGTTACCCCCGTCGCCCTCTCACACCACCGGACGTGCGGTTCCGCATCCGGCGGTTCATTGAATACACTGGAGTCGTCGCATCGTATCGAGCAGCGACACCAGCCCTAAGCGATCAAAGAAGGACTTC
>NZ_NHRX01000020.1 GCF_016653115.1 Rhodocyclus purpureus
GCACACAGCTTGGCTTGCTGCGAGACAATCCCGATGAGGACAATCACCGACTGGAGAGCCGTATGCGGGAAAACTGCACGTACGGTTCGGAGGGCGGGGAGGGGCTTGCCCCTTCTCGACCCCTATCGAGAGACCAATGCCGCGGGACAGGTTTTCGTGGGAGCGGCGTAAGCCGCGAAAGAGCGCGTTAGCACTGGCTGCCCTCGCGGCAGTCTCCAAGTAACGCAAAAGCCCGGCCTGCCGGGCTTTTGCGTCATGGAGCCGTGCGTGATCGCCCTTGCCCTTCCGTGTTCTCCTGGGGCTGCGGCTTGTACACCGTGTAGCCGTGCCGGCGCAACAGGCGGATCGCCTGTTCGACATCCTGACAGCGCTTGCGGGGAGTCTCGCGGGCGGGGGGCGTCGGTGCCTGATCCAGCGCGTGACCATGCGCCTGCAGCCAGGCCAGGATGGTCGTCAGCCCCTTGCTGCCGATACCTTCGGCCTGTTGCAGCCGGCGATGGCCGAGCGCCGCGACCTCTTCCGGCGAGAACTCGGCGCGACCGAATATCTTGCGCAAGGCGTTGCGCTGGAGGGTCGGCAAGCTCGCCGACGCGGACCGGAACTCATGGCCTGCCGTTGCTGCGGCAGGCGGACAACATTCGTGCCTCGTCATGTGCAATATCGTCACCGCGGAGTCGTCCACGACGAGCCCTGGTCACACACTCTTCCGCCTGCGCTGGCAGGGAGCGAGTCCTCGCCCCAGCCAGCACGGCGGGGCCGCGCCGCCTGGAGCAATGCGCGACGCAGCGCCGCTGGCGTCGGTAGCGACGCGCGCTCGGCAAGTTCAGCGGCGATCGGATCGGAACTCGGCAGGAAGGTAGCTTGGCTCATCGGCGACTCCCGCGCCTCGATGGCGCTTGGCGAGATGTTGGTTTGTCACTGTAGGAAAGACTGGCGCAGAGGCGAACGAAGAATTATCGATATCGATATGACGATATGCCGCTCCGGCGCAGGGCGTCATCGACACTTTCGCTTATAAGCCCATCAGGATTCCTTCCTTCACCCGGCAGGCTGTCGCCGCTAGAGTGCGTGCTCGTCCCGCAAGGGCAACACCTATCCATCAGCGATGAGCAGAACATGAAAATCGAAACCCTCGCCGTCCATGCCGGCTACAGCCCCGACCCGACAACCAAGGCGGTCGCCGTACCGATCTACCAGACGACTTCCTACGCCTTCGACGACACGCAGCACGGCGCCGACCTGTTCGACCTCAAGGTCGCCGGCAACATCTACACGCGCATCATGAATCCGACCACCGACGTGCTCGAAAAGCGCATCGCCGCGCTCGAGGGCGGAATCGGCGCGCTGGCCGTGGCCTCGGGGATGGCGGCGATCAGCTACGCGATCCAGACCATCGCCGAAGCCGGTGACAACATCGTCTCGTCGGCGACACTCTACGGCGGCACCTACAACCTGTTTGCGCATACCCTGCCGCAGCTCGGCATCGAGGTGCGCTTCGCCGATTACCGCGATCCCGAATCGTTTGCCGCGGCGATCGACGAGAAGACCAAGGCCGTCTACGTCGAGTCGATCGGCAACCCGCTCGGCAACATCACCGACTTCGAGGCGATCGCCGCAGTCGCGCATCGCCACGGCGTTCCGCTGATCGTCGATAACACGGTGCCCTCGCCTTACCTGTGCCGCCCCTTCGAACACGGCGCCGACATCGTCGTGCATTCGCTGACAAAGTATCTCGGCGGCCACGGCACCTCGATCGGCGGGGCGATCGTCGACAGCGGCAAGTTCCCCTGGGCTGAGCACAAGGAGAAGTTCCGCCGCCTCAACGCGCCGGATCCCTCCTACCACGGCGTCGTTTATACGGAGGCGCTCGGCGCCGCTGCCTACATCGGCCGCGCCCGCGTCGTTCCGCTGCGCAACATGGGTGCGGCGATCTCGCCGTTCAATGCCTTCCTGATCCTGCAGGGAATCGAAACGCTGCCGCTGCGCATGGACCGGATCACCGACAATGCGCGTCGCGTCGCCGAGTACCTGAGTTCTCATGCAAAGGTGAAATGGGTCAATTACGCGGGCCTGCCGGGGCACGCGGATCACGCGCTGGCGCAGAAGTATCTCGGCGGACGCCCTTCCGGAATCCTCACCTTCGGCGTCGAGGGTGGTCGGGAAGGCGGCGCGCGCTTCCAGGACGCCTTGCAGCTGTTCACCCGGCTGGTCAATATCGGCGACGCTAAGTCGCTCGCCTGCCACCCGGCGTCGACGACGCACCGGCAACTGTCCGCGGCCGAACTGGCCCAGGCCGGCGTCACCGAGGACACGGTGCGGCTGTCGGTCGGCATCGAGCACATCGACGACCTGATCGCCGACCTCGAACAGGCGCTGGCAGCGGCCTGATTGCTTCCGTGACGCAGGTGAGCGGGAGCACGGGGCGCTGTTGCGCCCCGCCTGCCGGCAAGTTCGCGGTCCATGAAAGGGGCCGCGAGCTGCTCCCGGCGCCGGCCCTGATGCCGGCCCGTGCATATCGAACGATCGAAAAAATCTTTGTCCATCCGATGCTCATCGTTTAAGCTTTCGGCATTTTTCGAGGCGCGCGGCCGGCAGCTGCGTGGCGCTCGATAGCCAGAGGAATCACCATGCCCCTTGCCGATCTTGTCCGTCACCTCAACGCGCGCGCGGGCGACGTCCTGCCTGCACCGGCGCCGTTCGTCGCCACCCGCCATGGGGACGTGCAACTGCACTTCGCCGACCTGTGCCTGGAATCGGTCTTCCTGCCGATCGTCGATACGCGCAACGGAGCGACGCACGGACACGCCGCCGGCCTGCGCGTCAGCGGACTGTCGAGCGGGAGGCCCGTTGCGTCCGAGGCGGTGTTCGTGCTGCCCTGGAGCGATGGCGAGTTCATCCAGCTCGACCGCCGCGTGCGCACCCTGCACGCGCTCAACTACCTGACGCAGCGGATCCGCGGCAATCTCCTGCTCAGCGTGCATCCGCGTCACGTGCTCGGCGTTGCCGATCACCATGGCCTCGCCTTCGAGGAGATCCTGCGACCTTGCGGCCTGCTGCCGAACGAAATCACGCTCGAGATCGACATCGCAGGCCTGGCCCGCGTGCCCCGCCACCACGAGCACCTGATCGCCGCCGTCAGGAACTACCGCTCGCGCGGCTACGGCATCGCCCTGCGTGGCAGCGAGGCGCCCGCCGTCGATCCGGCGTTGCTGCGCGCGCTGGCACCGCAGATCATCCGCGTGGACCCGCGCACCGCCAGCGAGTCGCTGGCGACGCTGAGCGCCCGCCTGCGCCGTTTCGGTGCGCGCTTGCTGGTCGATGGCGAAGGAATCGCCGCGGGGGCGGTGAGCGAGGTCGATCTGGTGCAGTACCCGGCCAGCCTGCAGCGCGGCGCTGCCGGCGCCCACGAGGACCAGCGCGCGGTGGCCTGAGTCCTCCGGAGCCGCGCCCGTTCGCGGCTGCCGCCGTTCCCACTGCAACTTACCTTGCTCGAGTCGAGGCTCCTCTCGCGCAGTGTCGCACGAGGCATTCCGGAGCGAACTTTCCGCCAGGACGAAGGCCATGCGGCCAGCCGCCGCGACAGCATCTCTGCCGGCTTATCTTGCTCCGGGGAATCCGTTACAGTGGCGGATCACGAACTTTTGCCAGCGCGATGCCAAGCGCCCGGATGAACAGCAGCGCAGGAACCCGATGAGCTACCAATTCGACACGCTGAGCCTGCACGCCGGCCAGCTTCCCGACAGCCAGTTCGGTGCGCGCGCGCAGCCGATCTACCTGACGACTTCCTTCGTCTTCAAGGACGCCGATCACGCCGCCGCGCTGTTCAACATGGAGCGCGCCGGGCACGTCTATTCGCGCATCTCCAACCCGACCAACGCCGCGCTCGAGGAGCGCATTGCGGCGCTCGAAGGCGGCGTCGGCGCGATCGCCACCGCCTCGGGACAGGCGGCGCTGCACCTGGCGATCGTCACCCTGCTCGGTGCCGGCAGCCACATCGTCGCCAGCCGCTCGCTCTACGGCGGATCGCACAATCTGCTCGAATACACGCTGCCAAGGTTCGGTATCGAAACGACTTTTGTCGATCCGCGCGACCTCGATGCCTGGCGTTCCGCGATCCGCCCGCAGACGCGTCTGTTCTTCGCCGAGACGATCGGCAATCCCGGACTCGACGTGCTCGACATCCCCGCGGTCTCGGCCATCGCCCATGAACACGGACTGCCGCTGCTGGTCGATTCGACGCTGACGACGCCCTGGCTGCTGCGCCCGTTCGAACACGGCGCCGACCTCGTCGTGCATTCGGCGACCAAGTACATCGGCGGCCACGGCAGCGTCGTCGGCGGCCTGCTCGTCGACGGCGGGCGCTTCGACTGGCAGGCCCACGCCGAGCGCTTCCCGACCCTGTGCGCGCCCTATCCCGGTTTCCACGACATGGTCTTCGCCGAGGAATCGAGCGTTGGCGCCTTCCTGCTGCGCGCGCGACGCGAGGGCCTGCGCGACTTCGGCGCCTGCCTGTCGCCGCTGTCGGCTTTCCAGTTGCTGCAGGGGCTGGAGACGCTGCCGCTGCGCATGGCACGGCACGCCGAGAACACGCGCCGCGTGCTCGATTTCCTGGTCGCCAGACGCGACGCCGGCATCATCGCGCGCGTCGTCCATCCCGAATTGCCCGATCACCCGGATCACGCGCTGGTCAGCCGCCTGCTGCCGCGCGGTGCCGGCGCGGTGGTGAGTTTCACTCTCGCCGGCGATCGCGAATCAGCTCGTGAAGCCGGGCGCGCCTTCATCGAAGCGCTGCAGGTCTTCTCGCATCTGGCCAACGTCGGCGATGCCAAATCGCTGGTCATCCACCCGGCGTCGACGACGCACTCGCGCATGTCCGACGCGGCGCTCGCCGCCGCCGGTGTCGAGCCGGGGACGATCCGCCTCTCGATCGGCCTCGAAGACGCCGGCGACCTGATCGAGGACCTGGCACGCGGGCTGCATGCGGCGGCGAAGCGCGGCGGAGCGCGTGCGCCGGCCGCCCCCGGCGCGAACTCGTCGCAACGGGAGGCGTGATGGAACTCGTCGTCGGCGCAGAGCGTGCGTACTGTTACACGGGCGGCAAGCCCTTCCCTCTCCCGGCCGCTGCCTCTCCCTTGCCGGTCGTCGTCTTCATCCACGGTGCCGGCCAGGATCATTCGTGCTGGACGCTGCAGAGCCGCTGGTTCGCACACCACGGTTTCGCCGTCCTCGCCCCCGACCTTCCCGGCCACGGGCGCAGCGGCGGCCCGCCGCCGCAGAGCGTCGAAGCCGCCGCTGACTGGATCGTCGCGCTGCTCGACGCGGCTGGTGTCGCCCGGGCGACGCTGGTCGGGCACAGCATGGGCTCGCTGATCGCGCTGGAGGTCGCCGCGCGTGCCGCACCCGCGCGCGTCACCCGACTGGCGCTGCTCGGCAGTTCGCTGCCGATGCCTGTGTCCGACGGACTGATCGCCGCCGCCCGCGACGATGAGGCGACTGCCTGGCAACTGATCAACGACTGGTCGCATTCGCCGCGCGCGCACCTCGGCGGAAATGCGCAGCCCGGGGTCTGGATGATGGGCGTCAACCGGCAGCTGATGGCGCGGCAGCGGCGCGGCGTCCTGCTCGCCGGACTCGACGCCTGCCGGCGCTACCGGCCGGAGCCTGAGCGTTTCGCCGCGATCGAATGTCCGCTGCGCGTAATTGCCGGCAGCGCCGACAAGATGACCCCGGCGCGTGCCGCCCGCGAACTCGCCGCGCGCTGGCCACAGGCGCAACTGACGACGATCGCAGGCGCCGGACATTCGCTGATGGCCGAGCAGCCGGACGCGGTACTCGATACACTACGCGCCTTTGTCGTCGGCTGAGGATGCCCACGGCACGTCTTTCTGCGTGTCCGTGCGTCGTGCCGACACCCCGTTCACCGCGCGCCTGCCTCCAGCTCTGCCCTGCAGAGGTCGGCAATCAAGATGGAAAAAACGATGAAAAACAAATTCCTGCGACAGCCTTCTCAACAAGATTATTCGTACCTCGAGCACATCGCCGGCGTCGACACCAAGGGCCTGGCCTTCGCCACCCGCGTCATCCACGCCGGCCAGTTCCCCGACCCGGCGACCGGCGCCGTGTCGGTGCCGATCTATGCCAACTCGACCTACGTGCAGCAGCGCCCCGGCGTCCATGGCGGGCTCGACTACGGCCGCTCGCAGAACCCGACGCGTTGGGCCTTCGAGCGTTGCGTCGCCGACCTCGAGGGCGGCGCGCAGGGCTTCGCCTTCGCTTCCGGTCTGGCGGCGATCTCGACCATCCTCGAACTGATCGACACGGGCGCGCACGTGATCGCCGGCGACGACCTCTACGGCGGCACCTTCCGCCTGTTCGAGCGCATCCGCCGGCGCAGCGCCGGGCTCGACTTCAGCTACGTCGACCTGGCCGACCCGCAGGCGCTGATCGCCGCGATCCGCCCGGAGACGCGCCTGCTCTGGGTGGAGACGCCAACCAACCCGCTGCTGCGCCTGGCCGACCTCGAGGCGCTCGGCGCCATCTGCCGCGAGCGCGGCATCATCACCGTTGCCGACAACACCTTCGCCAGCCCCTGCCTGCAACGGCCGCTCGAGCACGGCTTCGACATCGTCATGCACTCGACGACGAAGTACCTCAACGGCCACTCCGACATCATCGGCGGCGTCGCCGTGGTCGGCGGCGAGCCCAGGCTGGACGAACTGCGCCAACGCCTTGCCTTCCAGCACAACGCGCTCGGCGCCATTGCCAGCCCCTTCGATTCCTACCTCGCGTTGCGCGGCGTCAAGACGTTGGCGCTGCGCATGGAGCGCCATTGCGCCAATGCGCTCGAACTCGCCGGCTGGCTCGAAACCCAAGCGGGCGTCGCCAGGGTGATCTACCCCGGCCTGCCCTCGCACCCGCAGCACGAACTCGCCCGCCGCCAGATGAGCGCCTTCGGCGGCATGATTGCGCTGCAACTCGATACCGACCTCGCCGGGACGCAGCGCATGCTCGACCGCTGCGAGGTGTTCACGCTCGCCGAGAGCCTGGGTGGCGTCGAAAGCCTGATCGAGCACCCGGCGATCATGACGCACGCCTCCATCCCGCCCGAACAGCGCGCCGCGATCGGTATCGGCGACTCGCTCCTGCGCCTGTCGGTCGGCATCGAGGACGTCGGCGACTTGAAGCGCGACCTCGCCGGCGCGCTGGCAGCGATCAAGGGCTGATTTCGCGTCTTTCCGGGGATGAGGTCGCCAGCATCGCGAGTTTATCCCACTCCCCCGTTTGCATGAAACAGCGAGGGGGTCAGGCCGCTGCCCGTAGCAACGGCGCGGCATCGCGAGCCGGGTGATCCGGAAGCGCGTCATCGCGACCCGCAGGGCGTGGCGATCCAGTGCGTAGGTCTGACGTCGGGTCGGCCGTGGATGGCCGGCAATGGCGAGGAGACAGAAGAACGAACTGGATTGCCACGGCGCTGCGCGCCTCGCAATGACGGGATTGCGGCGAGTCATCGCTAGCCGGGTGATCCGGATGCGCGTCATCGCGAGCCCGCAGGGCGTGGCGATCCAGTGCGTAGGTCTGACGTCGGGTCGGCCGTTGATGGCCGGCAATGGCGAGGAGACAGAAGAACGAACTGGATTGCCACGGCGCTGCGCGCCTCGCAATGACGGGATTGCGGCGAGTCATCGCTAGCCGGGTGATCCGGAAGAGCGTCATCGCGAGCCCGCAGGGCGTGGCGATCCAGTGCGTAGGTCTGACGTCGGGTCGGCCGTGGATGGCCGGCAATGGCGAGGAGACAGAAGAACGAACTGGATTGCCACGGCGCTACGCGCCTCGCAATGACGGGATTGCGGCGAGTCATCGCTAGCCGGGTGATCCGGAAGAGCGTCATCGCGAGCCCGCAGGGCGTGGCGATCCAGTGCGTAGGTCTGACGTCGGGTCGGCCGTGAATGGCCGGCAATAGCGAGGAGACAGAAGAACGAACTGGATTGCCACGGCGCTGTGCGCCTCGCAATGACGGGATTGCGGCGAGTCATCGCTAGCCGGGTGATCCGGAAGCGCGTCATCGCGAGCCCGCAGGGCGTGGCGATCCAGTGCGTAGGTCTGACGTCGGGTCGGCCGTGGATGGCCGGCAATGGCGAGGAGACAGAAGAACGAACTGGATTGCCACGGCGCTGTGCGCCTCGCAATGACAGGATTGCGGCGAGTCATCGCTAGCCGGGTGATCCGGATGCGCGTCATCGCGAGCCCGCAGGGCGTGGCGATCCAGTGCGTAGGTCTGACGTCGGGTCGGCCGTGGATGGGCCGGCAATGGCGAGGAGACAGAAGAACGAACTGGATTGCCACGGCGCTGCGCGCCCCGCAATGACGGAGGACGCTTGCCGCCTGGGGGGCGCTACTTGATGAACTCGCGGCTGACCTCGCGGAAGAGCTCGGTGCCGGCGCGCTGCAGCCATTCGAAGGCCACCATCTCGCGCGAGACGATGTCGGCACCGTGCGCGCGCATGCGTGCGAGCGCCAAGTCCTTGTCCGATGCGCGGCGTGAGCCGACGGCTTCCTCGACGACGAAGACCTGGCGGCCGGCGGCAAGCAGGTCGAGCACGGTCTGCTGTACGCAGACGTGCGCTTCGGTGCCGACGACGACGAACTGGCGCCGCTCGCCGCCGGGTGCCCCGAAGAGGCAGGTGTTGTCGTCGATCGCCTGCCCGCCCTTGGCCAGTTCGCCCGCGCAGCTCCCCATACATTCCCCGAGTGCCGAGAAGTGGATCTTCTCGACCATGGCCGAGTCGGGCAGCATTGTGCGCAGTACTGGCAGCGTCGCGCCCAGCCCGCGCGGGTACTGTTCGGTGCAGATCGCCGGGATGCCGATCTTCTGCGCCACCGCAAGCAGCCATCGGCAGTTTTCGACGACCGCGTCGCCGTGGTTGATCGCAGGCTGCAGGCGTGCCTGTACGTCGATGATGAGCAGCGTCGAACGTTCGGGATGAATGAGCATGGCAAGCTCCGAAAAAAAACCTCAGCATAACATCCGAGACCCGCTCCGGCATCTGCGGGGCGCCCATCAAATGCCAAAAAGATAATCGGAGAGGGGCGGCGCAGGTTTTCCTATCTCTTGGTGACCCCTTGCGCTCATGCGATTACTTTTGTCTTTTTTATGGACAAGGACATATGACGCAATTAGAATCGGAGTCGATTTTCCAGTCGATCGGCGTTGGCGGCCGGACCTGGCGTAACTTCTTAAATCAAGGTACGGAATACAGGCTTTTCCAGCGAACTTGCGAAACAGGGAGAGATAAATGCGTTTGCCATTCCGGGGGGCGGCAATTGCCGTCATTTTGTCCATGGCATTCTCGGGGGCACAAGCGGCTCCCTTCCGGCTGGAAGACGCGGCGAGCAAGGCGGTGCAGACCAACCCGGACGTCCTGGCCAAGTGGCATCAATTCGGCGCGAGCCTGCGCGAACGCGACATCACGCTAGGTCGCTACCTGCCGACGCTCGACGTCATCTACGGAGCCGGGCGCGAACATCGCGACTCTCCCATCTACACCCCGACCGGTGAGCGCAAGTACAACTTCCAGACGACCCGGTTGACCCTGCGCCAGAACCTGTTCGAGGGTTTTGCGACGCAGAACGATAGCAAGCGACTCGAGCACGCGAGTCTGGTGCGCTTCTACGAAATGCTGGATCTCTCGGAAAACGCCGCGCTCGAAGCCACCAAGGCCTACATCGACGTCTGGCGCTATCGAAGGCTCGTCGACTATGCCCAGGAAAACTACGACAGCCACCGTCTGATCTTCGAAAAGATCAAGGAACGCACCGGCGAAGCAGGATCCAGTGTCAGCCCACCGGTCGACCGCGAAGTCGCCATCGGTCGTCTCGCCCTGGCAGAGTCCAACCTGCTCACGGAAATGGCGAACCTGCACGACGTCACCGCGCGCTATCAGCGCATCATCGGCAGCCTGCCGCCGGATGAACTCGAAGACCCTGCCTCCTCCTCCGCACTGACCAGGGCCTTCCCGAAAAACCGTGCCGAAGGCATCAGCCTCAGCCTGGAGCAATCGCCGGCACTGAAGGCGGCCTTCCAGAACATCCTCTCCGCAGTCAGCAACGTCGAAGTGCAGAAGAGCGGCTACTACCCGCGTGTCGATGCCTACGTGGAACGCGCTCACGACCTCAACGCCGGCGGCTACACACGAAGCTATCAGCCGGACCTCATCTCGGGAACCACCGATGCGACCACCGCTGCGGTGACGGTCAGCTGGAATCTTTTCCGCGGCTTCCAGGACTACTCGCGGCAACAGAAGGCCGTCCAGGAAAAATTCGTCGCCCGCGACGTGCGTGAGAAGGTCTGCCGCGACGTTCGCCAGAACGCGGCGATGGCCTACAACGAGAAGGAGCGCCTGAACGAACAGGTGAGCTACCTCGCCCAGCACATGCAGAGCAGCGACCAGGCCCGGGGGGCCTTCCGCGACCAGTTCTACGCCGGCAGGCGCACCCTGCTCGACGTGCTCAATACCGAGAACGAGTACTTCACGGCGCGTCGCGACTACCTGAACGGCCAGCTCGACCTGCTCATCGCGCACGCCAAGTACCAAGCTGCTGCCGGCAACCTGCTCAACACTCTGCAGTTGAAGAACCTCGACATGGACCCGCCCTCCCCCGACACCACGCCGGAAGAGGAGATGCTCACCACCTGCTCCGCCGACCCGATCTATGCGCCCAAGATCGACAAGGCGCAGCGTTTCCAGGCGGCGCTGGTGAAGGAACGCAGCCTGCGCGGGGGCTACGACGCCGTGCCGGAGACCCAAGCGGCGTCGGCAATGGACCAGCCGGTCGGCAGACCGGGGGCAGTCCCGGCGCCGTTCAAGCCGGCGCGGCGGTAGGCCTGGACGCCCGCACAAGCGGGGCGCCGAAGTAGCCAAAGAAGAAACCCTGCTGCGGCGGGGTTTATTCTTTGGCTCGCGATTTCACTAACCCAGGTTTAACAGCTTTCCCCCCGATTTTGCCGATTTTCGGGGGGTGACACCCCGCAAACCCGCATGGTTGCTAGGGGTGGTCGCCGAAATCGTTTTGTAGTGACATAATATTTTAATCGGGGCGGCACAAACCCCTTGACTTCGGCTATCCTGACGCGATGTACATCCGCCGCGTCAAGACCCGCCGGACGAGCACCGGTGAAACCTACTACAGCCACCGCCTGGTCGAATCCCGGCGAGAGGGCGGTCGTGTCCGCCAGATCACCCTGCTCAACCTCGGCAGCCATTTCGACGTCCCGGAAAGCCACTGGAACGCGCTCTGCCTACGCCTGAGTCAGTTGCTCGGCCAGCAGGGCGTACTCGTACCCGCCGATTTGCCCGACGGGGTGGAGAGCATGGCCCAGGCGCTGGCGGCTCGCCTCGTCGCCCGGTCCCCGGGCGCGGCGGCACCGGCGGAATTCGTCGAAGTCGATGTGAGCTCACTCCAACTGCTGCAGCCCCGCTCGGTCGGCGTTGAGTCTGTCGGGCTGCATGCCTTGGCTCAGTTGGGCCTGGATGCCTTGCTGACGTCTCTGGGAATCAATGCCATCACGCGCGCCATGATCGTTGTGCAGGTGATCGGCCGTCTGGCCGCACCGGCATCCGAACTGGCGACCTGGCGATGGCTCGATGAGCGTAGCGCGCTGCCTGAACTGCTCGATCTGTCGTTGCCCGACCTGTCGATCATGCGCCTGTAC
>NZ_NHRX01000021.1 GCF_016653115.1 Rhodocyclus purpureus
GGTCTTACAGTTGCGTGTACTTCAGCCGCGAGCCGCGGCTCAGCTCTGCCCCCTCGCTTCAGGAGCGTCGGTCGGGCGGGGATCCGTGCTCCTCGGCGCGCTCCTTGGCGCGCACTTCGGCCTCGAATTCCCTCGGGCTTGAGCCGGAGAGCAGGCTGCAGCAGATGAGCGCGCAGATGAGCACGATCAGTGCCACCCCCGCGGCTGCAGGCTCGCCCTCGGCGATCAGGGTGAGCGGCAGGACCGAGATGCCGCAGGCAAAGAAATCCGACAAGTCGTCGACGCTGTGCCAGCCGAGCGCGTCGGCCAGCGGGCTGGGGATGCGAACCTTCATGATGGCTCCTGGAGCCCGGACCGCCGCTCTGTCTGCGGCTTCTCGGTCCGGATAAGTTCGCCGCGCCATTGCTGGCGCTGCCCGGCCGTCTGCTGCGCGGCGTGTCTCCGGGGGCGAGCGCGAACTCCCTATTACTGGCAGTGTAGTCGCCTCTCGACCGTTGACTCGGGAAAAGCAGAAAAGTCTTGATGCCCCGCCGCGTCCGGGCAAGCTTCGGCGACAGCGCCCCTTCGTTCCGCGCTATCATTCGCCTTTGGCGATCAACAAGCATCATCGGCGTCAGACGGCCGCGAGGGACGCGGCCGGTGGCGGCTTCGATGACGAACGGGGAAGGGTGTTATGAAGCGTGTGGATGACTTCCGTCTGAAGCTGGGCGGTAAGGAACTGGTGCCGATCATGATCGGCGGGATGGGCGTCGATATCTCGACCGCGGAACTGGCGCTCGAGGCAGCGCGGCTGGGTGGCGTCGGCCATATTTCGGACGCGATGATCAAGACCGTCTCCGACCGTCGCTTCAACACCCGCTACGTCAAGGAAAAGTCGCAGCTCTACAAGTTCAACATCGACAATCCCGACAAGTCGATGGTCCGCTTCGACCTCGGTCGCCTGGCCGAAGCGACGAAGAAGCACGTCGCCAGCACGATGGAAGCCAAGCGCGGCAGCGGCATGGTGTTCATCAACACCATGGAAAAGCTGACCATGAACGCGCCGAAGGAGACGCTGCGCGTGCGCCTGCACGCGGCGCTCGACGCCGGCATCGACGGCATCACGCTGGCCGCCGGCCTGCACCTCGGCTCGTTCGCGCTGATGGAAGATCACCCGCGCTTCCGCGACGCCAAGCTCGGCATCATCGTCTCCTCGCTACGTGCACTGGTGCTGTTCCTGAAGAAGTCGGCGAAGACGCGCCGGCTGCCGGACTTTGTCGTCGTCGAAGGACCGCTCGCCGGTGGTCACCTCGGCTTCGGGCTCGACTGGGCGAATTACGACCTGGCGACCATTTTCACCGAGATCCGCGACTACCTGAAGGCCGAGAAGCTCGATATCCCGCTGATTCCGGCGGGCGGCATCTTCACCGGCAGCGACGCCGCCTTCTTCCTCGAAAACGGCGCCGGCGCGGTGCAGGTGGCGACGCGCTTCACCGTCACGCGCGAATGCGGGCTTCCCGAAGAGGCGCAGCAGGAGTACTTCAAGGCGAGCGCCGAGCACATCGTCGTGAACATGATCTCGCCCACCGGCTACCCGATGCGCATGCTCGACAACAGCCCGGCGATCGGCTCCGGCATCCGCCCGCAGTGCGAGTCCTACGGCTACCTGCTCGATAGCAACGGCAGCTGCTCGTACATCGATGCGTGGAACCGCGAGAAGCTCGCGCATCCGGACGCGAAGAAGCTGGAGGTGTTCGACAAGACCTGCCTGTGCTCGCACATGCGCAACTTCGACGTGTGGACCTGTGGCCACTACACCTATCGCCTGAAGGACACGACGCACCGGCTCGCCGACGGCAGCTACCAGCAGCTCAGCGCCGAGCACGTCTTCAACGACTACCTCTACAGCACCGACAACCGGATCGCCTTGCCCGCCGTCGAGGAGTAAATCGTTCAAGCACGCCGGATCGCGCCGCTCGTCCTGCGGCCGCTCCGGCGCTTTCAGGCGCCGCCCATGCTCAGCTATCGTCATGCCTTCCACGCCGGCAACCACGCCGACGTCCTCAAGCACCTCGTCCTCGTCCAGCTCGTCGCCTACATGGCGCAGAAGGACAAGCCCTTCTGGTACATCGACACGCACGCCGGTGCCGGTGCCTATGCGCTCGACAGCGCTTACGCGCAGAAGCTCGCCGAGTTCCGCGAGGGGGTCGGCCGCCTCTGGCAGCGCAAGGACTTGCCGGCGGTGGTCAAGGCCTACGTCGATGAAGTCCGCCGCTTCAACGGTGAGGGAGGGCTGCGCCGTTACCCCGGGTCGCCGCTGGTCGCCGCACAGACCCTGCGCGAGCAGGACCGCATGCGCCTGTTCGAATTGCATCCGTCCGACTCGCGCAGCTTGAAGTCAACCTTCGCCGACGCGGGAAAGCGCGTCGTGGTCGACGCCAGCGATGGCTTCGTCGGCTTGAAGGCGCTGCTGCCGCCAGCAAGCCGCCGCGCGCTGACGCTGATCGACCCGCCCTACGAGGAGAAGCGCGACTACGAGCGCGTCATCGTCGCCATGCGCGATGCGCTCGAGCGCTTTGCCACCGGCGTCTACTGCGTCTGGTACCCGCAACTCGCGCGTCGCGAGGCGCAGGAACTCCCCGATCGGCTGAAGAAACTCGGCGCGAAGTCCTGGCTGCACGCGACCCTGCGCGTCACCGCGCCGTCGGCCGATGGCTTCGGCATGCACGGCAGCGGTCTCTTCATCGTGAACCCGCCGTGGACCCTGCAGGCGACGCTCGCGGAAGTCCTGCCTTACCTGGCCGAGGTGCTCGCCACCGGCGACGGAGCAGGCTACACGCTCGAACAGGAAGCTGCCTGATACCGTCCCCGTAATTTCAGGGTATCAAACACGCGCATTCGCTTCAACTTCGTCATTGCGAGGCGCGTAACGCCGTGGCAATCCAGTTCCTCATTCCGTCTCTGCGTCCTGACGGCGCCCGCTTCCAGTCCTGCGCACTGGATCGCCACGATGACTGGCTGAGGTTCCGGCCAGCACCTGTGCATCGGCACTGCCCGATTTCACGCCAAATATAGCGCCACCGGGTCTTACAGTTGCGTGTACTTCAGCCGCGAGCCGCGGCTCAGCTCGACCGGGTACTTCACGGCGTTCTTCCGGATCTTGGCGTGCGCGGCGGCTTCGAGGTCGATTCCGGCGCGGTCAGCGATCAACAGCAGGTAGAGCAGGACGTCAGCACATTCGTCGGCCAGCACCGTGCGCTTTTCCGCGTTCTCCGCCAGCGCCTCGACTTCGGCGTCGCTCTGCCACTGCGTCAGTTCGAGCAGTTCTCCTGCTTCCAGGTTGAGCGAGACGATCAGGTTGCGCAGGCCATGGAATTGCGCCCAGTCGCGCTCGTCGCGAAAGCGCAGCACGGCCTCGCTCAGTTCGTGCAACTCACCCTTCATCACGGTCCGCTCAGCCAGCCGCGAAGAAACGCGCTTCGGTAGCCGCCGGCAGCGCCATTCCGGACACGCGCGCGCGTCCGAGCAGTTCCCACCAGTAACGGTAGGAGGCGCGGTCGTGCAGTTTTCCTTCGTGGCGGATCGGACCCCAGTCGGCATCCTGCGCGGCGCAGAGGATCGCGCAGGCGCGATCGACCTCGGAAAAATCCGGGCGCATCGCCTCGACGATCGGCAGGATCTGGTTCGGGTGGATGCTCCACATGCGCAGGAAGCCGAAGGAATTGCGCGCGCGCTCGGCGTCGGCGCGGATGTGTGCCAGGTCCTTGAGTTCGGTCGTCACGTTGTGCGCGGGGACGATGCCGTTGGCGAGCGCAGCCGCGGCGATCTCGGTCTTGGCGCGGACGATCAGCGGATGCTCGAACTGTCCGGGACTCGTCATTGCCGCGGCGGGGATGGCACCGCGGTGCGCGCTGACGAAGTCCATCAGGCCGAAATCGATCGACTCGACCGAGGGCTGGGCGGCGATTTCCCAGACTTCGCGCAGCGCGCCGTGCGTCTCGATCAGCACATGGACGGGGATCGCGCGAGCGATGTCGTGGCGGGCTTCGGCGGCGCGCAGCGCGGCGATCTGCTCGCGCACGTCGGCGACGCCACGCGGTTTCGGCAGGGTGAGGAATGCGAGTCGATGTCCGGCCAGGCCGATCAGGATTTCGATGTCCTCGCGCCAGTGCGGGTGCGTCACGTCGTGGATGCGCGCGCCGACGCGGCCGTGGCGGTTTTCGGCTGAACTGATCAGCGCCGCGGCCATGCGTGCGTGTTCGCCCTCGGCGCCGGCTGCGGCGCCGTCCTCGCAGTCGCAGGTGATGTCGAAGACGGGCCCGAACTCGTTCTGCAGGGCGAGTGCCTTCTGCATCAGCTTCTCGGAGCCGGCGTAATGATCGACCGCGGGCAGGATGGGGAACGGCTTCTCGCCGGCGAAAAGGACGGTGTCGGGATGGCGCATGCTGGCGGGCGGGGGAGGAAGCTGCTTAAACGGCTATTCTAGCCGGGCAGGCCAGGCTGTGAACTGTCGTCGTCGACGAAAAAGGCCGCGGATCGACCGCGGCCTTTTTGTCAGGGACAGTATGAAGCAGACTGTCCCGGATCAGGTCAGAGCATGCCGGCGACGGCGGCGCGCTCTTCCTCGAGTTCCTTCAGCGTGATGTTGATCTTCTCGCGCGAGTACGCGTCGATCTCCAGGCCCTGGATGATCTCGAAGTTGCCGTTCTGGCAGCGGCAGGGGAAGCCGAAGACGACGCCTTCGGGAATGCCGTAGGAACCGTCGGAGGGGACGCCCATGGTGACCCATTCGTCGGAGCCGAGCACCCAGTCACGGACGTGGTCGATCGCGGCGTTGGCGGCCGACGCAGCCGAGGAGAGGCCGCGCGCTTCGATGATCGCCGCGCCGCGCTTGCCGACGGTCGGCAGGAACACGTCGTTGTTCCAGACCGGGTCGTTGATCAGGTCCTTGACGCTGTCGCCGTTCGAGGTGACGAAACGGTAGTCGGCGTACATCGACGGGCTGTGGTTGCCCCAGACGACCAGCTGCTTCAGCGTGGAAACCGGGCGGCCGCTCTTCTGTGCGAGCTGGGTCAGCGCGCGGTTGTGGTCGAGGCGCAGCATGCCGTGGTAGTTGGCCGGGTTGGTGCGGCCGACCTTGATCGCCGCCGAGCGCGCGATGTAGGCGTTGGTGTTGCAGGGGTTGCCGACGACGAGGACCTTGACGTCTTCCTTGGCGTTCTCGGCGATGGCCTTGCCCTGGACCGTGAAGATGGCGCCGTTGGCGGTGAGCAGGTCGGCACGTTCCATTCCCTTGCTGCGCGGACGAGCACCGACCAGCAGGCAGACGTCGGCGTCCTTGAAGGCGACGTTGGGATCGTCGGTGGCGAAGGCGCCGGCGAGCAGCGGGAAGGCACAGTCGTCGAGTTCCATCATGACGCCCTTGCATGCCTGTTGCGCCTGCGGCAGGTCGAGCAACTGGAGGATGACCGGCTGATCCTTGCCGAGCATTTCGCCGGAGGCGATACGGAAAAGCAGGCTGTAACCGATCTGGCCAGCGGCGCCGGTGACGGCTACGCGCATGGGGGCTTTGGACATGGTGCGGACTCCTGAAAGGAAGACGACGGAAGAGGACATCGATGATAAAAGCGAATAAACTGAATTGTCAAACTGCACTGATATATCTTATATAAGACATCTGTAATAGGATAGACGTCTTTCCCGTTTTGTGTTCAAATCCGACCATGAATCGTTCGCCCGTGCGCTCCGCGTCGTCGTCACCCACGTTCAGTCCGCTCTACCGGCAGATCAAGGACCTGATCCTTGCCAGCCTCGAAGCGCGTGAATGGGGGCCTGGTGACGTCATTCCCAGCGAGTCCGAACTGGCGCAGCGCTTCGGCGTCAGCCAGGGAACGGTGCGCAAGGCGATCGACGAGATGGCGGCCGAGAACCTCCTGGTGCGCCGGCAGGGCAAGGGCACCTTCGTCGCGACGCACAGCGACCCGCATTCGTTCTTCCGCTTCCTGCGCGTTGCCGCCAACGAGGGTGAGTTGCCGAAGTCGCGCAGCGTTCCACTCGAATGCTGGCGTGCGCGTGCCGGCGCCGACGTCGCGCGCACCCTGGGTCTCGAGATCGGGGCGCCGATCGTCATCCTGCGTCGCGTGCTCTACTTCGGCGACAAGCCGGTCGTCTTCGACGAGATCTACCTCCCGGCAGCACTCTTTCCCGACTTCTCGATGGACGTGCTGACCGCCAACGACGACTCCCTCTACCGGATGTTCGAATCCCGCTACGGCGTGCGCATGATCCGCGCCGACGAGCGCCTGCGCGCGGTCGCGGCCGACCGTGCGAGCGCGACGGCGTTGGCGGTGCCCGAGGGAACGCCCTTGCTGCTCGTCGAGCGGGTAGCCTTCACCTACGGCGACAAGCCCGTCGAGTGGCGTCGTGGATTCTACTCGACCGAGAACCACCACTATCACAACGAACTGGGCTGAGTCCCGCACACGCATTCGGGGGGCAGAACGGGGAAAGATGAATCGTTTATAATCGGATCCGGCGTCATCCGTCGACAAGAGTGCTGAAGTCTGAGCGCGCAGCGGGAGTGCAAGCGGTTCAGGACGATTGTTCCGCATCGTGCAGTCTTCAGGGCTTTTCCGACGAATGGCGAGCGAGGTCTGGGCGAGGCATGTGACGCCTGTGCAAGGCCTCTTTGTTTTTTGGAGTTCCCGGCGCTTCGCATGGCGGTGTTCCAGGGTCGGCGGCCGCGGCGCAAGCCGTGGTGTCGCAGGAGTCGCCGCTGGATGTCGAGGCGGTGGTACCGGGGTTTGCTGTGGATGCTCGCGCTCGGGTGTCCGCGTCTATTGAGGAAACATCTTCATGTCAGATATGACTGTAAGAAGGAAGAAGCGTCCGAAGAATCTGGACCTGACGACGATCAAGCTACCCCTGCCGGGGGTGCTGTCGATCATCCACCGCATCACCGGTGCCTGGTTGTTCCTGCTGCTGCCGGTCTTCCTGTGGCTGTTCGAGAAGAGCTTGGCGAGCCCCGAGAGCTTCGCCTACGTCAAGGGTCTCGGCGACCATTTCATCGTCCGCCTGATCCTGCTCGGCTTCATCTGGTTCTACATCCAGCATTTCCTCGCCGGTCTGCGCTACATGCTGATCGACCTGCACAAGGGCGTCGAGCTCGAGGCCGCGCGCTTCTCGACCAAGGTCGTGTTCGCCGCGAGCACGGTGATGATGGTGGTGATCGGAGCATTCATCCTATGATCAAGCGGAAAATTTTTGGCGCCAGTTACGGTTTCGGCGACTGGCTGATGCAGCGGGGCACCGCCCTCATCATGGCGCTCTACGCGACCCTGATCCTCGTCGTCCTGGCGATCGTGCAGCCTTCGACCTACCTCGAATGGCGCAGCATCTTCGACAACCGCATCATGGCCTTCCTGACCTTCATCTACCTGGTCGCGTTGTTCTTCCACGCCTGGATCGGCGTGCGCGATATCTGGATGGACTACGTCAAGAACGCGGGCGTCCGCCTCCTGCTGCTGATGGCCACGCTGGCCGCGACCATCGGCTACACCGGCTGGGCAGTGCAGATTCTGTGGAGAGTGTAAGTGAGCTATTCGAATATTTCGGTACGTAAGTACGATGCGGTGATCGTCGGCGCCGGTGGCGCCGGTCTGCGCGCCGCCATCCAGCTTTCCGAGTCCGGCCTGAAGACTGCCGTCCTCTCGAAAGTATTCCCGACGCGCTCGCACACCGTCGCAGCCCAGGGCGGCGTTTCCGCCTCGCTCGGCAACTCCGAGCCGGATCACTGGCACTGGCACATGTACGACACGGTCAAGGGCTCCGACTGGCTCGGCGACCAGGACGCGATCGAATTCATGTGCCGCAAGGCGCCCGAAGTCGTCGTCGAACTCGAACACTTCGGCATGCCCTTCGACCGTACCGACGAGGGCAAGATCTACCAGCGTCCGTTCGGCGGCCACATGTCGAACTTCGGCGAGAAGCCGGTCCGGCGCGCCTGTGCGGCCGCCGACCGTACCGGTCACGCGATGCTGCACGCGCTCTACCAGCGCAACGTGCGCGCGCGCACCCAGTTCTTCGTCGAGTGGATGGCGCTCGACCTGATCCGTGATGCCGACGGCCAGGTGCTCGGCGTCTCCGCGATCGAGATGGAAACCGGCGAAGTGTCGATCTTCCACGCCAAGGCGACCATCTTTGCCACCGGCGGTGCCGGCCGCATCTTCTACTCGTCGACCAACGCCTTCATCAACACCGGCGACGGCCTCGGCATGGCGGCGCGTGCCGGCATCCCGCTCGAGGACATGGAATTCTGGCAGTTCCACCCGACCGGCGTCGCCGGCGCCGGCGTGCTGATCACCGAAGGCGTCCGCGGCGAAGGCGGCATCCTGCGCAACGCCAGCGGCGAGCGCTTCATGGAACGCTACGCGCCGAACGCCAAGGACCTCGCCTCGCGCGACGTCGTCTCGCGCGCGATGGTCACCGAGATCAACGAAGGTCGCGGCTGCGGTCCGAACAAGGACTTCGTCACGCTCGACATTACGCACCTGCCGCCCGAGACGATCATGAAGCGTCTGCCCGGCATCCGCGAGATCTCGATCCAGTTCGCCGGCATCGACCCGATCAAGGCGCCGATCCCCGTGGTCCCGACCTGCCACTACCAGATGGGCGGCATCCCGACCAACTTCCGCGGCCAGGTCGTGGTCCCGGTCGGTGACAACCCCAACGTCCCGGTCACCGGCTTCTACGCCGCGGGCGAATGCGCGTGCGCCTCGGTGCATGGCGCCAACCGCCTCGGCACCAACTCGCTGCTCGACCTCCTCGTCTTCGGCAAGGCCTCCGGCGAAGCCGTGGTCGAGGACCTGAAGCAGATGCCGGTCGCGCACAAGGACCTGCCGCGCGACGCGATCGAGCGTACGCGTGAGCGCCTGGAGCGCCTCGACGCGCGCACTTCCGGCGAGAGCGAGGCAGCGACCCGTCTCGACCTGCAGCGTGTGATGCAGGCGCACTGTGGCGTCTTCCGCTTCGACGACATGCTGAAGCAGGGCGTGCAGAAGATCCTCGAAGTCGAGGAGCGCGTGCACCGTGTCGCGATCAAGGACAAGTCGAAGGTGTGGAACACCGCGCGCATCGAAGCGCTCGAGCTGGAAAACCTGATCGAGGTGGCCAAGTCGACGATGATCTCGGCCGAGGCGCGCAAGGAATCGCGTGGCGCCCACGTCCGCGACGATGCGCCGGACACGCCCGAACGCCCGAACGGCCGCAACGACGCCGAGTGGCTCAAGCACACGCTGTGGCACCGCGACGGCAACCGCCTCGACTACAAGCCGGTCAACCTGACGCCGCTGACGGTCGAAACCATCGCGCTGAAGACGCGATCCTATTGATTCGCGTCGCAAGGAGTTGAAGACAATGACGACCCGTACGCTTCAGTTCAAGATTTACCGGTACGACCCGGACAAGAACGACGCGCCGTACATGCAGGACTTCACGGTCGAGGTGAACACCGTCACCGACCGCAAGCTGCTCGATGTGCTGGTCAAGCTGAAGGCCCAGGACGACTCGCTGTCCTTCCGCCGTTCGTGCCGCGAAGGCATCTGCGGCTCGGACGCGATGAACATCAACGGCAAGAACGGTCTGGCCTGCCTCACCGACGTTGCGACGCTGAAGTCGCCGGTGGTGCTGCGCCCGCTGCCCGGCCTGCCGGTGATCCGCGACCTGATCGTGGACATGACCCAGTTCTTCAAGCAGTACCACTCGATCAAGCCCTACCTGATCAACGACACGCCGCCGCCCGAGCGCGAGCGCCTGCAGTCGCCCGAGGACCGCGAGGAACTGAACGGCCTCTACGAGTGCATCCTGTGCGCCTGCTGCTCGACCTCGTGCCCGTCGTTCTGGTGGAACCCGGACCGCTTCGTCGGCCCGGCCGGCCTGCTCAACGCGTACCGCTTCATCGCCGACACGCGTGACGAAGCGACCAACGAGCGCCTCGACAACCTCAACGACCCCTACCGTCTGTTCCGTTGCCACACGATCATGAACTGCGTCGACGTCTGCCCGAAGGGGCTGAACCCGACCAAGGCGATCGGCAAGATCAAGGAATTGATGGTGCGTCGGGCGATCTGAGGAAGCCGCGTGCGCCAGGAAGAGTTGAATCGACTGCGCTGGCGGTGCACCCGCCGCGCATGGCTCGAGCTTGATCTCCTGCTCGGCGAATTTCTCGACCAGAGATTCGCCGGGCTCTCCGAAGCACAGCAGCGCGCCTTCGTGGTCCTCGCCGACATGGACGATCACGACCTCTGGCCGTTGATCAACGGTGTCGAGGAGAGCGAAGACGCGCAGCAGGCCGCCGTGCTGGCCATGCTGCGCGAGAGCAGGAGCATGAGCCGGCCCGCGGTGGAAGCGCAGACATCACCGGTAGTAAACCCTTGAACTCATTCATCTGCACAGGGATACAAAACCAATGAGCACTGAACGCAAGGCAACGCTGATCATCGACGGCAAGGCGCCCGTCGAATTCCCGATCCTGACGCCGACGCACGGCAACGAATGCATCGACATTCGCACGCTGGGCGGCAAGACCGGGCTGTTCACCTACGACACCGGTTATCTGTCTACCGCCAGTTGCGCGTCGAAGATCACCTACATCGACGGCGACAAGGGTGAACTGCTCTATCGCGGCTACCCGATCGAGCAACTTGCTGAAAAGTGCAACTTCCTCGAAGTCGCCTACCTCCTGAAGCACGGCGAACTGCCCGACGCCGTGCAGAAGACCGACTTCGAGAAGACCATCCGCAGCCACACGATGATCCACGAGCAGATGGTGAAGTTCTACCAGGGCTTCCGTCGTGACGCGCACCCGATGGCGGTCATGGTCGGCGTCGTCGGTGCGCTGTCGGCCTTCTACCACGAAGCCTTCGACTTCTCCGACGCCGAGCACCGCTCGGTGTCGATCAACCGGCTGATCGCCAAGCTGCCGACGATCGTCGCGCTCGCCTACAAGTACAACAAGGGCGAGCCGTTCATGTACCCGCGCAACGACCTCGGCTACACCGCCAACTTCATGCACATGATGTTCGGCACGCCGTGCGAGAAGTACGAGCCGAACCCGGTGCTGGTGCGCGCGCTCGACATCATCTTCACGCTGCACGCCGACCACGAGCAGAACGCGTCGACCTCGACGGTGCGTCTCGCCGGCTCCTCGGGCGCCAATCCCTTCGCCTGCATCTCGGCCGGCATCGCCTGCCTGTGGGGACCGGCGCACGGCGGCGCCAACGAAGCTTGTCTCAACATGCTGGAGGAGATCGGCGACGTCTCGCGCGTCGGCGAGTACATCAAGCGTGCCAAGGACAAGAGCGACAGCTTCAAGCTGATGGGCTTCGGCCACCGCGTGTACAAGAACTTCGACCCGCGCGCCAAGCTGATGCGCAAGGTGTGCAGCGACGTCCTCGCCGAACTCGGCCTGGAAAACGACCGCCTGTTCAAACTCGCGCTCGAACTCGAGAAGATCGCGCTCGAGGACGAGTACTTCGTCGAGAAGAAGCTCTACCCGAACGTCGACTTCTACTCGGGAATCGTGCAGAAGGCGCTCGGCATCCCGACCTACATGTTCACCTGTATCTTCGCGCTGGCGCGCACCGTCGGCTGGATCACGCAGTGGGAAGAGATGATCACCGATCCGGAGTACAAGATCGGCCGTCCACGTCAGTTGTACATCGGTGCGGCGCGTCGCGACGTCCCGAGCCTCGACCAGCGCTGATTCCCCAAGCGACCGGGACGCTTCCCGTTCCCGGTCGCACTGAAAGGTCGGCCGCTGCGCCGGCAGCTTTGAACTTACGCGCTGAAGCGCAGTCGGTTACGACTGGAGGTGAACGTGATGATGAAAGAGCTGTCGGGTAATTCCTACCTGTTCGGTGGAAATGCCCCCTTCGTCGAGGAACTCTACGAGAGCTACCTCGACAACCCCGCCTCGGTTCCCGAGAACTGGCGCGAATACTTCGACCGCCTGGCGCAGCAGCCAGGTGCCGCCCGTCAGGACGTCGCGCACACGCCGGTGATCACGGCCTTCGCGGAAATGGCCAAGCGTGGTGGCCAGCGCGCTGCCGCCGTCAAGGGTGAACTGGTCGACGACCGCAAGCAGGTCGGCGTGCTGCAGATGATCAACGCCTATCGCTTCCTCGGTTCGCGCTGGGCCAAGCTCGACCCCCTGAAGCGGCAGCCGCGTCCGGAGGTCCCGGAGCTCGATCCGGCGCACTACGGACTTTCCGATACCGACCGCAACACGGTCTTCAACGCCGGCTCCTTCCGCGGCGTCCCCGAGCGCGCGAGCTTCGGCGAGATTCATGACGCACTGCGCGAAACCTATTGTTCGTCGGTCGGCGTCGAGTACATGTACATCAGCTCGATTGCCGAGAAGCGCTGGCTGCAGCAGCGCCTCGAACCGACCCGCGCCGGCGCCGCCTACACCCCCGAGCAGAAGAAGCGCTTCCTCGAACGCCTGACCGCCGCCGAGACGCTCGAACGCTACCTGCACACGCGTTACGTCGGCCAGAAGCGCTTCTCGCTCGAAGGCGGTGAAGCGGCGATCGTCGCCATGGACGAACTGGTGCGCGTCGCCGGCGCCGGCGGCGTGAACGAAATCGTCATCGGCATGGCGCACCGCGGCCGCCTCAACGTGCTGGTCAACATCCTCGGCAAGTCGCCGAAGATGCTGTTCGAGGAATTCGAGGGCAAGAAGGCGCAGGACCTGTCGGCTGGAGACGTCAAGTACCACATGGGCTACTCGTCGGACGTGTCGACCCCTGGCGGGGCGTGCCGGCTGACGCTCGCCTTCAACCCCTCGCACCTGGAGATCGTGAACCCCGTGGTGGTCGGCGCCGTCTATGCGCGCCAGTGCCGCCGCGGCGCAGTCGGCCGTGACAAGGTGATGCCGGTGGTGATCCACGGCGACTCCGCGGTGGCCGGGCAGGGCGTCAACCAGGAAATGCTCAACTTCGCGCAGACGCGCGGCTACGGCACCGGCGGCACGGTGCACATCGTCATCAACAACCAGATCGGCTTCACCACCTCGGACCCGCGTGACCTGCGCTCGTCGATCTACTGCACCGACATCTTCAAGATGGCCGAGGCGCCGATCTTCCACGTCAATGGCGACGACCCGGAAGCGGTCGCCTTCGTGACGCGGGTCGCGGTCGAGTACCGCCAGACCTTCAAGAAGGACGTCGTCGTCGACATCGTCTGCTTCCGCAAGCTCGGCCACAACGAGCAGGACGAGCCGATGGTGACGCAGCCCCTGATGTACCGGCGCATCGCCGCGCACCCGGGGACGCGCAAGCTCTACGCCGACAAGCTGACCGCCGAGGGCGTGCTGCCGGCCGACGGCCCCGAGCGCATGATCGGCGACTACCGCGCCCACCTCGACCGCGGCGAACTGCTCTACAACCCGGTGATCGCCGGCTACAAGCATCCGCTGGTGATCGACTGGGAGTCCTTCCTGCCCAAGCACTACATCGACAATGTCGATACGCGCGTTCCGGAAAGCGAGATCCGTCGCCTGTCCGAGCGCCTGACCACCATCCCGTCCGACATCGTCCTGCACAACCGGGTCAAGAAGATCATCGACGACCGGCGCGCGATGGGCGAGGGCAAGCTGCCCTTCGACTGGGGGATGGGCGAGAACCTCGCCTACGCGACCCTGCTCGTCTCCGGCTACGGCGTGCGCCTCTCCGGTGAGGACGTCGGTCGCGGCACCTTCTTCCACCGCCACGCGGCGATCCACAGCCAGACGCGCGAGAACCCGCTCGAAGGCATCTACTACCCCCTCGCCAACCTGCAGCAACGGCAGCGTCGCTTCCAGTGTTTCGACTCGGTGCTCTCGGAGGAAGCCGTGCTCGCCTTCGAGTACGGCTACGCGAGCTCGACCCCCTACGACCTCGTCGTCTGGGAAGCGCAGTTCGGCGACTTCGCCAACGGCGCACAGGTGGTGATCGACCAGTTCATCGCCTCGGGCGAAGCCAAGTGGGGGCGCGCCTGTGGTCTCGTCCTGCTGCTGCCGCACGGCTACGAGGGGCAGGGCCCCGAGCACTCGTCGGCGCGCGTCGAGCGCTTCATGCAGCTGTGCGCCGAGATGAACATGGAAGTGTGCCAGCCGACGACGCCGGCGCAGATCTTCCACCTGCTCCGGCGCCAGGCGATCCGGCCGCAGCGGAAGCCCCTGGTCGTCTTCTCGCCGAAGTCGATGCTCCGCCACAAGGAGGCGATCTCGACCATGGACGAGATGGCCAACGGGCAGTTCAAGCTCGTCATCGGCGAGACCGAGGAACTCGATCCGAACGAGGTGACGCGCGTCCTGCTCTGCTCGGGCAAGATCTACTACGAGCTCGTCGCCGCACGGCGCGAGCGCGGCATCAGGAACATCGCGATCGTCCGCCTCGAACAGCTCTACCCCTTCCCCGAGACCGCCTACCGCGCCGAGCTCGCGCGCTACCCGAACGCCAGCGAAGTCGTCTGGTGCCAGGACGAGCCGCGCAACCAGGGCGCCTGGTACTTCATCGCCTCGCGCCAGCACCTCGCCGGATCGCTGAGCGAGAAGCAGCGGCTGTTGCTGGTGTCGCGGCCCGCCTCGGCATCGCCGGCGGTCGGCTACCTCGCCAAGCACAACGCGCAGCAGAAGGCGCTGATCGACTCGGCCCTCGGCAAGATCGATTACTGACACGACGCGCAGACTCACCTGCCCGCCGCCGCAAGGCGGGCAGCCAAACCCTCACCCCAGAATCCGTAACGGAGCGAACATGATCATCGACGTCAAAGTTCCCCAGTTGTCCGAGTCGGTCGCCGAAGCGACGCTCGTTTCCTGGCGCAAGAAGGCCGGAGAATCCGTCGCCCGCGACGAAAACCTGATCGACATCGAGACCGACAAGGTCGTCCTCGAACTGCCGGCGCCGGCCGCCGGCGTCCTGGTCGAGATCGTCAAGGGCGACGGCGATACCGTCGTTTCCGGCGAACTGATCGCGCGCATCGACACCGAAGCGCAGGCCGCCGCGTCGGCCCCTGCCGCCGAAGCCGCAGCGCCGGCGGCCGCGCCTGCAGCGCCGGCCGCTGCAGCGCCGGCCGTGGCCCCGACCGCCCCCGCTGCAGCAGGTGGCGCCTTCGCCATGCCGGCCGCGCGCAAGATCCTCGCCGAGAAGAACCTCGCCGCCGGTGAACTGCTCGGCAGCGGTCGCGGCGGTCGCGTCACCAAGGCCGACGCGCTCGCCGAACCGGCCAAGCCGGCAGCGGCCGCTCCGGCCCCGGTCAAGGCGGCACCGGTCGTCGAAGTGGCGGCCGGCGACCGTCCCGAGCAGCGCGTGCCGATGTCGCGGCTGCGCGCGCGCATCGCCGAGCGTCTCGTCCAGTCGAAGAACGAGAACGCGATCCTGACGACCTTCAACGAGGTCGACATGAGCCACATCATCGCGCTGCGCAAGCAGTACGCCGACAAGTTCGAGAAGACGCACGGCGTGCGCCTCGGCTTCATGGGCTTCTTCGTCAAGGCCGCCGTCGCCGCGCTGCAGAAGTTCCCGATCCTCAACGCCTCGGTCGACGGCAGCGACATCGTCTATCACGGCTACATCGACGTCGGCATTGCGGTTTCCGCGCCGCGTGGCCTGGTCGTGCCGATCCTGCGCGACGTCGACCAGATGAGCATCGCCGACATCGAGAAGAAGATCGCCGAATACGGCCAGAAGGCCAAGGAAGGCAAGCTGACGCTGGAAGACCTGAGCGGCGGCACCTTCTCGATCTCCAACGGCGGTGTCTTCGGCTCGATGCTGTCGACGCCGATCATCAACCCGCCGCAGTCGGCGATCCTCGGCATCCACGCGACCAAGGACCGCCCGGTCGTGGTCGACGGGCAGATCGTCATCCGCCCGATGAACTACCTGGCCCTGTCCTACGACCACCGCATCATCGACGGCCGTGAAGCCGTTCTCGGCCTGGTGGCGATGAAGGAAGCGCTCGAAGACCCGACCCGCCTCCTGCTCGGCGTCTGATCCCGGCAGCAGTGTCCGGCGCTGCCCGCCCCGAGCGGCGGGCAGCGCTGCAGCCAACCCCACCCTCTCACCCGGCCCCGGTCGCCGGGAACACCCTTCAGGGAGCGAACATGTCCAAGCAATTCGACGTCCTCGTCATCGGTGGCGGACCCGGCGGCTACGTCGCCGCCATCCGTGCCGCGCAGCTCGGTTTCTCGGTTGCCTGCTGCGAGGACCAGGCCTACGCCGATCCGGATGGTCAGCCGCGCCTCGGCGGCGCCTGCCTCAACGTCGGCTGCATCCCGACCAAGGCGCTCTTGCACACCTCGCACCTGTTCGCCGAAGCCCAGCACGGCTTCGCCGCGCAGGGAATCCGCGTCGGCCAGCCGGAAATCGACGTCGGCCGCATGATCGAGCGCAAGAACGGAATCGTCAGCCAGCTCACCGGCGGCATCCGCGGCCTGTTCAAGAAGAACAAGGTCAGCTTCCTGCCTGGCCGCGGTGCCTTCATCGGCCGCAGCGGCGACAGCTGGCAGATGAAGGTCGGCGACGAGATGGTCGAGGCGACGCAGGTGATCATCGCCACCGGATCGCGCGCGCGCCACCTGCCGGGGATCGCCGTCGATAACCGCATCGTCTGCGACAACGTCGGCGCGCTCGACATCGACGCGGTGCCGAAAAAGCTCGCCATCATCGGCGCCGGCGTCATCGGCCTCGAGATGGGCTGTGTGTGGAGCCGTCTCGGCAGCGAAGTGACGCTGCTCGAAGCGGCGCCGACCTTCCTTGCCAGCGCCGACAGCGACGTCGCGCGCGAAGCGGCGAAGGCCTTCGCCAAGCAGGGCCTATCGATCAAGCTCGGCGTGAACATCGACAACGTCTCGGTCAGCGGCGAAGGCGTCGCCCTCGTCTACACCGACGCGCAGGGCCAGGCGCAGAAGCTCGACGCCGACCGCCTGATCGTCTCGGTCGGCCGCGTCCCCAACACCGACGGGCTCAACGCCGAAGTCGTCGGCCTGCAACTCGACGACAAGGGCTACGTCGTCGTCGATGACCGCTGCCGCACCAAGCTTCCGAACGTGTGGGCCGTCGGCGACGTGGTGCGCGGCCCGATGCTCGCACACAAGGCGATGGAAGAGGGCGTCATGGTCGCCGAGCTGATGGCGGGCCAGGCGGGCCACTGCAACCACGACACCATCCCTTGGGTGATCTACACGAGCCCCGAGATCGCCTGGGTCGGCAAGACCGAGAACCAGCTCAAGGCCGACGGCGTCGCCTACAAGGTCGGCAAGATCCCGTTCATGGCCAACGGCCGCGCGCTCGGCATGGGCGAGACCACCGGCTTCGTCAAGATGCTCGCCTGCGCGCAGACCGACCGCGTGCTCGGCCTGCACATCGTCGGCGTCAACGCCTCCGAGCTGATCATGGAAGGCGTCACTGCGCTCGAATTCGGCGCCTCGGCCGAAGACATCGCGCGCATCTGCCACGCCCACCCGACGCTGTCGGAAGTCGTGCACGAAGCCGCGCTCGCCTGCGACAAGCGGCCGCTGCACTTCTGAGCCTTGGCCGGCTTCGCCGGCCGCGCTCTGCTGCCGCAAAAAGGGCGCCCATGGGGTGCCCTTGTTGCATCCGGGTCGGCTTACGCTGCGCCAACGATCATGGCGAGTCGTGTCACCCCTCTGCATGAAACGTGGCCATTCGCTGCAATGCCGTCATTGCGAGGCGCGTAGCGCCGTGGCAATCCAGTTCGTTCTTCCAGTTTTGCGGCCTCGCCAACTGGCGGGCTGCTGATCCCGACGACTTACGCATATCAGGTCGGCCGATGCTTCACGAAATTGTTCCACGTTTCACGTTAACCCGTATGCAAAAGGCCTTCAGCATCATCGGCGCAAGCGCTGTGCACGCGCACGGGCATTCCGGGTTATCCTGAGTATTACGAAGTAATAATCGGGAGGCGCCATGTGCTGGAGTGCAACGGCATCGACGGTCTTTGCAGTCACCGGCTTCGCCGCGGCCGCCTGGCTCGCGCTGAAGAAGGACCCTGAGCCGGCGGCGCTGTGGGTCTGCCTCGCCTGGTTCGGCCTGATGGAGGCGATCCAGGCAACCTCCTATCTTGTCGTCGACCAGTGCGACTCACCGGCGAACCAGTTGCTGACGCTCGCCGGCTACCTGCACATCAGCTTTCAGCCTTTCTTCATCAACGCGGTCGCGCTGCACTTCATGCCGAAGGAGGCCGCGCGCAAGGTGGCGCCCCTGGCTTATTTCGTCTGCTTCGTCGGCGCCGCGCTGATGCTGATCCAGCTCCATCCCTTCGCCTGGGCCGGCCAATGCGCGCCGGCGCGGCCGCTCTGCGGTGGCGATGTCCTGTGCACCGTGAGTGGAGAATGGCACATCGCCTGGCTGCTGCCGATCAACGGCATCGGCAACAGCATGGCCGACAACACCTATCTCGGCTACGGCTTCATCTCCTACGCGGTCGCTGCCTTCTACCTGCCTGGACTGATGGGCAGCTGGCGCTTCACGCTGTTCACCTACCTGGCCGGGCCGGTGCTGGCCGGGATGACGACCAGCAATCTCAACGAATGGCCGGCGATCTGGTGCCTATTCAGCATCGGCCTCCTACTCGTCGCGATGGTGACGCCGCTGCGCAGACTTCTCTACGTCAGTGATCCGTGGTGGATGCGGCGGCAGCGACCTTAGGCGTCGGCCAGCGGCCAGCGGTCGATGATCCGGTAGCGGGCGCCTTCGCGGCCCAGTTCGGAGGCGACCAGGACGAAGCTGTCGACTCGCCAGAAGACCGGCTTGGTGCTGACCGGCGGCGGCGCTCGCCGGGCGTTGCGCAGCAGCGTCACGTGTGCCGAGAATGGCCTGCGGTCGATCGCGAATCCGTCCGCGCGCAGCGCAGCGTTCAGCGCCTGAGCGAGATCGACGAGTTGTTCAGGAGTCCGCTGCGGTCCGGTCCACACGATGCGGTGCTCGTGCCAACTGCCGCAATGGTCGAGCACGAGGTCCGACGCTTTGCCGACCTGCCCGGCGGCGATCCGGCGCAGCAGCTCGACGCGATCGGGCGCCTGCTCGCCGAGAAACGCCAGAGTCACATGCAGCGTCTCGCGCCGCAGCAGCCTGCCCCCGCACTGCGCATGCAGGCCGACTGCGCATTCGTGCAGCGCGACCTGAGTTTCGGCTCGGGGCCAGAGTGCGAAGAACACCCGCTGTTGTGGGATTCCCTGGTCGCGGGGGGGGCTTACGCCGACGGCTCGTCGGCGGTCAGAGGGTGTTTCCATCGCCGGGAAGATGCAGCGGGCGGGATGCCGTCATCGATCTTCCGCAGCGATGCGCGGATCGCGGCTTACTGCGCCTGGCGCAGTATCGTGTAGACACGGTCCTTGAGGTGCAGCTTTTCCTTCTTCAGCACTTCGATCTCGTGATGGGAGTGCGGCGATACTCCGGATTCCATATCGGCGATCTGCCGGTCCAACTCGTCGTGTCGGTCGAACATCTCGGCGAAGTTCGGATCGGACGTCTTCAGTCGGCTGATAAGGTCGCGGTACTCGGAAAACATTGTCGTTCCCTCCAGAAATAATGCTTTTAGCGAAATCGCGGTGCGCTGCATTGGAATGTCGTGTGAACGCTGTCGGCTCATACCGACGATCCATGCCCGATTTTACGCTACTGGCGCGTCGTTCGGGCGAACGTTCGGTCTTGCCGTTGCGCGTTTCGACGCCAGGCGGTCAGCGAAAAAAGCGCATCTCCCGGCCTGCGTCAAGTCCCCCAGCGCTGAGGGAAACCGGGCCGACTCTCCCGCGAGCCCGGCCAGGTCAGTGCCGGCTGCCCTAAACCCTTGCCCGATATAGGGTTTTTGCGGTTTTCCCCAATATCTGTGGATAAGTCTGTTGATTACTTGTCGATGGCAGCGCTAAGTCATCGCCAGCAAAGGGTTTGCGCCACTTTGCCGAAACTATGTGCAAGGTTTTAAGTCATTGATTTAATTGAGGCGGGAAAAAATTTTCGGTGGGCGCCTGGCGGCGCCTGATGGACCGCTGCGCCTCTCCCCGGAAAACCGTCAGTGTGCATAAGTCAAGGAATTCGAGCTGTGCCGTGAAGCCGCCATCCCTGGCACAAGCACCCGCCGGCGGGCACTGTCGCTGCGGGGGAGTCTGGCGCTGACGCGAGAAATGACGAGGTCCGGCGCTCATGATACGATTGCGTTCGGGTCGCCACGGCTTGCGCAGCCATCCCTTGTCGTGCCGCCGGTTGGCGTTCAGGCGATGCCCGGCGGGTGCGCCACTCCGCCAGCAATGTGCAGGGCGAACGAGAGTTCGCCTTTTTTCTTGCTGCCAGCTTCCTGTCCTCAAACGATTCACGGGCCACCATCATGTTCGACGCCGTTCGCAACAACCGGAAGATCGTCCAGATCTTCCTCGCTCTGATTGCCTTGCCTTTCGCGCTGTGGGGGGTGGATTCCTACGTGCACAGCGGCGGTGCCGGCGAGGATCCGGCCAGCGTCGGCGACAGCAAGATCTCCGCGCAGCAGTTCCAGCAGGCGTGGCGCGACCAGCAGGAGCGGCTGCGCCAGACGCTCGGCCACGACTTCAAGGCGGAAGCGATGAACACGCCGGAAGCGCGGCTGGCGACGCTCAATTCGCTGATCGACCAGCGCCTGCTGCTGCTCGAAGCGCGGCAGGCGCGGCTCGGCGTCAGCGACGAGGCCTTGCGCAACTTCATCGGGCGCATCCCCGCGCTGCAGGAGAACGGCGCCTTCTCGATGTCGCGCTACGAGGCGGCGCTGCGCGCGCAGGGAATGAGCCAGCCGCAGTTCGAAGCGCAACTGCGTCAGGATCTCACCCTGCAGCAACTGGTCTCGGCTGTCGGCGACACCGGCATCGCCGCGCGGACCGCGACCGAGTCGATCATGCGCATCGAGGCTGAGGAACGGCAGGCCGCCGAGCTGCGCTTCCCGCTCGCGCAGTACGCCGGCGAGGTCAAGCTCGATGCCGCGGCCGTGAAGAAGTTCTACGACGAGAACGGCAAGCTCTTCGCGACGCCCGAACAGGCGCGCGCCGAGTACCTGGTGCTCTCGCTCGACGCGCTGCTGGCGCAGGTCAAGGTCGAGGACGAGGAGGTGAAGGCCTGGTACGACGGCCACAAGGATCGTTTCCAGACCGCCGAGGAGCGGCGCGCGAGCCACATCCTCGTGCTCGCCGAGGGCAAGGACACGGAAAAGGCCAAGGCCAGTGCCGAAGCCATCCTCAAGGAAGTGCAGCAGGCACCGGCGAAATTCGCCGACATCGCACGCGCGAAGTCGCAGGATCCCGGTTCGGCAAGCAAGGGTGGCGACCTCGGCTTCTTCGGTCGTGGCATGATGGTCAAGGCCTTCGACGACGCCGTCTTCAAGCTCAAGGAAGGCGAGATCTCGGGTCTCGTCCAGACCGAATTCGGCTTCCACATCATCAAGCTCTCCGCGGTCCGCCCCGGCAAGCTGCGCCCGCTCGACGAGGTGCGTCCTGAGATCGTCGCCGAGCTCAAGCGCCAGGCCGCGTCGAAGCGCTTCGCCGAAGCGGCCGAGGCGTTCAGCAACATGGTCTATGAGCAGGCGGACAGCCTGAAGCCCGCCGCCGAGCGCTTCGGCTTGAAGATCGAGAGCAGCGGCTGGCTGGTGAAGGCGCCGAAGCCCCAGGAAGCCGCCGGCTACGGACCGCTGCGCGACGACAAGGTGCTCAAGGCCCTGTTTGCCGACGATGCGCTGAAGGACAAGCGCAACACCGAAGCGATCGAGATCGCACCGAACACGCTGGTTGCTGCACGCGTCGTCGAATACCAGCCGGCAGCGGTGAGGCCGTTCGAGACGGTCAGCGCGGCGATCGAAGCCCAGCTCAAGCTGCGCGAAGCCGCGGCGCTGGCGAAGAAGGCCGGTGAAGCGAAACTCGCCGAACTGCAGAAGGGCGAGGAAGGCAGCGCCAAGCTCGCCTGGAGCGCGACCAAGACCTTCTCGCGATCGCAGCCCCTGCCGGCGCCGCCGGTCGCCGCCCGCGCCGTCTTCCAGGCGCCGGTCGGCAAGCTGCCCGCCTACGTCGGCGTCGCGCTCGACAACGGCGATTACGCGCTCTACCGGATCGGCAAGGTGAGCCAGCCCGAGTCGATCGACGAAACCCGGCGCCAGGCGATCCAGCGCGAATATGCGGGCCTGATGGCGCAGGAAGACTTCGCCGCCTACCTCGCCGCCCTGCGTGCGCGGATCAAGGTCGAGATCAACCACAAGGCGATCGAAACCGGCGAGCGCTAAGCGAGCCGCTGCGGGCGAGGGATCACCCGCAGGATGGAAACCCGGACGGGGCAGTCAGGCGAACTGGCTGCCCCGTTTTTCTGTGTGCGCGTGTTGTTGCCCGGTCAGCCCGGGCGCTGGATGTTGCCACGAGCCCATTGCGCCCAAGGATGTTGCCCCGAGGCGAGCGTGGCTCGAAATCCGTGGCTCATTCCAAAGCATAACGGCCGCTTGCGCGGCCGTTTTCCCGGGAGCGAGGCCGATCAGGCCGGCAGCGGTGCCGGGTTGCCGAGGGCGGTTGTATTGAGGCCGCCGTCGACGTACATGATCTCGCCGGTGATGCCGCTCGCCAAGTCGGAGAGCATGAAGGCGGCGGCGTTGCCGACTTCCTCGATGGTCACATTGCGGCGCAGCGGGGCGTTGTGCGCGTTGTAGGCGAGCAGCTTGCCGAAGTTGCCGATGCCGGAAGCGGCCAGCGTCTTGATCGGGCCGGCGGAAATGGCATTGGCGCGGACGCCTTGCGGGCCGAGGCAGAAGGCGAGGTAGCGCGTCGCTGCTTCGAGGCTGGCCTTGGCCAGGCCCATCGTGTTGTAGTTGGGCAGGGTGCGCTCGGCGCCGAGGTAGGTGAGCGCGAGCAGCGAGGGGTTGTTGCCCTTCATCAGCAGCGGGCGCGCAGCCTTGGCCAGCGCCGGGTAGCTGTAGGAAGAGACGTCGTGGGCGATGCGGAAGGATTCGCGCGAGATGCCTTCGAGGAAGTCGCCTTCGATCGCTTCGCTCGGCGCGTAGGCGATCGAGTGCACGAGGCCGTCGAGCCCTTCCCAGTGCTGGCCGATGTCGGCGAACAGCTGGTCGATCTGCGCGTCGTCGGAAACGTCACAGGGGAAGACCAGCGTGCTGTCGAATTCGGCAGCGAACTTGGTCAGCCGCTCCTGGAAGCGTTCGTTCTGGTAGGTGAAAGCCAGCTGTGCTCCTTCCCGATGACAGGCGCGTGCAATGCCGTAGGCGATCGAGTGCTTGGAGAGCAGGCCGGTGATGAGGATGCGCTTGTCTGCGAGGAATCCCATGGGTTCTCAGTGTCGAATGATGGTTAATCGAATCAAGGTGTTGGGTGCTGCGTGTGGCGGCGCACAAGCAGCCGCCAGTATGGACGCGCCTATTCTAACAGCCATCAAGCCTGCCATGAACCCGGGAATTGCAGCAAGAAGTTGCACCGGGGACGTGCGCGCGGCGCGAATTCGTCGCCTGCATTCGTCGCCGACACGCGGCAAGGGCTGCGCAGGGTAAGATGCTCTCCTCGCTGCGGAGGCCATCCATGTTCTACGGCATCACCGACATCACCACCTTCATCGTCGGCACCATCGTCATCGTCCTCCTGCCCGGACCGAATTCGCTCTACGTGATGAGCATGGCGACGCGCCGGGGCATTGCTGCCGGCTATCGCGCGGCCGGCGGCATCTTCCTCGGCGACGCGATCCTGATGCTGCTGACGGCCATGGGGGCGGCTTCGCTGCTGCAGGCGACGCCCGCCCTGTTCATGGCGATGAAGTACGCCGGCGCCGCCTACCTGGCCTGGCTGGGCGTCGGCCTGTTGCGCGCGGCTTACCGCACCTGGACGGGCACGAACGAGGAGTCGCTGCGGCCGGAGCCCGGCGATCCCTCGCATCCCTTCCGCACGGCGCTCCTCGTCAGCCTGATGAACCCGAAGGCGATCTTTTTCTTCTTCTCCTTCGTCATCCAGTTCGTCTCGCCCGATTATCCGCACCCGGAACTGTCCTTCCTCATCCTCGCCCTGGTCGTGCAGACCTGCAGCGCCTTGTACCTGTCGGCGCTCATCTTCGGCGGCACCGGTCTTGCCAGCCATTTCCGGCGCCGGCAGCGGCTGGCGGCGAGCGCCAACGGCGTCGTCGGCGCCCTGTTCGTCGGCTTCGGCATCAGGCTCGCCGCGGCGACGCTGGAGTAGCACAAGATGAGGGTCGTGATACAGCGCGTCGGCGAGGCGTCCGTGAGCGTCGGGGGAGAGCTCAAGGGCCGCATCGGCGCAGGGCTCCTGGTGCTTGCCGGCTTCGAGGAAGCCGATCGGGTCAGCGACCTCGACTGGATGGCGCAGAAGATCGTCCGCCTGCGCGTCTTCCCCGACGAGCGCGGGGTGATGAACCGCAGCGTCGTCGATGCCGGCGGCGAGATCCTCGCCGTCTCGCAATTCACTCTCTACGCGTCGACGCGCAAGGGCAACCGCCCGTCCTGGGGACGCGCCGCCCCCGGCCCGCTGTCGCAACCCCTGTTCGACGCCTTCGTCCTCCGGCTCGGCGAACTGCTCGGCCGCCCCGTGCCCACCGGCGTCTTCGGCGCCGACATGCAGCTCAGCCTCGTCAACGACGGTCCCGTCACCCTCACCATCGACTCGCGGTGCCCAGAATGAACGAAATTCCGAACGATATTCCAAACGCTTCCCGTCCCGGCCACGCGCAGCCCGGGCTGCTTGGCAAGATCCTGGCCTTCGCCGGCCTCGCCGCGCTGGCAACGCTAGGCTTCATGTTCTCGCTGGTCGTGGTCGCGGTCGCCGCGGTGGCGGCCGTGTTTCTCGGCACCTACCTGTGGTGGAAGACGCGCGCAGTGCGCAAGATGATGCGCGAGCAGCGCGCCGCTGGCATCCGGCGCGGCGACGGGCAACCCGAGGGCGAAGTGATCGAAGGCGAGGCCGTCATCGTCAGGGAATACACGGCGCGCTTGGGCCGGGTGCTGCCGCCGGGCGACGCGGAGAAGTAGCGGAGGCTGCGTCCCGGCGCCGCTGCGGGTGACGCGCGCAGGGGCATCCGCTACACTCCGGGCATGTTTTCATCCCGCCGCTCGCTCCGCTTTTCGTCGTTTCTCGCCCTGCCTGCGCTCGCGCTGCTGCTTGCCGCCTGCGGCAGCGAGTGGAACGACCCCTATCCGGCGGAGCAGCGCGGCCAGAACATCCTCTACTCGGCGTTCACCGAGCGGCCGAAGCACCTCGACCCGGCGCAGTCCTACACGGAAGACGAGATCACCTTCACCGCGCAGATCTACGAGCCGCCGCTGCAGTACCACTACCTGAAGCGCCCGTACACGCTGATCCCGGCGACCGCCACCGCGGTCCCGGTCGCGCGTCTGTACGACGCGGAAGGGCGCGAGCTGCCGGCCGACGCGCCGGCCGACCGCGTCGACCACAGCGTCTACGAGATCCGCATCAAGCCGGGGATCCGCTACCAGCCGCACCCGGCCTTCGCGGTCGACGCCGGCGGCGCGCCGCGCTACGCCGATCTCGACCGCGCCCGCCTCGCCGGCATCGACACGCTCTCCGACTTCGCCGAGACCGGCAGCCGCGAGCTCTCCGCCGACGACTACATCTACCAGATCAAGCGGCTCGCTCACCCGCGCCTGCACTCGCCGATCTTCGGCATGATGGCCGAGCGCATCGTCGGCTTGAAGGAACTCGGCGCGACGCTCGCGGCTGCGGCCAAAGACCTGCCGCAGGACGGCTGGCTCGACCTCGACCGCTATCCGCTCGCCGGCGTCGAGCGCGTCGACGCCCACACCTGGCGCGTCACGGTCAGGGGCAAGTACCCGCAGTTCCTCTACTGGCTGGCGATGCCCTTCTTCGCGCCGATCCCGCGCGAGGCCGACCGCTTCTACAGCCAGCCGGGGATGGCGGAGAAGAACCTGACGCTCGACTGGTACCCGGTCGGCACCGGCCCCTATCTCCTCGCCGAGAACAACCCGAACAGCCGCATGGTGCTCGCGCGCAACCCGAACTTCCACGGCGAGACCTACCCGTGCGAAGGCGAGCCCGGCGACGCGGCCGCCGGCCTGCTCGCCGACTGCGGCAAGCCCTTGCCCTTCATCGAGCGCGCGATCTTCACGCGCGAGAAGGAAAGCGTCCCCTACTGGAACAAGTTTCTGCAGGGCTACTACGACGCGTCGGGGATCTCCTCCGACAGCTTCGACCAGGCCGTGCGGCTTGCCACCGGCGGCGACGTCCAGCTCACCGACGAGATGCTAGACAAGGGGATCAAGCTCCTGACCAGCGTGCGCGCGTCGATCTTCTACATGGGCTTCAACATGGTCGACCCCGTCGTCGGCGGGCTGTCCGAGCCTGCGCGGAAGCTCAGGCAAGCGATCTCGATCGCGATCGACCAGGAGGAATTCATCTCGATCTTCATGAATGGCCGCGGCGTCCCGGCGATGGGGCCGCTGCCGCCGGGAATCTTCGGTTACGAGGACGGTGAGGCCGGCATCAACCCGGTCGTCTATCGGTGGCGCGACGGCAAGGAAAGGCGGCGCCCGCTCGCCGAGGCGCAGCAGCTCCTGGCCGAGGCCGGCTGGCCGAACGGCCGGAACGCCCGGACCGGCGAGCCGCTCGTCCTCTACCTCGACACCACCGGCGGCGGCATGGGCGACAAGTCGCGGCTCGACTGGCTGACGCGGCAGTTCGCCGGGCTCGGCATCCAGCTCGTCGTGCGCTCGACCGACTTCAACCGCTTCCAGGAAAAGCTGCGCAAGAGTTCGGCGCAGCTCTACTACATCGGCTGGAACGCCGACTACCCGGACCCGGAGAACTTCCTCTTCCTCCTGCACGGCGCCGAGGCCAAGGTGAAGAGCGGTGGCGAGAACTACGCGAACTACCAGAACGCGGAGTACGACCGCCTCTTCCGCGAGGTGAAGGACATGGACAGCGGCCCGGAGCGCCTCGTGCTGATCCGGCGCATGCTCGACATCGTGCGCAATGATGCGCCCTGGGTGTTCGGCTTCCACCCGAAGACCTACACGCTCGGCCATGCCTGGCTCGCCAACCGCAAGCCGACCGACGTCGGCAACAACATCCTGAAATACCAGCGCATCGACGTCCCCCGCCGCGAGCGCCTGCGCGAGGAATGGAACCGGCCGCTGCTGTGGCCGCTGGCGGCAGGCGGCGCCGCGCTGCTGGCGCTGCTGGTCCCGGCCGTCGTCGGCTACCGGCGGCGCGAGCGCAGTGCGGCACTGGAGAAATCCTGATGCTCGCCTACATCCTGCGCCGCCTCCTCTACGCGCTGCCGATCCTGATTGGCGTGAACGTGATCACCTTCGCGCTGTTCTTCGTCGTGAACACGCCCGACGACATGGCGCGCATGCAACTGGGCGTCAAGCGCGTGACGCCCGAGGCGATCGCCGCGTGGAAGGCCGAGCGCGGCTACGACAAGCCGCTCTTCGTCAATACCGAGGCGAGCGGCACCGGTCTCGTCACCGACACCATCTTCTTCACGCAGTCGGCGCGCATGTTCGTCGGCGACTTCGGCCGCGCCGAGGACGGCCGCGACATCTCGCGCGAGATCACGACGCGGATGGGGCCATCGCTGGCGATCGCGCTGCCGACCTTCGTGCTCGGGCTGATGGTGACGATCAGCCTCGCCTTGCTGCTCGCCTTCTTCCGCGCGAGCTACCTCGACTTCTGGGGCGTCGTCGCCTGCGTCGCGCTGATGTCTATCTCCGGGCTCTTCTACATCATTGGCGGCCAGTTCCTGATCAGCAAGCTGTGGAAGCTGGTGCCGATCTCGGGCTACGGCGGCGGCCTCGACGCCTGGAAGTTCCTGCTGCTGCCGGTGCTGATCGGCGTCGTCTCGGGAATCGGTTCGTCGACGCGCTGGTACCGCACGATCTTCCTCGAGGAGATCGGCAAGGACTACGTGCGCACCGCGCGCGCCAAGGGGCTCGCCGAGACGGTGATCCTCTTCCGCCACGTGCTGCGCAACGCGCTGATCCCGATCCTCACCGGCGTCGTCGCGGTGATCCCGCTGCTGTTCATGGGCTCGCTGCTCACCGAGTCGTTCTTCGGCGTCCCCGGACTCGGCAGCTACACGATCGACGCGATCAACGCGCAGGATTTCGCGGTGGTGCGCGCGATGGTCTTCATCGGCTCGGCGTTGTACATCGTGGGCCTCCTCTTCACCGACCTCTCGTATGCGCTGGTCGACCCGCGCATCCGCTTCGACCGATGAACGGCCAGTTCGTCCTGCTCTGGTCCGACGCACTGATCTGGCTGATCGCGATTGCTGCGCTCGTCCTCGGTCTCGTCTCGGCGCGGCAGCCGCAACTCGCGGCGGCCTGGCGGCGCGTCGGCCGCAGCCGGCCGGGGATGGCGGCAGCGACCGTGCTGCTCGCCTTCGTCGTCGTCGGCCTCGCCGATTCGCTGCACTACCGGCCGCTGCTGGCGCCGGCCGCCGGCTCCAGCGCGCCGGTCTATGCGGTCGAGACCCTGTCGCTGCTCGACGCGATCGCCGAGCCGCTGCGCAGCCGCAACGAGAAGACCTACTCGGCACCGCTGGCGACGCGCGCGTTTGCCAAGGAGACGAGCGAAGTCCGCGACGCCGACGGCAGCCTGCGCCAGGTGCGCGATTTCCCGCGCCTGCGCTTCGGCGGCGCGCATCTCGGCGCGGACGAGGACGCACGCGAGGCCGATGTCGGCGCGCGCGTTGGCAAGTCGCTGGCGCTGGGCCTCGCCGGCTGGGCGGCGCTGCTCGTCCTGGTCACGCTGTGGCTGGCGCGGAGTGAAGCGCTGACGGTGGCCGAATCCAGCCGGCGCATCCGGTGCGGCGAGACCTTCTTTGCCTGGAACTCGGTGCTGGCGACGCTCGGGCTGATCGTCCTCGTCGCCGCGCCGTTGTTCGCGCTGTGCGGCGACTACCACGTCTTCGGCACCGACAAGGTCGGCCAGGACGTCTTCTACCAGGTGCTGAAGAGCGTGCGCACGGCGCTGGTGATCGGCCTGGTGACGACGCTGACCACCCTGCCGCTGGCGATCTTCTTCGGGCTCACCGCCGGCTACTTCCGCGGCTGGGTCGACGACCTGATCCAGTACCTGTACACGACGCTCAACTCGATTCCCGGCGTGCTGCTGATCGCGGCGGCGGTGCTGATGATGCAGGTGCTGATCGACACGCACCCGGAGTGGTTTGCCACCGCCGCCGAGCGCGCCGACATCCGCCTGCTGGCGCTCTGTTTCATCCTCGGCATGACCAGCTGGACCGGTCTCTGCCGCGTGCTGCGCGGCGAGACGCTCAAGCTGCGCGAACTCGAATTCGTGCAGGCGGCGCAGTCCTTCGGTGTCGCGGACCTGCGCATCATCGCGCGCCACATCCTGCCCAACGTGATGCACATCGTCGTCATCGCGCTGGTGATGGATTTCTCGAGCCTGGTCCTGGCCGAGGCGGTGCTGTCCTACGTCGGCATCGGCGTCGACCCGACCATGATCAGCTTCGGCACGATGATCAACAACACGCGCCTCGAACTCGCGCGCGAGCCGGTGGTGTGGTGGTCGCTGGCGGCAGCCTTCACCTTCATGTTCGCGCTGGTGCTGGCAGCCAACCTGCTCGCCGACGCGGTGCGCGACGCCTTCGATGCACGACTGGCGGGATCCTCATGAGCGGGAAGGATGACTTGAAACGTGCGCGTGGCAGCTCATGCATTCGGGCCTTACGGCCCTCCCACGACGCTTGGCCATGGCAGCGCTTTTCGTGGGAGCGGCGGCAGCCGCGAATATGCGCTCTCGATGAACCGGGGCGGCAAAGGGCACCATGATCGTCGATGAACACGCGAGCGGGCGTCAGCCCCTGCTGTCGGTACGCGGGCTGCGTACCGGCTTCGCCACGGGCAGGACGACGCTGACCGCCGTCGCCGGCCTCGATCTCGAGCTTGCCGCCGGCGAGTGCTTCGCGCTGCTCGGCGAATCCGGCTGCGGCAAGTCGGTCGCTGCGCTGTCGCTCCTGCGCCTGTTGCCGCCGGCCGGGCGGATCCTCGGCGGCGAACTGCGCTTTGCCGGTCGCGACCTCCTGCGCCTGCCGGAAGTCGAGATGCGTGCGCTGCGCGGGCGCGGCATGGCGATGATCTTCCAGGAACCGGCGACCTCGCTGAACCCGGTGCTCACCGTCGGCCGGCAGATCGCCGAAGCGCTGCCCGAGTTGGCCGCCGGCGCGGCGCGCGAGCGCGCCGCCGAGTTGCTCGCCGCCGCCGGCATCGCCGATCCCTGGCGCCGGCTCGAAGAGTACCCGTTCCAGTTGTCGGGCGGGATGAAGCAGCGCGTGATGATCGCGGCGGCGCTCGCCGGCGATCCGCAGCTCCTCGTCGCCGACGAGCCGACCACCGCGCTCGACGTCACCATCCAGGCGCAGATCCTCGACCTGCTCGCCGCGCTGCAGGCCGAGCGCGGCATGGGCATCCTGCTGATCACGCACGACTTGGGCGTTGTCGCGCGCATGGCGCAACGGGTCGGCGTCATGTACGCGGGCGAACTGGTCGAGGAGGCGCCGCGCGCGGCCTTCTTCACGGCGCCGCGGCACCCCTACACGCAGAAGCTGTTCGCCGCCTTGCCCGACACCGAGCGGCGCGGGCGCGTGCTGGCGACGATCCCCGGCCAGGTGCCGCCGCTGTCGGCGATGCCGGCCGGCTGCCGCTTCGCGCCGCGCTGCGAGTTTGCCTTCGCCCGTTGCCAGGACGAGTCGCCGCAGTGGCGCGAAGTCGGGTCGGGGCATCGCGTCCGCTGCCACCTCGCGGACGGGCAAGGGCGCATCCTCCCGGCCGAGGCGGCCGCTGCGTCATCGGGCTGCGCCGCCGTGGCCTTGCCGGCCGAGGTCTCCCCCCCTCATGGCACGGATGGAACGGCAGCCACGCCCTTGCTCGCAGTCGGCGAGCTGGCCGTGCATTTCCCGATCCGCCAGGGTTTCCTGCGCCGCGCGGTCGGTGCGGTGCGCGCGGTCGACGGCGTTTCGCTTTCGCTCCGGCGCGGTCGCACGCTGGCGCTGGTCGGCGAGTCCGGCTGCGGCAAGACCACCGTCGGCAAGGCGATCCTGCAACTGATCGCGCCGACCGGCGGCAGCGTCAAGCTCGACGGGCGCGAGCTGGTCGGCATGAGCCGCGGCGCACTGCGGCCGCTGCGGCGGCGCATTCAGATGGTGTTCCAGGATCCGTTCGCCTCGCTCAACCCACGCCTGTCGGTCGGCGAGATCATCGGCGAGGGCATGCAGGCGCTCGGCGTGAGTGCTGATGGGCAGGGGGGTGAAGGGGCGCGCGCGGCGATCGGCGCCTTGCTGCGCCAGGTCGGGCTCGACCCGGCGGCCGTGAGCCGCTATCCGCACGAGTTCTCGGGCGGGCAGCGGCAGCGCATCGCGATCGCACGTGCGCTGGCGGTGCAGCCCGAGCTGATCGTCTGCGACGAGCCGACCTCGGCGCTGGACGTCTCGGTGCAGGCGCAAATCCTCAACCTGCTCGCCGCCCTGCAGGAGGAACTCGGGCTGGCCTACCTGTTCATCACGCACAACTTCGCCGTCGTCGAGCATCTGGCGCACGAGGTGGCGGTGATGTACCTCGGACGGATCGTCGAACGCGGAACGGTCGAGGAAGTGCTCGGCGCGCCACGGCATCCGTATACGCAGGCACTGCTGGCGGCGGTGCCGAGCCCGCGTCTCGACGCGCAGCCGGTGCCCATGCGCCTGCCCGGCGAGACGCCTTCGCCCGCCCGGCCGCCGTCCGGCTGCCACTTCCATCCGCGCTGCCCGCTCGCCGGCGACGACTGCCGTGCTGCCTACCCGGCGGCGGTCGCGCTGTCGGCGACGCACCAGGTGTGCTGCCTGCGCTGCAGCTAGCGTCAGCCGTTGTCGCCGAGCCGGATGGTGAGCGTCTGGCCGGGTTGCAGGCGGTTCGGCTGGATGCGGTTGAGGCGCCGCAGGTCGTCGCTGTCGATCTTGAACTGACGGGCGATCGAGGCCAGCGTGTCGCCGCGGCGAATCGTGTAGGTGGCGATCCGCGGCGGCTTCTGCCTGCTCGCCACGGTCTTGCGCTCGGCGGCCGGGCGCAGCTCGCTGCCGCGCTTCGCCTGCTTGCCCTGCTCAACGCTGCGCAGCGCGAGCTTCATTCCAGGCTTCAGCTTGTTGCGCAGGGCAGGGTTGAGCTGCTTAAGTTCGGCTGGCTTCATCCCGTAGGTGCGGGCGATGCTGGCCAGGCTGTCGCCCGGCCGCACGAGGTGGCTGCGCACGGGCGCTGACGTCTTCGCCTCTGCGGCGGGCTGCGGCGCATGTGCCAGCAGCGTGTGGCTCGTCGCCGCGGCGTCGGTATCGAGCGTGCCGCCGCCCTCGGGCGCCGCCACCAGCAGGGTGAGTCCCGGCGGTGGCTTGATCCCGCCGCGGATGCCGTTGATCGCCTTCAGGTCGGCGACCGACATGCCGAACTGCGGCGCGACCTTCTCGAGTTTTTCGCCCGGGCGCAGCGTGTAGGTGCGCCAGAAGGAGAGCGGTTGCTCGCGCAACTGCCGCTGCTCGAGGTTGCTCTTGAAGGTCGCGAGCTTCTCGGTCGGCAGCACCATCGGCGTGTCGGCGGTGATCACCGGGCGGTTGTGCGCCGGGTTCAGCGCGATGAATTCACTCACCGGCATCTCGGCCAACTGGGCGGCGACGTTGATGTCGATGTTGTCCGGCCAGGCGAGGGTCGTGAAGTAGGGGCGGTTCGGCAGCGGCGCCAGGCCGAGTTCGGCGATCGTCTCGGGGTTGCCGAAGATGTTCTTCAGGGCCTGCAGCTTGGGAACGTAATGACGCGTCTCGTTGGGCAGGGGCAGGCTGAGGTAGTCGCCGGGCAGCCCCTTGGCGCGGTTCCTGGCCACGGCGCGGCCGACCGCGCCCTCGCCCCAGTTGTACGATGCGAGCGCGAGGTGCCAGTCGCCGTGCATCTCGTAGAGCGTCTTCAGGTAGTCGAGCGCGGCGTTGGTCGAGGCGATCACGTCACGGCGCTGGTCGACCCACCAGTCCTGCCTGAGATTGAAGTGCTTGCCGGTCGTCGGGATGAACTGCCACAGGCCCGCCGCGTCGGCGGTCGAGTAGGCCATCGGGTTGTAGGCGCTCTCGACCATCGGCAACAGCGCCAGTTCGGTCGGCAGGCCGCGCCGTTCGAGCTCCTCGACCACGTGATGCAGGTAGCGCTTGCTGCGTTCGACCATCCGGCGCAGGTAGTCAGGGCGGTTCAGGTACCACTGCTGGTGGTAGAGCACCAGGTCGTTGTTGATGTCCGGTATCGAGAAACCGCTGCGCAGGCGGACGAAGAGATCGTCGTGGTCGGCCGTCAGGTCGATCACCGGCGTGCGCAGGCCTGCCTCGCCCAGCCGCATGCCCGAGCTCGCCAGCGACGCTCCGCTCCCCGTTTCATCGGGGAGGCGCAGGACCGGTTGGGAGAGATCGATGACCTGGAAGAGGTCGTTGTCGACCGTCCTGATGGCACGGCCCTGTGCCGCGGCGTCAAAGCCGGCGCAGGCGACTGCCAGAGCAAGCACGAGTCGAGAAATCATCCACAATCCTGTCTTGGGCATCGGCGAAGCGCAGTGGGCGTTGCCGATGGGGGCGGCGAACGGAGGCAGGTGGTGCCCCGGTCGCGCGAGATGGCGTAATCAACCCGCTATCTTAGCCGAAAATGCCTCGTTCGTGCGGGTTTTGCCGCACTCGTCGTCGGAGGCCGCTTGCTCCGCGGCGCTGCCCGGCACAGGGCCGCGGTCGACGACAGGCGTTCCCGCTTTGCTAATTTCGATGAAAATGGCATGTCTGGTGCAAAACGACGATATCATTGGTGGATACGCGCCGCCAGCATCTACCCAGAAGGAGCCACAGCATGAGCACGCCAGCCCTGACCTTGCGCTTTCCGCTCTCCGCACCGCCTGACGCAGCAGTGCCGACAAGTCTGCCACCCGTGCTGGGCGGTGCTGCCGCTCGCGGCGGCGCTGGCGCCGCGCTGTTGCCCAACGTCAGGGCCGTCGCCACTTGGGAACTGGCGCAGACGAGCCGCAGCGGTACGGCGCCGCAGTCCGCGCAGACGGCGGCCGACCAGCGTCTGCTGGCGCTGGAGGCGGTCGATGGGACGACCATATTCATCCGCGCCGATGCGTTGGCCGAGCGCGTGGCGCGGCTGCGACCGGAAGCCCTGGGCCGGGAAGGCGAGGTCGACCTCGACCTCCTGCGCGATCCGGAAGCCACCAGCCGCGGCCTGGGCGACTGGTTGTGGCGGCGCGTTTCGGCGCTCGAGGTCGAGCCCGACGCGATCGGCGAGCTCGCCCGGAAAAAGTTCCTCGACTTGATCAGAGCCAATGCGCTCGCCAGTCTCGAAGACGAGGCGGTCTCCATGGCGTCGACCTGGGGGGCCAAGGCACTGATGGCGGCGATCGAGGACAAGCTGGCCGGCGAGGAGGGCTTGTACCAATGGCGTGGAACTCCCCTGGGGCGGGCGGATCTCTGTCGTCCGGGCGACCCGCGCCTCGCCGGCTGGGCGGGGCGGCCGGCCTTGGTCTTCATCCATGGCACGGGTTCGCACACGCTCGCCAGCTTCGGCGATCTGCCCGGCAGCGAGGAGTGGCGGGCGCTCGCTGCGCTGTACGGGGATCGCGTTTTCGCCTTCGAGCATCGCAGCTTCTCGCAGGGGCCGATCGACAACGCGCTGTTGCTGGCCGGGAGCCTGCCGCAGGGGGCGACGATCCATCTGCTGACGCACTCGCGCGGTGGCCTGGTCGGCGACCTGCTCTGCGTCGGCGGCGGGGCTGAGGAGCGCGCGCGGCTGGTCGGCGAGTTCCGTCGCCTGCCCGGTCCGCAGGAAGCAAGGCGCGAGCAGGAATTCCCGGCCTTGCGCCAGGCGCGTGAGGCAGTCGCGGCGGAAGAACAGGCCAAGTTGCATGAACTGCTGCGCCTGCTCGACGACAAGGACATCAAGGTCGAGCGCTACGTGCGCGTCGCCTGTCCGGCGGCGGGGACGGCGCTTTTGTCCGACAATCTCGACGTCTTCATCTCGGGCCTGCTCGAACTCGTGCGCCGGGGCGGCAGCTGGGCGGCGGGCGCCGTCGCCGGCACGCTGGCCGGCGCGCTCTCCGGGGGGGGGG
>NZ_NHRX01000022.1 GCF_016653115.1 Rhodocyclus purpureus
GCGCTGTACTCAAGTTCGGAGAAGGTGGCTTGCATGGTCGGTCACGAGCGTGAGGCAGGGCGTCATTATCTCAAAGAGCGGCTGCCGACGGCAGGCGTCGGCTGGTTTCGATTAAATCAGTGCTTCCTTAGGTACTTTGTACAACGTCATCGTGATATTGCTGAACTGCGTGCCGTTGTATGTAGAAATTTCTTCGAGTGTGAATGCCTCAGAACGGGACAAGCCGCCCGTTCCTAGATCGCGGTAGCGAAGGTCATAGCTCCCGGCGGTGACCTGATTAACCGTGAAGGTGCCGTGGGCAGAGATATAGAAGGTTCTGACTGGGAAAGCATTTGGCCCGTCCAACGAGACAAGTTTAACGAATACATCGGAATCGTTCTGGCTGTTGTCGATGGTGACTGTAGATAAGCCGCTCGAATTTAGACGCTTGTATCCGCGGACATACCCCGGCGAAAGGGGCCACGGCTCGCCATTTGGAGCGGTGGCCGGCCTTACGTATGTAGGGGTTGTGACGGGCGGCGCCGGAGCCGCTACGTATGGTTTGGGGCCGGGGGGCGGTGTCCTGGGCTTGTCATCGAGAATGCCAACGATGACAAGCGCCGCGATGCCATACCAAATCCAGTTTCGTAACACGTGAGCGCGAATGAGCCATGACTTCTTCGCTATGGAAATATTGGGGTCGCGTATGGCGCGGGCGAAGTTCTTCCCGGCCTCATCAGTGGAAGAGCGTGGCTTCGTCGCTTGGCGTAGCTTCTCCTCATCAACCGTAAACGTTCCGCTGCGGCGGGTACGCTGCTGCTGAGATTCCCCACCGATAGCTTCTTCTCTTGCAATCCATTTGTCATGCTCACGACGCTTGTCTGGGTCTGACAAAGTCTCAAATGCCAAGTTGATTATCGCCATGATCTTGTTGGCATTTTTGTCGCCCGGATTCCGGTCTGGATGGTACTTCTGGGAAAGCGACCGATAGGCAGCGCGAATAACTTCCGGCGGCGCATCTCGCGCCACCTTCAGATTCTCGTAATGACTGTGAACCCTGGGCATGGGTAGAGAAGCCTAATGTGAAGTATCCACTAAAGCGGGAAGTGAACATCTTATCCGGCTGACGGATAAGCGGCTAATATGTTCCAAGCTATTGTATATGCTCAGAGTATCCGATAGTGAGTATGCCAGCATGTCGGATAAGCTGTCCACCGTTCCTACCTCGGAACTCCCCGCCTGCTCGACCGCTTGTGCGCTCGCATCCGCGTCAATCATTGGCACCCGCGCGCCGATACGGCCTGCATGCTCCGTGCGCGGCGCTAAATTCTCTTCGGGAAAGCCTGTGGATTTGAAGAAGGGCTTCTTCGTCCGCCCAGGCGCGGACCTTCCTGGTCCGGGGTCTTTCAGCCGCCGCAGACCGCGCAGCCAGGATCTCGCTTGAAGCGTGAAGTGCGCCACTCGAGCCGCAGCGCGTCGTAGCGCAGCAGCTTTCCGGTCGGATCGTCACCGCAGCCGACGATCAGGCGCAGGGCTTCGGCGGCCTGCAGCGAGCCGATGATGCCGGTCAGCGGGGCGAAGACGCCGGTGGTCGCGCAGCGCGGCGGGTCGACTTCCTCGCCTTCGGGGAAGAGGCACTCGTAGCACGGCGCGTCGGCGCGGCGCATATCGAATACGGCGAGTTGGCCGGAGAAGCGGATCGCGGCGCCGGAGACGAGGGGCTTGCGTGCATGCACGCAGGCGCGGTTGATCGCCTGCCGCGTCGTGAAGTTGTCGCAGCAGTCGAGGACGAGGTCGGCGCGGGCGACCTCGGCGGCGAGCGCTTCGCCTTCGAGGCGCGTCTCGATCGTTTCGACGACGACCTCGGGGTTGATCTCGGCGAGTGCGATCTTCGCCGATGCGACCTTGGCCATGCCGACGCGGTCGGCGCGGTGCAGGATCTGCCGTTGCAGGTTGGTCGCGTCGACCGTGTCGCCGTCGGCGATGACGAGCGTGCCGACGCCGGCCGAGGCGAGGTAGAGCGCTGCTGGCGAGCCGAGACCGCCGGCGCCGACGATGAGGACGCGTGCGTCGAGGATGCGTTGTTGTCCCTCGACGCCGATCTCGTCGAGCAGCAGGTGTCGGCTGTAGCGAAGGAGTTCTTCGTCGCGCATGGCCTGGATTCGGAGGGGATGGGCGGGCGGCGGCTGGTCAGAAAAACCGCCCGGTCCTTGCACGGCCGGGCGGTTGGGGTGCTTAGCGGCGGTGCGGCTGCGCTTACTGACGCGTCTGCATGATCTGCAGACCCTTCAGCAGGTTCAGCGCCTGGTTGAGGACGAAGTCCTTCTTCGACGCGAGTTCACGCAGCGGCGATTCGTTCTCGTCGCCGTCGTCCTTGCCGCCGTTCTTGGGCTTGGCCGCCGGCTTGATCGCCTGCGGCTTCGGCTGCTCCTTGGTCGCAGCGCCGTCCTTGTCGTTCGCCAGGTGGCGGTCGAGGTTCGCCTCGCGCAGCCGCTGGTCGTCATTGGCGCTTTCCTCGACCAGGATGTCGGGAACGATCCCCTTGGCCTGGATCGAGCGGCCCGACGGCGTGTAGTAGCGCGCGGTGGTCAGCTTGATCGCGGTCTTGCCGGGCAGCGGCATCACCGTCTGCACCGAGCCCTTGCCGAAGGTCGGCGAGCCGAGGACGATCGCGCGCTTGTGGTCTTGCAGCGCGCCGGCGACGATTTCGGCAGCCGAGGCCGAGCCGCCGTTGACCAGCACCACCATCGGCGTCTTGCGCGCTTCGGCGGGAACGTCGCGGATCGGGTCGTCGCGCGTGCCGCGCAGGTAGTCTTCCGGCGTCGTGAAGAACTGGTGCTTGGCGTCTTCGGTGCGCCCGTCGGTCGAGGTGACCAGCGTCTTTTCCGGCAGGAAGGCGGCGGAGACGCCGACCGCGCCGTTGAGCAGACCGCCCGGGTCGTTGCGCAGGTCGAGCACCAGGCCCTTCAGCGGTCCCTGCTTGTACAGGTCGTTGAGATGCTTGACCAGCGCCGGGACGGTATTTTCCTGGAAGGAGGTGATGCGCAGGTAGCCGAACCCCGGTTCGACCAGCTTGGACTTGACGCTCTGCACCTTGATCACTTCGCGGATCAGCGTGATCTCGATCGGCTTCGATTCGCCCTTGCGGATGATGCCGAGCTTGATCGGCGTCTTCGGCTTGCCGCGCATGCGCTTGACCGCGTCGGTCAGGGTCAGTCCCTTGACCAGCGTGTCGTCGAGCTTGAAGATCAGGTCGCCGCTCTTGATGCCGCCGCGGTCGGCCGGGGTGTCCTCGATCGGCGAAACGACCTTGACCAGCCCGTCCTCCATGCCGACCTCGATGCCGAGACCGCCGAATTCGCCCTGCGTGCCGACCTGCAGTTCCTTGTAGGCGTCCGCGTCGAGGTAGGCCGAGTGCGGGTCGAGGTTGGCGACCATGCCGCTGATCGCGTTGTTGATCAGCGTCTTGTCATCGACCGGCTCGACGTAGCCCTGCTTGATCGCGTTGAATACCTCGGCGAAGGTGCGCAATTCCTCGATCGGCAGACCGGTACGCACGTCCTTGTCGGCGAAGACCGTCAGCGCCAGGCTGACTGCCGCGCCGCCGACAAAACCGGCGGTGATCAACCCGGCCTTTTTCCAATTGCCCATGCCCTGCACTCCAATGTCCTGATGCCCGGTCAGCGGGTGCTGACCCATTTCATCGGGTCGAGCGCCTGCCCCTGCTGGCGAAGCTCGAAGTATAAACCCGATTCCGGTATGCCACCGCTGTCGCCGACGGCGGCGATGGTGTCGCCGCTGCGCACGACGTCGCCGACCTGCTTGAGCAGCGCGTCGTTGTTGCCGTAGATCGACAGATAGCCGTCGCTGTGATCGACGATCAGGAGGTTGCCGAAGCCGCGCATCCAGTCGGCGAAGACGACGCGACCGTTGGCGATCGCGCGTACCGGCGTGCCTGAGGCGGCGCGGATGAACAGTCCCTTCCAGGTGCCGCCCTCGGGCCGGCTGCTGCCGAAGCGGCCGCTGATGACGCCTTTCACCGGCAGTCGCAGATCGCCCTTGAGGCGCGCGAACACGCTGTGCGCCTGCGCTTCCGGCAGCCGCTCGTTGACGACTTCCGGGGCCTGCGGCGTGCGCTCGCGCGCGGGCTTTTCGGGCTTTTCGCGCTTCGGGCGTTCGACCGGGGCGGGCTCGCGCCGCGGTGCCGGGCGCGCGGCGATGATCTTGGTGAGTTGCGCGACCAGTTGGCTCAAGCGGCGTTCATCGCGTTCCTTGGCGCCGATTTCCTTGCGCTGCTGGGCGATGCGCGCCGAGATCTTGTCCAGCGCCTGCTTGCGTTCCGCGCGTCGCTGCACCAGCGACGCGCGCCGTTCCTGCTGCTTGGCTTCGACCGCGCTCAACTCGGCGGCGCGTTCGCGCGTATCGGCGGCGAGCGCCTGTTTCTCCTCGATCGCCTTGCTGATCTGCTGCAGGAGTTCGCTGCGCGCCCGGCCGATGGCGCTGAGATAACGCAGGTCGCGCGCGGTCTGGCTCGGGTCGTCGCCGTTGAGCAAGAGGCGCAGCAGGTCCGGTTCGCCCTGGCGGTACTGGCGGCGGACGAGTTCTTCAAGTTGTTGCTGGTGGCCGGCGAGGCGGCCTTCGAGTTCGCGCGATTGCACCGCCATGCGCGCCATCAGCGCCAGCAGTTCGCCGCGCTGCTCGGCGAGTTCGTGCAGTTCGCGCTGCAGCGCCGAAATCCCGCGCTCGGTGTCCTTCAGCTGGTCGGCGGCGTCGGCACGCGATTCCTCGGCGGCGGCCAGCTGCTTGCGCATCGTCTCGATCTGCTCGCGCATCTCCTTGAGGTCGCTGCGCTTTTCGGCGACTTCGCTGGCCGGTGGCGGGTTCTGGCGTGCGGCCGCGGCGGTTGCTGGCGTGAGCGCGAGCAGGACGCTGCCGACGCAGGTGCAGACGAAGCCGGCGAGCGTGCCGACACGTGCGCGCGGCAGTGCGATCATGTTCATGGCTTCGGGGCGGTCCTGGGGGCGGGGAGAGGGCGGCGGCGCAGCGCTCGCGCGCCGCAGTGAGACGGGAAGGTGGGGCGCAGGGCGCCGTGCCTGCTGCAGCAGGCGAGAGGCATGCCACCGCTCTGCGCACTGCGCGCTAGCGAATTATTTTATAATGGATCGAACCCTTTAACGAGACTTCCCTCAGTGGCCACGCGAATCAATCTGATCGAAAAACAGGAGCATATCGAGCAGGCGGCGCGTGCGCTGAAGTCGATGTCGCACCCGCTGCGCCTGAAGATTCTCTGCGTCATCGGCGATCAGGAGGCTTGTGTGCAGGAGATCGTCGATGCGGTCGGCACGTCGCAGAGCAACATCTCGCAGCATCTGGCGATCCTGCGCGATAAAGGCGTGCTGCTCACCCGCAAGGACGCCAATCGCGTCTATTATCGCGTCGGTGACGCGCGCACCCTGCAACTGATCGGCATGATGCGCGAGGTTTTCTGCGGCATCCCGCAGCACTGCTGAGCGCTGCCCGCCGTCGGTGCGGCGGTCGCAGTCGCCCGGGCAGAGTCCCGCTGCACCGGCCTTGGTCGTTGCGCCCCCTTTCTCCGATTGACCGTTGTTCGTGGAGCTTCGCTTGGAATTCATTCAGCAAAACATCCTTCTCGTCGCCATCGCCGTCACCAGCGGTGTCATGTTGCTGGCGACCTTCATCCGTCGACCCGGTGCCGGCAAGGACGTCACGCCGCAGGAGGCGACCCTGCTCATCAACCGCGAGGACGCGATCATCGTCGATGTGCGCGAGCCCGGCGAATACACCGCCGGCCACCTGCCCGAAGCACGCAACATCCCGCTGGCCAAGCTTGGCGAGCGCCTCGGCGAACTCGAGAAGTTCAAGGAAAAGCCGCTGATCGTCGTCTGCCAGTCGGGCGCACGTTCGGGCGGCGCCTGCGCGCAATTCGCCAAGGCCGGTTTCACCAAGGTGCATAACCTCGCCGGCGGTCAGGCGGCATGGACCGATGCCGGCTTGCCGCTCAAGAAAGGAAACAAGAAGTGAGCGATACCATCACCCGCAAGGTCGTCATGTACGCGACCGCCGTCTGTCCCTACTGCGTGCGTGCCGAACAACTGCTGCGCCAGCGCGGCGTCACCGAGATCGAGAAGGTTCGCGTCGATCTCGATCCCGGGCGGCGCGAGGAGATGCTGGAGCGCAGCGGCGGACGCCGCACCGTTCCGCAGATCTTCATCGGTGACACCCACGTCGGTGGCTGCGACGATCTTGTCGCCCTCGACCGCGCCGGCGGCCTGCTGCCGCTGCTGGCCGGGAACTGAGTCCGGCCCTCACCCCTTGTCCTTTCTTCTGATCAACCCCCAGCGAGAGTCCCCACCATGAGCGAACAGGAAGCCCCGGTTTTTTCGATCGAGAAGCTGTACGTCAAGGATCTGTCGGTCGAAGTGCCGCACGCGCCCGCGATCTTTCTTGAGCAGAATGCGCCGGAAATCACCATCCAGATGCAGAGCGGCGCCGAGGCGCTCAACGAGGAAGTGTTCGAGGTGGTGCTGACGGTGACCGCCACCGCGCGCATCGGCGAGCAGACGGCCTTTCTGGTCGAGGCCGCCCAGGCCGGCATCTTCCGCGTGCGCAACGTCCCGCAGGAAGACATGAATCCGCTGCTGTCGATCGGCTGCCCGAACATCCTCTTCCCCTACGTTCGCGAAGTGATCTCCGACGCGGTGATCCGCGCCGGTTTCGCGCCGGTGATCCTGCAGCCCGTGAACTTCGAGACGCTCTACTTCCAGCGTCTGGAGCAGGAGCGCGCCGCGGCCGCCGCGCAGACGCCCCAGTAAGCTGCTCCGCCGGGGATCGCGACCATGACACTGCGCGGGTTCATCGCTCTCGGCGCGGCCATGCTCGCCGCGAGCACGGCGCTGCCGGCGCTGGCGCTGGAATTTCGCAGCGTCGACACGCCGGCGATCCTCTACGACGCACCATCGATGAATGGGAAGCGTCTGTTCGTGGTCCGGCGTGGGACGCCGGTCGAGATCGTCGTCAGCATCGAAGGCTGGGCCAAGGTGCGCGATGCCGAGGGCGGGCTGGCGTGGATCGAAAAGAAGCACCTCGTCCAGCGGCGCACGCTGATCGTCAGCGCGCCGCGGGCGACGATCCGGCAGGCCGCGCAGGAGTCGGCAGCGCTGGCCTTCGAGGCCGACAAGGGCGTCTGGCTCGAACTGGTCGAGGCCGTGCCGGGAGGCTGGGCGAAAGTCCGCCACGCCGATGGCCAGACCGGTTTCGTCCGCGCCAACCAGGTCTGGGGTCTGTAATCAGGGAAGCTTGCAGCACATGAAAATTACCGTCGTTTCCGCCGGCGCCTGGGGGACCGCGCTGGCCGCCGCATTCTGCGGCCGGCATCAGGTCACCCTGTGGGCGCGCGAAGCCGATGTCGTCGGCGACATGCGTGACCTGCGCGAGAATCGCCGTTTCCTGCCGGGGCACCGGCTGCCCGACGCGCTGGCGATCGAAGGCGATCTGGCGGCTGCCGTGCGCGGCGCCGAGCTGTTGCTTGTCGCCGCGCCGCTGGCCGGCCTGCGCAGCACCCTGCTGGCGCTGCGCCAGCTCGGCTCGACCGTTCCGCTGGTCTGGGTGTGCAAGGGGCTCGAGGGCAGCAGCGGCAAGTTGCCGCACCGTGTCGTCGCCGAGGAAATGGGCGAGGATTTCCCCTGCGCCGCGCTGTCGGGGCCGAGCTTCGCCGAGGAAGTCGCGCAGGGATTGCCGACCGCGGTGACCCTGGCTTCGCGCGACATCGAGTTCGCCCGGCGCATCGCGCGCGAACTGCACCTGCCGCGCCTGCGCGTCTATGCCAGCGACGATCTCGTCGGCGTCGAGGTCGGTGGCGCCGTCAAGAACGTGATGGCCATCGCCGCCGGCATCTGCGACGGACTCGGCTTCGGCCACAACGCGCGCGCCGCGCTGATCACGCGCGGGCTTGCCGAGATCGCCCGCTTCGGCCTCGCCCTCGGCGGCCGCCAGCAGACTTTCATGGGGCTGGCCGGGATGGGCGACCTGATGCTCACCTGTACCGGCGACCTGTCGCGCAACCGCCGCGTCGGCCTGGCGCTGGCGCAGGGGCACACGCTCGAACAGATCCTCGCCGACCTCGGCCACGTCGCCGAAGGCGTTGGCACCGCGCGCGAAGTCGCCCGCCGTGCGCGCGAGCTCGGCATCGACATGCCGATCACGCAGGCGGTCGACGCGATCCTGCACCACGGCGTGGCCGCGGCGACGGCCGTCGAGCAACTGCTGCAGCGCGATCCGAAGGACGAAGTGCTCTGAGCGCGCCCCATTCTCCAATCAGTCAACGCGGACACATCATGCTGAACAAGCTCTCCAACTTCCCGGGCGTGCCCGGACCGGTCGTGACCATCGTTCTCGACGGTTACGGAATCGCTGCCAACGACGCCGCCAGCGCGATCGCCGCGGCGCGCAAGCCGACGCTGGACCGCCTGTTCGCCGAATGCCCGCACGTCGTCCTGCGCGCGCATGGCACCGCGGTCGGCATGCCCTCCGACGACGACATGGGCAACTCCGAAGTCGGCCACAACGCGCTCGGCGCCGGCCAGGTCTACAGCCAGGGCGCGGCGCTTGTTGCCAACGCGATCGCCGACGGCAGCATCTGGCAGGGCGAGGCATGGCGGCAGGTCGTCGCTGCGGCCTTGCACGGCAACGGCAGCCAGCCGGGGACTCTGCATTTCATCGGCCTCTTCTCCGACGGCAACGTGCATAGCCACATCGACCACCTGCGCGCGCTGATCGTCCAGGCCAAGGCCGAAGGCGTGCGCCGCGTGCGCGTGCATGTGCTGCTCGACGGCCGCGATGTGCCCGAGACCAGCGCGCTCGACTACCTCGTCCCCTTCGAGGCCTTCCTCAAGGAGGTCAGCAGCGATGGCTTCGACGCGCGCATCGCCTCGGGCGGCGGCCGCCAGAACATCACCATGGATCGCTACGACGCCAACTGGCCGATGGTCGAGAAGGGCTGGCGCACGCACGTGCTCGGCGAGGGGCCGCAGTTCGCCGACGCCGTCGCCGCGGTCGAGGGCCTGCGTGCCCAGAATCCGGGAACGATCGACCAGGACCTGCCGCCCTTCGTCATCGCCGAGGATGGTCGTCCGCTCGGCACCATCGAGGACGGTGACGCGGTCGTCTTCTTCAATTTCCGCGGCGACCGCGCGATCGAGATCACGCGCGCCTTCGAAGAGTCCGATTTCGCCCAGTTCGACCGTGTCCGCGTTCCTCATGTGACCTACGCCGGCATGCTGCAGTACGACGGTGACCTGCAACTGCCCAAGCGCTTCCTGGTGCCGCCGCCGGCGATCGCCAACACCATGGGCGAGTGGTTCAGCAAGAGCGGCATCGCCCAGTTCGCCTGCTCGGAGACGCAGAAATTCGGCCACGTCACCTATTTCTGGAACGGCAACCGCTCGGGCAAGTTCGCCGGCGAGACCTGGCAGGAAGTGCCGAGCGACGTCGTCCCCTTCGAGCAGCGGCCGTGGATGAAGGCCGCCGAGATCGCCGACGCGATGATCGCCGCGCTCGCCTCGGGCCAGTACCGCACGCTGCGCTGCAACTTCGCCAACGGCGACATGGTCGGCCACACCGGCAACTTCCGCGCGGCGACGATGGCGATCGAGGCCGTTGACCTCGCGCTCTCCCGGCTGCTGCCGGCGATCGCCGCGGCCGGCGGCGTCGCGCTGATCACCGCCGACCACGGCAACGCCGACGAGATGTTCGAACTCGACAAGAAGACCAAGCAGCCGGCCACCAACAAGGACGGCAGCTTCAAGGCGAAGACCGCGCACACCTTGAACCCGGTGCCGCTGATCCTCTACGACAAGGTCAGCGGCGGCCGCCTGGGCCTCAAGCAAGTGCCGGGGGCGGGGCTGTCGAACATCGCCGCGACCACCGCCAACCTGCTCGGCTTCGAGGCGCACGCCTGCTGGGACGAGAGCCTGCTGGAAGTCAACTGAACGAAAATGGGGCAGCAGGATTCATCCTGCCCCCATGAAGTCGTGCTGCCGCCAGGCTTCGAAGACGGTGACGGCGACGGCGTTGGAGAGGTTGAGGCTGCGCTGACCGGGGCGCATCGGCAGGCGTAGCCGCCGCTCGGGCGGGAACTCGGCCATCACCTCGTCCGGCAGGCCGCTGCTTTCGCGGCCGAAGAGGAACGCGTCGTCCGCCTGGAAGCGGGTCCGGTCGGGGCGTTCGCCGCCCTTGGTGCTGAGCACGAACAGGCGCCGCCCGGCCAGTGCCTGCCTGGCTGCCGCCCAGTCGGGGTGGCGGAAGACGCGCGCGAACTCGTGATAGTCGAGCCCGGCGCGCTTCAGTTGCTTATCCTCCCAGCGGAAACCCAGCGGTTCGACGAGATGGAGCTCGGCGCCGGTATTGGCGCACAGGCGGATGACGTTGCCGGTATTCGGCGGAATCTCGGGCTGATAGAGGACGACGGCAAACATTTTCTCGGGGGCAGGGATGAGTAGGGACCGCGCCAGCCGCGGTCAGCGCGCAGGATAGCCAGCCTTGCCGGAAAACGCGAAATTTTCCGCGGCTGGTGATGATCCTCGACGCCTCTTTTCAGCCACGAAAAACACGAAAGCCACGAAATGGGGGCAGCCGTTTGGGGTTCGACCCATCGGAGAGGTCTTCTCGGCGTCAAGCCGTGTCGACGAGTTCGTGTTTTTTCGTGTATTTCTTGGCCGGCAGTCTTTCCGGGACGATCACCCGGCGACCGGGCCGCGATCGCCGGGCAGGCTGGCTCCGGGATCTGCCGTCGGCGGCAGGGCGCGTGCGACGACCAACGCGGTGACGCTGGCCGCGCCGTGCAGCTTGAGCGTGCGCGCACACTCGTCGAGCGAGGCGCCGGTGGTCATCACGTCGTCGACGAGCACGACCTTCAGTCCGGACAGGTCACGGACGCAGTGGAAGGCATTCTTCATGTTGTGTGCGCGCTCGCGCCACGGCAGCGTCGCCTGGATCGAGGTCGGCCGCTGGCGCCGGCAGACGCTCGCGTCGAGCGGCCAGCCGCGCGCCCGCGCGACCACCTTCGCCAGTTCCAGTGCCTGGTTGAAGCCGCGCTCGCGCAATCTCGCCGCGTGCAGCGGCAAGGGGACGACCAGGTCGGCTTCAAGCTGCGCCGCCTTACACGCCAGTTCGCGGCCGAACCAGGCGCCCGGCGCCAGCCGGTGCTCGTACTTGAAGGCGTGGATCAGCACGTCCACCGGGAAGGCGTAGGGATGCAGCGCGAGGGTCGCGTCGAAGTGCGGCGGGTGCGCGAGACAGCGCCCGCAACGCTCGCCGGCGGGCGTCGGCAAGGCGCACTGCGGGCAGCAGGCCGCCGGCAGCAGTGGCAGTTCGGCGCTGCAGGCCGGGCACAGCGGAGCGTTGCCGCTGCCGGCGCCGCAGAGCAGGCAGTCCTCGGCGAGCAGCGCGTCGAGCAGTCGCCGCGCCTGCGCCAGCGTTTGGGGCAGTCCCCGGTGCGTTCCTTCGTGCACTCGAATCCTCCCATCGCCACCCGGAAATCGATGATAATGCGCGGCTCTCCGGCTTGTGGCCGGGGCCTTTTTCCGGCGCATCCCGCGGCCGGATCCTTCGTCAGAATGATGCCATGAACGACCTTGCTCCCGCCGCCGCGCTCGCGGCCGACCTTGTCCTTGCCTCGGCGGACGACACGACCCCGTCGCAAACCATGAGCACCGCCGAGATCGAGGCGCTCTTCGAACTGCCGCTGATGGACCTGCTGTTCCGCGCGCACAGCGTGCATCGCGCGAACTTCAACCCGAACGACATTCAACGCTCGGCGCTGCTTTCGGTCAAGACCGGCGGCTGCGGCGAAAACTGCGGCTACTGCTCGCAGTCGGCGCACCACGAGGGCGAGACCAAGCGCGAAGCACTGCTCTCGGTCGACGAAGTCGTCGCCGCGGCGAGCGCCGCCAAGGAGCAGGGCGCTTCGCGCTTCTGCATGGGCGCCGCCTGGCGCTCGCCGAAGGACAAGGACCTGGAGAAGGTCGCCGAGATGGTCAGCGCGGTCAAGGCGCTCGGACTGGAAACCTGCGTCACCCTGGGCATGCTCAAGGAGGGCCAGGCCGAGGCCCTGAAGGAAGCCGGTCTCGACTACTACAACCACAACCTCGACACCTCGGCCGAGCATTACATCAAGATCGTCAGCACGCACCAGCAGAGCGACCGCGTCGAGACGCTCGGCCGCGTGCGCGGTGCCGGCCTCAAGGTCTGTTCGGGCGGCATCGTCGGCATGGGCGAATCTCGCCGCGACCGTGCCGCGCTGCTCGCGCAACTGGCGGCGATGGCGCCGCAGCCCGAGTCGGTGCCGATCAACCATCTGCAGCCGATCCCGGGAACGCCGCTGGCCGACGCGCCGGCGATCGACGTGTTCGAGTTCGTGCGCACCATCGCCGCCGCGCGCATCGCGATGCCGAAGAGCTTCGTCCGCCTCTCGGCCGGCCGTCAGGGCATGTCCGACGAGTTGCAGGCGATGTGCTTCTTCGCCGGCGCCAACTCGATCTTCTACGGCGAGCGTCTGCTGACCACCGACAACGCCGACGCCGAGCGCGACCAGGCGCTGTTCGCCCGGATCGGACTGTCCGCGATTTGAGTTCCGCCGCGATCGACCGGCGGCGCGTGCAGCAGAACTTCACGCGCGCCGCCGCCGGCTACGAGGACTTCGCCATCGCCCAGCGCGAGATCGCGCGGCGCATGTTCGAGCGCCTCGATCCGGTCCGCCTCGACCCCGCGCGCATCCTCGACCTCGGCTGCGGCACCGGCGCCAGCCTCGCCGCGCTGCACGAGCGCTATCCGCGCGCCCAGTTGATCGGCGCCGACCTGACGCCGGCGATGCTCGACCGGGCGCGGCGCGCGCAGACGCGCCACGCCTGGCTGCTGCCCTTCCTGCGCCGCGCGCGCGCCTCCCTGCTCGCCGCCGACGCCTCGGCCTTGCCGCTGGCGAGGGGATCGGTCGGCTTCGTCTGGTCGAACCTGATGCTGCACTGGCTCGACGACCCGCGCCCGGCGTTCGCCGAGGCGCACCGCGTCCTCGAGAACGGCGGCCTGCTGCAGTTCTCGACCTTCGGCCCCGACACGCTGAAGGAACTGCGCGCGGCCTGCGCCGGGCTGCCGGGCCATGCGGATTCGCATACCCATCGCTTCATCGACATGCACGACCTGGGCGACATGCTCGTCGCCGCCGGCTTCGCCGACCCGGTGCTCGACATGGAGGTGCTGACGCTGACCTATGCGTCGACCGAGGACTTGCTGCGCGACCTGCGCGCCGGCGGCGGCTGCGCCCTGCGCGGGCGCCAGCGCGGCCTCTCTTCCCGCGCTGCCGGCGAGCGTTTCGTCGCCGCCTGCGAACGCCTGCGCCAGGACGGCAGGCTGCCCGCCACCCTCGAAGTGATCTACGGCCACGCCTGGCGCGCCGAGCCGAAACAGACCGCTGACGGCCGCGCGATCATCAAGTTCCGCTGACGCTATACCTGACTTGAAACTCCGGCTTTCGCGTCGAGTTGCGCTGCGCCAACGATCATGGCGAGTCGTGCCATTCCTGAGCATGAAACGCAGCCATTTGCTGCAGTCATTGCGAGGCGCGTAGCGCCGTGGCAATCCAGTGCGCTCTTCCAGTTGTGCGGCCTCGAGCAGCCCGCACTGGATCGCCACGCCCTGCGGGCTCGCGATGACGCGCTGTTGGTCGCGACGGCTTCCGCAGATCAGGTCGGCTGATGGCTAACGAAATTGTTCCACGATAACCCGACCTGAAACACAGCCATTCGCTTCAGCGCCGTCATTGCGAGGCGCGTAGCGCCGTGGCAATCCAGTTCGTTCTTCTGTCTCCTCGCCCTTTCCAGCTATCTACGGGCGACGCGATATCAGCCCCACGCACTGGATCGCCACGCCCTTCGGGCTCGCGATGACGGGCTGTTGCTCCGGGCAGCGTCTTTGCTTCGTCCCTTCGCAGTTTCAAGGTAACGCTCATGGCGACGTTCCTCCCCCCATGGCATGAAACGCGCTCTTTCGCGGCTACCGCTGCTCCCACGAAAAACGCTCACGGCACCGACCTGTCGTGGGAGGGCCGGCAGGCCCGAATGAATTCTTGCTGCCTTGCGGCGACGAGCAGCAATGAAAAAGGGCGGCCGAAGCCGCCCTATCTGGGTGCCGATTGACTTGGCCGCATTACTTGACGCTGGCCATGTAGTCGGCGACTGCACGCATCTGCTCGTCGGAGAGCTTGGCAGCAATCATGCGCATCATCTTGGCCGGGTCGTTGGCGCGTTCGCCGCTGCGGAAGATCGTCAGCTGCGCTTGCGTGTAATCGGGATGCTGTCCAGCCAGGCGCGGGAACATCGCGGGCAGGCCGGCGCCGGTCGGGCCGTGACAGCCGGAGCAGGCGGGAACGCCGCGCTCGAAGTCGCCGCGTTGCCAGAGCTTCTTGCCTTGGGCGACGACCGCTTCGTCACGCGGGGCGACGGCAACGGTGCGCGGCTGCTGGCTGAAGTAGACGCCGAGGCTCTTCATGTCCTCGTCGCTGAGCGTGGCCGACATGCCGAACATGATCGGGTTGTTGCGGACCATGGTCTTGAAGTTGCCGAGCTGCTTGGTGATGTAGTCAGCGCCTTGTCCGGCGAGGATCGGATAGGCCGGGATCACGCTGTTGCCGTCTGCTCCGTGGCAGGCGACGCAGACGTTGCTGGCAATCTCCTTGGCTTTCGCCAGATCGACAGCTGGCTTGGCGGCTTCGTTGGCGAAGGCCGGAATGCTGGCGGCGAGGAGAACCGCGAGCGCCGTGGTACGGATCATGTCCAAACTCCTATTGACGGACCAGAGGCCAGAGAAGGGATTCAATAAAGCTGGTATTCTATAACACTTTGCTTTCCGGGCGAACCGCTCCATTCATCATGCCCCTCTTCCAGAAGGCGGTCTTCCATACGACCGTCGCCCGCCTCAGCGACCTGCCGATCGATTCCGTCGGCGAGATCGCCTTCGCCGGACGCTCCAATGCCGGCAAGTCCTCGGCGATCAACACGCTCGCCAACCATTCGCGGCTGGCCTTCGTCTCGAAGACGCCGGGGCGCACGCAGCATCTCAATTTCTTCAGCCTCGACGAGGGGCGTTACCTCGTCGATCTGCCCGGCTACGGTTTCGCCAAGGCGCCGGGCGAGATCCGCGAGCAGTGGGACGGCCTGCTTGCGCCTTATCTGCGCTTTCGCAGCACGCTCCTCGGCATGGTGCTGATCGTCGATAGCCGCCATCTCCTGACCGAACTCGACGAGCAGATGCTCGACTGGTTCGCGCCGACCGGCAAGCCGGTGCACATCCTGCTCAGCAAGTCGGACAAGTTGACGCGCAACGAGCAGGCGCGCGCGATGAGCGGGATGCAGGAGTGCCTGCGCCGGATCGGCGACGCGGACTTCGCCGGACGGTGCACGGTGCAGCTCTTCTCGAGCCTGAAGAAGGAAGGCGTCGATACCGCGGAAGCGGTGCTCGGCGGCTGGTTCGGACTCGAACCGGTCCCGGCAAAAGCGCCGCCGCCGGCGCCGCGCACCGAAAAGAAGGCGCGTCCGCGCAAGCGCTCGGCACAGGGCTGGAGCGCGCGCACCGGAAGCAGCCGCTGACACCCTAGACAAAAAAACCCCCGGCAGGAGACCGACCGGGGGCGAAGGAGCCTTAAGGGCCTTAAGGCACCCGCTCAGGGAGGTAAAGCGGGAGACGGCGCGAGCCATCTGCCGCTTGAGAGCATGGGTGTGCGAAGAAAGTTCCGGCAAGCTGCCAATCCGGCTGCCGGCGTGTTCAACCCAGGTAAATGACAGGTCGATCGATGACTACGAATATCCCGAATGGAAGTTTTCCCGCAACCCGCATGCGCCGCATGCGCCGCGACGATTTCTCGCGCCGGCTGATGCGCGAGTCGGTGCTCACCGCCGACGATTTCATCTATCCCGTTTTCGTCCTCGACGGCGAGAAGCGCGTCGAGAAGGTCGCCTCGATGCCCGGCGTCGAGCGGCAGAGCCTCGACCTCCTCCTGAAGACCGCCGAGCGCGCGCTGAAGCTCGGCGTCCCGGCGCTGGCGCTGTTCCCGGTGATCGACGCCCAGTACAAGACGCTGGGCGCCGAGGAGGCATGGAATCCCGACGGCCTCGTTCCGCGCGTCGTCGCGACGCTGAAGAAGGAGTTTCCCGAACTCGGCGTCATCACCGACGTCGCGCTCGATCCCTACACCAGCCACGGCCAGGACGGGCTGATCGACCCCGCCGACCCGCGTGGCTACGTGCTCAACGACGAGACGCTCGAAGCGCTGGCCAAGCAGGCGCTTACGCACGCGCGCGCTGGCGCCGACGTGGTCGCGCCGTCGGACATGATGGACGGCCGCGTCGCGCGCATCCGCGCCGAACTCGACGGCGACCGGCAGATCTACACGCGCATCCTCGCCTACTCGGCGAAGTACGCGTCCTCGTTCTACGGCCCGTTCCGCGATGCGGTCGGTTCGGCCGGCAACCTCGGCAAGGGCAACAAGTACACCTACCAGATGGACCCGGCCAACACCGACGAGGCGCTGCGCGAAGTCGCGCTCGACCTGGCCGAAGGTGCCGACATGGTCATGGTCAAGCCGGGCATGCCGTATCTCGACATCGTCCGTCGCGTCAAGGACGAGTTCAAGGTGCCGACCTACGCCTATCAGGTCAGCGGCGAATACGCGATGCTGAAGGCCGCCGCGCAGAACGGCTGGCTCGACGAGAAGGCGGTCGTGCTCGAAGCGCTGCTCTCGTTCAAGCGCGCCGGCTGCGACGGCATCCTCACCTACTTCGCGCTCGACGCGGCGGAGTGGCTGAAGGGCGCCTGATCGCCACCAGAACAGGAAAACGCCCTGTGCGCGGCAGCGCGCACGGGGCGTTTTTTCGTTCACCCTGACCGGCGGAGGGCAAGCTCCAGCCCGGAAGGACATTGATTCGGGCCTGACGGCCCTCCGACGACAGCTTGTTACGGAAGTGCTTTTCGTGGGAGCGGCGGCAGCCGCGAATGGGCGCGTTTCACGGCCTTGCCTGTCGGAGCAGGCGATGATCGTCAGCGGCTGATGAGGCGCCAGCCGGCGGAGAAGGGCTGGACGATGCGTGCCTGCCACTCGCGCGTGCGGTTCTCGACGAGGTTGAAGAACGCCGCGCCGGCGAGGTTGCAGGCGATCCAGCAGGCGAGCATTCCCCAGGCGCCGGCCACCGGGTCGGCGTAGCCGAAGTGGGCGAACGCCGAGTTGCAGACCAGGATCACCGGGAAGTTGAGCAGGAAGACCGAGTACGAGATCTTGCCGAAGTAGCCGGCGAGCGCGCCGCCGATGCCGCCGAGCGGCCAGTTCTCGATGCTGCCGCTGCGCCGGGCGAGACCGAGCGCCAGCGCGACGGCGAGTGCGACCTCGATGCGCGAGCGGAAATCGACGAGCAGCGCGCCGACGACGAGGAGCGCCAGCGCGCCGAGCCAGAGCAGTGCCCTGGGACGCGCCGACGCCCACCAGGTGAGCGCACCGAGCCCGTAGGCGCCGAAGAAGTAGAGTCCCCAGTCGTCCCAGCCGGCGTCGCGGTTGAAGAAGTAGAGCGAGGCGCAGACGAGTGCGAGCACCAGCGCGGCGCCGATCCGCGCGGCGCTGGCCTGCCGCCCGGCGACCTGCTGCGCCAGCCAGAGCAGCCCGAGCAGCAGCAGGAATAGCTGGAAGTCGATGGCGACGTACCAGACGCCGCCCGACAGCGAGTCGATGTCGAGGATGCCGTGCAGCAGCAGCGCGTGCGCGAGGAACTGGAGCACGGCCGGCGCTGCGGGGATCGAGTCGTGAGTCATCCAGGCGCGCGCGATCGCCGAGCAGACGATGGCGATGCCGATCGCCGCGAGGTAGGGAATCACGAGCTTCAGGTAGCGGCGGCCGACCAGCGACAGCGGCGTGCTGCTGCGCAGGATGCCTTCGGGGGCGAGGCTGCGCGCGGCGAGGAAGCCACCGACGACGAGGAAGAGCTGCACCGCGATGCGCGCGTAGTCGGACAGCCACTCGATCAGTGCGGGCGCGAGTTCGTGCGCGAAGTCCGACATCGGCCCGTAGAACGCGAGGTGATGCAGCACGATCAGTTGCGAGCCGACGGCCTTGAGCAAGTCGATGAAGGGAAAGCGTTCGCCGATCTTCTGCGCGCTCATCGCGAACACTCCTGCGGCGCGATCAAGCGCTCGGGGCGGCGGAACTGGGGTAAGTGGGTGGAACGGGTTGGTGCGGGAGCGACCGGCGCTGCGGCTGCCCGCCCTGAAGCTGGGATCGACATCGATGAGGCTGCGCTACGCGCAGGCGGCGAAAGGCGCGCATTGTACTCCTCTCGCCGGCCGGGAGACCGTGCCCGCGCGCCAAGGCGCTGCGCACACCGTCGCCGTGCCGCGAAGCCCCGGCCGTGTGCCTCAGGCCGCCCGCCCGGCCGCCCGCCGCGGCAGCTCGAGCGCCGAGCGGACGAGGACGTCGACCTGGGGGGGGCGGCGCAGGCTCCGGCTCACCCACACGGTCTTCATGCCGAGCCGTTTGGCCGCGGCGAGGTTGGCCGCGGTGTCCTCGACCATGATGCAGCGGCGCGGCTCGAGCTGTTCGCGGGCGAGCAGCGTGCGGAACGCGGCCAGCGCCGGCTTCGGCTGGTAATGCAGCTGCTCGATCGCGTACAGGCGGTCGAAGCAGTCGGCGACGCCGGCAAGCCGGAGCACCGCTTCGGCATAGACGCGCGGCGCGTTGGAAAAGACGATCTTGCGCCCCGGCAGCCGGCAGAGCGCTGCGCGCAGTCCGGGTTCGACGACGAGCATGGCGCGCAGGTCGGGAAAGTCGTGCGTGCTGGCCAGGAAGTGATCCGGATCGACGCCGTGGTGCCGCACCAGCCCGAGCAGGGTCGCGCCGTAGCGCTGCCAGTACGCCTGGCGCAGCTGGCAGGCACCGGCCTCGTCGAGCGCGAGCAGGTCGCGGATGTAGCCGGTCATCGCCCGGTTGATGTGCGGGAAGATGTGTGCGCTGGCGTCGTGCAGGGTGTTGTCGAGGTCGAACAGCCAGGTGCGCGGCCCGCAGCGCTGGATCGCGGTCGCTGCGGGCATCTTCAGGTCGTCAGGCTGGATCGGGATGAAGCGCCGCTCAGTGCGAGCGGATCATCGTGCCGACGCCGTGGTCGGTGAGGATTTCCAGCAGCAGCGCGTGCTCGACGCGGCCGTCGATGATGTGCACGCTCTTGACGCCGTTGCGCGCGGCGTCGAGCGCCGAGCCGATCTTCGGCAGCATGCCGCCGGAGAGCGAGCCGTCGGCGACCATCGCGTCGATCTGCTGCGGCGTGATGCCGGTGATCAGCTCGCCGTTCTGGTCGAGCACGCCCGCGGTGTTGGTCAGCAGGACGAGCTTCTCGGCCTTCAGCACCTCGGCGATCTTGCCGGCGACGACGTCGGCGTTGATGTTGTAGGTCTCGCCCTCCTTGCCGACGCCGATCGGCGCGATCACCGGGATGAAGCCGCCTTCCTTCAAGTGGCGCAGCAGCGACGGGTCGACGTGCGTGATGTCGCCGACCTGGCCGACGTCGATCATGTCGTCGGGCTTCTCGCGGTCGGCGAGCAGCAGCTTCTTGGCGCGGATCAGCTGGCCGTCCTTGCCGGTGAGGCCGACGGCGCGACCACCCGCGTGGTTGATCAGGTTGACCACGTCCTTGTTCACGTGGCCGCCGAGCACCATCTCGACGATCTCCATCGTCTCGGCGTCGGTGACGCGCATGCCCTGGATGAACTCACCCTTCTTGCCGATGCGGCCGAGCATGTTCTCGATCTGCGGACCGCCGCCATGGACGACGACGACGTTCATGCCGACCAGCGAAAGCAGGACGACGTCGCGCGCGAAGCACTGCTTGAGATGCTCGTCGGTCATCGCGTTGCCGCCGTACTTGACGACGATCGTCTTGCCGTGGAAGCGCTGGATGTAGGGAAGCGCCTCGGCGAGGATGGCGGCTTCGGTGGCGGGCGAAAGGTTCTGCAGTGCGGCGGCGCAGTCGGTCATGGCGGTCATCCCGTAAAAGACGCAGTGAAAGACGCCGGATTCTAACCGGCGACGTGCCTTTCCGTCTTGCTCGTCACCGCTTGCAGCAGCCTCGTCTCCGCGCCTGGCACGCCGGCGCGCAAGACTCCTGAAGTTTCCGTGCCGGTATCTTGCCCGCAACAGGCGGAATCGAGGCAGAATGGAAGCCGTGGGCGAAGTGCTGCCTACCCCGACTCACTCACCGGAGATTGGATCATGGACGAAGCCAAGAGCGGCGCTGCGGCCAAGGGCGCGCAGGAGCATCACTGCATCGCCTGCGGACGCGCATTCAGTTGTGGCCTTGACGCCGGCACCGGCAAGTGCTGGTGCATGGACGAGCCGACGCGCATCGCGATGCCGACGACCCCGGACGCCGAGTGCTACTGTCCGGAGTGCCTGGAAGCAAGGTTGCCGCCCGCCGCTGCCTAGGCGCCGACGCGCTGCGGCAGCATCAGGATCGCGTCGCGGTTGCTCCACGAGAAGCATTCGGCCGCTGCCTGCTGCCAGGGCAGCCAGCGGCTGGACAGGTGCTCGTCCGGGGCGACCGTGACCGGGCAGACCACCGGCAGTTCGAGCGAGAAGACGTGCTCGTCGTTGTGCGTCACTCCGGGCGGGTAGCGGTGTCGCCACTCGGCGAAGATCTCGAAGCGGTTGGTCATCTGCCAGTCGCGCAGGATGCCCTTGGCCACGTCGATCCCGGTTTCCTCGAACACCTCGCGGCGCGCGGTTTCCACGGGCAGTTCGCCTTCCTCCAGGCTGCCGGTGACCGACTGCCAGTAGCCCGGGTGCGAGGCGCGTTCGAGCAGCAGGACCTGCAGGTCGGCGGTGTGGATCACCACCAGCACCGAAACCGGCTTCTTCAGCGGCTTCGGCGCGGCGCTCGTTGGCGCCGCAGCCGGTTTTCGTTCGCCGGTGGCGAGGAAGATCCACAGCGGTGAGCTGTCGCCCGCACGCTCGGCGCTGACCGCTTCGAGCACTTCGAGCAGGGTCGCCGCCCCTTCCGGGTCGGCAGCGTCGAACTGCTCGATGCCGCGCAGCAGGACGACGGCGCCGCTGGCTACGGCGAATTCGCCGAGGCAGTCGTTGAGCGCGTCGAAGTTTTCACCGTACCAGTCGGGGAAGGCGAGCGCGCGGCCGATTTCCCTCAGCGCAGCCTCGGTACTGCTCGCCGCCGCGAGATCGATCTCGGCGCCGACGAGGCCACGCGCGCGCGCAGCCTCGCGCAGGGTTGGCCAGTCGTCGCCGGGCAGGCGCAGGATGCCTGCCGCTCCAGGGCGGGAGAGGAGGTCGGCGAAGCCGGCGCGCAGCGTCGACGCGGTCAGTGACGCGGGCTGCGCCGAGGTGTCGGCTGGGGCAGTGGTCTTCTCGGTCATGGGCGGATCCGTCGGAAAGTCCGGTAGTGGTCTTCGCTGTAGTAGTACTCGCCGGAACGCGTGTAGTCGTCGCCGCTGCCGGCGACGATGCGCCGCGGGCCACGGTCGCGCGCGCCCGGCGTCGGCACCGTGAACTCGCGGTAGTAGCCGCGCGGCTGCAGCGGCAGGCGTTTCTCGAAGTTGCCGAAGACGCTGCCGTCCTTGCGCGGATAGGGGAAAGGTCCGCCGTTGCGGATCAGCCTGAGCGTCTCGACCGCCTCGCGCGGCAACTCGTCGAGCGCGATGCTGGCGATCGGCGCGGCGGCGCGCGTCGCCGCGTCATCGCCACGTGCCTGTGCCGGAGCGATGGCGATGAAGCTGGCGAGCAGGCCGGCGAGTGCGAGTTTCAGCGTCGGCGACAAGGCGCCGAGCAGGTGATGGCGCAGCGCGAGCAGCGCGCGCAGGCAGGCAGGGCGCATCGGGTGACTTCCTTGCGAAGGGCTCGGCGTTTCAGGTGCAGCCTTGCGGGTCCGCTGCGCGCCTGGTGCGTGGGACCCGTGCAGCCTGCACGGAGTCCGGCGCGGCCGGGAACTTCCCGCCGCGCCGGGCGCGTGATCAGCCGGCGTCGGCCGGCGTCTCGATCTTCTGCCGCAGGCGGATGTGCAGTTCGCGCAACTGCTTCTCGTCGACGGTCGAGGGCGCGTTGGTGAGCAGGCACTGCGCGCGCTGCGTCTTCGGGAAGGCGATCACGTCGCGGATCGACTCGGCGCCGGTCATCATGGTGACGATGCGGTCGAGGCCGAAGGCGAGGCCGCCGTGCGGCGGCGCGCCGTACTTGAGCGCGTCGAGCAGGAAGCCGAACTTGGCCTGCGCTTCTTCCTCGTCGATGCCGAGCGCGGCGAAGACCTTCTCCTGCACGTCGGCGCGGTGGATACGCACCGAGCCACCGCCGAGTTCCCAGCCGTTCAGGGCGAGATCGTAGGCCTTGGCCAGGCACTTGCCCGGGTCGCTGACGAGCAGGTCGAGGTGTTCGTCCTTCGGGCTGGTGAACGGGTGGTGGCAGGCTGCCCAGCGCTTGTTTTCCTCGTCGTACTCGAACATCGGGAAGTCCACGACCCACAGCGGCTCCCAGGCCTTGCCGTTGACGTAGCCCTTCTCGTGGCCGAGCTTGACGCGCAGGGCGCCGAGCGCGTCGTTGACCACCTTGGCCTTGTCGGCGCCGAAGAAGATCAAGTCGCCCGACTGCGCGCCGGTGCGTTCGATGATCGCACGCAGCGCGGTCTCGTGCAGGTTCTTGACGATCGGCGACTGCAGGCCGCTCTCGTTCGGCTGGCTGGCGTCGTTGACCTTGATGTAGGCGAGGCCACGCGCGCCGTAGATGCCGACGAACTTGGTGTATTCGTCGATCTCGCCACGCGTCAGAGCGGTGGCACCAGCGGCACCGCCAGGGACGCGCAGCGCGGCGACGCGGCCGCCCTCGCTGTTGGCGACACCGGCGAAGACCTTGAAGGCGACGTCGCGGACGAGATCGGTGACTTCGGTCAGTTCGAGCGTCACGCGCAGGTCGGGCTTGTCCGAGCCGTAGCGCTGCATCGCTTCGGCGTAGCTCATGCGCGGGAAGGGATCGGGGAGGTCGACGTCGATCGCCTGCTTGAACACCGTGCGGATCAGCTTCTCCATCAGTGCGGTGATCTCTTCCTCGCTCATGAACGAGGTCTCGATATCGACCTGAGTGAATTCGGGCTGGCGGTCGGCGCGCAGGTCCTCGTCGCGGAAGCACTTGACGATCTGGTAGTAGCGGTCGAAGCCGGCGACCATCAGCAGCTGCTTGAACAGCTGCGGCGACTGCGGCAGCGCGAAGAAGTGTCCGGCATGGACACGTGACGGCACCAGGTAGTCGCGCGCGCCTTCGGGCGTGCTCTTGGTCAGCATCGGCGTTTCGATGTCGATGAAGCCGGCGTCGTCGAGGAAGCGGCGGAACGCGCGCGCGACCTTGTAGCGCAGCTGCAGGTTCTTCTGCATCTGCGGACGGCGCAGGTCGATGACGCGGTTGGTCAGGCGCACGTTCTCCGACAGGTTCTCGTCGTCGAGCTGGAACGGCGGCGTCACCGAGGCGTTGAGCACTTCGATGTCGAGGCAGAGGACCTCGATCTCGCCCGAGGCGAGGTTGGCGTTCTGCGTTCCGGTCGGGCGCGGACGGACGCGGCCAGTGATCTTCAGGCAGTACTCGTTGCGCAGCGATTCGGCGATCGCGAACATCTCGGGGCGATCCGGATCGCAGACGATCTGCGCCAGGCCTTCACGGTCGCGCAGGTCGAGGAAGATGACGCCTCCGTGGTCACGTCGCCGGTGCACCCAGCCGCAAAGCGTGACCTCCTGGCCGTTGAGACTGGAGTCGAGTTGTCCGCAGTAATGAGTTCTCATGGTGTGTTCGGCGTTGTGTCTTGGCAGTGAGCGCCGGGAGGGCGCGGGAGTCTTTGAAAGCGTTGAAAGGGTTGGCGGCGCGGGCGTCAGCAGCGGCCCGCGGCGGTAGCCGAGGCTTCAGGCGGCGGGCTCGTCGAGGATGGGCCGCGTCGTCTTGCGCTTGCGCGGCGGCGGGGCGACGACGCCCATCGAGATGATGTATTTCAGGGCCTCGTCGACGCTCATGTCGAGCTCGACCACGTCGGCCTGGCGCATCATCAGGAAGAAGCCGGAGGTCGGGTTGGGGGTCGTCGGCACATAGACGCTGACCCAGTCGCCGGTGAGGTGGTTGGCCACGTCGCCGCCGGGCTGTCCGGTCTGGAAGGCGATGGTCCACGAGCCCTCGCGCGGGTACTGGACGAGCAAGGCCTTGCGGAAGGCCTGGCCGCTCGACGAGAACAGCGTGTCGGAAACCTGCTTGACGCTGTTATAGACGGAATTGACGACCGGGATGCGTGCGAGCAGACGCTCCCACCATTCGACGATTTTCTGGCCGACGAAGTTGGCGGTGACGAGGCCGGTGAGAAAGATCACCCCGAGCGTCACCACGGCGCCGGCGCCGGGGATGTCGAAGCCGAACAGCGTGTGCGGATGGACCGCCGCCGGCAGCAACTGCAGCGACTGGTCCATCGTCGAGATGATCAGGGAGAGCACCCAGGCGGTGATCGCCAGGGGCACCCAGATCAGGAGACCGGTGATGAAGTAGCGTTTGATCAATTGGCCGCGCATGCACAGGATCCGGAACCGCCCGCGCAGGGCGGCAACTCGGCGGGAGCCTTCGCGGCCGGCTTGCTGGCGCAGCCCTTGAAGTCGGTTTCGTACCAGCCGCTGCCTTTCAGCTGGAAGCCGGCGGCGGTCAGGGTGCGGGCGTAGGCAGCGCTGCCGCAGGACGGGCAGGCGTCGATATGCGGATCGCTCAGCTTTTGCAGGTGATCCTTCTCGAAACCGCAGGAATCGCAGCGATACGGATAAATCGGCATGGTGTCCTCCAAATGGGGCGGATTATAACTGAACGGGGCCGCACCTCGTGCTGCCGGGCGGCTGCCTGTGGGCGTGCACATGGTGGTGGCGGCCCGGCTTTCAAGAGCCGTCATCGGCCTACAAGCTGCGCAGCCATACCTGGATCACGTCCTGGCCCCAGAACAGCGTGAGCAGCCCGGCGCCGGCCAGATAGGGGCCGAACGGGATCGGCGTCTCGCGCTTGTGACTGGCAAATACCATCAGTGCGATGCCGACCAGCGCGCCGACCAGCGAGGAGGCCAGCATGATCAGCGGCAGGGCGATCCAGCCGAACCAGGCGCCGAGGGCGGCAAGCAGCTTGAAGTCGCCGAAGCCCATCCCTTCCTTGCCGGTGGCGAGTTTGAACAGCCAATACACCGACCACAGCGAGAGGTAGCCCGCGGCGGCACCGATCACCGCCGAGCGCAGGTCGGTGAAGCCGCCGGCGATGTTGAACAGCAGTCCGGCCCAGAGCAGCGGCAGCGTGATCGAATCGGGCAGGAACTGCGTGTCGAGGTCGATGAAGGCGAGCGCGAGCAGGCACCAGATCAGCAGCATGGCCGCGGCCGCGTGCCAGCCGGGACCGAAGTGCAGCGCGGCGAGCAGCGACAGGATCGCGCTGGCCGCCTCGACCAGCGGGTAGCGCGGCGAGATCGGCCGCTGGCACGACGAGCAGCGCCCGCGCAGCAACAGCCAGCTGATGATCGGGATGTTTTCCAGCGCGCCGATGCGGTGGCCGCAATGCGGGCAGCGCGAGCGCGGGCGCACGAGGTCGAAGGGCTCGTGCTCGGGCAGCGGCTCGCCGCGCAATTCGGCGCACTGTAGCTGCCACTCGCGCTCCATCATCTGCGGCAGCCGGTGGATCACCACGTTCAGGAAACTGCCGACGACGAGCCCGAGCAGGCCACAGAGCACCGCGAAGGCGGTCGGGTCGGCGAGCAGCGCGAGGTCGAAATTCATCGGGGCACCCTGGCAGAACGGAGGGGCATGAAGGCGCAGGGCCGGCTGCGCCGGGCGGGCCGCCGGCCGATGATCAGGCCCTGCCGAGCAGCACGTCGGCGACGAAGCGGCTGCCGATGTAGGTGAGCAGCAGCATCGCGAAGCCGACCATCGTCCAGCGCAGGGTGAGGCGGCCGCGCCAGCCGAAGAAGTGGCGGCCGACCAGCAGCGTCGCGAAGATGGCCCAGGCGGCGAAGCCGAACACCGTCTTGTGGTCGACGCTGAAAGGCACGCCGAAGATTTCCTCGGAGAAGAAGACGCCGCTGCCGAGCGCGAAGCTGAGCAGCAGGAAGCCGATGCCGATCATGTGGAAGAGGATCGCTTCCATGGTCAGGATCGGCGGCAGGCTTGACAGGCCGCGCGTCATCGCGCGCTGGTGCAGCTTGCGCTCGGCGAAACCGATGAACAGCCCGTGCAGCGCCGACAGCGTGAACAGGCTGTAGGCGAGCATCGCTGCCATGAAGTGCAGGCGGAAGCCGAAGGACTGCGCGTAGCTGACTTCGCGCGCCTCGGGGAAGGCCAGCGGCAGGAAGGCGCAGACCGAGGCCAGCGGCATCACCATCGGCTGCAGTCCGTCCATGCGTGCGTGGAAGCTTTCCAGCAGGTGGATCAGCACCGCGAGCCAGAGCATCAGCGACAGCGCCAGGCTGAACGAGAAGCGCATGCCATCGCCGCCGAAGAGGTCGAGGTAGAGACCACTGCCATGCACCAGCAGCGCGAGGCCGATTGCCCCGCGTTCCCAGGGCTGCATCGGCAGCGAGATCAGCGGCTTGTCGGTCTCGCGCCAGCGAGTGTTCCAGAAGTGGTAGGCGAGCGCTGCATAGAGGAGCGCCGCGACGATCGGGTAAAGAGTTTGCAGTAGAATGTCGCTCATCCCGCAAGTTTAACCCAAGCTGGTAGCCAAATGCTCGACAACCTCTCTCAGCGCCTGAGCCGCGTCGTCAAGTCGCTGCGCGGTCAGGCACGACTGACCGAAGACAACATCGCCGATGCTCTGCGCGAGGTGCGCATGGCGCTGCTCGAAGCCGACGTGGCCTTGCCGGTGGTCAAGGACTTCATCGCTGCCGTGCGCGAGAAGGCGATCGGCGAGGAGGTGATCGGTTCGCTCTCTCCCGGGCAGGCACTGATCGGGGTCGTGCATCGCGAGCTGACGCGGCTGATGGGCGAGGCCAACGAAGGACTCAACCTCGCCGCGCAGCCGCCGGCGATCGTGCTCATGGCCGGCCTGCAGGGCGCCGGCAAGACGACCACCGTCGGCAAGCTCGCCAAGCTCCTGCGCGAGACGCAGAAGAAGAAGGTGCTGGTCGTCTCCTGCGACGTCTATCGTCCCGCCGCCATCGCCCAGCTGAAGACCGTCGCCGGCCAGGCCGGGGTCGATTTCTTCCCGTCGGCGCCGACCGACCAGCCGCTCGACATCGCGCGCGCGGCGCTCGACTGGGCCAAGCGCCACTACCACGACGTCCTCCTCGTCGACACCGCCGGCCGGCTGGCGATCGACGAGGCGATGATGCGCGAGATCGCCGAACTGCATTCCGCGCTGAAACCGATCGAGACCCTGTTCGTGGTCGACGCGATGCTTGGCCAGGACGCGGTCAACACCGCGCGTGCGTTCAACGAGGCGCTGCCGCTGACCGGCGTCATCCTCACCAAGCTCGACGGCGACTCGCGCGGCGGTGCCGCCTTGTCGGTGCGCCACGTCACCGGTCGGCCGATCAAGTACGCCGGTATCGGCGAGAAGCTCACTGGAATCGAGCCCTTCCACCCCGAGCGGATGGCCTCGCGCATCCTCGGCATGGGCGACGTGCTGTCGCTGATCGAGGAGGCGCAGAAGGGCGTCGACCAGGAAAAGGCGGTCGAACTCGCCAAGAAGCTGAAGTCGGGCAAGGACTTCGACCTCGAGGACTTCCGCGAGCAGATCGTGCAGATGAAGAAGATGGGTGGCCTGACGGCGATGATGGACAAGCTGCCGGCGCAGTTCGCCAAGGCCGCGGCGCAGATGCCGTCGGGTGCGCCCGACAAGTCGATCGCGCGCATCGAGGGCATCATCAACTCGATGACGCCGGCCGAGCGCGCCAAGCCCGAACTGATCAAGGCCTCGCGCAAGCGCCGCATCGCCACCGGCGCAGGCGTCCAGGTGCAGGAGGTCAACCGCCTGCTCAACCAGTTCGAGCAGACGCGCAAGATGATGAAGCAGTTCTCGCGCGGCGGCATCGGCAAGATGATGCGCAAGATGAAGGGCATGATTCCTGGGATGCCCTGAAATCGGCAGGCGGCTCACGCCGCCTGCGGGTCCGCGTCGCCAACGTTGCCGGCTGATGACGCCAGCCGCCGCGGGCCGGCGAAGCGCCGGTCAGGCGCTTGCGTGGCCCGGGGAACGCTTCGTCACTTCCTGACGCAGAAGTAACCACCGCCATCGAAGGGCTTGCCATTGACGTCTTTTGCGTGCGGATGATAGCCGATCGCCTCGAACTTCATCTTCTCGGTGTCGAGACTCCCGCACACCGCCTGTCCCTTTGCGGCAAGAGCGGCAGGCACCGGACCAAATGCGGATGGATTGTCCCAAGCGATGACCTGTTGGCCGTCGGCGTTCTTGGCGGAAACCAGTTGCGGCGGCGTCGCTCCCGGTTCGCTGCCGACGGTCACTGTCGAGCACGCTACCAACAGGCCGCAGGCAGCGATCGAGGGCAGCCACATGTTCAGTGATTTGAGGTGCATGGAAGCTCCTGGAGCAAGGTTGATTGATTTGCCCGGAACTGCGCGATTGCGGCCCGAGCTTGCATCGCGGCGTCAGTGACCTGCGCCTGCATCTGGGAGTGTGCTGGAGAGCATAAATGCATGGGGTGATGCGAGGCAAGTCGCCATTGCGTTGTGCCAGTGTTGCGGCGCGGGGAAGGTTCCGGCGAACGCCGTTATGCGCGACAATATCGGCTTTGCGTGCCGGATCGTTGGCGCCGACTTTTGCCATCGGCAAAGCGGCTGGCCAAGATGACTGTTTGCCCGAATGAGAGCTCACAAGACAAGAGGATAGCCGCTTCATGCTGCTGATGATCGACAACTACGACTCCTTCACCTACAACATCGTCCAGTATTTCGGCGAACTCGGGCAGGAGGTTCAGGTACATCGCAACGATGCGATCAGCCTCGCCGGAATCGCCGCGCTGGCGCCGAAATACCTGGTGATCTCGCCCGGTCCGTGCGCGCCAGCGCAGGCGGGCGTTTCGCTGGCGGCGATCCGCGAGTTCGCCGGCAAGATTCCGATCCTCGGCATCTGCCTCGGCCACCAGGCGATCGGCGAGGCCTTCGGCGGTCGCGTCGTCCATGCCAAGAAGCTGATGCACGGCAAGGTCTCGCCGGTGCAGCACCTGGACGTCGGCGTCTTCCGCGGGCTGCCCAACCCGCTCTCCTGCACGCGCTACCACTCCCTCGCGGTCGAGCGCGAGTCGCTGCCCGACTGCCTCGAAGTCACCGCATGGACCGAAGACGGCGAGATCATGGGCCTGCGCCACCGCACGCTGGCGGTCGAAGGCGTGCAGTTCCACCCCGAGTCGATCCTCTCCGAGTGTGGCCACGAACTGTTGAAGAACTTTCTTGAGGAACACGCAGCATGAAGCCGCAGGACGCCCTGACGCGGGTCATTGAACACCGCGAAATTTTCCACGACGAGATGGTGTCGCTGATGCGACAGATCATGAGCGGCGAGCTATCGCCGGTGCTGATCTCCGCGATAATCATCGGCCTGCGCGTCAAGAAGGAGACGATCGGCGAGATCGCCGCCGCGGCGCAGGTGATGCGTGAGCTGTCGACCAAGGTGAAGGTCGCCGACACGGCGCGTCTCGTGGACACCTGCGGCACCGGTGGCGACGGCGCGCACACCTTCAACATCTCGACGGCGGCGATGTTCGTCGCCGCCGCCGGCGGTGCGCGCATCGCCAAGCACGGCGGGCGTTCGGTGTCCTCCTCGTCGGGCAGCGCCGACGTGCTCGAAGCGCTCGGCGCCAACATCATGCTGCAGGCCGAGCAGGTCGCCGAGTGCCTCGACACGGTCGGCGTCGGCTTCATGTTCGCGCCGAGCCACCACAGCGCGATGAAGTACGCGGCGCCGGTGCGCCGCGAGCTCGGCGTGCGCACGCTGTTCAACATCCTGGGCCCGCTGACCAACCCCGCCGAGGCGCCGAACCAGCTGCTCGGCGTCTTCCACCCGGACCTCGTCGGCATCCTCGTGCGCGTGCTGCAGCGGCTGGGCAGCGAGCGCGCGCTGGTCGTGCATGGCATGGACGGGCTCGACGAGATCTCGATCTCGGGGGCGACGATGATCGGCGAACTCAAGGACGGCAAGGTGTCCGAATACACCGTGCATCCCGAACAGTTCAACCTGCCGGTGCATGACCCGAAGGTGCTGCGCGTTTCCGGCAGCGACGAGTCGAAGGCGGTGCTGCTCGGCGCGCTCGACAATCGGCCGGGACCGGCGCGCGACATCGTTGCGCTCAATGCGGGTGCCAGCCTCTACGTCACCGGCGTCGCACCGACGATCGACGAAGGCGTCAGTCGCGCCTTCGAACTGATTGCCAGCGGTGCCGCGCGCGCCAAGCTCGAAGAATTCATCAAGTACACGCGGCGGTTCGCATGAGCGACATCCTGAAGAAGATCATCGCCGTCAAGCGCGAGGAAGTCGCCGCCGCGCAGGCGGCAAAGCCGCTGGCCGTGCTGCGCGCCGAAGCCGAGGATGCCGCGCGCAATGCGCCGGCACGCGACTTCGTCGGCGCCATCCGCCGCCGCGTCACTGCCGGGCAGCCTGCGGTGATCGCCGAGATCAAGAAGGCGAGCCCGTCGAAGGGCGTCATCCGCGCCGACTTCCGTCCCGCGGAGATTGCCGCCGACTACGAGCGGCACGGCGCCGCCTGCCTGTCGGTGCTCACCGACCGCCAGTTCTTCCAGGGGGCCCCCGAGTACCTGCAGGCGGCGCGCGCCGCCTGTGCCTTGCCGGTGCTGCGCAAGGATTTCCTGATCGACGCCTATCAGGTGTACGAGGCCCGGGCGATGGGCGCCGACGCGATCCTGCTCATCGTCGCCGAACTCGACCTGCCGACCATGCGCGAACTCGAGGCGATTGCGCATGGGCTCGGCATGGGCGTGCTGGTCGAGGTGCACGACGCGGCCGAGCTGGAACTCGCGCTGCAGTTGCAGACGCCGCTGATCGGCATCAACAACCGCAACCTTCGTACCTTCAACGTCGATCTGCAGACGACGCTCGATCTCGCGCCGCGCGTTGTTGCCGAGGGGGCCGAGCGCATCGTCGTCGCCGAGAGCGGGATACTGGCGGTCGAGGACGTCCAGCGCCTGCGCAGCAACGCGGTCAATGCTTTCCTCGTCGGCGAAGCCTTCATGCGCCAGTCGCAGCCGGGAGAGGCGCTCTCGGCGCTGTTTGCCGGAAGCCATTGAGCCCGGCCCTTGAGTCTGCTTGTTCCATTCGCCCTGAACTTGTCGGAGGGCTGAGCAGCAGCCCGTCATCGCGGGGCCGAAGGCAGTGGTGATCCAGTGCGTAGGACTGTTATCCGATCGCCCGAGCCGGCAAGGACGCAGAAATAGAAGAACGCACTGGATTGCCACGGCGCTGCGCGCCTCGCAATGACTTCATTGTTGCCACGGCGCTGGCGCGCTGCGCAATGACGGCAGTGCCAGGAGTGCATGAAGAGGTGCTGAGACCGTAACCGTCATCGCGAGCCCGCAGGGCGTGGCGATCCAGTGCGTAGGACTGTTATCCGATCGTCCGAGCTGGCAGGGACGCGGAAATAGAAGAACGCACTGGATTGCCACGGCGCTGCGCGCCTCGCAATGACTTCATTGTTGCCACGGCGCTGACGCGCCTCGCAATGACGGTAGTGCCAGGAGTGCATGAAGAGGTGCTGAGACCTTAACCGTCATCGCGAGCCCGCAGGGCGTGGCGATCCAGTGCGTAGGACTGTTATCCGATCGCCCGAGCTGGCAGGGACGCAGAAATAGAAGAACGCACTGGATTGCCACGGCGCTGCGCGCCTCGCAATGGCGGCAGTGCCAGGAGTGCATCAAGAGGTGCTGAGACCTTAACCGTCATCGCGAGCCCGCAGGGCGTGGCGATCCAGTGCGTAGGACTGTTATCCGATCGTCCGAGCCGGCAGGGACGCAGAAATAGAAGAACGCACTGGATTGCCACGGCGCTACGCGCCTCGCAATGACTTCATTGTTGCCACGGCGCTGGCGCGCCTCGCAATGACGGCAGTGCCAGGAGTGCATGAAGAGGTGCTGAGACCTTAACCGTCATCGCGAGCCCGCAGGGCGTGGCGATCCAGTGCGTAGGACTGTTATCCGATCGCCCGAGCCGGCAAGGACGCAGAAATAGAAGAACGCACTGGATTGCCACGGCGCTGCGCGCCTCGCAATGACTTCATCCTAAAAACCTCAGTTACCCCACACCGTTTGCATGATTGGGCAGCAAACGGAGTGCTTGGGGTGTCGCGATTGCTGCGAGGGTGCGCTTGAGATGATCGCAACAGCGCAACCAGACCGATGGGGAGGCCAACTGCTCCGCAGCTTCGCTCGCCCAGGTTTGAAGCTGGCTGGAGATGCGCATGAGCACCTGCCGGGCCTTGTCGAAGTAGGCATGCTGGCCGGTGAGCGTGATGGTGGTCTGGCCAGCATGTTCCGTGCGCCGACCGACCGAGGACATCAACCAAGGCCGGCTGGTGATGGCTTCGAGACGCGCCTCGG
>NZ_NHRX01000023.1 GCF_016653115.1 Rhodocyclus purpureus
CCGAGGCGCGTCTCGAAGCCATCACCAGCCGGCCTTGGTTGATGTCCTCGGTCGGTCGGCGCACGGAACATGCTGGCCAGACCACCATCACGCTCACCGGCCAGCATGCCTACTTCGACAAGGCCCGACAGGTGCTCATGCGCATCTCCAGCCAGCTTCAAACATGGGCGCGCGAAGCTGCGGAGCAGTTGGCCTCCCCATCGGTATGGTTGCGCTGTTGCGATCATCTCAAGCGCACCCTCGCAGCAATCGGCGCACCCCAAGCACTCTGTTTGCTGCCCAATCATCCAAACGGTGTGGGGTAACTGAGGTTTTTAGGATAAACGATCCGCCCGGAGAACCGGGATTCCTTCAGCAGCTTACGGATGAGCTCCGCAATCTCGGCTTCTGCTGAAGTGAGAAGAGAAATCGATTTCAGTGTCATGATCGGCATATTGGATCACATTCCGGCGTAGGCGACCCCGCCAGCTTTATAGGACATAAAGTCGAAACTGGCGACTGCCCAGAGTGAGCGGCGTAAGAGGCGACGAGCCTCTGCTGAAAACTAATTATCGAAATCGATTGCCAGCAACAACAAAGGACAATCGATGACGGACGATACCAAGAACGGAGACGCCAAGCAATCCAAAATTGGACTGACGTCGGAAAAACTGATTAGGCACCGCGCTCGAAAGCTGATACAAAAAGCGATCGGGATGGACGTGGTTGAATTATTGGCAGCCTTCAGATGCGTCTAACATATAAATTTACCGTTTTCTAGAGTTTTATGAGCAAGGCCTCATGGCACGTCAAAGATAGCCTGCCAGTTGGATGGAGAACCATTTGAAAACGGCGCGCATGCATCCTCGTCACCGTCCCAAGCACCAATGAAGTCTTCAGACTGACCAGGATGAATGAACGCCCCCAAGTGATAGGGTCTCTTTGTTTTACGCCGAACGTAACCAAGACGCTGGTAATCTTCTTTGTCGAAAAAAATGAACCCTTCGACTTTAACGGTTGCGATTTGATGAATATATTCGTCCAAGACCTCGAAGGAAGATGAATCAGCATTCTTTGTTATTGAAACTTCCAATAGCTCAGAGCCAAACTCGGACACTTCTGCGAGGATCGTCAAGAAGTCCACAAGGTCGTAGTCTGCGCCAATATTTCTGTCGCCGCTGGCAGGGGCTTTGTATGCAATAAGCTCTCGTTGCGCCTTCAGTTGCAAAGCGGTCATCTTCATCCCCGCCGCTAGATCTTTATCGAACTTTGCGACCCAATCGAATGCCACATTGATAGCGCGACTGTGGGAGATTGCCATTAGTCCCCCTGCGTTCCACTGTTCAGTTGGGATCGTGTAAACGAGGCCGCGCAACAGCGATAGGGCAGCGTAGTACTCAAAATATGGATTCGCAGAGCGCAGCCCCGACTGACGCGCAAACTCCAGGCTATTTAGTAGCACTGTTGCATTGAGAATCATCTTGGTTGCTAAGTACGTCCGACACGACCACTCGGAATTTTTTTCACGCGTCCAGTTCTTTGTAATCTGCGCGTATTGGGCCGCAATACAGTTTGCAACCGTAGTCAGTTTCTTCTCAGAGCAAATGTTGAAAAGCCTTCGATAGGAGTATCCCCAACTTCTTCCTGCATGCCGCATGACCACTTCGCAACCCCAAAATAGAGTTTATTCCTCGCACCGCAAGCACTGTTCCGTGCGAGGTAGCTCGCCGCAAAGGATAAACCGCGTTGCACTAGACCGACGACTTATTCAGACGGAAAGACTAGGGATTGTAAGCGTCGGCGATGCTTTCTGACTAGCGGCAAACGCGCTTGCCGTAGCCAACGGGTTGAGAGAGTCGGCGCAGCGCGCCGGCTGTGCGCTCAGTCGCCGCCGCGCAGGCTCAGCACTCTTGGGCTCCCACTGCGCCCAGTTGACAAGCAGGTTGCACGCGTCGTGGCTCTGCTCGCGCAGGTAGCGGCTGGTGGCGACGCTGCGCATTCCGTGTTCGCAGTAGACGGGGATCTTCGCCTGCGGGTCGAGCGAGTCGAGCAGATCGGGGCCGGCGAACAAGCTGGCGAGCGGGGGCAGGCGCGCGCCGGCGAGCCTTTTCCGCTCCCATTCGTGCGGCTCGCGGACGTCGATGAGGACGATCTTTTCGCCGCGCGCACGCAGCGCCTCCAGGTCGGCGAGGGTCAGGTTTGCTGGCGGGGCGCTCGCGCACTGCGCTGCTTCGGCTTCGGCTTCGGCTTCGGCTTCGGCTTCGGCTTCGGCTTCGGGTAATGCGACCTCTTCGGGGGGCAGGCTGCACACCGGGCAGTCCTGCGACTTGTCGATGCGCAGGTTCAGGCTCTCCCAGTTGCGCGCGTCGATCAGCCAGAGGCGGCCGAGCAGGGTCGACAGCCCGTTCGTCCGGCAGTGATCGAAGCCGAGCGCGAGCTTGCAGACCTCGACCACCTGGATCGTGCCGATCATCCCGGCGACGCCGCCGAGCGTTCCGGCCTCCGCGCACTTGGTGACATGGTCGGTCGGCGGACGCGGGTAGAGGCAGCGGCAGCAGGGGCCGTGCCTGGCCCAGAACACCGCGACCTGCCCTTCGCTGCTCGGGTTCTTCACCGGACGGCGCGTGCGCCCGGTGGGGCCCTCATGAACCTGCGGGAGGTACCACGACTTCGGATGGGGACTTATGCTGCCTGAAGCATGAATTCGACTTTGACTGCGTCGTAGGGAAACTCGATGCTACCCGCTGCAGTACGGTCGAGAACACCTGCGTTCAGGAGCGCCATGACATCCCCGTGCACTGCCTTGACATCCCGCCCCACCCGACGAGCTGCCTCACGAATGGAAATCGGACCTGCACCGCACATGACCTTGAGCAGTTCCCAGCGCTTCGCCGTGAGGACTTGCCAAAGCAGTTCTGGCGTAGCAAAGCCGATGTGTGCCTCGGCGTCACCTTCGCCTGATTTCATGGCACGAGCCGCATCGGCCAAGGTATCGGCAAGGCTACGCACCTCAAGAATGACCGTTTTCATCGTTCCACCTCGCAATGTCGGCGTTGAAATCCAGCATCAACTGATCGGGGTTTGAAAAGGCGTAATCGACCTCCAGCGCGCCGAAATGCCGGTGATCGCCTTTGCCGCGCTCGTTGTCGTAGCGAACCACGCACTCGCCCCTAACAACGTAAGCCAATCGATACTTGAACAAGTGCTCCGACGGTGGGACAGGCTCGGGCAAGCGCCAGACAGCAATCTCAGCAAAGGCGTCAGCAGACAGGACGACCCGTCGGCGGATGAGTGGAGTAGCCTTCATGTTGGTGATGATGACAACGACTCGATGTGTTGTCAATCACTACAACGGCACAAAGCGAAAGAGCGTAATCGGCGACAACTGCTCGTCGTCGGAATTACGGTGACAGTAGACTTGATTCAAGGTGATGGCCGGAACGTGATGATTGCATGAGAGAGAGGGCCGATCGACCATCCCGAAGCAGACTTCGCCTCGCAGTACCCTCAGTCGCTCTTGGGCAGACTCAGCCCTGCTCGCGCTCCCACTGTGCCCAGTCGACGACCAGGTTGTAGGCGTCGTAGCCCTGCTCGCGCAGGTAGCGGCTGGCGCCGGCGCTGCGGATGCCGTGCTCGCAATAGACGAGGATCTTCGCGTTGGCGTCGAGCGACTCGAGCTGGTCGGGCTCCGAGAACAGGCTGGCGAGCGGGAGCAGGTGGGCGCCGGCGAGCCGCTTCTCCTCCCATTCCTGCGGCTCGCGCACGTCGAGGAGGACGATGCGCTCGCCGCGTGCGCGCAGCGCCGCCAGGTCGGCGAGCGTCAGCCTGGTCGGTGGCGCACTCGCGCAGTAAGTGGCTTCGGCCCCGGGCAGCGCGAGCTCGGCGGGCGGCAGGCTGCACACCGGGCAGTCGGGCGACTTGGCGATGCGCAGGTTCAGGCTCTCCCAGTTGCGCGCGTCGATCACCCAGAGGCGGCCGAGCAGCGTCTCGAGCCCCTGCGCGCGGCAGTGATCGAGGCCGAGCGCGAGCTTGCACACCTCGACGGCCTGGATCGTGCCGATCATCCCGGCGACGCCGCCGAGCGTTCCGGCTTCGGCGCAGTTGGCGACCTGGTCGGTCGGCGGGCGTGGGTAGAGGCAGCGGTAGCAGGGGCCGTGCCTGGCCCAGAACACCGAGACCTGCCCCTCGAAGCCGAGGATCGAGCCGTAGACGACCGGCAGACCGAGCTTCACCGCCGCGTCGTTGATCAGGTACTTGGCGGCGAAGTTGTCGGTACCGTCGACGACGATGTCGTAGCCGGAAAAGATGTCCACGACGTTGGCCGGCGACAGGCGCTGCATGAGCGGCTGCAGGTCGACCTCGCCATTGAGTTCCACCAGGTGGCGCGCGGCGGCGAGCGCCTTGGGCTCACCCTCGTCGCTTTCGCGGAAGACGACCTGCCGCTGCAGGTTGCTCGTGTCGACGCGGTCGTCGTCGATGAGGCCGATCCGGCCGCCGGCCGCGCGCAGCCCGACCCCAGCCGCAGCCAGGTAGAGCAGTACCGGCGAGCCGAGACCGCCGGCGCCGACCACCAGCACGCGCGCGCGGGCCAGCTGCTGCTGCCCCTCGCTGCCGATTTCCTTGAGGACGGTCTGGCGCAGGTAGCGGGGATCCATGGCTGTGGCGGCGCTAGAGGCCGATCGTCTCGTCGGCGGGGCCGTGCGCGCAGAGCGCGTGTCCCTGCACCCATTCGCTGTCGCCGTCGACGTAGTGTTCCTGCTTCCAGATCGGCGCGCGGTGCTTGATCTCCTCGATCAGGTAGCGGCATGCCTTGAAGGATTCGTCGCGGTGCGGCGAACTGACGGCGACCAGGATGCTGACGCCGCCGATGTCGAGGCGGCCCTGGAAATGCTCGATATAGACCTTCAGCCTTTCGCCCCAGCGCGCGCGCACCTCGGCGGCCAGCTCGCGGAAGACGGTGAGGCAGAGCCCGTCGAAGACGTCGTAGGAGACGCCGCGCACCGGCTTGCCGAGGTTGTGGTCGCGCACGGTGCCGACGAAGAGGTCGGCGGCGCCGTGCGCGGGGTCGGCAACGAAATCGATCGCGGCCTGGGCGACGAGCGGGCTGCCCGAGATGCGGAGATAGTCGCGTCCGCTCATCGTCAGCCCCCGCATACGGGCGGCAGGATCGCCAGTTGCGCATCGGCGTGCAGGCAGTCGCTGTCGGCGAGGACGGCGCTGTCGGTCGCCAGCGCCGATTGCGCGAGCAGTGCAGGCTTGTCGAACGTGCCGTTTACGCGTTTCAGTTCGTCGGCGAGCGCCGCCTTGATCGCGGCGACCTGGCTGCCGGCGGCGACCGAAACCTGCACCGGTCCGTTGTGGAAGCTGCGGAAGGCGCCGAACAGGCGAATCTGCAGCGAGATCAAGTCTGGCGAGTCTGACATGCGGCTTCTCCCCGGCTAGATGGCCGGAAACAGTTCACGGGAGGCGACGCCGAGCGTGTCACCCGGCGCCAGCGAGTTCTGATTCTCCTCGGCGATCGCCCAGCAGTTCATCGCGAGCATCGGCGAGATCCTGAACGACTCCTGACCGTCGAGGATGCTCAGGCCGAATTCAGCGGCCTCGCCGCCTACGTCGCTGCCGAGGCGCGCCTTGAGGAAATGGCGCAGTTCGCCCTTCTTGCGGTACGGAGCGACGAGCCGGATGCGCTGGAAGCTCTCCTCGGGCATTCCGAGCAGCGCGCGGATCAAGGGCTGCACGAAGAAGCGCAGGCCGACCGCAGTCGCCACCGGGTTGCCGGGAAGCCCGAAGTAGTAGCGGCCATCCTCGAGCACGGCAAAGAGGATGGGCTTGCCCGGCTTGATCGCGACGCCGTGAAAGACGATGCGCGCGCCGCCTTCCTGCAGCAGTTCGGGGATGAAATCCCAGCGCCCCTTCGACACCGCGCCGCAACTGAGGACGATGCGCGCGTGCGGCAAGGCCTGCAGCGCGTCGGCAAAGAGCGCCGGGTCGTCGCCGATGTTGCCGGCGTAGGCGAAGGGGATGCCGGCGGCGCCGAGTTCGCTCTCGAGATAAGGGAGGTTCGAGTTGTAGATCTCGCCGGCGGCGAGCGGCCGTTCATAGTCGTCGCTCACTTCCTTGCCGGTGGCGAAGGCGCCGACCTCGGGCAGGAGATGGACGGGGACCTCTTCGACGCCGGCGGCGGCGAGCGCGGCGAGGTGGCCGCCGTGCAGCCGCGTGCCCTGCGCGACCAGCAGCTGGCCGGCGCGGAAGTCTTCGCCGGCGCGCCGCAGGTTGTCGCCGGGCGCCAGCGCCCGGCCGATGCGGATGGCCGTCGTCCTGCCGTCGTCGTCGCGCAGCGTTTCCACCTGTTCGATCGGGACGACGGTGTCGCAGCCGGCCGGTATCGGGGCCCCGGTCATGATCTCGACCGCGCTGCCCGCGCTGGCGGCCGAGGGGAAGTCGCCGGCGGCAAGACAGGCGCCGACCGGGAGCGTGAGCGGGAAGTCCGCCGCCTGCGTCAGTGCCGAATTCAGCGCGAAGCCGTCCATCGCCGAATTGTCGAACGGCGGGATGTCGATCGCAGCGACGAGATCGGTCGCCGCGACCTGCCCGCGGGCGTTGCGGCGCTTGACGAACTGCACCGGCTGCGGCTTCGCCTCGGCGATGATCAGGCGCAACGCCTCCCGATAGCTAATCATGCTTGAGATCGTCCAGAGTGTTGAGCAGGTGCCGCAGTTGCGGCGCGAGACAGTCGATGCCTTCGCGTACCGCCTTGGGGTTGCCGGGAAGCGTGACGATCAGCATCCTGCCGAGCGTCGCGGCCAGGCTGCGACTGCTCCAGCTGTAGGGCGTGAATTGCGCGCCGTACTGGCGCAGCAGTTCGCCGACGCCCGGGATGACGCGGTCGGCAAGGGCGGTGACGGTCTCCGGCGTGCAGTCGCGCGACGAGATGCCGGTGCCGCCCGAGGTGATGATCAGGCGCGTGTCGCCGCGTGCGCCGATCGCCAGGATCTTCTCGCGCAGAGCCGCGCTGTCGTCGGCGAGGACGACGCTCTCGGTGACGGTCGCGCCGAGCGCCGTGAGCAGCGCGCCGGCGAGCGGCCCCGACTGGTCGGCATATTCACCGCGTGCGGCGCGGTCGCTCAGGGTGATGATGGCGGCGCCGATCCCGGCCAGCGGTTGCTGGCTCGCGGCCTTGGGCGCGACCTTCTGGCGCACCCAGTCGGGGACGCCGGCGGGGTTGAGCCACAGCCCGGACTTGCCGCCGCTCTTGGCGAGCAGGCGGATTCCGCTCATGCACATGTCGGGCTCGATCATCTTGGTGAGGTCCCAGAGGGTCAGCAGCGCGGCGTTGACGCCGGCCAGCGCTTCCATCTCGACGCCGGTGCGGGCGAAGGTCTTCGCGGTGCAGGTGACGATCACCGCGCAGGCGGCCTCGTCGAGGCGGGTCGTGATCTCGACATGATCGAGACCCATGGGGTGACACAGCGGGATCGTCTGGCTGGCCTGCTTGGCACCCTGGATGCCGGCGATCTCGGCAAGGATGAGCACGTCGCCCTTCGGCAGCGAGCGCGTGCGGATCAACTCGAAGGCCGTCGGGCCGACCCGGATCTGCCCCTCGGCGATGGCGATGCGGCGTGTCGGCGGCTTCTCGCCGACATCGATCATGTGGAAGCTGCTGTTCATCCTGTCCTTTCGTTCAGCCGCCGGTCATCGACATGAAGCGGACGACCTTGCCCGGGGCCTCGTTGAACTCGTGCCGCTCGGGCTTGCGCTCGATCGCCGCACGGAGCACGGCGTCGAGCTCGGCGTCGTCGGCACCGCCGCGCAGGAGCGGGCGGAAAGCCACTTGGTCCTCCTGGCCGAGACAAAGTTGCAGCGTTCCATCGACGGTCATGCGCACGCGGTTGCAGCTGGCGCAGAAATGCTGCGACAGCGGCGTGATGAAGCCGATGCTGAAGTCGCTCTCCGGGTCGACCAGGTAGCGCGCGGGGCCGCCACCGGCGACGACGCCGTCGACGAGGTGGAAGCGCTGCCTCAGTTCGGCGATGTGCGGTTGCAGGCTGCCGTAGCGGCTGGCGCGGCCGGTGGCGCCGATCGGCATCGTTTCGATCAGGCGCAGGACGAAATGCTGCTGCCTGCAGAAGTCGATCATCGCGTCGAGTTCGTCGTTGTTGCCGCCGGCGAGCCAGACCATGTTGATCTTGATGCGCGTGAAACCGGCCGCGCGCGCGTCCCGCAGTCCGCGCAGGACGTCGTCGAGCGCATCGCGATGCGTGATGCTGCAGAAGCGCTCGCGGTTCAGGGTGTCGAGGCTGACGTTGAGGCGGTCGACGCCGGCGGCGCGCAGGCTGGCCGCGTGCCGGGCGAGGTGCGTGCCGTTGGTGCTCAACGACAGGTCGGAGATGCCGGGGATCGCCTTGATCTGCCTGACCAGGTCGACGAGCCGGCCGCGCAGCAGCGGCTCGCCGCCGGTCAGCCGGACCCGCTGCAGCCCGTGACGCGCGAACAGCGCGATGAGCCTCACGATTTCGTCGAAGCGCAGCCAGTCCTCGGGCTCCTCGTAATCCTTGAAGCCTTGTGGCATGCAGTAGCTGCAGCGCAGGTCGCAGCGGTCAGTCACCGACAGGCGCAGGTAATCGATGCGTCGGCCGAAGCGGTCGACCAGTGCGTTCGTGCTCATGAGCGGCTGCCTCCGGCTTGCCTGTCTCCGCTTATTGCGCGCTCTCCGTGGCTTTTGCCGCTTCGAGGGTCGACTCGCCACTCGGCGCGATGACGGCTTTTTCCTCGAGCTTCTCGGCACCGATCCACTGTTCCACCGGCGGCAGCTGGTGGGCAATTCCCTTGTGGCAGTCGATGCAGGTCTTGCCTGCGGCGAAGGCCTCCGGGTGGCGCGACGAGGCGCGGCGGCTCTGCTCAGTGTAATCCATGTAGTCGTAGTTATGACAGTTGCGGCACTCCTGCGAATCGTTCTTCTTCATCCGGTCCCATTCGTGCTTGGCCAGTTCGACGCGCTTGGCGTTGAATTTTTCCGGCGTATCGATCGAACCGAGCAGGTGGTGCAGCACCTCGTTCGACGCCTGGATCTTGCGCAGGATCTTCGGCGTCCATTCCCTGGGCACGTGGCAGTCCGGGCAGGTCGCGCGCACACCGGTGCGGTTGGCGTAGTGCACCGACGCCTGGTATTCCTTATACACGTTGTCGCGCATCTCGTGGCAGGAGATGCAGAACTCCATCCGGTTGGTCGCCTCGAGCGCCGTGTTGAAACCGCCCCAGGCGACGACGCCGGCGATGAACAGCAGCGCTGCGGCTCCCCAGCCAGCGGCCTTGATACGGGCGATCAGGCCTTTCTTGCTCTCGCTCATTTCGTCGCTCCCTGAACATTCTTGGCGCTGCCGGGAATTCCCCGGAAGTTGTTCGCCACCAGCGGCTTGGCATCGGACTGCGGCACGTGGCACTGCAGGCAGAAGTAGCGCCGCGGCGAGATGTTGTCGAGCACCTTGCCGTCACGATCGCGGAAGTGCGTCGCGCTGACCTTGGCCGCGCCGGTCTCCTTGGCGTTCGCCCACGAGTGGCAGTCGAGGCAGCGGTTGAAGTTGCGCGTGACGTTGTAGTTCTTGATCGCGTGCGGGATCAGGGGGGGCTGCTGCTCGTAATTGCGCTCGATCGGCGGCCCGTCCTTTTCCATCTTGGTGATCTCGTTCACGCCGCCCTTGGCTTCGGGCGCCAGATCGAGCAGCGCTGTACCGGCCGCAATGGCGCCGCCGGCGAAGGTCGCTGCCATCAGCGCAACCAGCAGAAATCGGCTCGCAAGCTTGTTCACGCTTCGTCCCTCCTTTTGTCGAATCGGTGAGTCATTCTGAATACGTCCTGGCTGCACACGTCGATGCAGCGACCGCAGTTGCTGCAATCGGCGGCGAGGATCAGCGCGCTGCCGCTGCCCTTGAGCGCCGGGCGGATCACCTGCGGTTCGGGGCAGACGCTGAAGCAGTCCATGCAGTCGGTGCAGCGGCTGCGCCCGGACGCCGCGACACGGACCAGCGCGCCGTGTCCGAGCAGGCTGTAGCAGGCGCCCATCGGGCAGAGATGGCCGCACCAGCCGTGCTGGGCGACGAAGAGGTCGTAGAGGAAGATGCCGACAGCCGGCAACAGGGCGGCGCCGATACCGAAGATCAGCGCGCGCTGCAGCAGCGAGACCGGATTCACGAATTCCCAGACCATGCTGCCGGTGAGCAGGCAGGCGAGCAGGATGAAGCCGAGCAGCCACAACCGCGTCGATCTGGCCGGCGCGCTGCCCCCCTTGATGCCGAGGCGGCGCCGCAGCCAGGCGGCGCTGTCGGTGACCACGTTCATGGGGCAGGCCCAGGCGCAGAAGACGCGGCCGCCGAGCAGCAGGTAGATGACGGCGACGATGGCGGCGCCGAGCAGGGCGCTCGTCGCCGGCAGGTGGCCGGCGGTGAGCGACTGCAGCAGGACGAAGAGGTCGGTCAGCGGCACCATGTCGAGCGTCAGGCTGGCAGACAGGTTGCCCTTGATGAGCCAGATTCCGGCCAGTGGTCCGGCGAGGAACAGCGCGAAGATGCCGAACTGCGACAGCCGGCGCAGGATCAGCCAGCGGTGGGCGCGCAGGAAACCCTTGCTCTCGATCGCCTCGCTGCCCGGCATCTTGCCGGTGGCGGAGCCGAAGGATCTGGTCGCGGCCATGCTCAGAAGCCCTCGCGCAAGCTGTCCGCGCCTGCGGGCGCCGGCGATGCAGCCGGCGAGTCAGCCGGCGCGCCGGGCAGGCGTGTTGCCATTTCGAGCTGTGGCGAGATCAGCGAGCCGCCGGCCTTCTCCTTTTCTTCCCAGCCGAGCCGGTAGTGCTCGCCGATCGCCCCCTTGGCGAGCTTGATCGGCAGCACCTTGATCGCCGCGACTTCGAGGACGCAGGATTTCTCGCACTTGCCGCAACCGGTGCAGGCGTCCGAATGCACGGTCGGCAGGAGCATCGCGTGGCGGTCGGAGCGCGGGTTGTGCCGGTGCTCGAGCGTGATCGCGCGGTCGATCGCCGGGCAGACGCGGTAGCAGACGTCGCAGCGCAGGCCGAGGAAGTTGAGGCAGCTTTCGTGGTCGATCAGCACCGCAAGCCCCATGCGCGCGCGGTCGATGTCCTTGAGCGCCGGGTCGAGCGCGCCGCTCGGGCAGGCCTTGACGCAGGGGATGTCGGTGCACATCTCGCAGGGGATCTGGCGCGCCTCGAAGTACGGCGTGCCGGCGACCACGTTCTCGCCGAGATCGGCGAGGCGCAGCGTGTCGTACGGGCAGTCGCGCACGCACAGGCCGCAGCGGATGCAGGCGGCGAGGAAGTCGTCCTCGGGCAAGGCGCCGGGCGGGCGCAGCGCAACCGCCGGCAGCGCCCGCGCCTGGCGCGCGTGCAGGCCGACGCCGAGCGCGATCAGGCCGGCAGCGCAGGCGGCGCCGCTGACCTGGCCGAGGAACTTGCGCCGCGGCAGCGCTGGCGCCTTGGTCGCCGATTGCTTGGAGTCGTCCATCGTCCGTCCCTGCCCTGCATCCGCCTGTGCCTGTACTTATCCTCGTTGCGCCGCGCTCAGGCGCGCACCACCTTGACCGCGCACTTCTTGAAGTCGGTCTGCTTCGAGATCGGGCAGGTGGCGTCGAGCACCAGCTTGTTCACCAGCCGGCCCGCGTCGAAGAAGGGGATGAAGACGAGGCCACGCGGCGGCTTGTTGCGGCCGCGCGTCTCGACGCGCAGCGAGATCTCGCCCCGCCGCGACGACACCTTGCAATTCATCCCGCGCTGCAGTCCGCGCGCCTTGGCGTCGTCCGGATGCATGAAGACGACCGCGTCGGGGAAGGCGCGGTAGAGCTCGGGAACCCGCCGCGTCATCGACCCGGTGTGCCAGTGCTCGAGCACACGCCCCGTGCACAGCCAGAGGTCGAACTCCTTGTCCGGCGACTCGGGCGGCGGCTGGTAGGGCAAAGCGAAGATGTTGGCCTTGCCGTCCTTGGCGCCGTAGAAGCGGACGTCCTCGCCCTTCTTGACGTAGGAGTCGTAGCCCTCGCGGTAGCGCCACAGCGTTTCCTTGCCGTCGACGACCGGCCAGCGCAGGCCGCGCGCCTTGTGGTAGAGGTCGAAATCGGCGAGGTCGTGCCCGTGGCCGCGACCGAAGCGCGCGTATTCCTCGAACAGTCCCTTCTGCACGTAGAAGCCGAAGTGCGCCGACTCGTCGTTGCTGTAGTTGGCGATCGCGTGCGCGTTCACCTTCTTCAGCTCGGCGAGGCTGTACTTGTTCACCTCGCCGTTCTTGTAGAGCACGTCGAACAGCGTCTTGCCCTTGAGCGCCGGCTTTTTGGCGATCAGTTCGGCGGGCCACACCTCTTCCACCTTGAAGCGCTTCGAGAACTCGATCAACTGCCAGAGGTCGGAACGCGCATCACCGGGCCCCTTCACCTGCTGGCGCCAGAACTGCGTGCGCCGCTCGGCGTTGCCGAAGGCGCCTTCCTTCTCGGTCCACATGCAGGTCGGCAGGATCAGGTCGGCGGCCATCGCCGACACCGTCGGGTAGGGGTCGGAGACGACGATGAAGGTGTCCGGATTGCGCCAGCCCGGATACAGCTCTTCGTTGATGTTCGGTCCGGCCTGCATGTTGTTGTTGCACTGCTGCCAGTAAACCTTGACCTTGCTGTCCTTCAAGGCACGCGCCATGGCCACCGCGTGGTAGCCGGGTTTCTCGGGGATCGTTCCTTCGGGCAATTGCCAGATTTCCTCGGCGTGCTTGCGGTGCTCGGGGTTGGCAACCATCATGTCGGCCGGCAGGCGGTGCGAGAAGGTGCCGACTTCGCGCGCGGTGCCGCAGGCCGACGGCTGGCCGGTGAGTGAGAACGGCCCGCAGCCGGGGGTCGAAATCTTGCCGGTCAAGAGATGCACGTTGTAGATCATGTTGTTCACCCAGGTGCCACGCGTGTGCTGGTTGAAACCCATGGTCCAGAACGAGACGACCTTCAGCTTCGGGTCGGCGTACATCGCCGCCAGCGCATTCAGGTCCTTGACCGGAACGCCCGAGATCGCCGACACCTTCTCGACCGTGTATTCGGAAACGAACTTGGCGAATTCGTCGAAGCTGATCGGCTCGGACTTGTTGGCGTCGCCCTTGGGCTTGCCGTCGGCACCCGGGTAGCCGTTTTCCTTGGCGTCCTTCTCGAGCGCGTGGCCGGGACGCAGGCCGTAGCCGATGTCGGTGGCGCCCTTCTTGAAGTTCACATGCTTGGCGACGAAGTCCTGGTTCACGCGGCCGTTGCTGATGATGTAGTTGCAGATGAAGTTGAGGATCGCCAGGTCCGACTGCGGCTTGAATACGATCGGCAGGTCGGCGAGTTCAAAGCTGCGGTGTTCGAAGGTCGACATCACCGAGACCCTGCAGCTCGGATGCGAGAGGCGGCGATCGGTGATCCGCGTCCACAGGATCGGGTGCATCTCGGCCATGTTCGAGCCCCACAGCACGAAGGCATCGGCGCGCTCGATGTCGTCGTAGCAGCCCATCGGCTCGTCCATGTTGAAGGTGCGCATGAAGCCGGTGACCGCCGAGGCCATGCAGTGACGCGCGTTCGGGTCGATGTTGTTCGAACGGAAGCCGGCCTTCATCAGCTTGGCCGCGGCGTAGCCTTCCCAGATCGTCCATTGCCCCGATCCGAACATGGCGATGGCGGTCGGACCGTCGCTCTTCAAGGTCGCCTTCCACTTCTCGGCCATGATGTCGAAGGCCTTGTCCCAGGAGACCGGGGCGAACTCGCCGTTCTTGTCGTACTGGCCGTTCTTCATGCGCAGCATCGGCGTGCGCAGGCGGTCCTCGCCGTACATGATCTTCGACAGGAAGTAGCCCTTGATGCAGTTGAGCCCGCGGTTGACCGGTGCGTCGGGGTCGCCCTGGGTGGCGACGATGCGACCGTCCTTGACGCCGACCAGCACCGAACAGCCGGTGCCGCAGAAGCGGCACGGCGCCTTGTCCCAGCGCGTGCCCGGGTCGGCCGCCGGATCCTTGGCCGCCAGCGCCGTTGCCGGCAGGCTGACGCCGGCCGCAGCGGCAGCCGCCGCAACCGCGTTGGTCTTGATGAAATCGCGTCGCGTCTGCTTCATGTTTGCGTCTCCTCTGAATCGAGCTCGTCGTCCGAATGCTGGTAGACCAGCGCCACCGAGAGCACCCCGGGGAAGTCGTGCAGCTTCACGTAGGTATCGGCAGCGGCGCTACCGTCGCTATCCTCGAGGGTGACGATCAGCACCCCCTGGTCGTTGCCGCCATGCACCTCGAGGCCCAGCACCGTCGCGAGCTGGGCGAGCAGCTCCGGGTGCCGTTCGGGCAGGGCGCGCAGGATCACGCTGGAAATGTTCATGTCGGAATTCCGTGTTGATGTTCGTTGCGCTGTTCGCTGCGCTGTCCGGCGATGGCGATCGCTCCGACCGGGCAGGTCGGCAGGCAGGCCCCGCAACCGGTGCAACGATCGGGGTCGAGCTCGGGAACGGCAACGCCGCCGAGCTGCAGGCGAAAGCGGATCGCCGCGACGGGACAGGCTTCGCCGCAGCTGCGGCAGACGACCTTGTCATGAGCGAGGCAGCGCTCGCCGATCTGCGCACGGATCGACCACGGCGCATCGGCACGCTGCCAGGCGGCACGATCGAGCGCCGAAGTCGCGCAGGCGCTGACGCAGTCGCCGCAGAAGGTGCAGGAGGCCGGGTCGAAGGCAGCGACCGGATAGCCGCCCTCCCCGGGCTTGAGCAGGCTGCTGCCGCTCTTCACGCAGGCCGCCACGCAGTCGCCGCAGCGGCTGCAGCGGGAGATGAAATCGCCCTCGGGCACGGCCCAGGGCGGGCGCAGCGGGAGCGAGGCGCGAGCGATACGGGCGCGCAGGAAACCGCGGCGTGCGTTATCGACCACTTTGGCAAGCTCCGCCGGGTACGCCGGACCGGCACAGGAATCTCCGCATCATCGCTGACTCACCGTTGACGAAGGATCGCTCGGACTTTTTCATTATAGGTCAGCACGCGGAGGACGGGACGGCCTCAGCTGCGTCCGGGCCGGCGCTGCAACTGGAAAACCGCCGGATCGTCGGCATGGTCGATCAGGATGCGGCGCACGCGGTCCTGCCAGAGCTGGCCGAAGCTGGCACGCTCGGCGGCGCTCGCGCTGCCCGACAGGCAGCGCTGCAACAGGCTGCCGGTGCCGGGTACGGCAGGCACCGGCGAGAGATCGACCTCGGCATCGACGCTCGTTCCGTCGTCGATCCGGGTGAAGCGGAACGCCAGCGGCTGTTCGGTGCCGAACGCGAGCAGCTGGCGCCGGCTGAAGCGCCCGGCCAGGCCAGGGAAGCCACCGTCGCCGGCAGCACCGGTGAGCAGGGTGACGACGCTGGCGATGACGCCGCTGGCGCCGTCGTCGATCTTGTCGGCGAAGGCGACGCGGATGCCGCCGCGCTCGGGCAGTTGATCGCCGTAGAGCGCGGCGAGGCACAGGCGCGTCAGGTTGTAGGCGGCGGCGACGGTCGGGCACGAATGCCCGGCGAGTTTCACCGCGTCGAGATAGCCGTATTCGAGGATGCCACCCTGGGTCGCGCCGAGGAAATCGGCCAGCGGGTCACGCAGGAAGATGAGCGGGGCTTCGTCGAAGAAAGCCGGGTAAGTCAGCGCTGGAGTGGGTGCTGAAATCGGCGCGGAACTCTGAGCAGAAAGCGGTCCTGCAGTTGGCGACATGGCCGGAGCCTTAAAGCTGTATAATTTTTACATCTTTGAGGTTAGCACCGCCGCCCCCCAGAATCAACACAATTTTTTACAAGCGATGCAGACCATGCGCCTGAAGAACTTCACGGACTACACGCTGCGCACGCTGATGTTCCTGGCGCTCGAGCCCGGCCGCCTGGCAACGATTCCCGAGATCGCCGCAGCCTACGGCATCTCCGAAAATCATCTGACGAAAGTCGTGCATCAGCTCGGGCGCAGCGGCGTCATCGAGTCGCTGCGCGGCAAGGGCGGCGGCGTCCGCCTGGCTCTCCCGCCCGAGGCGATCCGGATCGGGCTGGTTGTGCGCCTGGCCGAGGGCGACGATGCGATCGTTTCCTGCCTGTCGGCAGACGCCGCGCCCTGCCCGATCGGCAGCGACTGCCTGCTCGCCGGGATCCTCGACGAGGCCATGGCGGCCTTCTACGCGGCGCTCGACGCCTACACGCTGGCCGACCTGGTCACCAACCGCCAGGCCTTGCAGCGCATCCTGCTGCGCGCCTGACAGTCATGGCGAGTGCGCCACCTCGGCGCATGAAACGCCCCATTCGCGCCCATTCGCGCCCATTCGCGCCCATTCGCGTCAATTCCGTCATTGCGAGGCGCGCAGCGCCGTGGCAATCCAGTTCGTCCTTCTGTCTCCACGCCCTGCACGATGCGAGACCTACGCACTGGATCGCCACGCCCTGCGGGCTCGCGATGACGATTACGCTCTCAGCCCCTCTGCATGCACTCCCGGCACTGCCGTCATTGCGAGGCGCGCAGCGCAGTGGCAATCCAGTTCGTCCTTCTGTCTCCACGCCCTTTGAATTACCAGCCCACGCACTGGGTCGCCACGCCCTGCGGGCTCGCGATGACCGGCTGAAGCTACTGGCAGCTGCGTCAGCACTTCGCAGCTTCACGTTGACCGTTCAGAACACCAGCGTCCGCCAGTCCGGGTCGAGCGCGCGCGCGACGAAGGCGGTGGCGCCGGCGTGAGCGCTGCCGGCGATATAGACCTCGTCGGCTTCGACCCAGGTCGCGCCGGCCATGCTGCAGGCGAGCAGGCGAACGTCGGCCGCGAGCAGTTCGCGCAGGAACGCGGCCAGCGATTTTTCGCGCGCGGGACTGGCGTAGAGTTGCTCGGCAACACCGGCGACGAGCAGGCGGACCGCAGGCCCGGCAAAGTGGATCTCGACCTCGGCGTCGAGCGCGCGCGCGGCCAAGGCATGCACCAGCGGCGTCGCGCACAGCTCGGGACGGTCCGGCGTCGCCGCCCAGAGCAGGAAGGCGATGCGCTCAGCCAAGGCCGGCATCCGCGTCGAGCGACAGCAGGTGGCGGCGATAGCCGGCGGCATCGAGCAGCCCGCCCCTTTCCTCGGCCCAGCGGCGCGGACGCGCGCGCGCCAGCCAGCCCTCATACCAGGGGTCGCTGTTGAGCAGATCGGGGCATTCCTCGGCGGCGTCGTTGCCGGCGAGCAGGACGAAGGAGATCGGCGCGTGCACGGCGAGCACCGTCTTGCGTGACTCGACCGTCGCCATCCCCCGGTCGATGTCGACCACGGCGCCGTTCGGCTTGGCCGTGAACGCGATGATGCGGCCGGCGAGGAAGACGCCGTAGCGGGTGACGCCGATCAGGACCTCGCCGTCGCCGGTTTCCCGGACCCACATCTCGTGGCGCGGGCAGTAGAGGCGGTCGTCGGGGATCGTTGCAGAGAAGATCTCCTCAGCCATTTGCCTCCCGAAATGGGCGGAAGAGAGCAGGAGTCGAACCTACCCGGGCCTGTCTGACAGGCCCTGCCGGTTTTGAAGACCGGCCGCCCCACCGGGGAACGATCTCTTCCGTGTTCACGAACCGAATTGCCCGGGCGAGCCGCGCAGCACATGCGTGTCGCGTACGCGGCGAGTGTAACCGACGCGGTCGAAGAATTCGAGGATGTGGATGGCGACCTTGCGCCCGCCGCCGATCTCGTCGCGCAGGGTGGCAGCGCGCGCGCAGCCGTCGCGCTCGTTGAGCTTGGCGACGCGGCGCGCCAGGTCGGCGACGGCGTCGGCGGTGAAGTAATGGTCGTGCGCGACCGGCCAGGCCTCGCCATGACGCGCGATGCGCTGGAACAGGGTGCGCACAGTCTCTTCGGCGATGGCGCTGGCACGCGCGACGTCGCGCACGCGCGGCGGGTTGCTCGGCGCGGCGTCGAGCAGGGGCTTCAGCGTTTGCCACAGCTTGCGGTCGGCGGCAGCGAGCTGCACGCGGTGTCCGGGCAGGTGCAGCCAGGCGTGGGTCTGCGCGATGCGGCCGGCGGCGAGCGGTGCCGCCAGCAGTTCGTCAAAGGCCGCTCGCGCCAGCGTCGGCAGCGTGAGACGACGCAGGCGGTCGCGCTCGACGCCGGCGAGCTCCGGTGCGCGCTCGTGTTCTTCGGCGAGCGCAGCCATGAGGCGCGCTTCGAGTTCCTGCCAGCGTGCGGGCGAGAAGGCGGTGTCGCCGACCTGCTTTAGCTGCTGGCGCGCGCTGAGCTCGGCGAGCGTCGCCGGGTCGAGGTTGCAGTTCAGCGCAAAGGCGGCGAGGTCGACGCCGGCCGGCTGCGTTGCGGCGGCCAGCTGCAGGGCGACGCCGGGATCGTCGTCGGCCAGCGCCGCCAGCATCGCCAGGCGTTCCGGGCTGCGCTTCCTGCGCGTCGGCGGGAAGATGTCGAGCACGCGCCCGCCGCCGATGGTGTGGCGGGCGCCGGCATCGCGCAGTATGAAGCGGTCGCCGGCGAGCGCGCCGATCTCGCGCTCGACGCTGATCTGCGCCCAGCCGGCACCGCCAGGGACGATCTCGCCGGCGTCGAGCAGCGCGACGCGCGCCGGAACGTCCTCGGCGCCGAGGTGGAGATGCACCTGCGTCCAGTGGCGGAGCGGCGGCTGCCCGGACAGCACGCGCAGCTGCGCATCGAAGCGGCGCAGCGGGGCGTGCAGCGAGGGGGCGAGCAGCCACATGCCGCGCGCGACTGCGTCCCGGTCGACGCCAGCGAGCGCCAGCGCGATGCGCTGCCCGGCGCCGCCGCTCGCGGCCGGCGCGTCGTGCACGCGCAGGCTGCGCACGCGCACGGGCGTCGCCGGGGGCGACAGGAGCAGCGAATCCCCCACCCTGAGCTCGCCGGAAAACGCGGTGCCGGTGACGACGGTGCCGGCGCCCTTGAGCGTGAAACAGCGGTCGATGGCCAGGCGAAAGCCACCACAGCGGCTGCGTTCGCCGAGTCCGGCTGCGCAGGTTTCGAGATTCGCGCGCAAGGCGGCAATCCCCTCCCCGCGCGTCGCGTCGACCGGGAAGACCGGCGCCGCGGCGAGCGCGCTGCCGGGCATTGCGGCGAGCAGTTCGGCGACCTCGGCCTGCGCTTCTGCCAGCCGTTCGCGCGAGACCCGATCGATCCGGGTCAAGGCCACCGCCCCGTGGCGGATGCCGAGCAGTTCGACGATCTCCAGGTGCTCGCGCGTCTGCGGCATCGGTCCGTCGTCGGCGGCGATCACCAGCAGTACGAAATCGATCCCGGTGGCGCCGGCGAGCATGTTGTGCACCAGCTTCTCGTGCCCGGGAACGTCGACGAAGCCGAGCACGCCGCCGCCGGGCAGCGGCGCATAGGCATAACCCAGGTCGAGCGTGATGCCGCGCGCCTTCTCTTCCTTGAGGCGGTCGCAATCGACGCCGGTGAGCGCGCGCACCAGCGTCGTCTTGCCGTGGTCGATGTGTCCGGCGGTGCCGACGATCATGGCAGGTGCAACTCCGCCAGTTGCGCGACGAAGCGCGGCTCGTCCTGCGCCTCCAGGCAGCGCAGGTCGAGCCGGAAGGCGTCGTCGCGGATGTTGCCGATCACCGGTGTCGGCAGCGCGCGGAAGGCGGCTTCGATCGCCAGCAGCGCACGCCCCGGCCTCTTCGCAGCCGGACGAATCACCAGCGCGATCGAGGGGAGCGTCGCCACGGGCTGGGCACCGCTGCCGATCTGGCTCGCGCAGGGCGCGACGGCGACGCTGGCGAAGTCGCCGAGCGCCGCCTGCACGGCGGGCTGCAGGCGGCGGGCGGCGGCCTCGATGTCGCCGTTCGCGCGTGTCAGCAGGCGCAATGTCGGCAGGCGTTCGCGCAGCCGGTCCGGGTCGAGGTAGAGGCGCAGCGTCGCTTCGAGCGCGGCCAGCGTCGTCTTGCCGACGCGCAGCGCGCGCTTCAAGGGGTTCTTCTTGATCCTGGCGATCAGCTCGCGGCGACCGACGATCAGGCCGGTCTGCGGCCCCCCGAGCAGCTTGTCGCCGGAGAAGGTGACGATGTCGGCACCGGCGGCGAGCGCCTGCTGCGGCGTCGGCTCGGCGGGCAGCCCCCAGGCGGCGAAGTCGCACAGCGTGCCGCTGCCGAGGTCGATCATGAACGGCAGTCCGGCCGCGTGCGCGATGCCGGCGACGGTCCCTGCGTCGACCGAGGCGGTGAAACCGGTGACCGCGTAGTTGCTGGCATGCACCTTCATCAGCAGCGCCGTCTTCGCGCCGATCGCTTCCTGGTAGTCGCGCGCGTGCGTGCGGTTGGTGGTGCCGATCTCGTGCAGCCGGACCTGCGCACGGCGCATCACGTCGGGAATGCGGAAGGCGCCGCCGATCTCGACCAGTTCACCACGCGAGACGACCGCTTCCCTGCCCTGCGCCAAGGCGTTCAGCGTCAGCAGCACGGCGGCGGCATTGTTGTTCACGACGGTGGCGGCGATGTCCGGTGAGCCGCCGGCGACGATCTCGGCGAGCAGCGGCGAGACGAGCTCGTCGCGGTCGCCGCGCCCGCCCGAGGCGAGGTCGTACTCGAGCGCGCAGGGCGCGCGCGCAGCCTCGACCATCAGCGCGATCGCCTCGTCGGCCAGCTGCGCGCGGCCGAGGTTGGTGTGCAGCACGGTGCCGCTCAGGTTGAAGACGGTGCGCAGCCTGGCACGCCCGGCTTCGTCGGCGCGGCGGCGGATCGCGGCGTGCAGCGCGACCTCGTCGGGCAGCGGCAGCCCGTGCTTCGCGCCCTCGCGCGCAGCGGCCAGTTCGGCACGAACGGCGCCGGTGACGAGTTGGCGGCCGTGGATCTCGATCAGGTCGGCGAGGCCGTGCAGGACGCGGTCGACCGCGGGGAGGCTTCTGTTGTCGTTCATGATCTCTCACCCGGACCGGGCAGAAAGTTCGGAAGGGGCTCTCGGTTCAGGCGTCGCCGCCGATCAGCAGCAGGTTCTGCCCGCTGCGCGCGTAGCCCGCTGCGTCGACCAGAAGGTCGAGAGACAGCGTCGTCAGGTCGTCGGCGACCGGGTCGACGCCTGCGTCCTTCTGCTGGTCGACGATCTTCAGGTAGCTCCTGCAGGCATCGCAGGCCTCGGCGCGGACGGCGCCCTGGCCACCTTCGGGTTCGAGCAGCGCCAGCGCCGCGTCGCTGCCGCAAGCGGTGCAGGTGGCGCGTGGCAGGTGCCATTCGCTATTGCACAGCGAGCAGTGCAGGTAGCGCAGCCGGTCGATCGCCGTGCCGAGGCGGACGATGCTGGCGACCGGCGGGCTGCCGCAGCAGGGGCAGAGCGCGCGCGCGTCGAGTGGCTGCAACTGCGCCGGATCGAGATCGGAGGCGAGCCGGGTGAACACGACCTGCAGCGCGGCGGCGACGAAGGGCAAGGCGGCGAGATCTCCCGGCTCCGCCTCGCCGGCGAGGAGCGCGTCGGCGAGCGCTTCGAGGCGGGAGTCGTCGGCTGCGGCAAGGCCGGCGAGGACGATCCTGGCGGCTTCGGGAGCGGCACCGTCGAGCGTGCCGGCCAGCTGGCGCAGGACAGCGCGCCAGGCAGGCGGACGTGCCAGCGCTGCGGCGTTGAGCGGCGGCATGGCGTGCGTGCGCGCCTGCGCCAGCGTCACCGCATCGGGCAGCGGCAGCGCTGGCAGCGCCTGCAGCGCGGCGTGCTGGGCGCCGGTCAGCTGGCCGAGAAACACCAGCCAGTCGCCGAGGCCGTGCCCCGTGGCGAGTTCGGCAAAGCGGTCGGCCCGGTCCGCGAACAGCTTTCCCGGCAGCGGCAGCAGGAACGCGGGGGCCGCCTGCGGATTGAAGTCGATCGCTCTGCTCTGCATCGGGGGCTTACCTCCCGGTTACCTGACGATACCAGCCACGGTGGTGCTGCTTGGCCCAGGCGCGGGTGACCGTTCCGTACCACATCGCGCGGACGGTTCCCTTGACCCAGACGGCAGCATAGATGTGCACCATGATCAGCGCAATCATGAACGCGGCGGTCGCCGCATGGACGACGCTGGCCAGGCGGACGATGTCCACCGGCAGCTCGAACCAGGCGCGCCACATCGCCAGCCCGGAGAGCGTCATCAGCAGCATGCACAAGGCGAGCGCCCAGAACAGCACTTTCTGCCCGCCGTTGTACTTGCCCTGTTCTGGCATGTTGTGGTCGTCGCCGTCGACCATCTGCCTGGCCTGCGCGAGCCATTCGCGGTCCGCAGGTGTCATCAGGTTGAGACGACGGAAGCGGATGAATATCGACAGGAAGGAGACGGCCATCAGCACGCCGAAGTAGGGATGGAGGATGCGCGTCCACGTCGGCCCGCCGAAGAGCTGCGTCAGCGGAAAGTACGCCGGATGGAAGAAGGCGAGTCCGGAGAGGGCGAGCAGGATGAAGCTCATCCCGACCACCCAGTGATTGGCGCGCTCGCTCGGCTCGTAGCGCTTCAGGTCTTTGGGATCGCGGATCATTTTGCGCCCTCCTTTTCTTCCCGCTCGCGCGCGGCGCGCTCTTCACGCTCGATCTCGTCCTCGATGTCCTTCGCGACCTCGTTCGGACCCTTGGTCACGTAGTGGAAGAGGCTGCCCAGCGACACCGCGGCCAGGACGGCCGTGGCGAGCGGCTTGGCGACACCCTTCCACAGCGAGACCAGCGGGCTGATCGACGGATCTTCGGCGAGGCCGTGGTAGAGCCCCGGCTGGTCGGCGTGCTGCAGCACGTACATCACGTGCGTGCCGCCGACGCCCGGCGGATCGTAGAGCCCGGCCTTGGCGAAGCCGCGCTCGCGCAGGTCGGCGATCCGTTGCTCGGCGTAGTCCTTCATGTCCTCCTTCGCGCCGAACTGGATCGCACCGGTCGGGCAGACCTTGGCGCAGGCCGGCGCCTGGTTCACCGCGACGCGGTCGGAGCACAGCGAGCACTTGTAGGCCTTGCTGTCCTTCGCCGAGAGGCGGGGGATGTTGAACGGACAGCCGGTCACGCAGTACCCGCAGCCGATGCAGTTTTCCTGGTGGAAATCGACGATGCCGTTGCTGTACTGGATGATCGCACCGGGCGCCGGGCAGGCCTTTAGGCAACCCGGATCGCTGCAGTGCATGCAGCCGTCCTTGCGGATCAGCCATTCCAGCCGACCGTCCAGCTCGACCTCCGAGAAGCGCATGACGGTCCAGGCCTCGGGACCAAGGTCGGTCGGGTTGTCGTGCACGCCGCTGCAGCTGCCGACCTCCGGACGCAGGTCGTTCCATTCCATGCACGCCGACTGGCAGGCCTTGCAGCCGATGCAGGTGCTCACGTCGATCAGCTTGGCGACTTCGGTGGTCTGCCGCACCTGCGTCGAAGGTGTCGTCGTCGCCGAGCGCTGTTTGATGTCGAGAGATTGGAGTGCCATGTCACGCCTCCCGAAGGGCCGCCCCGAGGGAGGCGTTGCCCCCCCGGGGGGCAACGAGCGGAGCGAGTGTGGGGGTTGTCATCATCACACCTCCCGCAGGAGTGAGGCGAAAGTGGTGGTGCTCATCTTCGTCTCCTCCTAAAGCTTCTCGATGTTGACGAGGAAGGACTTGAACTCCGGCGTCTGCGAGTTGGCGTCACCGACGAACGGGGTCAGCGTGTTGGACAGGAAGCCGATGCGCGCCACGCCGGTGAATCCCCAGTGGATCGGGATGCCGACGTGGTGCACCTTCTGCCCATTCACGTTCAGTGCCTTGATCCGCTTGGTGACGACCGCGACCGCCTTGATATAGCCGCGGTTGGAGCGCACCTTCACCTTGTCGCCGCTGGCGATGCCCTTCTCCCTGGCCAGTTCCTCGCCGATCTCGACGAACTGTTCCGGCTGCAGCACGGCGTTGATGCGCACGTGCTTGGTCCAGTAATGGAAATGCTCGGTCAGGCGGTAGGTGGTCGCCGCGTAGGGGAAGTCCTTGGCCGTGCCGAACACCTCCATGTCGCCCTTGAACACGCGCGCGGCCGGGTTGCTGACCGCCTGCGGGTTGCCGTTCATCGGGTTCACGCCGATCGGCGTCTCGAAGGGTTCGTAGTGCTCGGGGAAAGGCCCTTCGGCCATCTTGTCGATGGCAAAGAAGCGAGCGACGCCTTCGGGGTTCATGATGAACGGCCCCATGCCGTCGGCCGGGTTCGAGTCGACCTTGAAGTCGGGAACGTCCGAGCCGACCCACGCGCTGCCGTTCCACCACACCTGCTTCCTTTTCGCGTTGAACGGTTTGCCGGATGGGTCGGCGGAAGCGCGGTTGTAGAGGATGCGGCGGTTGGCCGGCCACGCCCAGGCCCAGTTGTTGGTCTGGCCGTTGCCCCACGGGTCGCTCGGGTCGCGGCGCGCCATGTTGTTGCCGGCCTGCGTCCACGAGCCCGAGAAGATCCAGCAGCCGCAGCTGGTGCTGCCGTCGTCGCGCAACTGCGCGAAACCGTCGAGCTGCTCGCCGGCCTTGCGCAGGAGCTTGGTCGGATCCTTGGGATCGTAGAGGTCGACGAGCGCGCGCCCGTTGAACTCCTTGGCGACTTCGTCGGGTGCCGGTTCGTGCGGATCGCGGTAGGGCCAGGACAGGTTGAGGATGGCGTCGGGGAAGGCGCCGCCCTTTTCCTTGTACATGGCACGCAGGCGCAGCAGGAGGCCGGCCATGATCGCCGCGTCGGTCTTGGCCTCGCCCGGAGGCTCGGCGCCCTGCCAGTGCCATTGCAGCCAGCGGCTCGAATTGACCAGCGAGCCATCCTCCTCGGCGAAACAGGTCGTCGGCAGACGGAACACGGTCGTCCCGATCTTGGCCGGGTCGACGTCGTTGTGCTCGCCGAAGTTGCGCCAGAACTCGGAGGTCTCGGTCGCCAGCGGGTCCATCACCACCAGATACTTGAGCTTGGCCAGCGCCGCGCCAAGCTTGCCCTTGTTCGGGAAAGAGGCGAGCGGATTGAAGCCCTGGCAGAAGTAGCCGTTCACCTTGCCCTGGTACATGTCGTCGAAGACCATCAGCCCGTCGTGCGCCTTGTCGAGCTTGGGCAGGTAGTCGTACGCCCAGTTGTTCTCCTTCGTCGCCGCCTCGCCGAACCACGCCTTCATCAGGCTGACGTGGAACTTCTCGTAGTTCTGCCAGTACGACATCTGGTTCGGCCGCATGGGCTTCGGCGCGCGTTTGGCGATGTACTCGGCGTAGTCGGTCTCCTTCTCGCCGGGCAGGGTCAGGTAACCCGGCAGCAGGTTCGACATCAGCCCGAGGTCGGTCAGTCCCTGGATGTTCGAGTGCCCGCGCAGCGCATTGACGCCGCCGCCGGCGACGCCGATGTTGCCGAGCAGGAGCTGCACCATCGCGCCGGTGCGGATGATCTGCGAGCCCTGCGAATGCTGCGTCCAGCCGAGCGCGTAGAGGATGGTCATGCTGCGCTCGGGTCCGGCGGTCGAGGCCATGATCGCGCAGACCTTGAGGAAGGCGTCCTGCGGCGTGCCGCAGATCCGCTCGACCATTTCCGGCGTGTAGCGGCTGTAGTGCTGCTTGAGCAACTGGTAGACGCAGCGCGGGTCCTGCAGCGTCGGGTCGGTCTTGACGTAACCGTCCTCGCCCCTGACGTAGCTCCAGCTCGACTTGTCGTAGCTGCGTTTCTCGGCGTTGTAACCGGAGAAGAGGCCGTCCGCGAAGTCGTAGTCCGGGCTCACCAGGAAGCTGAAGTCGGTGTAGGCCTTGACGTACTCGTGGTGGATCTGGTCCTTGCTCAGGAGGTAGTTGATGACACCACCGAGGAAGGCGATGTCGGTACCGGTGCGGATCGGCGCGTAGAAGTCGGCGACCGCGGCCGAGCGCGTGAAGCGCGGGTCGACGACGACGAGTTGCGCCTTGTTCTGCTTCTTGGCTTCGATCGCCCACTTGAAGCCAACCGGATGTGCTTCGGCGGCATTGCCACCCATCACCAGCACGACATCGGCGTTCCTGATGTCGACCCAGTGGTTGGTCATCGCACCACGGCCAAACGTCGGAGCCAGACTGGCTACCGTCGGGCCGTGTCAGACACGGGCTTGATTGTCGAAGGCAATCATCCCGGTCGCACGAACGACCTTGTGCGTGATGTATCCCGCTTCGTTGCTCGACGCCGAAGCCGCGAGGAGGCCGGTGGTGAGCCAGCGATTGACCGTCACCCCCTCGGCGTTCTGCGCGACGAAGTTGGCGTCGCGATCCTCCTTCATCAGCGCGGCGACGCGGTCCAGGGCCTCGTCCCAGGAGATGCGCTTCCACTCCTTGCTGCCGGCTTCGCGCACTTCCGGGTACTTGAGACGGTTCGGGCTATGGATGAAATCGAGCAGTCCGGCGCCCTTCGGGCAGAGCGAACCGCGACTGACCGGGTGATCCGGGTCGCCTTCGATGTGGATGATGTCCTGCTGCACGTTCTTCGACTTGTCGCCGATCGAGTACATCAGGAGGCCACACGCCACCGAGCAATACGGACAAGTATTGCGGGTTTCGACGGCGCGGGCGAGTTTGTAAGCACGAGCTTCGGCGAGGGCTGCGGTCGGCGAGAAACCCATCAGGACGATGGATGACCCACCCAGCCCGGCGGAGCTGAGCTTCAAGAACTGCCGCCGTGTGAACTTCATGGTTGCGCTCTCCTCCGTACGAACGATTGTCATACGGAGCAGTATAGAAGCCGTTCCGGCACGTCGCAGGGCGAGCCCTTCCCGGCTCGCTCCAGGCAGCGCTGGTCTCAGGCCGGCGCTGCCTTCCGCCGAGATGCCCGGCAGCGGGGTCAAGGATTCGGGCTACGGCAGCGAGGGCGGACCGGAGGCGCTCGAGGCCTACCTCAACACGCGCGCGATCTCGGTCGCCAACGTCTGCGGACGGGGTGCCAGCCCCGACACATGCGGCTGCGCGGGGCGCAGCCGTTTCCGGTCAGTGGCCGAAACTGTCGGCGTCGAACATCTCCGGGTCGTACCGGCCGAGCGAGTCGAGCGCGGCCATGTCGGCGGCGGAGAGCGTGAAGTCGAACACCGACAGGTTCTGCGCCATGCGCACGGGGTCGGCCGACTTCGGCGCCGTCGAGAAGCCCTGCTGCACCGCCCAACGCAGCACGATCTGTGCGGGAGTGCGGCCGTGCGCCTGCGCGATGCCGGTGATCACCGGGTCGGCCAGCATCTGCGTGCCGAAGCCGAGCGGGCGCCAGCTCTGCGTGACGATGCCCTGCTCGCGGTGGATCGCGATCAGGTCGTCGCGGCGGTGATAGGGATCGAGCTGGATCTGGTTGAGGTGCGGGACGAGGCCCAGGTCGAACAGGCGCTTGAGGTGCGCCGGCTTGAAGTTCGAGGTACCGATGGCGCGCACCCGGCCCGCTTCGAGCAGGCGCACGAGCCCCTGGAAGGCCTCGACGTAGCGGTCCTGGTCGGGGTTCGGCCAGTGGATCAGCAGGAGGTCGATGTAGTCGAGGCCGAGCCGTTCCAGGCTCGCCTCGCACGCCGCGCGCGCGCCGTCGACGCTGTGCCACTGGCGGTTGAACTTGGTGGTGACGAAGATTTCCTCGCGCCTGATGCCCGAGTTGCGGATTCCCTCGCCGACGCCGCGCTCGTTGCCGTAGTTCTCGGCGGTGTCGATCAGGCGGTAGCCGATCTGGATCGCCCGGGCGACGGCGACGGCGGCTTCGGCGTCGTTCATCGGCCAGGTGCCAAGTCCGAGTTGCGGTATGGCGACGCCGTTGGCGAGCTTGAGGGTCGGAGCAAGGGGAACGGTCATGGTGTTCTCTCGAGGTTGGGTGTTCAGTGCAGGGTTGATCAGCTCACCGGGCTCGCCGCCGGCAGGACCAGCAGCAGCACCAGCGGCAGGGTGACGATCGCGGCGAGGTTGCCGACGAGGACGATCGCGGCGACCTTGTCGGGTTCCTGGTGGTAGCGCTCGGCGAAGACGTAGTTGATCACCGCCGGCGGCAGCGCGCCGTAGATCAGGAGCAGGTCGGCCTGCTCGCCGTGCAGGCCGAGCAAGGGCGCGATGGCCCAGGCGAGTGCCATGCCGGAGAGCGGGCGCGCGATCGCGCCGAGCAGGCCGTCGCGCCAGTGGCCGATACCGGCGTCGGTCATGCGCACGCCGAGCGCGAACAAGGCCAGCGGAATCGAGATGTCGGCGAGCATGCGGATCCCGGTCGCCAGCGGATCCCAGAGCTTGAACTCGGCCTCGCCGACGACGAAGCCGGCGATCGCCGCCATCACCGCCGGGTGGCGCCAGACGTTCCAGACCTTGGTCCGGTGGTCGAGCAGCCAGACGCCGAGCGAGAAGTGCAGGCCGACCGAGACGACGAAGAGGATCACCGCGTAGGGCAGGATGCCCTCGCCGAAGGTGAGCACGGCGAGCGGGATGCCTAGGTTCACGCTGTTGTTGAACATCAGGGTCGGCGCCAGCGTCAGCGGCTGCTGGCCGGTGACGCGCGCCAGCAGCCAGCCGACCGCGCCCGAGCCGAGCACCAGCAGCACCATGCCCAGCGCCATCGCGCCGTAGCCGGCGAGGTCGTAGGAACGGCTCGAAATCCCGCTGAAGATCAGCGCCGGGACGAACACGTCCATGTTCAGCCGGTTGGCAACGCTCATGTCGGAAGCATGACGCCGCCCGTAGAGGAAGCCCAGCGTGGTCAGGGCGAACATCGGGAACAGGATCGAAACGATGCGCAGGGCGAGGTCCATGCTTCACAATCTTGCGTCGGGAACGGTGCACGGACTCGCCGCGGCGGCCCGAGTTCCCTGCCCGCCGCAAATGAGGCTGCCGGCGTGATCGGCAGCCTGCGCGATCAGCGCGCGATGTCCTCGATCGCGTCGACGACCATCTGCGTGCCGACCGCGATCATCAGGATGTCGGCGGCGACGCGGACGTAGCGATAGCCGTCGGGCGGCGGTGGCAGGCGGCGGCGCAGGTCGGGGGGCAGGCCCCACACGCGCAGGTCGGGCGGCAGCGGCTCGCCGCGCTGCCACTTCTTCGCCTGTCCCGGCGGCAGGCAGCCGTTGTGCTTCTTGGCCAGCCCCGGCGGGCAGGACTTGGGAGCGGGGCCGTAATAGTCCAGGAAGACCCGGCGCGAGCGCTCGTCGAAGGCATACGCCGCGGAGTCATGCGCGCGCCGGTCGTCGCCGCGCTCGTAATTGTGGTCATCGTTACCGGGGCGCGCTCCCCGCTCTCCCTTATCCGGGTGAGCGCCGCCGTGGGCCTCCTTGCCGACCCCCGCGGGCTTGTCGGCAAGGACCGGGGACGACAGCAGGAAGGCGCCGACGAAGGCGCAGGCAAGATGTACGAAGGAACGGGGTCTCGACATGACGATCTCCTGAACGGGGGGCGCCGGCAAAGCACGCGCCGGCCACCTGCACAGTATCCTGCCAGCATTCGGCGCCGGTCAAGCGCGCAGGACCACGACACGCGTGCCGTGCGTTGCCGGGCGAAGGCGCTAGAATCAGCGCCGGCGAGCATCTCGCCGCCGTCGTCATCCAGCCCCCACCCACGGAGAAGCCATGTCACGTCACACCAAGATCGTCGCCACCCTCGGCCCGGCCTCGAGCGATCCGGAGGTCCTCGAACGGATGATTCGCGCCGGCGTCGACGTGGTGCGTCTCAACTTCTCGCATGGCAAGGCGGCCGACCATGTCGCCCGCGCCGAAGCGGTGCGCGCGATCGCGGCACGTGTCGGGCGGCCGATCGGCATCCTCGCCGACCTGCAGGGGCCGAAGATCCGCGTCGGCAAGTTCGCCGGCGGCCGCATCACGCTCGAAGCCGGGCAGTCCTTCATCCTCGACGCGCGCTGCGAACTCGGCGACGGCGAGCGCGTCGGACTCGACTACAAGGACCTGCCGCGCGACGTCGCGGCCGGCAGCGTGCTCCTGCTCGACGACGGCCGCATCACGCTCGACGTCGTCCGCGTCGTCGGTGCGGAAATCCACACCCGCGTGCGCCAGGGCGGCGAGCTCTCCGACAACAAGGGAATCAACCGTCTGGGCGGCGGCCTGTCGGCGCCGGCGCTGACGGCCAAGGACATGGACGACATCCGCACTGCCGCCGCGCTCGGCGCCGACTTCCTCGCCGTCTCCTTTCCCAAGACCGCCGCCGACATGTACATGGCGCGCCAGCTGATGGCCGCCGCCGGCGGCCGGGCGCTGCTGATCGCCAAGATCGAACGCGTCGAGGCCGTCGCCGCGCTCGAAGACATCCTCGACGCGTCCGACGGGGTCATGGTCGCGCGCGGCGACCTCGCGGTCGAGGTCGGCGACGCGGCCGTTCCCGCGCTTCAGAAACGCATGATTCGCCTGGCACGCGAGAAGAACAAGCTGACCATCACGGCGACGCAGATGATGGAGTCGATGATCGTCTCGCCGACGCCGACGCGCGCCGAGGTTTCCGACGTCGCCAACGCCGTCCTCGACGGGACCGACGCGGTGATGCTCTCTGCCGAGACGGCCGCCGGCCGCTACCCGGTGCAGACGGTCGAGGCGATGGCGCGCGTCTGCCTCGAAGCCGAGAAGTCGGCCGAGGTGACGCTCGACCGCGACTTCCTCAACCGGGTGTTCACGCGCATCGACCAGTCGATCGCGATGGCCGCGCTATTCACCGCCGACCACCTGCAGGTGAAGGCGGTGGCGGCACTGACGCAGTCGGGCTCGACCGCGCTGTGGATGAGCCGCTTGAACTGTGGCGTACCGATCTACGCGCTGACACCGGAGGCGGGCTCGCTGACCAAGATGGCGCTCTACCGCGCGGTATTCCCCTTGCTGATGGCGCAGGAGGACATCGACCGCGACCTGCTCGTGCAGGAGGCCGTCGAGAAGCTGATCGAGGCTGGCGTCGTCGCCACCGGCGACCTCGTCGTGATCACCATCGGCGAACCGATCGGCACGCCTGGCGGCACCAACACGCTGAAGATCGTCCGCGTCGGCGAGCACCGGGCAGTCCATTGAGTCGCCGCAACGGGAAATTCCGGATGCCTGCGCACGGGCCGGGCCAAGAAGCGACGCTTCGCGCTAGAATGCAGCATTCGTGCCGGCTCCAGCCCGGCCACGCCCAAGACGAACGCATTTCATCCAACCCGCAACTTCGCTGACCCATACCAGGAGCTAATTATGCCGATCGTATCGATGCGCCAACTGCTCGACCATGCTGCCGAAAACGGCTATGGCCTGCCCGCGTTCAACGTCAACAACATGGAGCAGGTGTGGGCGATCTGCGAAGCCGCCAACGAGATCGATGCGCCGGTGATCATGCAGGCCTCGGCCGGCGCCCGCAAGTACGCCGGCGAACCCTTCCTGCGCCACCAGATCTTGGCCGCGCTGGAAGCCTATCCGCACCTGCCGATCGTCATGCACCAGGACCACGGCCAGAGCCCGGCGGTGTGCATGGCCGCGATCAAGTCGGGCTTCTCGTCGGTGATGATGGACGGCTCGCTCGAAGCCGACGGCAAGACCACCGCCTCGTTCGAGTACAACGTCGCCGTCTCCAGGGAAGTCGTCAAGTTCGCGCACTCGATCGGGGTCTCGGTCGAAGCCGAACTCGGCGTGCTCGGCTCGCTCGAAACGATGAAGGGCGACAAGGAAGACGGCCACGGCGCCGAAGGCACGATGACGCGCGAGCAACTGCTGACCGATCCGGACCAGGCCGCCGAATTCGTCAAGCAGACCAACTGCGACGCGCTGGCGATCGCCATCGGCACCAGCCACGGCGCCTACAAGTTCACCAAGAAGCCGACCGGCGACATCCTCGCCATCGACCGCATCGCCGAGATCCACGCGCGCATCCCGAACACGCACCTGGTCATGCACGGTTCGTCGTCGGTGCCGCAGGAACTGCTCGCCGAGATCCGTGAGTTCGGCGGCGACATGAAGCAGACCTACGGCGTCCCGGTCGAGGAGATCGTCAAGGGGATCGCCAACGGCGTGCGCAAGGTGAACATCGACACCGACATCCGCCTGGCGATGACCGGAGCCATCCGCCGTTATTTCGTCGAGAACCCCGGCAAGTTCGACCCGCGCGACTACCTGAAGCCGGCACGCGAGGCGGCCAAGAAGATCTGTCTGGCACGCTACGAGGCCTTCGGCTGCGCCGGTCGCGCCAGCCAGATCAAGCCGATCCCGCTCGACAAGATGGCCGAACGCTACGCCAAGGGCGAGCTGAACCAGATCGTTCGTTGATCGAACGTGCTGCGCCGCGCCCCCCGGCGCGGTGCAGTACTGACCGAGGTTTTCAATGCTGAGCCAATTCTCGTACGCGGAACATCCGCTCCGCCAGCGCCTGAATCAGGAGTTCCACGCCCGCCCTGCACTGCCGATGGAAGTGCCGGCAGTGGTCTCGCACATGGCTTTCATGCACGACGGCAACTCGCCGGCCGACGAAAAGGAACACCTGTCGCGGCTGTGCAACGCCGGCGTGTGCTCGTTCCTCGAGAGTTCGGACACGCATCTGATCCTCCAGGCCGAGAAATTCACGCTGCGCTGGGAGCGGCACACGGAGTTCTCGAGCTACAGCTTTTCGCGGCCGCTGGCCCCGGGACAGTCGGCCGACATCGCGCTGACTGCGCTCGACAACAGCCTGCCCGAATGGCTGGGGGCGATCCCCGGCAAGCTGATCGTCGCCACGCACGTCGAACTGCGTTCCGCGAACGAGATCTCCCCCGAAGCGATGATCCAGCGCTACGCGGCGGGGACGCGCCAGACCGCTGCCGCCAGGATTTCCGGTGGCGCCGCCTGGGTGTTTTCCGATTTCATGTACGACCGCGGCTTCTCGCGCTTCGTCGTCATCGACGAGTCGCTGACCAAGCGGCAGGCGGGACGGACCGTGCAACGCCTGGTCGAAATCGAGACCTACCGCACCCTCGCCATGCTCGGCCTGCCGATCGCCAAGCAGGTGGGCAGCTGGCTCCCCGGCGCCGAAACCCGGCTGGCCGAGATGATGGGGCGCATCGTCAAGACCAAGAACCCGGAAGACGAGCAGCAGGTGCTCGCCGAACTGACGCAACTGGCCGCCGAAGTCGAGGACTCGGTCGCGCGCACCACCTCCCGCTTCGCCGCTTCGCGTGCCTACCACAGCTTCGTCAGGCAGCGGATCGAGGAACTGCGTGAGGAGCGCATCCCCGGCCTGTCGATCTTCAGCGAATTCATGCAGCGCCGCCTGCTGCCGGCGATGAACACCTGCGAGGCGATGGCACGCCGGCAGGAAGATCTGTCCGGCCGGGTCGTGCGCAGCAGCCAGCTGTTGCGCACGCGCGTCGACATCGAACTGGAAAAGCAGAACCGCGACCAGTTGCAGCAGATGAACAAGCGCGTCCTGCTCCAGTTGCGCCTGCAGCAGACGGTCGAACATTTCTCGGCGGTGGCGATCACCTACTACGGCTCGCAACTGGTGAAAGTCGTGAGCTACGGCGTGCAGGAATTCGTTCCGGGGCTGTCGCCGGAAATCGCCGCCGCGATCGCGGCGCCGGTCATCTTCATCCTGTCGCAGTACGGACTGCATCAGATGCGCCACAAGCTCGCGCGCGACGCGTCGTCGAGTTAACAAGGCGCGACGCGGGCTATAATCCGCCTGCGCCCGGCCGGCACCCGGCCGGTGCGCCTGCTGGTCAAAGCCCGTACCGGCACTCCCCGCAGTTGGCGGAGCGCCTGCGCAGGCCGCAGCCCGCTCCACCGTGCTACCGCGCCTGTGCGCGCCCCCAACCTACAAGCGATCCCGACCGTGAGCCAATCCCTCTTCGAATCCCGAATCGACAGCCTGCCCCTGCTCGGACGCGGCAAGGTGCGCGACATCTACGCCGTCGGCGACGACAAGCTCCTGATCGTCACCAGCGACCGCCTTTCCGCGTTCGACGTGATCCTGCCCGACCCGATTCCGGGCAAGGGCAAGGTCCTCACCCGACTCGCCAACTTCTGGTTCGATCGCCTCGCGCACATCGTCCCCGGCCAGCTCACCGGAATCGCTCCCGAGGATGTCGTCGCTGCCGGCGAGCGCGACCAGGTCAGCGGTCGCGCGCTGGTGGTCAAGCGCCTGCAGCCGCTGCCGATCGAGGCCGTCGTCCGCGGCTACCTGATCGGCTCGGGCTGGAAGGATTACCAGACGACGGGTTCGGTCTGCGGCGTCGCCCTGCCCGCCGGCCTGCCGCTGGCGGCGAAGCTGCCGGCGCCGATCTTCACCCCGGCGACGAAGGCCGAGATCGGCGAACACGACGAGAACATCTCCTTCGAACAGGCGCAGACGCACTGCCAGAACGTCCTCGCCGCCGCGCTCGCCGGCACCGGCAAGGACGGCGCCCAGCTCGCCAGCGAGGCGCGCGACGCCGCGCTGGCGCTGTACAGCGAGGCCGCCGACTACGCGCGCACGCGCGGCATCATCATCGCCGACACCAAGTTCGAGTTCGGCATCGACGCCACCGGCACCCTGCACCTGATCGACGAGGCGCTGACGCCCGACTCGTCGCGTTTCTGGCCCGCCGACGTCTACCGCGAAGGCAGCAACCCGCCGTCCTTCGACAAGCAGTACGTGCGCGACTACCTGGAAACGCTCGACTGGAACAAGCAGGCACCGGGACCGCGGCTGCCGGCCGAGGTGATCGAACGCACGCGCGCCAAGTATGTCGAAGCTTGCGAGATCATCACCGGAGCGCGCTTCGTCGACTGAACGCGCCAAACAGCAGGGCCGAAGCACACGCATCGGCACGCAACAGCGGCCGGGACTTCCCGGCCGTTTTTTCGTAAGGTCACGGCGTGCCACCCCGGAACGTGGAATACAGCCATTCGCTCCAATGCCGTCATCCTATGCTTGATCTGCCTCCCCGGAATAGACGTATTCTAGGAGTGCATGGAGAGGGGCTGAGACCGTAACCGTCATGGGCCACACAGGCTGTTCGCAATGTGGGTCGCCCTTTCCGACCA
>NZ_NHRX01000024.1 GCF_016653115.1 Rhodocyclus purpureus
ATGGCGCTCGACGGGCAAATTGCGTCCTGAGCGCGGGAAATGGGGCGAAAAAGGGCTGAAAAGCACGGATTCAGGGGGAAAAATCGGAAAATTGACCGATAATTTGCTTAAAAAATAGGCAATCGCGAAATTTGCGAGGCTCACCGGCTCAGATTGGCGCTTTATTCAGCGTTTCCCTAACGGCAACATGCAAACGTTCGGCCTAGCCGAGAATGAGTTCTAATGCCCCTCACACATCATGGGGTCACCATGCATGGGGTCAGCATGGTGTCAGGTCCGGTCTCGTGCAGCCGGCCGGCGAGGTCCGCCGCACCAGGGCCTTCGCCATGACGCTCTGTTTCTCCCGCCACCAGTAAATGCTCATGGGGTCAGGTCGCGCATTGTTGCATCGGGCAATCAATGCAACGATGCGGGAACCGGGTCCAAGCTTCGCTGATCGGCTGGCCCGTTCAGCGTACCCAGCAACGGGCGTCCTTGAGGAGCAACAGCAATTGCTGCTCGCGCAAGGGCGAGGCGATGAAGCCGAATCGGGTATAGAACTTCGCCGCATCCTCGTCGATCGGGTGAGTCAGCATCGCCCGGATGCCGGCCTGCTCGGCAATCAGCAGGGTGCGGCGGATGGCGTCCTGCAGCAGGCCGAAGCCGACGCCGCGCCTCTGGTCCTGCTGCGACACCGCCAGCCGTGCCAGGATCACGACTGGCAGCGGGTACTGTCCCATCCCTTTGCGGATGCGCTCGGGCGCATCCAGTGTATCGATCTGGCCGACGGTCAGACTGAAGTAGCCGGCCACCCGACCATCGTCAGCGACGACGAAGGTCTTCGCCGATCCACTGCCCTGCGCTTGCCGGGCGTGACGCAGCAGCCAGTCGTTCAGGGCCGGCTTGCCGCAATCGAACCCTTCCAGCAGATGCTGCGCGGCCAGGGCCTCGGGCCCGCGCAAACTCACTGAGCATCCCAAGGAGCTCTGCGCGAGAACAGATCGCGCAGCCCCTCGTTGGGCTGTTCCGGCTGCTCAAGCAGATCGAGCAGGTCCTGGTACTGCTGCCCGGAGACCATGAACAGGCGCTGGTCGAGCAAGGTCTGCTCGGCGGCCAGACAGGCGCTGTCGAGGATGAAATCGGTCAGGGATTTGTGCGCGACTTCGGCCGCGCGGCGCAACACGGCCTCCTGTTCGGGAGTGGCGCGCAGGCCCAAGCGGGCCGACCGGGAAGCAGGAGAAGATGCAAGGGCAGGCATGGGTGCAGCTCTTTTGTTCGATTGACCAATACGATGTTAGTACAATTGACGCACATCGCCTAGCACTCATAGGGTCAGGTCTCGCATTGTTGCATCCGGCAATCAATGAAACAATTCGAGACCTGCCCCCAAGCCTGGTGGACACCCCCAAGCTTCTCCGGAGAAAGAGTTACACTCCCGACGCTCGAAGAGAACCACGGCAAATCATAGGTTACTGCTCATGGTGGCGCATGCCATCCGAGTGCGGAGGCCTGCTCGCCCAAGGCCACGAAATTTCGGGCTTAAGTGCTTATGAGCAATAAAGGCATGACTGAAACCGAACTCTTACAGCAAATCGCCTTGGGCGAAGACAGCCGCCACCAATTCAAGCGCACCGTCACGCACCCTGATGCCCTGGCGTCCGAACTTGTGGCTTTTTCCAACAGCGGCGGCGGCACCTTGTTTATCGGCGTCGATGATGACGGCTCGATTGCCGGCCTGGATGCGGCCGAAGTTCGCCGGATCAATCAGTTGCTGAGCAATGCGGCCTCCCAGCACTTGCGCCCACCGGTGCACCCGCTCACCGAAAACGTCCGCACCCAGCACGGGCTGGTGGTTGTGGTGAGCATTCCAGACGGGCTGGCAAAGCCTTATCTCGACCACCAAGGTCGGATCTGGGTCAAGCAAGGCGCCGACAAACGCCATGTCACGGCTCGGGAAGAAATGCAGCGCATGTTCCAGCGCGCGGGGCTGGTGTATGCGGATGTAGTTCCCGTTGCCAACACCTCCAGCGCGGACCTGGACGAGACAGCCTTTCACCGCTATTTCGAACAGCGCTACGGCGCAAGCAGCCCCTACGCCGAGCTGCCTTTGGACGCAGTTCTGCAAAACTTGGGGCTGGGCGATGGGCGCGAACTTAACCTCGCCGCGCTCATGCTGTTTGGCCGTAACCCTCAGCGCTGGCGGCCAGCTTTTTCGATCAAAGCCGTAGCCTTTCCCGGCACCAGCATTGCCGACAGCCGCTACCTGGACAGCCAGGACATCAGCGGCGCCCTCGCCACCCAATACATCGAAGCGCTCGCCTTCATCAAACGCAACCTGCACCGCGTACAAGGTGACCAAGGGTTCAATACGCTCGGCGTTCTGGAAGTGCCCGAAGTCGCCTTGCAGGAGCTATTGGTCAATGCCCTGATTCATCGCGATTACTTCACCAGTGCCTCCATTCGGATCCTGGTATTTACCGACCGTATCGAAATCATCAGCCCCGGCCACCTGCCCGACAGCCTGAGCATCGAAGCTATCCGCCAAGGCCGCACCAACCGGCGCAATCCCACCCTCACCGAGCACGCCCTGCACCTGCTGCCGTACCGTGGTCTGGGCAGCGGCATCCCCCGCGCGCTGCAGGCATGGCCCCATATCGACCTGAACGATGACCCCAGCGGCAACCAATTCAGTGCCGTCATCAAGCGCCCAGTCACGAAGGACATCACGGATTCCGGGCAAGTCGGGCCCGTCACAGGCTCAACCGAGCCTGCGCAGCTAGAGTCACGGCTAGAGTCACGGCTAGAGTCACGGCTAGAGTCACGGCTCGCGGCAAAAATATTGCTGTTGATCGAGCAGGCCGAACTGGGCAAGCAGGAACTGGCCCGCCGACTGGGGCACCAAAGTGTGTCGGGCGAATTGCACAAGCAAATCCGCCACCTGCTGGATGCGGGCTTGCTTGCCATGACCCGCCCGCAAACCCCCAACAGCCGCCTGCAGAAATACCGGCTGACCGAGGCGGGTCAGCGACTGCTTCAGGCAATGCAAGGAAATTCACAGTCATGACGCATGTCAGGTTTACACCGCTTTCAGTTCGGCGGTGATACGGCACTGAGCCCGCTCCATGCCGACTCCGTGGCTGAGGTTCCTGCCCTCCGTCTACGCGACCGGCTGATCGGGGCGCGGGTAGATAACCTCGGCAGAATCCCTCAGCGGACGACCAGCACCGGAATCTTCGAGTGGGTCAGCAGGAGAGGACGTAGTGGCAGGAATGGGCCGCAGTTCTTTCGATGGATGGACGAGCATCACGTCAGCAGAGTTGAGGCACATCTCATGGTTATCGGTCTCATGCCACTCATGAGGTCAGTTCTCCCATCGTTGCATCCGACAATCGAGCAACGATGCGAGAGCTGCCCCCAAGCTCTGCTTGCCCTGCCGCTTCAGCCGCCGCATGCCTCCGCGGCGATGCTGAGCGAGCGCAGGCGCAGGTCCGGGTCGTACACGTCGCTGACCAGGATGAACTCGTCGGCGCCGGTGGCTTCGAGCAGTGCGCTGAAGCCGGCGCGCACCGTCTCCGGTCCACCGATCACCGCCGCGCCGAGGAAGTCGTCGATGCCCGCAAGTTCGTTCGGCCGCAGCCCGCGCAGCAGGCCTTCGACCGGGGGCGGCAGCGGCTGCCGCTGGCCGTGCAGCATGTTCAAGACGCGCTGGTAGGCGCTGCTGGCGAGGTATTGCGCTTCGTCGTCGCTCGGCGCGGCGATCACCGGTACGCCGATCATCACGTAGGGCTGGTCGAGCACGTCGGAAGGGCGGAACAGCTTGCGATAGACCTCGATCGCCTGCAGCAGCATGCGCGGCGCGAAGTGCGAGGCGAAGGCGTAGGGCAGGCCGAGTTCGGCGGCAAGCCGCGCCGAGAAGAGGCTCGATCCGAGCAGCCAGATCGGCACCCGGGTGCCGGCACCGGGCGTGGCGACCAGTGCCTGTCCTGGCTGCGCGGGGGCGAGCAGCGCCTGCAGTTCGAGCACGTCGCGCGGGAAGTCGCTCTCCTGCTCGATGCGGTCGCGGCGCAGGGCACGCATGGCGACGCGGTCGGTGCCGGGTGCGCGGCCGAGGCCGAGGTCGATCCGCCCCGGGTGGAGTTCGGCGAGCGTACCGAAGGCTTCGGCGACCACCAGCGGCGGGTGATTGGGCAGCATGATGCCGCCGGAGCCGACGCGGATGCGCTGCGTCGCGCCGGCGATGTGGCCGACCAGCACCGCGGTGGCCGAACTGGCGAGGCCCGGGTTGTTGTGATGCTCGGCGATCCAGTAGCGCTTGAATCCCAGCGCCTCGACGTGCTGCGCGGTCCTCGTGGCGATGGCGAGCGCCTGGGCGACCGTTCCGCCCTGGCGCAGCGCAACGAGGTCGAGCATCGAGAGCTTGAGGTTTTCGAGTTTGTTCATGGTGAGCCGAGCGGGAAGTCAGTGAAGAAGCTGTCAAGACCCTCGATCCGGCGCGAGGTTCAACCTGAAAGAAGCAGTTGGCCACGAAATGCACGAAAAAAACACGAAATCATTCGTGGTTCGCGGCTGGGCACACGGCAGCCATCGGCCCGGCCGCCAGACCACCAGAAGCTCATGTTTTATTTCGTGGATTTCGTGTTTTTCGTGGCTGAAAAGAGGTTTCAGGCTGCAAAGATCGTCGCGCGGGGTGGGCGCCAGCCCGTTCAGCTCGCCGCAGCCGCGACGCAGCGGGCGATGACGCGGATGTCGCTGCCGACGCTGCGCAGGTCGCGGATCGCGAGCATCTGGCGCTGCGCCAGGGAAGCGAGCGGCGGCAGCGCGAACATGCCACGCGCGGAATCGCCGAGCAGGCAGGGGGCGAGGTAAATCAGTAGTTCGTCGACCAGGCCGGCGGCGATCAGCGCGCCGGTGAGCACGCGGCCGGCTTCGACATGGACTTCGTTGATGCCGCGCCGCGCCAGTTCGGCGAGCAGCGCCGGCAGGTCAACACGGCCGTCGGCAGCGGGCAGTGCGAGGATTTCGGCACCGCGAGCGGCGAGCGCCGCGGCACGCGCGGGATCGGCTTCGGCGCAGGCGATCAGCGTGATGCCGCTGTCGAACAGTCGCGCGCCCGGCGGCGTCTGCAACGCGCTGTCGACGATCACCTTGAGCGGCTGGCGCGCTGCGCCGCCCTCCACTGCGCCGAGGCGGACGTTCAGCTGCGGGTCGTCGGCGAGGACGGTTCCGCTGCCGGAGAGGATCGCGCAGGCGCGCGCGCGCCAGCGCTGGCCGTCGGCGCGCGCCTCGGGCCCGGTGATCCACTGGCTCTGCCCGTCGGCGAGCGCGGTGCGCCCGTCGAGGCTGGCGGCGATCTTGGCGCGCAGCCAGGGCCGGCCGCGCGAGAGGCGCGAGACGAAACCGATGTTGAGTTCGCGCGCCTCGGCTTCGAGCAGGCCGCAGGCGACCTCGATCCCGGCGGCGCGCAGCTTTTCGAGGCCGCCGCCGTCGGTGCGCGGGTCGGGGTCGCCCATCGCGGCGACGACGCGGCGCACACCGCCGGCGATCAGCGCGTCGGCGCAGGGCGGCGTGCGCCCGTGGTGCGCGCAGGGTTCGAGGGTGACATAGACGTCGGCACCACGCGCCGCGGCGCCGGCTGCGCGCAGCGCATGCACCTCGGCATGTGGCTCGCCGGCACGCTCGTGCCAGCCTTCGCCGACGATCCGCCCGTCGCGGACGATGACGCAGCCGACGCGCGGATTCGGCGTCGTCGTGTGCAGCCCGCGCGCGGCGAGCTCGAGCGCTCGCGCCATGAACTCATGGTCGGCGGCGGTGAAGGAAACGGGACTTGGGGACATGGGCAGACATGGAAAAGCGCGCAGACGCCACGTTCATTCGCCGGCCGCCCTACGCCGCGTGGGCACGGTAGCGGCGCTTGGCGGAAACTGCGCAAGGCCGAAGCAAAGGCGCTGACCGAAGCAGCAGCCCGTCATCGCGAGCCCGCAGGGCGTGGCGATCCAGTGCCCAGGACTGATGTCAGACGGCCCGTCGCTAGCAGGGAGGGCCGCAAAAATGGAAGAACGAACCGGATTGCCACGGCGCTGCGCGCCGCGCAATGACGGGAATGGAGCGAATGGGCGCGTTGCGTGCTCCGGGGTGGCGCAACTCGCCATGAACGTCAGCGAACCTCGCGGATCACGTCGGAGAACTCGTCGACGTCCTCGAAGTTGCGGTAGACCGAGGCGAAGCGGACGTAGGCGACCTTGTCGAGCTTCTTCAGCTCGCGCATGACCATCTCGCCGATCTTTTCCGAGGGCAGTTCGCGCTCGCCGAGGGCGAGGAGCTTTTCCTCGATACGCGTGATCGCTGCCTCGACTGCCTCGGCAGTCACCGGGCGCTTGCGCAGCGCCAGCCAGAGGCTGGCGGAGAGCTTGTCGCGGCTGTAATCGACGCGCGAACCGTTCTTCTTCACCACCTGCGGCAGGCGGATTTCGGCGCGCTCGTAGGTGGTGAAACGCTTGTCGCAGGAGAGGCAACGACGACGGCGACGGACGATGTCGCCGTCCTCGTTGATGCGCGTGTCGAGGACGGTGGTCTCGTCGGCACCACAGAACGGGCACTTCATGCGCTTGCCTGCCCTGCCCCGAAGCGCGCCTCGGACATCAGGCGCCGTAGACCGGGAACTTGCGGCACAGCGCCGCGACCTCGCCGCGGACGCGCTCAAGCACGGCCTCGTCGTTCGGCGCGTCGAGCACGTCGGCGATCAGGTGCGCGATTTGCTCGGCCTCGATCTCGGTGAAGCCGCGCGTGGTCATCGCCGGCGAGCCGATGCGGATGCCCGAGGTGACGAAAGGCTTCTGCGGGTCGTTCGGGATCGCGTTCTTGTTGACCGTGATGTGCGCGCGACCGAGTGCGGCTTCGGCTTCCTTGCCGGTGATGTTCTTGGCGCGCAGGTCGACCAGGAAGACGTGCGACTCGGTGTGACCGGAGACGATGCGCAGGCCGCGTTCCTCGGACAGCACGCGCGACATGACACGCGCGTTGGCGATGACCTGCTCCTGGTAGTGGCGGAACTGCGGCGTCGCCGCTTCCTTGAAGGCGGCAGCCTTGCCGGCGATCACGTGCATCAGCGGGCCGCCCTGGATTCCCGGGAAGATCGCCGAATTGAGCGCCTTCTCGTGCTCGGCCTTCATCAGGATGATGCCGCCGCGCGGGCCGCGCAGCGTCTTGTGCGTGGTCGAGGTGACGACGTCGGCGAACGGCACCGGGTTCGGGTAGCAGCCGGCGGCGATCAGGCCGGCGTAGTGCGCCATGTCGACCCAGAGGATCGCGCCGACTTCCTTGGCGATCTTGGCGAAACGCTCGAAGTCGATGCGCAGCGCGTAGGCGGAGGCGCCAGCGATGATGATGCGCGGCTTGTGTTCACGCGCCAGCGCTTCGACCTGCTCGTAGTCGATCTCTTCCTTGGCGTTGAGACCGTAGGCCACTGCCTTGAACCACTTGCCGGACATGTTGAGCGCCATGCCGTGCGTCAGGTGGCCGCCTTCGGCGAGGCTCATGCCGAGGATGGTGTCGCCCGGCTTGGCGAAGGCCATCAGCACCGCCTGGTTGGCCTGCGAACCGGAGTTCGGCTGCACGTTGGCGGCTTCGGCGCCGAACAGCTTCTTCAGCCGGTCGATCGCCAGTTGCTCGACGACGTCGACGTGCTCGCAGCCGCCGTAGTAGCGCTTGCCGGGGTAGCCTTCGGCGTACTTGTTGGTCAGTTGCGAGCCCTGCGCCTCCATGACGGCGGCGCTGACGTAGTTCTCGGAGGCGATCAGCTCGATGTGCTCCTCCTGACGGAGATTCTCAGCCTCGATCGCCTGCCACAGTTCGGGGTCAACCTTCGCCAGCGTGTCTTTTGCGGAAAACATCGTGTGCCTCTCAAGCCCTTGAAAAAGGCCACGATTGTACCATGGGGGGACAGCATGATTGATGCAGTCCCCCGGCTGGAAAAGGCCGCCGCAGGCCGGCCGCCTAACGCAGTTCGTCGAGCCCGTCGCTGGCGAGGTGGGCAGAATCGGACCAGCACTCGATCCGCCAGCCGGCAGCATCGTGGCTGATCCAGTTGATCGCGGCGTTGGGAATCGTGAAGTCGCGCGGTACCTCGAGCGGCGACGAGCGCACCCAGCGATTGACGATGTCGAGCACGCCGCCGTGGGTGACGAGCAGCAGCGACTCGCCGGCGTGCGTGCAGGCCAGGCGCTGCAGCGCCGCGCTCACCCGCTGCGCGTGCTGCGCGAGGCTCTCGCCGTTCCCCGGCGGCAGCGCGTCGGGTTGCCGCCGCTCGACCGCGCCGTACTCCTGCGGATGGCGCTCGCGGGCCTCGCTGCGCGTCATCCCCTCGAAAATTCCGAAGCGACGCTCGCGCAGGTCGGCGAGCAGGCGCACTTCCTGGCCCAGGGCGGCGGCGATGGCCGTCGCCGTCTGCCGCGCACGCGTCAGATCGCTGCTGTAGATCGCGGCGAAACGCTCGCCGGCGAGGCGGCGCGCAAGCGCCCTCGCCTGCGCGTGCCCGGCCTCGTTGAGTTCGATGTCGATGTGCCCCTGCAGACGGCCAGCGGCGTTCCAGTCGGTTTCACCGTGGCGGACGAGACAGATGCGCGTCGCGCCGGGCGCCGCCTTGCTTGCCGTCGGCGTTTCCTGGGACACGAGCGGCGGAACGGATTGAAAGGGACACATGATGACTCTGAAAAAAGCTGATGACGGAGAGGAAATCAGGGAGCGGCGCTCTGAGAAGTACTCGTTGGACCTGGAAGAAGCTATGGCCACGAAAGACACGAAAACACACGAAATCGTTCATGGGATCCGGTGCTGCCCCCGAATGACCCGGCAGGGCGTACAGCGAACAAGAGCAACCTCTAGTCTTGTTTCGTGGCTTTCGTGTTTTTCGTGGCTGAAAGGAGGTTTCACGCTTGAATGCACGCAGGCTGGATGCGGGCCTCTCGGCCCGCCCACGGCAACAGCCGCCAGCGTGGTCGCGGCCGGGCGCAGTTGTACTCAGTCGCCGGCGATCTTCATTTCTTCGACGAGGATCGAGCCGACGTGCTTCGAACCGCGCACGACGACGTCGTTGCCGACCGCGGCGATGTTGCGGAACATGTCGGCGAGGTTGCCGGCGATGGTGATCTCGTCGACCGGATGCACGATCTTGCCGTCCTCGACCCAGTAGCCGGCGGCACCGCGCGAGTAGTCGCCGGTGACGTAGTTGATCCCCTGCCCGAGCAGTTCGGTGACGACCAGGCCGCGGTCCATCTTGCGTAGCAGGCCCTTGAAGTCGCGCTTGCCCGGCTTGACGATCAGGTTGTGGCTACCGCCGGCGTTGCCGGTGGTCTTCAACCCGAGCTTGCGCGCCGAGTAGCTGCTGAGGAACCAACCCTGCAGGACGCCGTCGACGACCAGTTCGCGATCATGCGTGGCGACTCCCTCGTTGTCGAAGGGCGAACTCGCCAGCGCGCCGCGCAGGTGTGGCAACTCGCTGATGTTCACCTTCTTCGAGAAGACGCGTTTGCCGAGCCGGTCGAGCAGGAAGGAAGCGCGCCGGTAGAGGCTGCTGCCGCTCGCCGCATAGACGAAGCTGTTCAAGAGCGAGGCGGCAACCGGGGCCTCGAACAGCACCGGTGCCGAGCAGGTCGGGATGCGCCTGGCGCCGAGCCGCGACAGCGCGCGCTGCGCGGCGATGCTGCCGATCTCCTCGGGCGAGGCGAGCAGGCGTGCATCGCGCTGCTGCGAGTACCAGTCGTCGCGCTGCATCGAATTGCCCTTGCCGGCGATCACCGACAGCGACAGCGAATGGCGCGAGGTCGGGAAGCCGCCCATGAAGCCGAGGCTGTTGGCGAGGACAAACTGTCCTTCCTGGGTGGACACGCTGGCACCTTCGGAGTTGCTGATCTTCCTGCTGACGGCGAAGGCCGCGTCCTCGCAGCGCCTGGCCTGCTCGATCGCCACTTCGACCGGCAGCGCCCACGGATGGTAAAGGTCGAGGTCGAAGTCGCCGCTGGCCAGGAGTTCGGCGTCGGGCAGGCCGGAATACTCGTCGGCGGCGGTGAAGCGCGCGATGTCGAGCGCGGCCTCGACCGCCTGCTTCAGCGCCTCGGCCGAAAAGTCGGAAGTGCTCGCCGAACCGCGGCTCTTGCCGAGGAAGACCGTGACGCTGACCCCCTTGTCGCGGTTGTACTCGATCGTCTCGACCTCGCCGCGGCGCACCGTCACCGACTGGCCGAAACCTTCCGAGGCCTCGACCTCGCAGGCACTGGCGCCCTTCGCCTTGGCGTGCGCGAGCGCGTCGCTGGCCAGTTGCTGCAGGGTTTCGAAGCGATGCGCGAAATGCGCGGGGGCCGCGCCGGCAGCTTCAGCGGCGGACGGAGAGGACGGAACGGCGGCAGCAGAACGAGGCATGGGTCGGGGCAGCGAACGTGGAAAGTCGCTATCATAACAGGCCCGCCGCAAGGCCCTTGCCACCGCATCCTCCCGTTTCGAACCCTCCCGCCCCATGCGCAAAGCCGCCGCCCCCGAAGTCGACAGCGAAATCCCGCTCTCGAAAACCCGCCGCAAGCAAGCGATGAACGAGCTGCAGTCGCTCGGCGAAGAACTTGCCGCACTCTCCGTCGATCGCCTGAAGAAGCTCGACCTGCCCGAAAACCTGTTCGTCGCCATCCGCGACGTGCAGAAGATGACGCGGCAGGACGAGGCCAAGCGCCGGCAGATGCAGTACATCGGCCGCCTGATGCGCGACATCGACCCCGAGCCGATCCGCGCGCTGCTCGCCGACGTGCGTGGCGACTCGGCCGCGGCGACCGCGCACATGCACAGGCTCGAACGGCTGCGCGAGGCGATCCTCGCCGACGAACGCGCGCTCGGCGAGATCGCCAGCGAGTACCCGGGCGCCGACCTGCAGCACCTGCGTGCACTGCGCCGCTCGGCGCTCAAGGAACGCGAAGCCGGCAAACCGCCGCGCAGTTACCGCGAGATCTTCCGCGTCCTGCGCGAACTCGCCGGCGAGCCGACGACAGCCACCGCAGACACCCCGACCGAAGACTGAAGCGCCGGCGGCGCTGCCGCCGCCGGCAGGATGGACAGATGAAACAGTACCTCTCGCTCGTACAGGAAATCTTCGAGCACGGCTCCTGGCAGGACAACCGTACCGGCATCCGCACGCGCAGCATCCCCGGCGCGATGATGAAGTTCGACCTCCAGCAGGGATTCCCGGCAGTCACCACCAAGAAGCTCGCCTTCAAATCTGCCATCGGCGAACTGGTCGGCTTCCTGCGCGGCTACCGCAGCGCCGCCGAGTTCCGGCAACTGGGCTGCAAGGTCTGGGACCAGAACGCCAACGAAAACGCGCAGTGGCTGGCCAACCCGTACCGCCTGCGTGAGGACGACCTGGGTCCGGTCTATGGCGTCCAGTGGCGCCAGTGGCCGGCCTACAAGCTGATCGACCTGGGGGATGCGCACAGTGCCGCGCAGATCGCCGACGCCGAGGCGCGCGGCTACCGCCTGATCGGCCAGCTCGCCGACGACGCGGGCCGGCAGACGGGCAGCCAGGCCCTGCTCTACAAGCCGATCGACCAGCTGCGCCAGTGCTTGGACACGATCATCACGGACCCGGACAGCCGGCGCATCCTCTTCCACGGCTGGAACTGGGCGCAACTCGAGGAAATGGCGCTGCCGCCCTGCCACCTGCTCTACCAGTTCCTGGTCAGCCGCGAGAAGGGCGAGATCTCGCTCTGCCTCTACATCCGCTCGAACGACGTCGGCCTCGGCACCCCCTTCAACCTCACCGAAGGCGCCGCGCTGCTGCACCTCGTCGGCCGCCTGACCGGGTACAAGCCGCGCTGGTTCACCTATTTCATCGGCGATGCGCACATCTACGAGAATCACGTCGACATGCTGCGCGAACAGCTGCAGCGCGAGCCCTTCCCCGCGCCGCGGCTGGTCCTCTCCGAGCGCATCCCGGACTACGCGCTGACCGGCAAGTACGAACCCGAGTGGCTGGAGCAGGTCGAGCCCGCCGATTTCCGGCTGGAGGGCTACCAGCACCACGCGCCGCTGACGGCGCCGATGGCGGTGTAAAAATTGCGGGGACCCCACAATTGGCGTCCCCGTAATTTACGGCGTGGAGCAGCCCGACGCAGCGCCGTATAATCGGTCTGAAACCCAAGTCGGGTAAAGTTGCCAGTTCTTCCCTTGCAGTCGAAAACCCTTCGCGCGAAGACCCACAACCTCACCGCACGGCACTGCGCCGCTCCCACCATGACCCTGAACCTCTCCCACGCCTGGCAAGCCCTCGACGACCACGCCAAAACCTTGAGCGGGCAGACGCTGCGCAGCCTGTTCGATGCCGACGCCAATCGCTTTCCGCGCCTGTCGCTGCGCGTCGGCGACCTGATGTTCGACTACTCGAAACAGTGGCTGACCGACGAGACCCTCGCCCGCCTGCTCGACCTGGCGCAGGCTGCCGACGTCAGCGGCTGGCGCGAACGCATGTTCATCGGCGCGGCGATCAACGAGAGCGAAGGGCGCGCGGTGCTGCATACCGCACTGCGCCGGCGCGATCCGCACCCGATCTTCGTGAATGGCGTCAATATCATCCCGGAAATGCTGGAGACGCGCGCCTGCATGCGGGAATTCTGCGAATCGGTACGCAGCGGCAAATGGCGCGGCTACGGCGGCGAGCCAATCCGCACCGTCGTCAATCTCGGCATCGGCGGCTCCGACCTGGGACCGCGGATGCTCACCGAGGCGCTCGGTGCGATCGGCCACCCGACGCTCACGGTCAAGTACGTCGCCAACCTCGACGGCGCCGACATCGCGCCGACGCTCGAAGCGCTCGACCCGCGCACGACGCTGTTCATCATCGCCAGCAAGACCTTCACCACGATCGAGACGCTGACCAACGCGACCACCGCGCGCGAATGGCTGGTGGCCCACGTCGACCCCGACGGCAGCAAGCCCAACGAACGGCAGATGGCGCTGGCCAAGCAGTTCGTCGCCGTCACCGCCGCGCCGGAGACGGCGATCAAGTTCGGCATCCATCCGCAGATGATCTTCGGCTTCGCCGACTGGGTCGGCGGCCGCTTCTCGCTGTGGTCGGCGGTTGGCCTGCCGCTGGCGCTGGCGATCGGCATGGACGGCTTCGAACGCCTGCTCGCCGGCGCCGCCGACATGGACGAACACTTCCGGACGGCACCTCCGCACGCCAACCTGCCGATCCTGATGGCGCTGATCGGCATCTGGAACAGCAGCATCCGCGGCGCCGGTGCCTACGCGCTGGTCCCCTACAGCCAGTCGCTGCGCCTCCTGCCCGATTACCTCCAACAACTGGAGATGGAGAGCAACGGCAAGAGCATCGGTCGCGACGGCCAGCCTCTGGCGCGCCCGGCTGCGCCGGTGCTGTGGGGCAACGCGGGCACCAACGCGCAGCACGCCTGGTTCCAGTTGCTGCACCAGGGCGGGCGCCTGCTGCCGGTCGATTTCATCGCCGTGGCCGAAAGCGACTACCCCCTGCGCGGCCACCACGAGAAGCTGCTCGCCAACTGCTTCGCGCAGTCCGAGGCGCTGGCCTTCGGCAACCCGGACGCCGAACCGGCTTACCGCCGCTGCCCCGGCAACCAGCCGTCGTCGACCTTCGTGCTGCCACGACTCGACCCCTACCATCTCGGCATGCTGATCGCCGCCTTCGAACACAAGACGCTGGTCCAGGGCGTGATCTGGGGAATCAACTCCTTCGACCAGTGGGGCGTCGAACTCGGCAAGAAGCTGGCGCTGCGCCTGTTGCCGGCGATCGAAGGCAGCGGCACGCTGCCCGAGGGCTGCGACACCTCGACGGCGGGGCTGATCGAGCATTGCCGCGCCCTGCGCGAGCGGCGCCTGTGAGCGGCGCGCTGATCGCGCTGATCGCCGTCGTCGCCCGCAACGGCGCGATCGGTCGCGACAACGGGCTGCTCTGGCACCTGCCGGAAGACCTGCGCCACTTCCGCGAGACGACGCGCGGCAAGGCGGTGATCATGGGCCGGCGCACTTGGGAATCGCTGCCAGAAGCCTTCCGGCCGCTCCCCGGACGGCGCAACGTCGTCCTCACCCGCGACCGCGCTTTCGTCGCCGACGGCGCGATCGTCGTGCACAGCCTGGCCGACGCACTCGCCGCCGCCGCGCCGGAGAAGGTGGGCAGCGACGAAGAAGCGGCCACCAGCGCAGCAGCAGACGAGGTCCTCGTCATCGGCGGCGCCGAACTCTATCGCCAGGCCCTGCCGCTGGCGCAGCGCCTCTACCTCACCGAAGTCGCTGCCGATGCCGACGGCGACGCCTTCTTCCCGGCGCTCGATCCGTCCGAATGGCGCGAAGTCAGGCGCCGCCAGGGCAGCAGCAGCGAACCGCCCTTCGCCTTCGTCGATTACGAGCGGGTCGTTCGCTGACAAATTACGGTGGGGACATAATTGCACGTAGATACTGCTAGCGAAGCGTAACCCGACAAACTCACCGGCCCCTCTCCGCGCCTCTTCCGGCGCCGGCTTACTCCGCCTGCGCCAGCGCGGGCTCCTGCACCGCTGACGCGGGCGGCAACCATCTGTGCAGCATCGCCGTCAGTTCCCTGACGTCGATCGGTTTGGTGAGGAAGTCGTCCATGCCCGCAGCCAGGCATTCCTGGCGCGAGCTGTCGAAGGCGTCGGCGGTGAGGGCGACGATCGGCAGGCGCGGGCGTCCGGACTCCTGCTCCCACTGCCGGATGGCGCGGCTGGCAGCATAGCCGTCCATGACCGGCATATGCACGTCCATGAGGACGAGGTCGGGGATCTCGCCGCGCAGCAAGACATCGACGCCCTGCCGGCCATCCTCGGCCAGCGCGAGCCGGACACCGAGCCGGGTCAGCATGCGCTCGATCACCTTGCGGTTCACCCCATTGTCCTCGACCACCAGCACGCGCCCGGACAGTGCTGGCTGCTGCCAGTCGGCGGGTGCTGCCCCGGAGTCAGGCAGGCGCTCCTCGTCGCCGACGGGCAGGCCGACGCGAACGCGGAACCAGAAGCGCGAACCTGCGCCGGGCTCGCTGTCGACGCCGGCCTCGCCGCCCATCAGCGCCGCCAGTCGGCGCAGGATCGAGAGGCCGAGACCGGTACCGCCATACTGCCGTGTCGATGAGTTGTCGGCCTGCGTGAAGGGCTCGAAGATCAGCGCCTGCTTGTCGGCGGGTATGCCGATGCCGGTGTCGCTGACCGAAAATTCGAGCACGGCCGCGTGCTCGTCGCGCGACAGCTCGCGGGCGGCGATGCGCACTGCGCCGCGCTCGGTGAACTTGACCGCGTTGCCGGCCAGATTGGCGAGCATCTGGCGCAGGCGTAGCGCGTCGCCCAGATAGCGCTGTCCACCGACGCCATGCCAGGCGGCGTCGATGGACAAGCCCTTGCTGGCGGCCGATTCGGAAAACAACATCCTGATCTGCTCCATCAGCTGCGCCGGGTCGAACGCCGCCGATTCGAGTTCGATCCTGTCCGCCTCGACCTTCGACAGGTCGAGGATGTCGTTGAGCAAGGCAAGCAGGGTCTGGCCGGAATCGACGATCGTGCGCGCACAGCGGTCGCGGTCGCCGTCGCTCAAGGCAGGCAGCAGCAGCACCTGCGCCATGCCGAGGATGCCGTTGAGCGGCGTGCGGATCTCGTGGCTCATGGTGGCCAGGAACGCCGACTTGGCGCAGTTCGCCGCTTCTGCTTCCTCCTTGGCTCGGCGCAGCGAGGCTTCGCTGCGTTTCAGCTCGTCGGTCGCCTGCATCCGGTCGAGGAAGACCTCGGTCCAGCGTGCCAGGAGGTACAGGAACTCACGGTCGGCACTGTCGAAGTCGCGCGCGCGGCTGCGCGTGGAGGAGAAGCTGAGCGTGCCGAACATCTCGCCACGGACCCGCAGCGGCATCCCCAGGTAGGCGGCCAGCCCGAACTCGCGTAGGCAGGGATGATCGGCGTAGACCGAAGACCTGGCGTCGGCGATGGCGAGCAGGTCGCCTTTCGCCAGCGTGTCGCTGCAATAGGTCACGGACAGAGGCAATCCCTGCCCGTCGGCGAGCGTATCCGGGGGCGAGAACTGCGCGAGGATGCGGAACTCGCCTGCCTCGACCCGGCCGATGATTCCGTATTCCATTTGCAGGTAGTGAGCGGCGATCGCCAGCGCACGGCGCAGGCTCGCCTCCGGATCGACGTCGGGGAAGGCGGCGATGTCGCTGAGCGATCTGAGCGCCTCCAGGTGCCGCTGCAGTTCGGCGTCCTGGATCAGCCTGGACGCTTCCTCGCTGCGCAGCTTGCCGAGCATGTGATTGAAGGCTGCGGCCGTTTCTGCGATCTCATCGTTGCCGATCACCGCCACTTCCCGCGACAGGTCGCCTCCGGCGATGGTCTGGCTGGCATTGCGCAGCGAGAGGAGCTGGCGCGTCAGGTAGGTGCCGAGAATGAACGAGAACAGGGCGACGAGCAGCATCTCGGCCAGCGCGATCGACAGGGTCCAGTTGCGAGTCTTGGCGATCAACCCCTGCAGCGGCCTGATGTCGATGCCGAACTGGATGCTGCCGACGGACTGGCCCGCTACATCGATCTTCACCTCGCTGTCGAAAACCCCGTCGGTGACGTCCCCGACCCTGAGGTCGGCGACGAACGGGCCCGACGGCAGTACGCCGTGCTGCACCAGGAGCCGCTGCTGCGCGTCGAGGACACGCACGTAGGCGAGATCACCGGTGCCGAGCACATCGCTGGTGACACTGTCGAGAGTGGCGAGATCGTAGGCCAGCATGGAATCACGCACGCTCGCGTTCAGGAGGCGCGCCGTCGTCGCCATCCGCCGTTCGAGTTCGGCCTCGGAGGAGGACTGCAACTGCCCGAGGACGGAGAGACCGAGAATGCTGAGCAGGACGCCTTCGATCAGCGCGATGCCGAGAATCGTCTTGCTGCGGAATTTCACTGCGCGCTACCCACGCGCTGCTCGATGCGCAGACGGCGTATCTCGTCCCACTCGTGGTCGGCGGCGGACTCGATGCCCTTGAAGCTCAGGGGGGCGAGCGTCTTGCGTCCCGCCTCGTCCTTGCCGAGAGAAGCGAGCGCGACGAGCACCTTGTCCACCGTTTCGGGAGCGACGCGCGGGTGCGCGGCGAAGGCGTGCGGGACGTAGCCCGGCGTCGTGGACAGGATGCGCAAGCGCGCCGAGACTGCCGGGTCGATCGCTTCGAAGGTGCGCTTGATGCCGCCGCCGGCGGCAAACAGTCCTTGCGCGACGCCGAGATAGACCGAGTCGTGGGAGTGAACGTAGCGCGCCTCGATCGGCACCCCCAGTCGGGCGAACTCGGCGCGCGGCAGGATGCTGGCGGCGAAGGCCGCCGGGGCCGGGAAGGCGACGCTCTTGCCGGCGAGCTGTTTGATGTCGGTAACCGGCGAGTCTTTGGCGACAACGATGATGCCGGCCAGGCGCCGGTCCTTCTCCCTGGCGAACGCCCGGTAGCCCGGACTCTTGCTGAAGACCACGTAGTGGTAGGGATTCATGTAGGCGAGGTCGTACTCGCCCTGCTTGAGGCGCTCCTCGAACATGGGGATGTCCGGCGCGGTCCTGAAGACGAGGCGGACGCCGCTACGCGACGCCGCTTCCTGCAGCAGGGGAATCCACACGCGCGCCAGTTCAGTCGCCGACTGCTGCGGGACGATGCCGACGCTCAACTCCAGCGGACTCGCGCGCAGCGGAGCGGACGAGGCCATCAGGAGCAGCAGGGAAAGCCAGGGCCACAGGCCACGGCGGGCAGCGAGTCGAAGATTCATGGCGGGACAGTATATCGCATACTGTCCCCCCCGCTTATTTGACGCAATCTACATAGTACCTGCCGTCTGCGGCGGTCACCAGACCGTGGATGTCGGTGTCGAAGCCCGGGAAAGCCGCGTTGAACTCGCGCGCGAACTTCAGATAATTGACGATCTTCCTGTTGAAGCGCTCGCCCGGGATCAGCAGCGGGATTCCCGGCGGGTAAGGCGTGACCAGCACCGCGGTGATGCGGCCTTCGAGATCCTCGATGTCGACGCGCTCGATCTCGCGGTGCGCCATCTTGGCGAAGGCATCGGCCGGACGCATCGCCGGCACCATGTCCGACAGGTACATCTCGGTGGTGAGGCGCGCGACGTCGTTCTTCTTGTACACGGCATGGATGTCGCGGCACAGGTCCCTGAGGCCGACGCGCTCGTAGCGCGGGTGCTTCTGCACGAACTCGGGCAGCACCTTCCACAGCGGCTGGTTCTTGTCGTAGTCGTCCTTGAACTGCTGCAACTCGGTCACCAGCGTGTTCCAGCGGCCCTTGGTGATGCCGATCGTGAACATGATGAAGAAGCTGTACATGCCGCACTTCTCGACGATGATGCCGTGCTCGGCCAGGTACTTGGTGACGATCGCCGCGGGGATGCCGCGCTCGGCGAACTCGCCGTCGACGTCGAGCCCCGGCGTGATGATCGTCGCCTTGATCGGGTCGAGCATGTTGAAGCCCTCGGCCAGGTCGCTGAAACCGTGCCAGCGCTCACCCGGCTTCAGCATCCACGCCTCGCGTTCCTCGATGCCTTCCTCGGACAGGTCGTCAGGTCCCCACACCTTGAACCACCAGTCGGCGCCCCACTCCTCGTCGATCTTGCGCATCGCGCGACGGAAGTCGAGCGCTTCGGTGATCGACTCCTCGACCAGCGCGGTGCCGCCGGGCTCCTCCATCATCGCCGCGGCGACGTCGCACGAGGCGATGATCGAGTACTGCGGCGAGGTCGAGGTGTGCATCAGGTAAGCCTCGTTGAACACGTCGCGGTCGAGCTGGCAGTTCTCGGCGTCCTGGACGAGGATCTGCGAGGCCTGCGAGAGGCCGGCGAGCAGTTTGTGCGTCGATTGCGTCGAGAAGATCATCGACTCCTTGCAGCGCGGCCGGTCGGCGCCGATCGCGTGGTAGTCGCCGTAGAAGTCGTGGAAGGCCGCGTGCGGCAGCCAGGCCTCGTCGAAATGCAGGGTGCCGATCTTGCCGTCGAGCATCTCCTTGATTTCCTCGACGTTGTAGATCACGCCGTCGTAGGTCGACTGGGTCAGCGTGAGCACGCGCGGCTTGGCGTTCTTGTCGGTGATGAAGGGGTTGGCCTCGATCTTCTTCTGGATGCTCTCCCAGGCGAACTCGCTCTTCGGGATCGGTCCGATGATGCCGAAGTTGTTGCGCGTCGGCATCAGGAACACTGGGATCGCGCCGGTCATCATGATCGCGTGCAGGTTGGAAACGTGGCAGTTGCGGTCGACGATGACGACGTCGCCGCGCGCCACCGCCGAGTGCCAGACGATCTTGTTCGAGGTCGAGGTGCCGTTGGTGACGAAGAAGAGATGGTCGGCGTTGAAGATGCGCGCCGCGTTGCGCTCGGAGGCGGCGACCGCACCGGTGTGGTCGAGCAGCTGGCCGAGTTCCTCGACCGCGTTGCAGACGTCGGCGCGCAGCAGGTTCTCGCCGAAGAACTGGTGGAACATCTGCCCGACCGGCGACTTCAGGAAGGCGACGCCGCCCGAGTGGCCCGGACAGTGCCACGAGTACGAACCGTCGGCGGCGTAATGCACCAGCGCGCGGAAGAACGGCGGCGGCAAGGTGCTGAGGTAGTCCTTCGCCTCGCGCTTGATCGAGCGCGCGATGAATTCCGGCGTGTCCTCGTGCATGTGGATGAAGCCATGCAGCTCGCGCAGGATGTCGTTCGGGATGTGGCGGCTGGTGCGCGTCTCACCGTGCAGGAAGATCGGGATATCGGCGTTCTTGTGGCGGATCTCGCTGACGAAGGCGCGCAGCTCGGCCAGCGTCTCCTCGGGTTCGAGCGCCAGTTCCTCGTCGTCGATCGACAGGATGAAGGTCGAGGCGCGGCTCTGCTGCTGCGCGAACGAGGTCATGTCACCGTAGCTGGTGACGCCGATGACCTCGAGGCCTTCGTCCTCCAGCGCCTGCGCCAGCGCGCGGATGCCGAGGCCGCTGGCGTTCTCCGAGCGGAAGTCCTCGTCGATGATGATGATCGGGAAATGGAAGCGCATGGAAATTCCTCAAAAACGGAGACCCGCCGTAGCGGGTCCCGGGACAAGACGATTCTCGGACGATTCTGTTACAGATTGAAGACGTCAGATCTTGGGCAGGGTGACGCCGACCTGCCCCTGGTACTTGCCGCCGCGGTCCTTGTACGAGGTCTCGCAGACCTCGTCGGCCTCGAAGAAGAGCACCTGCGCGCAGCCCTCGCCCGCGTAGATCTTCGCCGGCAGCGGCGTCGTGTTCGAGAATTCGAGCGTGACGTAGCCCTCCCATTCGGGCTCGAACGGGGTCACGTTCACGATGATGCCGCAGCGCGCGTAGGTGCTCTTGCCCAGACAGATGGTGAGTACGTTGCGCGGGATGCGGAAGTATTCGACGGTGCGCGCCAGCGCGAACGAGTTCGGCGGGATCACGCAGTAGCCCTTGCCCGAGACCTCGACGAAGGACTGGGGGTCGAAGGCCTTCGGATCGACGATGGTCGAGTTGATGTTGGTGAACACCCGGAATTCGTCGGCGCAGCGGATGTCGTAGCCGTAGCTCGACGTGCCGTAGGAGACGATCTTCTCGCCGTTCGCCTCGCGCACGAGCTCCGGCGCAAACGGCTCGATCATGCCCTGCTGCTCGACCATGCGGCGGATCCATTTGTCGCACTTGATTGCCATGACTGCCAACACCCGGAAGCGGAAAACCGCTCATTGTACGACTTCCGGGCGCCGCGAGGGGACGGTGTGGAAGTGTTTTCGCAAGGTCGGAGCCGGGGCCGGATGCCGGGCTTGGCGGTACCCAGCGCTGCCCAGCACGGCTTGCTGCGATTCAAGCTCCGAGCAGGCGGCGAGCGAGCAGCGACTGCAGGTCCCGGCGACCATCGACGATCAGGTAAATGACGACCTGGCTGCCGACGACGCGATAGACCACGCGATAGGGTTTGAACGCCGTCTGCCGGTACTCCTTGATTCCCAGCGCAGCCAACTCCTTCGGGTAGCTGCCTCGTTCAGGAAACCGGGCCAACTCCTCCACGACCTCAAGCAATTGGTCGAGCACGTAGTCGGCATTGGCCAGGCAGTCGAACTCGGCAATGTAGTCGTGGATGGACGCCAGGTCCTGCTCTGCGCCGTGAGTGAGCAGGACTTGGTAGTGGCCGGGTCGACCGGCCATCAGCCGCGCGCTCCCCGTGCGCGCAGGCGTGCCACCACGTCGGCCACCGGCTTGACCCTGCCCGCTGCCACATCCTGGTTGCCGAGCGCCAGGATTTTCAGCAAGGCCAGGGTTTCCTGTGTTTCCTCGAAGGACGCGACGTCCTGCAGCACGGCCTTGGCTTCACCGTTCTGGGTGATGACCATGGGCTCACGCTGCTCGGACAACAGCTTCAGCACCTCGGCTGCGTTGGCCTTGAGGTAGCTGATGGGTTTGACTTGAGACGAATAGCGCATGGCCTTGCCCCGCGGATCAAAAGAAGACTGAATATAGTCTTTTTCAGAGCATCACGCCACTGCCGATCAGCGACTTGAGTCGTGGACATCGCATGATGGCAAGCAGCCGTCGATTGGCCGAAACTTCACTTGGCGCTTCGCTTCTGCCCCTCCGAGGCGCGGTGTCACCGACAGATGTTTTGCCTCCTCAAGCCTTGCAGCTTCCACTACCCCCACGTCTTTGAGTTGCCTACGGGGCGGTGCAATCAGTCTCGGCGAGCCCACCCCGCAGACTGGACCTGCTACGATGATCCAGCGCAGACCGAGCAGGCTTGGCTGCGAGACCTGAGGACCACAACATGGCATTGAATATCGATCACTTGCGGCGCACTGCAGCCACGCTGGAACAGGCTCTGCTCGCGCTCGAAAGAACCCCGGCGCACGAAGACATCATTTTCGAGCTGTATCGCAACGCAGCGATCAAGAGTTTCGAGCTGTCGCTGGAAACGGCCGGCAAGCTCTTGCGCAAGGCGCTGAAGGCGTACAGCGGCAACCCACGCAGTGTCGACGCGCTGGTTTTCAACGACGTCCTGCGCCATGCAGCGAAGCATGGCGTGCTGACGCTGGCCGAGGTCGAACGCTGGCTGGCCTACCGCGCCAACCGCAACACCACCGCGCACGACTATGGCGAGAGCTTCGCCAACGAAACGCTCAAGCTTCTGCCCGACTACCTCGCCGACGTGCGGGCGCTCGCCGTCAAACTGAAGGAAATTTTCGATGCCGCAGCTTGAACTGTCGCGGCTCGACCTGCCGGCGCGCTACCTCTCCACCTTGCGCGACTTGCTCGCGCGCTACGTGCCGGACGCGGAAGTATGGGCCTACGGAAGCCGGGTCAGCGGCAACGGACACGAAGGCAGCGACCTCGATCTGGTGCTGCGCTACGCGCCCGAGCAGCGCTCCGATGTCGCCGGCTGGTGCGAGTTGCGGCAAGCGCTCCAGGACAGCCACCTGCCGATGCTGGTCGAAGTCCACCTCTGGTCCCGCCTGCCGCCGGCGTTTCAGCGCGAGATCGAGCGGGAGTACGTGGTACTGCAGGCTGGGCGGCGAGGAGAATGACGAAGGCCGCGTCGGGCCGTCAAAACCCTGGCCGACAGTCACCGGCAGAGCCGGCCGAGCATCTCGCGGCACGTCGTTTATGAGCTGCCTACGCGGCAGTGAAGGCCTACGGGGTCTATGCGAGCCGCGCTGAAAATTTCTGAGCTGCCTACGCGGCAGTGAAGTGGGAAAGCGCGATCGCTGCGGCGGGCTTGAATTTCTGAGCTGCCCACGCGGACGTGAAGTGGCGTATGAGCAGCGGTGGGCGGACGAGCACTTTCTGAGCTGCCTACGCGGCAGTGAAGTTGATAAGCTGGGTCGGCGCGTAGGCGCGCACTTTCTGAGCTGCCTACGCGGCAGTGAAGTCCGTCATCGCGCAACGCTTCGACCCGCTCAATTTCTGAGCTGCCTACGCGGCAGTGAAGATTTCTCCCTTGAAGCGGCCGATTCGTGCGGGTTTCTGAGCTGCCTACGCGGCAGTGAAGCCCTGATGGCCTCACCAAGCTGCACCAGGTTCTTTCTGAGCTGCCTACGCGGCAGTGAAGGCTGGCGCCCTACGCGTCGCCGCTTTCCTCATTTTCTGAGCTGCCTACGCGGCAGTGAAGATTGCAGTCGGCTCGCTGATCGCGCAGGACAATTTCTGAGCTGCCTACGCGGCAGTGAAGGACGTTTCGACGATGGAGCGACACGGCGGGCTTTTCTGAGCTGCCTACGCGGCAGTGAAGGTCAGCAGGCGCAGGCTCGCGCCGCTGCCGCTTTTCTGAGCTGCCTACGCGGCAGTGAAGCGCACCGCGATCATGTCGTTCAAGGACGAGGATTTCTGAGCTGCCTACGCGGCAGTGAAGGGCACCTGATTTGCGACGATGCCGGCGGCGACTTTCTGAGCTGCCTACGCGGCAGTGAAGGCAGGCCGGCGCCGGTGTCATCGCTTGGCATATTTCTGAGCTGCCTACGCGGCAGTGAAGGACCTGCGGGTTGCCGTCTTCGTCGACGACAATTTCTGAGCTGCCTACGCGGCAGTGAAGCCGGCATCGGCGGAGCCCTGCAGAAGGTCCAGTTTCTGAGCTGCCTACGCGGCAGTGAAGCATCAACGCCGCCACCGGCCAGCCCTTGAAGTTTCTGAGCTGCCTACGCGGCAGTGAAGAAATCGAAGAAATCGGGCAATGCATACGATATTTTCTGAGCTGCCTACGCGGCAGTGAAGACTTCACATTCGGTTTTGTATGTACTTCCTGCTTTCTGAGCTGCCTACGCGGCAGTGAAGCCCCGCTCTCGCCGCCGAGGGCTCGACGGGCATTTCTGAGCTGCCTACGCGGCAGTGAAGGGCGGCGGTCTGTACATGGTGACGCTCACCTGTTTCGTAACCGATCCATGAACCCCACCCTTCCGGGCAGAGCTACGCCATGGTCAAATCCGCTGGTTTCTGATTCCAGGGCAGAAGGGCGTCGTAATGGTCGACGGTGGTCGCAGCGGGCAGGTCGCGCAGGACGTTTCGCAGCCAGAGGTAGGGCTCGAGGCCATTGGCTTTGGCGGTCTCGACCAGCGAGTAGATCAGTGCGCTGGCGTGCGCGCCGTCCGGGGTGTCCGCAAACAGCCAGGCCTTGCGTTTATGGAAACATTTGCATAAACGCAATTATCCAAGGTCTTTTTTTAGGCAAGGCTTGCTCGCCATCCTTCAGGGAGGCCAGAGCTACCGCCGGCAACAGCGCTCGCTGTCGTTGGCATACCTTTCATAAGAAATGGTGTTTCCTGTG
>NZ_NHRX01000025.1 GCF_016653115.1 Rhodocyclus purpureus
GCGCTGTACTCAAGTTCGGAGAAGGTGGCTTGCATGGTCGGTCACGAGCGTGAGGCAGGGCGTCATTATCTCAAAGAGCGGCTGCCGACGGCAGGCGTCGGCTGGTTTCGATTAAATCAGTGCTTCCTTAGCTGTAGCTCAGACGACGACTGATTAAAGTGCCGGCTTGAGTCTGCTCAGCCAGCCGTAAAGGGCACATGGGGTCACGAAGGGCTCATGGTGTCGGGTCTCGCATTGTGGCATTTGGGTTCTGCCAGTCGGTATATCTCGGCGACGGGTTCGACGAGCGGATGCAACGCGAGGCCACGATTCGAGGAGAAATGCCGATTCCTTCGGTCTGATCAGGCATTTGCCGAAGAGCGCCAGTGCTCCCGAGTTCAGACCAGACAATAAGGAACCGTCGAACGGACGGCGGCGGTGAGTTCCTCGGCGTCGCCGAACTTCACCGGGCCGCTGCCGGGGAGAAGGCGCACACGCGCAGCGGCCCTGTCGAAGAGGACCACGGCGGTCGTCCCGCTGTCGAGCCTTGGCTTGGAGCCTTTCCTCGACAAACTCGCGGATATGGAGATCGAGGGCCTCGGTGAAGATTTTCGCGGCATCCTTCGGCGCCCCTGGACGGGTGACGAACAAGTTCGTGAACACGGTCCCCGAGGTCGTTCATGGCAAGGGGGACGCTCATCGTTTTTGCGGTCATTCTCGCTCTCTCCTTCTCCGTGGAGTCGTCCGGAGGTCGACGCTCACACTCTCATCTTCGTCAAGCTCGTCAAGTTCGTCTAGTTTTCCCGTTGCCACGGTGGCATGAGCCTGCAAGCGATCCGCCGGCTTCGATTCCGTATGAATGTGGCGTTGTAGAATTGCCAACGGGAGATGATGAAGGAAGCGGCATGGCGGACAGACCCAAGGTTTTCATCAGCTACAGTCACGATTCGGAAGCGCATCGCGAACGTGTGCTCGGGTTGTCACAGCGACTGCGGCAGGACGGAATCGTCGCAGAGATCGACTGTTACGTTGGGGGTAGTCCGTTGGATGGGTGGCCGCGCTGGATGCTGAACCAGATCGATAACGCTGATCGGGTTTTGCTGTGCTGTACCGAAACCTACTATCGCCGCTTCCGGGGACACGAATCTCCGGGAGCCGGAAAAGGGGGCGACTGGGAAGGCGCGATCATCACGCAGGAAATTTACGACGCGCGTAGCCATACGAAACGCTTTGTCCCGGTCCTGTTCCACCCCGACGATGCGAAATTCATCCCCGAGCCGGTACGTGGACAGACCTTTCACTGTCTGGACAGCGAAGCAGCGTACCAGAAACTCTACGATGCGCTGCTTGATCAGGCCGGCGTCGAACCTCACCCGATCGGCGAGCCGAAGCGCCGCGAACGTGACACCGCCTATCCCCTGCGTTTTGGCGACAATCCAGGCCACGCCAACTATCTGACGCAGAGGGCGGGGGGCACCCAAGCCACGCGCTACTTTTTCGATCCGCCTCCGCCGCGCAGCCTCGACCTCGCCGTCGAGTGCACCCTCAAGCGCATCGGGCCGCATCGCCTGGCTGCACTGATCGTGGAAGACGTCTACCGCCATCCAGACACGAGAATTGGCGATATTCACCAACGGATCGGCCCGGAAATCCCACGGTCACGCGTGTGCCGTGCGCTCGAACAACTGGTGAAAGAGGGCAAGTTGTCTCGAGAGGGGGCTCGAAGAGGAACTCGTTACCGCCTGCCATGATTTGGCTCAAGGCCACGCCTATCGGCCAAACGTGAGCCAAGGCTGTGTGCCAAATGAAGGCTTTCCTCATCTAACCATCTGTCGCTACGAATATTTTTTTGGCTCACGGCGGGCGCTTGAGCCAAAGTGCTGTACCAAGCGCGCTATCTGACACCTTGCGCCTTAACGGCGAGAGCTGGGTGATAGAAGCTGTGCCTCGGCCAGCAACTCGTTCCAGTCGTCCGGAGGATGACCGCTTTCGAGCATCTTGCGAAACACCCGGTAGGCGTCGTCGCTGCTTTCGTAGGCGCGTTTGCTGGCATCGTCGTTGACCCACGCGAACACGATCACCTTGCTCGGCGCGTGGTAGCGAAAGAACAGCCGGTCCCACGATAGGCCGATGCTGCGAGTGTTTCTTGTGGGCGCGGTGGCAGCCGCGAAAGGGCGCGATTCATCGCACCTGGCTTGCTGACGGCATGGCGATGCCGGGTGTAGAGTGAATGCATGCACCCCTGAAGGCTCGAGTTCTCCATGAACGCTGCTCCCGAAGTCGTCTTCCGTGCCTCGGCCCTGACCAAGACCTACCGGATGGGCGAGGTCTCGGTCCCGGCGTTGCGCGGGATCGACCTTGAGCTGCGCGCGGGCGAGCTGGTGGTGCTGCTCGGGCCTTCCGGCAGCGGCAAGTCCACGCTGCTCAACATCCTGGGCGGGCTCGACACGCCGACGTCGGGCGAGGTCTTCTATCTCGACCACCAGCTCACCGCGGCGAGCGAGGCGGAGCTCACGCTGTTTCGCCGCGACCACGTCGGCTTCGTCTTCCAGTTCTACAACCTGATCCCGAGCCTGACCGCGCGCGAGAACGTCGCCGTGGTCACCGAGATCGCCAGGGCGCCGATGCGGCCAGAGGACGCGCTGGCACTGGTGGGCCTCGCCGACCGGCTCGATCACTTCCCGGCGCAGCTCTCGGGCGGCGAGCAGCAGCGCGTCGCCATCGCGCGCGCGATCGCCAAGAATCCGGCTGTGTTGCTCTGCGACGAGCCGACCGGCGCGCTCGATGCGCAGACCGGCGTCGTCGTCCTCGAGGCGCTGGAGAAGGTGAACCGCGAGCTGGGGACGCTGACCGTGCTGATCACGCACAACGCGATCATCGCCGGTATGGCCAACCGGGTGATCCGCCTGTCGGGCGGCTGCATCGTCGACATCCAGGACAACGCCAACCCGCGCGCGGCGCGCGAACTAAGCTGGTGATATGAAGCTGTAAAAAGCACTTGGCCACGAAATGCACGAAATGCACGAAACACACGAACTCGTTCATTGGGTTCGACAGCGAGCTGATATGGCCAAGGGGTAGGTGCCAAACGACGGCAACCCTAGGCTTCCCTTCGTGGCTTTCGTGTTTTTCGTGGCTGAAAGTCTTGAGGATGAACCTCTAACCGGGAGGAGGCGATGAGCGTCCTCGACCGCAAGCTGTTGCGCGACCTGTGGCACATGCGCGGGCAGGCGCTGGCCATTGCCGCGGTGATCATGGGTGGCGTGGCGACGCTGGTGATGTCGCTGTCGACCTACGATTCGCTGGTGACGACGCGCGACCGCTTCTACCGCGACTACCGCTTCGCCGAGGCCTTCGCCGACCTGAAGCGCGCGCCGGAGCCGGTGGCCGAGCGGCTGCGCGAGCTGCCCGGGGTCGATCGGCTCGAAACCCGCGTCGCCGCCGGCGCCAGGCTGGAGGTTCCGGGCTTCGCCGACCCCGTCACCGGCCTCCTGCTGTCCCTGCCCGACCGCGGCGATGCCGAGCTCAACCGCCTGCACTTGAAGCGCGGGCGCATGGTCGAGCCGTACAGCGAGGACGAGGCGATCCTCTCCGACACGCTGGCCGAGGGGCATGGCATCGACCCCGGCGACACGCTGTCGGTGATCGTGAACGGCAAGCGCAAGACGCTGACCGTGGTCGGCATCGCGGTCTCACCCGAGTACGTGTACCAGATCGCCCCCGGCGCGCTGTTCCCGGACTTCAAGCGTTACGGCGTGCTCTGGATGCGGCGCAGCGCGCTCGCCGCCGCCTACGACATGGAGGGCGCGTTCAACAACGTCGCGCTGACCCTGGTCCGGGGCGCCGACCTGCGCGAGGTGATCGCGCGCGTCGATGCCGTCCTCGCGCGCTACGGCGGCACCGGCGCCTACGCGCGCCGCGACCAGTTCTCCAACCGTTTCCTCAGCGAGGAACTGAACCAGTTGCAGACCACGGCGACGATCTTTCCGGCGATCTTCCTCGGCGTCGCCGCCTTCCTGCTCAACGTCGTCCTCTCGCGGCTGATCGCGCTGCAGCGCGAGCAGATCGCGGTGCTCAAGGCCTTCGGCTACACGAACGGCGCGATCGGCTGGCACTTCGTCAAGCTGGTGATGCTGATCGTCGTCCTCGGCGTCGCCGCCGGCGCGGGCCTCGGGGCCTGGTTCGGGCATGGCCTGGCGAACATCTACACCGAGACGAGTTTCCGCTTCCCCTGGCTCGACTATCGGCTCGATGCGCGCGTCGTCGTCTTTGCGCTGGCGGTCGCCGGCGTCGCCGCGATCGCCGGGACGCTGTTCGCGGTGTTCAAGGCGGCGCGGCTGACGCAGGCCGAGGGGATGCGTTCCGAGACGCCGACCGTCTATCACGCCACCGTCGTCGAACGCATCGGGCTCGCTGCGCTGCTCTCTTCTCCCTCGCGCATGATCGCCCGCCACATCGAGCGGCATCCGGCCAAGTCGCTGCTGACCGTGCTCGGCGTCGCCTGTGCCTGCGGCCTGATGATGGTCGGCAACTACCAGAGCGACGCCATCCACTACATGGTCGACGTGCATTTCCGCCAGGCGGCGCGCGAGGACCTGGCGCTCACCTTCACCGAACCGACCTCGGGCAAGGCGCTACACGAACTGGCGGCGCTGCCCGGCGTCGATCATGTCGAGGGCTTCCGCGACGTGCCGGCGATCCTGCGCTTCAGGAATTACAGCTACCGCTCGGCGGTCTATGGCATCTTGCCGCAGGGACAGCTGCACCGCTCGCTCGACCGCGCGCTGAAGCCCGTGAAGGTTCCCGCCGGCGGCGTCGTGCTCACCGACTACCTCGCCGACGAGATCCTGCACGTCAAACCCGGCGACAGGATCACGGTCGAGGTGCTCGAAGGAAGGCGCCAGGTGCTCGAGGTTCCCGTGCTCGGCATCACCAAGCAGTATTTCGGCGTCTCGGCGTACATGCAGAAGGACTCGCTGAACGCGCTGCTGCGCGAAGGCGACGTCGTCAGCGGCGCCTACCTCGCGCTAAAGCCCGGCAACGAGGACGCGGTCTATGCCTTGCTGCACGAGCGCCCGCGCGTGCTCGGCATGGTCGCCAACGCCTCGGCGGTGCGCAGCTTCTACGCGACGCTCGGCGAATTCATCCTCTTCTACAACACCGTGGCGACGCTGCTCGCCGCGGCGATCGGCTTCGGCGTCGTGTACAACAGCGCGCGCGTCGCGCTTTCCGAACGCGGGCGAGAACTCGCGAGCCTGCGCGTGCTCGGGCTCACGCGCGGCGAGGTCGCCTACATCCTGCTCGGTGAACTCGCCGTGCTCACGCTCGCCGCGATTCCGCTCGGCATGCTCGTCGGCATCGGCCTGATCTGGATCCTGGTGCTGGCGCTCAACGGCGAGCTGTACCGTCTGCCGCTGACGCTGACCCCGGCCAACTACGCGCTGGGGGCCTCGGTGGTGCTGGTCTCGGCGCTGTTGTCGGGCTTGCTGGTGTGGCGCAAACTCGGCAGACTCGATCTCGTCGGCGTGCTCAAGACACGCGAATAGGAAGGCTGCGCAATCAGATGAAGCAGCGCGCAAACATCGGCTTCGCCATCCTGGCACTCGTCATCGCCGGCGGTCTGGCGTTCGGTTTCTGGCCGCGCGCGGTTCCCGTCGAACTGGCGACGGTGACGCGCGGGCCGCTCACCGTCAGCGTCGAGGAGGAAGGCAAGGCGCGGGTGATCGAGCGCTACCTCGTTTCGGCGCCGGTCAGCGGCTACGCGCAGCGCATCGAGCTGCGCGCGGGCGACCCGGTCGGCGTCGGCCAGGAGCTCGCTGCGATCGGACCTTCGCGCGCCGATGCGCTCGACCCGCGTGCGCGCGCCGAGGCCGCCGCGCGCGTGCAGGCGGCGGCCGCCGCACTGGCCGCCGCGCGCGAGAATGCCCGCGCCGCAGCCGCGCAGTCCGAACTCGCGCAGCAGGAGTTCACCCGTACGGAGGCCCTGCACGCAGCCAATTTCGTTTCGGCGCAAGTGGTCGACAAGGCGCGCTCGGAGCTGACGCGCAGCGGATCGATCCGGCTCGCTGCCGAGCACAACGCGCGCGTCGCGGGTTTCGAGCTCCAACAGGCGCGCGCGGTGCTGGCCAGCTTCAACCGCCAGCAGGCCGGCGGCGCGGCCGAAACGATGCGCGTCCTCTCCCCGGTCGCCGGCCGCGTGCTCAAGATCGTGCATGAGAGCGAGGGCCAGGTGCGCGCCGGCGATCCGCTGCTCGAGATCGGCAACCCGGAGTCGCTCGAGGTCGAGGTCGAGGTCCTCTCGGCGCAGGCGGTGAAGATCAGGCCGGGCGGCAAGGTGCTGTTCGAGCGCTGGGGCGGCGAGCAGCCGCTCACGGGCGTCGTGCGCGTGGTCGAGCCGGCTGGCTTCACCGAGGTGTCGGCGCTCGGCGTCGAGGAGCAGCGCGTGCGCGTGATCGTCGATTTCTCCTCGCCGCGCGAAGAGTGGGCGCGGCTCGGCGACGCCTACCGCGTCGAGGCGCGCTTCGTCCTCTGGGAAGGCGAGGACATCCTGCAGGTTCCGGCCAGCGCGCTCCTGCGCGACCGGGAAGGCTGGGCGGTCTTCGTCGTCGAAGGCGGCCGCGCCCGGCTGCGCGCGGTGCAGATCGGCCAGAGCGACGGCCTGCGCAGCGAGATTCTGGCGGGTCTCCAGGCCGGCGACACCTTGGTCGCCCAGGCCGACGACACGGTCGGTGACGGCGTGCGCGTGCAGGCGCGCTGAGCGGTCCCCGCGGGAGCCTGTAGGAGCGGCGGCAGCCGCGAATGGACGCGCTTCCTCCCGGAAAAGGCAGTCGGCCACGAAAGGCACGAAAAAACCATATAATTCATTGCGTTACCGTGAAACAGCGAAGGGTGAAGCCGCTGACCCGGAGCAGCAGCCCGTCATCGCGAGCCCGCAGGGCGTGGCGATCCAGTGCGTAGGGCTGGTTCCGGATTGCCCCGCGGATAGCCGGCCAGGGCGAGAAGACGGAAGAACGAACTGGATTGCCACGGCGCTACACGCCTCGCAATGACGGCATTGCCCCCAGGCAGATTCGTCATCGCGAGCCCGCAGGGCGTGGCGATCCAGTGCGTAGGGCTGGTTCCGGGTTGCCCCGCGGATAGCCGGCCAGGGCGAGAAGACGGAAGAACGAACTGGATTGCCATGGCGCTACACACCTCGCAATGACGGCAGCGAATGGCTGCGTTTCATGCTCAGTGGTGGCACGACTTGCCATGATCGTTCGACGCTGGGCAGGGATGGCCATCGGGCCGCTCGCCAAACGACTGCAGCGCTCTCTTCCTTTCGTGGATTTCGTGTTTTTCGTGGCTGGAAGGAGGTTTCAAGCTCCATGGCACGGGCTGGTGGAAGCTGCTGTTGCGTGCGCTCGGGTGGCGGAATTCGCGATGCTCCGGGAAAATAGCCTCTCCCCACGCGCAAGGCCGAACCAGAGGAACCGCATGCAAGCGAAAGACAGAGAGCCGAGCATCCACTTCCACCGCGAGCAGATCGCCACCTACGGCGCCGGCACGGTCGAGGCGCTGGGCTGGCGCGCCCCCGCCAGCCAGCGCCTGCGTTTCGAGGCCATCGCGCAGGCCGCCGACTTCGAGGACGCCAGCGTCCTCGACGCCGGCTGCGGCACCGGCGACCTGAAGCGTTTCCTCGACCAGCGCTTTGCCGGCGTCCGCTACACCGGCGTCGAGCAGATGCCCGAGTTCATCGCCAAGGCGCGCGAACGATACGCCGGCGACGCCAGCGCGAGCTTCATCGAGGGCGACTTCAACACGATCGCCCTGCCCCGTGCCGAGCATGTGGTCGCCAGCGGCGTCTTCGCCTACCGCACCGCCAACCCCCGCTACGTCGAGGAGACGGTCGCCCGCCTGCACGCGGCGGCGACGCGCACGCTGATCTTCAACCTGCTCGACGCGCGCGTCTTCCCCAGCCACACGCAGCTGATGGGCCGCGACGTGGACGCCGTGCTCGCCTTCTGCCGCCAGCTCTCCGACGACGTGCGCGTCATCGACGACTACGCCGACGACGACGTGACCGTGGTCGTGCGTATCTAGTTAAGGGGACGGGATACTTGATTCCTTGGAATTGAGTATACCGTCCCCTTAACTGCCTTGATTTGCATCGCTCGCCGCGAGGCCGCATCATCCCGGCTTTCTTCCGCGCCTTTCCGACATGCGGCCTCTCCCTACTCAAGCTGTCATTTCTGCCGACCCAGCTGCCGACGCGCGCGCCGACGCCCTGCTCGCGCGCATCGCTGACGAGATCGATGGCGCCGGCGGCTGGATCAGTTTCGCCCGCTACATGGAGCTGGCGCTGTACGCCCCTGGGCTCGGTTACTACGCCGCCGACGACCGCCAGTTCGGCGCCGGCGGCGACTTCGTGACGGCGCCCGAACTCGGTGGCGGCTTTGCCGCGGCGCTGGCGGTGCAGGTGGCCGAGCTGATGGAACGGAGCGCGCCGCAGCTGATCGAGGTCGGCGCCGGTTCGGGTCGGCTCGCGTCCGACCTGCTCGTCGAACTCGAGCGCCTGGGCGCCACGCCTGAGCGCTACGCGATCCTCGACCTGTCGGCGAGCCTGCGCGAGCGGCAGCGGGCGACGATCGAGGCGCGCGCGCCGCACCTCGCCGGGCGCGTCGTCTGGCTCGACCGCCTGCCCGAGCATTTCGACGGGGTGGTGATCGGCAACGAGGTGCTCGACGCAATGCCCGTGCACCTCCTCGCCTGGCGCGACGAAGGCGTCTTCGAGCGCGGCGTCGTCCTTGCCGGCGAGGGCCACCCGGCCGCGCTGGCCTGGGCCGAGCGCCCGGCGCCCGCGTTCCTGCGCGAACGCGCCGAAACGCTCGCCGCCGACTGCGGCATCGCTCCGCCCTACGTCTCGGAGCTGGCGCTCGCCGGACCGGCCTGGGCCGCGACCTGGGCCGGAATCATCGGCTGCGGCGCCCTGCTCCTGATCGACTACGGCTTTCCGCAGCACGAGTACTACCATCCGCAGCGCGTCGAGGGGACGCTGATGTGTCATCGCCGCCACTTCGCGAGCGACACCCCGCTCTCCGATCCCGGGCTGCAGGACATCACCGCGCACGTCGATTTCAGCGCGCTGGCCGAGGCGGCTTGCGCGGCCGGACTGTCGCTGCTCGGCTACACGACGCAGGCGGCCTTCCTGCTCAACTGCGGGCTGACCGACGTCCTCATGCGCGCCCAGGCGGAAGACCCAGCGCGCTGGCCGGCGCTGGCGAGCGCCGCGCAGAAACTGCTGTCGCCGGCCGAGATGGGCGAGCTGTTCAAGGTGATCGCCTTCGGCCGCGGCATCGAAGGGCCGCTGGTCGGCTTCGCGCGCAACGAGCGCAGCGCGACGCTCTGAAGCCCGCACCGCGCGTTGGGGGGTATGCTTCGCTAACCCGGGTTTAACAGCTACTTTAAACTTTCCTTGTAAAACATAGTCTTGCGTTAAAAATTTTTCGCGAGTGGCACTACATGTGCTTTTCGCGAAGGGATGGCAGCTCAGTCGACGCGTTTTTTGGTGCCTCCGGGCAAGTGGTCGAG
>NZ_NHRX01000026.1 GCF_016653115.1 Rhodocyclus purpureus
CCACAACACGCGTGCGTTTGCCGAGTGGGACGCGAGCACGCCGCAGCGCGTGACGGCGTGGCACGGTATCCGTCTGGCACGTGACCTGAACGTGAACTACCTGAACCCGCTGCGCGAGACCTTCCCGGCGAACCGTCTCGGTCCGCAGGGCGACGCGCCGAAGGTGAATTGCGCGACCTGCCACAACGGGGTGTACAAGCCCTTGTTCGGCGTCAGCCTGGCGAAGGACTACCCGTCGCTGAAGAAGCCGGCAGCGCAGCAAACTGCGGCTCCGGCACAAGGCATCTAAGCAGTAGTTCCGCCGTAACGATCATGGTGAGTCGTGCCAGCCTTGAGCATGAAACGCAGCTCTTCGCTGCCGTTGCGAGGCGCGTAGCGCCGTGGCAATCCAGTTCGTAGCGCCATCTCTGCGCCCTTACCCCGTCTTCCGTAGGCGACGCGATGATAGCCCCACGCACTGGATCGCCACGCCCTGCGGGCTCGCGATGACGGAGTGCTGATCGCGACGGCTTCGGCAGATCAGGCCGGCCGATATTTCATGCAGTTTTTCCACCGTTCATGTTGAGCGAGAAGGCCAGCCCGCGAGGGCTGGCCTTCTCGTATCCCGGTCGGCAGGACCGGCTACGCCGCGGTCGTGCTCCTGGCGTGTGCTACGGTCGGTGCGTTACCAGCGCACCGCGAACACGCACTCCGGGTCGCCCTTGGCCTCGCAGCGGATCTCCTCGACCGTCGTTCCCCGTCGCACCAGTTCGCCGAAGATGCGCGCGAAGGTGCCGGCGTAGAAGTCGCAGACGGCCGTCGCGCTGTGCGCGTCGCGACAGATCGGGCCGTGCGCGATGGTGAGCAGCAAGGGCGCTTCCGCGGCACCGAAACGGACCGAAAAGGCGCCGCTGCCGGCGAAGGTCCAGGCGTGCTTGCCGATCGCCGCGACGAGGATCCTGGCCGCCAGCGGTGCCGGCGTCACGCGCAGGATGGCCTGCGCCGGTTTCGGGATGCGCACGGCGAGCAGGTAGTCGCCGGTCCGCCGCCCGGCGTCGCGGCCGATGCGTGCGCAAAGTTCGGCCGGCAGTTCGTGGCGCAGGGCGGCGTGCAGGCGCGTCACCCAAGCCTCGTCGACCATCTCGGTCGGCGGGGTGCTGAGGCAGGCCGACAGACCGGCGGCGGCGAAGATGCGTTCGGTCGTCGCGCGCCCGCAGGCGGCGTCGATCGCCTCGGCCATGCGCGTGATCGAGTTCGGGCCGATGCGCCCGGCGATGTCGTGTGCCGATGCGGCGTGAGGGGCAGGGGCGTTCATCGGATCAGGCCTTCGCCAGGCCGAGCAGGTGCGCGACGTCCTTCAGGAAGACACGCACGTGTGCAAACGGCTTCTTGCGCACCAGACGCTTGTGCAGGTAGGACTCCCAGGTCAGGTCCTGGATGTCCGGGTCGGCGCAGAGCTTGACGAACTTCTCGCGACGCGCGTCCGAGGTGTACCAGAAGCGCTGCAGCAGGCCGAGCGCCCAGAAGACGCGACCGTGCGCCTTCATGAACTTGCGCCGCGCGATGCCGAGCGAAGTCGCCTTGCCGGTGGCGAGGAGGGCCTCGACGGCCTCGGCGGCAAAGCGGCCGCCGGCGAGTGCGTAATAGATGCCCTCACCCGAAGCCGGGGCGACGCAGCCGGCGGCATCGCCGGCCAGCACCACATCGCGGCCGTTGTCCCACTTGGCCAGCGGCTTCAGCGGCAGCGGCGCGCCTTCGCAGCGCAGCGTCTCGGTCTCTCCGAGGCCGGCGATCTTGCGCAGGTCGGCGGTCGCGCGGCGCAGCGGAAAACCCTTGATCTCGCTGCCGACGCCGATGCTCATCGTGTCGCCGTGCGGGAACACCCAGCCGTAGAAGTCGGGCGAGACGCGCCCCTGGTAGTAGACGTCGCAGCGCTCGCCATCGACGCCTTCGGGCGTGCGCACGATCTCGTGGTAGGCGAACACGTAGCGCATCTTGTCGGCGCCGGGGACGCAGTGCTTGGCGACCTGCGAGTTGGCGCCGTCGGCGCCGATGATCGCGCGCGCGCGCACCTGGCGCTCGACGCCTGCCTGGCCCCCGGCGACCTCGCTCGGGTTGAGGCCGTCGCTGCCGGCGACATCACCCTCGGCGGCGGTGGCGGCCGCGGTCTCGCGGTAATGGACGATGGCGGTGCCGTCGGCATCGCGGCTGAGCTTCAGGTAGTTGCCCTGCTTGAGCACGGCACCGCTGGCGGCGGCGCGCTGGCGCAGCCACTCGTCGAAGTCCTTGCGATCGACCAGGCCGACGAAGCCGATCGGGATCGGCATGTCGACGGCGCGACCGCTCGGCGCGATCATCCGTGCCGCGCGCGCCTTGGCGACGAGCACTTCCTCCGGCAGGTCGAACTCCTTCAGGGCCTGCGGCGGGATGGCGCCACCGCAGGGCTTGATGCGGCCGCCGCGTTCGAGCAGCAGCACCTTGCGCCCGGCCTTCGCCAGATCGTTCGCCGCGGTCGCACCGGCCGGGCCACCGCCGATGACTACGACGTCGTAGGTTTCCGTATTCATTTTTTTGGTTTGCTCTGGATGGGAATGGGTTTTCAGCCGCCGGCTGCTAGCGACCGGATGCCGATGGCGGCAGCCATCATTCCGGAGACGTAGAGGGTGACGCCGAAGGCGGAGAGGAAGAGGGCGTTCTTGACCGGGTCCTTGAGGAAGCGGGCCATGAGGACGAGCTGGACGGCGAGGACGGCGGCGACGATGGCGGCCTGGACGGGGCGGTCCCAGGCGTGTAGCAGCCAGACGACGACGAACTGGGGCAGGGCCATGATGCCGGCGGCCCAGCGCGCGGCGCCCTGGACGCCGAGGACGACCGGCAGCGATTTGAGTCCCATCTGCGTGTCGCCCTCGATCGCCTTGAAGTCGTTCAAGGTCATGATGCCGTGCGCGCCGATGCTGTAGAGGACGGCGAGCAGGATCGACTCGGTCGGCGGCAGCGCGCCGCCGGCCATGACGACGGCGCCGG
>NZ_NHRX01000027.1 GCF_016653115.1 Rhodocyclus purpureus
ATCGCCATCCTTTCGCAAAGTCGGCGATCAGTATGCAAGAAGTGGCCCGGAAGATTCAATCTGGGGGCAGGATTTGCGACTGGCATCACGCACGGTTCATGCTGAACGAGTTGTGTGTAACGCTATGCAGTTAACGCCGTATTTCTCCCAAGCGTAGGATGAGCATATCGGCACCCGGATCATGCACACACCGTCCTTGTCCAGCAGTCGCACGATGTTCTTCATTTGCTGCAACTGATCGGGCATGTGTTCGAGCGAGTGGTTGAGCATGATGAAGTCGAATGTCCCGGCCAGCTCGGACAGGCTTTTCTTCAGGATCGTGATCCCCTCGACGGGCGAGTGATCCCTCTCGACAAAAGGATCCGCCCCGGTCAGGTTGCCGTAGCCGAGTTGATGCAGTTCATGAAGCAGATGCCCTGAGCCGCTGCCGACATCGAGGATCCTTGAGTCGTACTTGAGCCTGAGAAGGCTGAACTTCTTCAGGTCGTTATTGGGCCTGAACTTGCTGTAGATCGCGCCGATCAACCCTTCACCGGTGAGCGTATATACGTCCCTGGCCCGTTTGAGGAAGGACTTCTCCTCCTGCTTTTCCAGCGCGGTGAATGACAGATAGTCGCGCGGATAATAGTCGGCGATATTTGCCGGATAGCTTTCTATCTGCAGACAGCCGCAGTTGTTGCACTTGAAGTAGCGAAAAATATCACGCCTACCGAACATCATTTCACGCACGTCGTAGGTCTTGTTGCCTGCAACATTTCCGCAAATTCTGCACTTCATTGTTTTCTTTCCCAGACGAAGAGGATAGGCAGGACTGCAGTTCCCGCAGTCGATGCGGCCCGTGCCGGATTCATGGAACAGTCGTTGCGTGAGAACGCTTCAGTACATGAACAGCAGGTACCGCCAGCCGGGAGTAGTGTACCGGAGTGAGGACTGCCGCGGGTCTTGCAGCGACGCGCGAGCCGATCCACGTGCTTGCCGGCAGACGAACCCGCCCGGATCGCCGTAGCCTGCTCCACGGCCTGCTGGGCAAGCTGGCCCGCAGCAGTGCCCCCGCCGATCAGGCCGCCATACCGTAGCCGAGCACGCTAAGCCGCTCGCGGAATTTCTTCAGGTGCTCGCTGCGCACGACCAGCGTCTTCGGCGCGGCGCGCATGCAGAGGCTGGCCGTCTCCTTGTGCGCGGCAATCGCGTCTGCGATTTCCTGATCGCGGCACTCGATCAGGACGGCGGCGGCGCCCGTCTTGAGTGCCTTGCCGTTGCGCTCGCACTGCGCGATGAAAGACTCGACCGGTGGCGGCAACGGCATGTCGTCGCTGCCTTCGAGAAAGCTCTTCAATTCGGCGATCGGGTGACCTTTATCGATCGCTGCGATCGCCTTGGCGCGATCGAGCCGCCAACTGCCCGGCTGCAGGGGTTCGGCCCAGGTGTCGAGCAGCAAGCTTTGTTCGGCAGCGAGCGAACCGCGCACGACATTCACCTGCAGGCTCGGCAGCACCGACAGCCCGACATTGCCCTCGATCGCGGCCGGCTGGTAGCTGTCGGCCAGCCCGAGAACGTAGGCACCGAGCTGGGTCAGCCGGAAATGGCGCAGCCCGTCGTAGCGGCTGAGGAAGGCGAGTTCATCGGCGCCCCACATCCCGCGAAAATCGTTGCGCGCACGCGCAGGATCGACGTAGGCGAGATCGACGATGCCGAGCGTCGCCGCGTATTCGAACAGCAGCGTCGCCATATAGCGCTCCTGCAGGACGTTCCAGCCGCCCGAGCCTTCGTAGCCAAGACTTCCGTACTCACGATCGACGATGTAGAGCCGCCAGGGATCGTGCGCGACCTCGAAGAGGCGATCGGTCGCGCGCATGAAGCGGGAGAAATCGTCGAACTCGACCCATCGCCCGACCGGGACCTCGCCCAATGCCTCTGCGATCACCGCCCGCCGCGGCACGACCGCGGTCATCACGCGCCCCTTGCCGCCCTGCCCCTTGATCTCGTCGACGCGGCTGAACTCATCGAACGAAGTCGTCTTCGACCACTTTCGCCACAACCCGCGCAGGATATCGGCCGGTTTCGCGGACAGCGCCTTCACCCCGGCAGGGACGAGCGCCAGACGGGTTCCCGAACGCTGCGCCAAGCCGCCGACCTGCAGCAGCAGCGGCCAGGCGAACGCCTTGATCGGGCCGATCTGCTGGTCCCACTTGTCCCTTTTTTCGATCACGGGATAGAAGTCCCCGCCGACGAGTTTTTCATCGAGGATGCGCAGCGTCGCCGCTCCCGGCAGCGCAGTCTTGTCGCTGACCTGGATCTTCTCCTGCTCGATCGTGCGCAGCATCACCATCACTTCCTGCAGTGCTTCGCGCTCGGTCAGTCGGACGATCAAGCCGTCCTCCTCAGGCAAGCTCTCCGCACTGCGCAGCGACAAGGTCTTGGGCAGGGGCACGAAGTTCTTCAGGTGCTCGCGCAGGTCGGCGGGAACGAGATAGCCGCGCACACCGTCCGAATAATGGATGAACAGGCACAAGGCGGAAGGCCCGCCCCGATCGTAGGCGGAAACTTTCTTGCCGCCGATTCGGAAAGCTGGCAGGCTCCCGTAAGTCGCCTCGAAGCGACGCGCCGAGTACTCGCCAGCAGGGTGATGCACCGCCTCGGAGACCGCCGCCTGCTGCATCTCGTCGAGCCCCGACCAGATCGCCTTTGCAGCGGGCCCGAGCATGCTTTCGGCGATCCGCGCGACCAGATCGTCCTTGCGCCCCGAGTTCGGTACGAGCGGCAGGTGGATCAACAGGTCCTTGAGATCGGCAACGGTGCGGCTTGACAGGATTTCTCTGAGGCTTGGCGACATGGGCATTCCGCGCTGCGTGGATTGGATGGGCGCGATTCTGTGAGCCCGCACCAGTCAGCGTCAAGCTGATCGTCTTCCCGGCCTTTTTCCGATCGTTCGTGCTCAGGCAGACGGGCACGAGGCACTCCCCCTCGTCATTGCGGGATGTCCAGCGCCGTGGCAATCTAGACCCCCAACGCGGCGGGCGATACTCCCGCCGACTTGCGGCGGCTGAACGGAGCGACAGATGAGCAGCAAGGACTTGGTGACGCAGGCCCGCGCCAGGAAGCGGAGCCGGCCGTGAGCAGGCTGGTCGGCGTCGTCCTCGCCGGCGGGCAGTCGCGCCGCATGGGGGAGGACAAGGCTGCGCTCAGCATCGGCGGGGAGACATTGCTGCTGCGCGCACGCAGGCTGCTGCTCGAAGCCGGATGCGACGAGGTGGTGATGAGCGGTCCGCCACGCGCCGAGTGGCCGCACCGCCGCGTCGAGGATCCCGTCGCCGGAGCGGGGCCCGTCGCCGGCATCGTCGCCGCGCTGCGCTGGATCGCTGCTGCCGATGAGTCAAGGGCGGAGAGTCCCGCATCCACACCTGCTTCCTTGCACAACTCGCGGCTTCTCTTCGTCGCCGTCGATACGCCGCTGTTGCAGCCGCAGTCCCTGCGCTCGCTGAGCGAGGCCGGCCCTGATGCCGACGCCTGCATTTTCGCAGATTCGCCCTTGCCGCTGGTCCTGAGCAACAACCCCGACGTACGCGCCCGCATCGATCTGGCGGAGCGACAACTGCGCGCCGGCGGCTCGTGCTCGATCCGCTGGCTGATGGACGGACTGAAGGTCGAACGGCTCGGCGTGACCGCTTGCACGGATCAACTGCGCAACATCAACACCCCCGACGAATGGAGGAAACTCAATGATGAACTTGCGAATTAGTCCCCGGTCGATCCGCTTCCGCATGAGCGCCGAGGCGTTCGCCGAGCTGGGCCGCGCAGGACTGCTGCAGGGTGTGACGACGCTCGGCACCGGCCAGTCCCTTCACTACTGCATCCGCTGCACAGCGCTGCCCGGCGGCCGGCAGCTCGAGCTCGCCAGCACGAGCGACGCGCAGGGAATGCAGCTCACCCTGAGCGTCAGTCCCGAGGCACTCGCGCAGCTCGACGCCGAAGCGCCGAGCAAGGAGGGGATCAAGGATGAGCAGAAGGATGCTGCCGGCGCGACGCTGACCCTCGGGCTCGAAATCGACATCCGCCGCGAAAAACGCCGCTGAACTCCAGCGTGTAGTCCACTTTCAGCCCGCGCTCTCCCGGATCGATCGGGACGGCGGCAGCCGGCGAGCGCCGACTTCAGCCCTTGCGCTCGGTGAAGCGGCCGGTGCCGGTCACTCGTCCGCTGGTGTCGAAGGACACGGTGAAATAGACCGGCTCGGCGGGAGACGGCTGCCCATGGTCGATCTTCCACGACCACACCGTTTCCTGTTTGAGGCTGAAGAACTGGACCGAGGCCGGTTTGCCGAGCAGTCTCCGCACCTCTTCACCGCTCATTCCGGGAACGACGCGGGTAAAGCTCTGTTCGTTGAGGACCTGTTCGATCCGCTTGAGGACGTCGTCGGGGCCGATGGTGATCATGAAGCATTCGATCCCCTCGGGCTGTCGCGAGTACTCCCAGGTCCGGGAACCGTCCTCGTTCATCCATTCCATTTCCGGGACACCGAAGCGCTCGCTCACGTCCTGAGCGGTGGAGATGCCAGGCTTGAGCTCGCGCAGATTGACGTAGTCGCAGGCGTTGATTCCAAGCGCAGCGAGGGCGGCACAGATCAAGAGCAGTAGTCGGTTCATCCTGAAACCTTTCGTTCGCTCTGACAGGAAGGCGAGGACTTCATGTTCGCGGCTGCAACGGCCGTGGTCAAGGGGCTGCAAGTGCGCCCGGAGCCGATTCCGACATCGCCCGGCGCCATTATTTATGACAAAATAAAAATATGACAAACCAGAGTGCAGCCATGAAAGGCATGCGACGACTTCCAAGACTCCTGTGGGCCACCTGGCAGATATTGCTGAGTGGCCTCTTGATCCTTGGCGGTTTCATCGCCTGGTCGCTGGCCGCCGAGCACGACAAGATCGAGAAGCAGGAGCAGGAGCGACTCGCCACCCAGGCCAAGGTCATCGACGACAACCTCTGTCGGCAGATCGCGTCGATCAACCGGGCGCTGCTCAGCGTCCGCGACGACATCCCCTACTGGCAAGACCGGAAGAACGGCTGGGATCTCGCCGCGCACCAGCTCAAGGCCTTGGCGGATGCGCTACCCGGCGTGCATGACCTCACCATTCTCGACGCCGACGGCTTCGTTCGCGCCTCCAGTCGGGAGATGCCCGCCCGGAGCTTTCGCGAGCACGAATACTTCCAGGCATCGCTGAAGCAGCCGGACCTGGAGACGATCTACGTCAGCGAGCCGTTTACGAACGTGTTCGGCACCTGGGTCATCACGCTCTCGCGCATGGTGCGGGGCCCCGACGGCAAGTTCGACGGGATCGTCCTTGCCGCGCTCGACGCCGAAGCCTTCACGGTCCTGCTCGACTCCGTCCTTTACGCCCAGGACATGTGGTCGGTACTGGCACATGGTGACGGCAAGATCTTCGTCATGTCGCCGCAGCGCCCAGAGCGGATGGGAATGAACCTTGCCCAGCCAGACTCGCTGTTCACCCGGCACCGCGACAGCGGCCAGGCGGCCACGGTGATGAGCGGCACCGCCCTGCACGACGGAGAAGAGCGGATGCTCGCGCAGCGTACCGTGCAGATGGCCCGACCGAAGATGGACAAGCCGCTGGTGATCGGCGTCAGTCGCGACATGAACGCGCCTTTTGCCGAATGGCGGGACAACGCCCTGATCCAGGGCGGGCTGTTCGCGCTGATCGTGCTCAGCAGCATCCCCAATCTCTACCGGCTGCACCGCCGCCAACGCGCAGCCGAGGAGGATGCCGCTGCCGCCGAAGCCGCCCTGCACTCGAAGAACCTGGAACTGGCCGAGCTCAACGCCGAATTGGCGACGCGCAGCGAAATGCTGCGCAGGCAGGCCAATCACGACGGCCTGACCGGCATCATCAACCGGCGGCACTTCGACGAGTCACTGCAGGCCGAGTGGCGACGCAGTCTGCGCGAGGGCTTGCCGCTGGCGCTGCTGATGATCGACATCGACCATTTCAAGCTGTTCAACGACCGTTACGGTCACCAGGCCGGCGACGCCTGCCTGAAATCGGTTGCCGCCGCGCTGCGGCAGCGGCTGGGACGGCCGTACGACGTGGTGGCGCGCTACGGCGGCGAGGAATTCGTCTGCATGCTGCCCAACTGCGACCTCTCCGGCGCCGAAACCATCGCCGAGGAACTGCGCGCTGCCGTCGAAGCGCTCTGCATCGCGCACGAATGCTCGCCGACCGCCGCTGCCGTCACCATCAGCATCGGCGCCGCGGCGGCCATCCCGAGCACGGCGAGCGGACCCGAAGTCCTGCTCGCCGACGCCGACGCTGCCCTCTACGTGGCGAAGCACAACGGTCGCAACCAGGTGAGGCTCGCGACTGCGTCAGCGTGTTGAAGGGGCGTGTGCCTTGTCATAGAGCAACCATTGCACTAAATTGACTGAAATGCCTGTCCTGCAGCGCTTCCCTGCATCACGCGTGGTGTTGTACGCAGGCGACCACCTGCTGCCGCATATCCATATCCAACTTGACGACGGACGAGAGTGCACTGTGGACATCGACACCCTGAAGATCAAGGGCCGCATCTCACAACGCGAGATCGTGGGTGAGCTGGAATGGATAGCATCCAGGCAGACCTTCCTGCTTGGTGAATGGAAGAGGTACAACCCGTGAGCGACTATTTTTTCCCGAAACTGAAGTCTGTCGAGGCGATCTCGGCGTATCGCCTGCGTACCGCGTGGAGTACCGGCGAAGTGCTGGAAGTGGACGTGGAGGACGTATTGCGCTCGGTCCCTGCATTCGCCCCCATCCTCGATCCGAAGGAATTCGGTCGTGTGCATGTTGGCGAGTGGGGCAACAGTATCGAATGGTTCGAGGAGGAGCTCGGTGCCGACAACGTCTATGCCTGGGCGAAGGAACAGTCGGGCGAGGTGAGTCACCAGATGTTCGACGAGTGGATGCACCGCAACGAATTGTCGCTCGCTACCGCAGCCGAAGCCTTGGGCATCAGCCGCCGGATGGTCAGCTACTACCGCACCGCGCACAAAGCGATTCCGCGCGCCATCTGGCTCGCATGTCTCGGCTGGGAGGCGACGCGACCGCTGCCCAGGACGCTTCCCCCGAGCTTGCCGACGGCTCGTCAGTACGCAGCGCTGCACGCGTAGCCAAGCCGTAATATGCGCCGCGTCTAGATCGTCCAGGTGAAGGACGCGTAGGACAGCTCGCTCAGCCCCTGATCCATGCTCCGCGCCGGCTCTTCCGGCGTTGCCGTGCGCACCACCCTGGCGGGGACGCCGGCGACGGTGCAACCTGGCGGGACCTCCTGGAGGACGACCGATCCCGCAGCGACGCGGGCGTTCTCGCCGACGACGATGTTGCCGAGGATCTTGGCGCCCGCGCCGATCATCGCGCCGCGACGCACCTTCGGGTGACGGTCGCCGGACTGCTTGCCGGTACCGCCCAGGGTCACGTTCTGCAGCAGGGAAACGTCGTCGTCGATGACCGCCGTCGCGCCGACCACCAGGCCGGTCGCGTGGTCGAGAAAGACGCCGCGACCGATGCGCGCAGCCGGGTGGATGTCGGTCTGGAAGACTTCGGAGGAACGGCTCTGCAGGTAGAGCGCGAACTCGCGTTCGTCGTTGTGGTACAGCCAGTGGGTCAGGCGGTGCGTCTGGATGGCGTGGAAGCCCTTGAAATAGAGGAAGGGCTCGATCAGCCGCTCGCAGGCCGGGTCGCGCTCGAAGACTGCCGAGATGTCCGCCTTGAGCGCCTCGGAGATCGACGGATCCGCCTCCGCCGCCCGGTGGAAGGCACGCACGATCAGCGGCAGCGAAATGACGTCGTTGCGCAGACGCGCGGCGATCCGGTGGAAGACGGCGCTCTCGAAGTTCGGCTGGTTGAGGATCGAGTCGAAGAAGAGCGGCGCCAGCATCGGCGACGCGGCATACGAGGCCTGGGCCTCGCGACGCAACTGCGCCCACAGCGCGTCGGAAAACTGCTCGGGCTCATCCTGCGGGACCAGGGTCAGCAGGCTCAACCTCGATCGGACTCGGGCGATTGACACGATGGCGCTCCTCGAATTGAAGGGGATGCGTGTCCGGCCCGGGGCGGCGGCTGGGGTGCGCCTCAGTTGGGCGCAGTCGCCGCCAGGAGACGCGTGATCGCGCCCGGTCGCCAGGTCTTCGCGCACGCCTACCCGTGCCACCGCCAGAGCGCCCTGCCGGAAAGCCAGTTTACTTTCGCTCGCCGGCGCAGCGGGGGCAACCGGCTATAGCCATCAAATGCGCCATCGAGCGCAGCGGTCGGCAGAAGCCCGGCCATGGCCTAGAATGCGCTTCCGACGCGTCACCCCGATTCAAAACCAGCCCCGAGAACCCCATGGAATTCCTGACCTGTATCGTTGCCGCCGAAGAAGACGAATATCCCGCGCTCGCCGCTGCCGGCTCGCCCTTGCACGAATGGAGCGGTGTCGAAGTCCCGGGCTTCGACACCCTCAAGCTGGCGACCCTGCATTCGCTGCTGATGGACGAATCGCTGCAGGCTGCGCTCGACCTCTACGAACCGGTCTGCGTCGCCGAAGGCGACAACGAAACCCTGGTCCTTCGCGTCGACGCGGAACTGTTCGAGAAGCTCGTCGAACTGGACGAGGAGTCGCTGGAGAGCGTCGCCACCGAGTTGGCGGCGACCGAAGCGTATGAAGACGAAGCGCTCGACGCCGAAGACATCCAGGATCAGCTGATCTCGCTGGTCGAGCTCGCCCAGTTGGCCGAGTCCCAGGACCAGGTGCTGTTCGTCTGGATCAAGCTGCTCCAGCGTTAGCGACGGCGCTGCCGGGCAGCCAGCAATTACGGGGACGGTATACTCAATTCTAAAGAATTAAGTATACCGTCCCCGTAATTTTGTCTCGGTGCTGCTTACTTGGTGTACTCGCGAATCATGTTGCGCGCGATCACCAGTTGCTGGATCTGGGTGGTGCCTTCGTAGATGCGGAACAGGCGGACGTCGCGGTAGAAGCGTTCGATCCCGTACTCGGCGAGGTAGCCGGCGCCGCCGAAGATCTGCACGGCACGGTCGGCGACGCGGCCGCACATCTCGGAGGCGAACATCTTGGCACAGGACGCTTCGGTGCCGACGTCGAGGCCCTGGTCGCGGCGGCGGGCGGCGTCGAGGACCATCGACCTGGCCGCGTAGATTTCGGCCTTGCTGTCGGCGAGCATCGCCTGGATCAACTGGAATTCGGCAATCGGCTTGCCGAACTGGACGCGCTCGCAGGCGTACTTCAAGGCTTCCTCGAGCATGCGCTCGGCGGCACCGACGCTGGCGGCGGCGATGTTGATGCGGCCCTTGTCGAGTACCTTCATCGCCGTCTTGAAGCCGAGGCCTTCGCGGCCGGCGAGCAGGTTGGTGACCGGAACGCGGCAGTTCTCGAAGATGATGTCGGCAGTGTGCGCGCCCTTCTGGCCCATCTTCTTGTCGATCTTGCCGACACTGAGCCCCGGCGTGTCGCGCTCGACGATGATCGCCGAGACGCCGGCCGGTCCCTTGACGTCGGGGGCGGTGCGCGCCATCAGCGTGTAGATGCCGGCCTCGGGACCGTTGGTGATGTAGCGCTTGGTGCCGTTGATGACGTAGTGGTCGCCGTCACGGATCGCAGTGGTGCGCAGGGCGCCGGCGTCGGAGCCGCTGTCGGGCTCGGTCAGGCAGAAGGAGCCGATGATTTCGCCGGAGGCCAGACGCGGCAGGTACTTCTGCTTCTGCTCGTCGTTGCCGTCGAGGACGATGCCTTGCGCGCCGATGCCGTTGTTGGTGGCGAAGAGCGAACGGAAGGCCGGCGACGCCTTGGTCACCTCGAAGGTGGCCAGGACTTCCTCTTCCATGGTCAGGCCCATGCCGCCGTATTCCTCGGGGATGGACAGGCCGAAGAGCCCGAGTTCCTTCATTTCGCTGACCAGCGACGCGGGAATTTCGTCGGTCTCGGCGACGACCGACTCCTGCGGAATCAGGCGCTCGCGGACGAAGCGGGAGAGGCTGTCGAGAAGAATGTTGAGGGTTTCCTGGTCTCTGATCATGGGTGTGTCCGTTTCAGCCGCTACTGGGGGTTGCGCGTGGTTCGCGCCGTCCGGGATGGAAAGGTGCTCGGGCAGCCGGCAAGGGGGCGGCGAGTGCTCCTCGCCGCCCCCCGTCGGCCTGCTTACTTGACGTACTTGCGGAACTCGGGCTTGCGCTTCTCGCGGAAGGCATTGCCGCCTTCGGCCGACTCGGGGGTCTCGTAGTAGAGCTTGAGCGCGTGCATCGCCAGGCCACCCATGCCGCGGATGATTTCCGTGTCGACGTTGAACGACTTCTTGGCCAGCGCGATCGCGGTCGGGCTCTTCTCGACGATCTCGTCACACCACTTCTTCACTTCGGCGTCGAGCTGGTCCTGCGGGACGACGGCGTTGACCAGACCCATTTCGAGCGCCTGCTGCGCCGTGTAGCGGCGGCACAGGTACCAGATTTCACGGGCCTTCTTCTCGCCGACGACGCGCGCCAGCAGCGCCGTGCCGAAGCCGGGGTCGACCGAGCCGACGCGCGGGCCGGCCTGGCCGAGCTGCGCGTTTTCCGAGGCGATGGCGAGGTCGCAGATGGTGACCAGCACGTTGCCGCCGCCGATCGCGTAGCCATTGACGCGGGCGATGACGGGCTTCGAGATGTCGCGGATCGCGCTCTGCACTTCCTCGATCGGCAGGCCGATGACGCCGCGGCCGCCGTAGCCGCCGTCCTGCGTGCCCTGGTCGCCGCCGGTGCAGAAGGCCTTCTCGCCGGCGCCGGTGAGGACGACGACGCCGATGCTCTTATCGAAGTCGGCGTCCTTGAAAGCGTGGATCATTTCCTCGCAGGTCTGCGCGCGGAAGGCGTTGAACTGCTTCGGACGGTTGATGGTGATGGTGGCGATGCCGTCAGCCTTGGTGTAGAGGATGTCCTGGTATTCCATTTTCGGGTCCTTGCTCTGAAGAAGATTGGATGTCGGGTTGCGCCAACCCGACCTGCGGGCTGGAGATGATCGAAGTCCTCAGCCGGCCATGGTCAGGCCGCCGGAGACGCTGATCACCTGGCCGGTGATGAACGACGCGTCGTCGGAGGAAAGCAGCGCGATGATGCCGGGCAGGTCTTCGGGCTTGCCGAGACGGCCGAACGGCACCGCGCGCGTGAAGGCGTCGCGCAGCTTCTCGCCGCGTTCGCCTTCGCCGCAGATGTCGTCGAGCAGCGGCGTATCGGTCGGTCCGGGGCAGACGACGTTAACGCTGATCTGCTTGCGCGCCAGTTCGCGCGCCAGCGTCTTCGAGAAGGCGACCAGGCCACCCTTGCAGAAGGCATAGACGGCTTCGCCGGAGGAGCCGACGCGGGCGGCGTCGGAGGCGATGTTCACGATGCGGCCGCTGCCACGCGCCGCCATTCCCTTGGCGACGGCGTGCGTCATGTACAGCGCGCCGTACAGGTTGATCGCGACGATCTTGTCCCAGAGCGGCTTCTCGGTGGCGAGGAAGTTGCCGATCTTGTCCCAGCCGGCGTTGTTCACCAGCACGTCGATCGGGCCGAGCGCGGCTTCGGCGGCGGCGACGCCGGCGTTGACGGCGTCCTGGTTGGTGATATCGACCGCGAAGGCCTGCGCCTTGCCACCCTTTTCACGGATGTCGGCAGCAACCGCTTCGGCCGCAGCCTGGTTGATGTCGAAAACGGCAACCGCGCTGCCCTCTTCGCCGAAGCGGCGGCAGATCGCCGCGCCGATGCCGCCGGCGCCGCCGGTAACGATGACCACCTTTTCCTTCAATCCACGCATAACATATCTCCTGAATGATGACTTTGATATATTTCAAACAACGGCCATTGCTTTTTGGCCACCCTCTACGCTTCAATAACGCCTGCTCAACTTTGTCTGCGAACGCTCATGACCGAAAACAACACCACCAGCCGGGCCGTCGTGGACGAGATCGCCAACCGACTGTTCTTCCGCTTCTTCCAGGCCGCCAACACCCTGCAGACGCGCGGCACCAATGCTGTTGGAATAACCACCCAGCAATGGTCGGTGCTCGGTGCGCTCTCCCGGCCGCAGGCCGCCGCCGGGATGAGCGTCGGCGACCTGTCGCGCTACCTGCTCGTCAGCCGCCAGAACCTCGCCGGCCTCCTCGCGCGCCTCGAACGTGACGGACTGGTCGAGCGCAAGCCCTGTGCCGACGACCGCCGCTCGCGCAAGGTCAGCCTCACGGCCAAGGGCGAAGCGCTGTGGACCGACCTGTCCGAACCGATCGACGCGTTCTACAAGCAGGCCCTCAAAGGCTTCTCCTTCGACGACCGCCTGGCCTTCATTCACTACATCAGTCTCCTGCAACGCAACATGTCGGAGATCTGAAACGCGGAGGAGGTGGTGACACCTCCCCCGCCGCCCGTGCGCTCAGATCTTGAAATCCTTCACGCGCTGGCGGCCGATGATCATCTTCATGATGTTCGCCGTGCCGTCACCGATCTGCAGACCCATCACGTCGCGGTAGCGCTGGCCGAAGTCGTAGTCGGCACCGTAGCCGCCGTGACCGTGCGTGAGCAGGCACTGGTGGATGATGTCGCAGGCGAGCTTCGGTCCCCACCACTTGCACATCGCCGCTTCGGCAGTGTGCGGCAGACCCTGGTCCTTGAGCCACAGCGTGCGCAGGCAGAGCGCGCGACAGCCCTCGTAGAAGGTCTCGGCCTCGGCCAGCGGAAAGGTCACGCCCTGGAAATCGCTCAAGGGCTTGCCGAAAGCTTCGCGCTCCTGCACGTAGCGCCAGGCTTCGTCGAGCGAGGCACGCGCAACGCCCATGCACTGCAGGCCGATCAGGGCGCGGCTGTAGTCGAAGCCATGCATCACCTGAACGAAACCCTGACCCTCCTCGCCGAGCATCATCGACTTCGGCACGCGCACGCCGTCGAAGAAGATCGAACCGCGCCCGACCGGACGCGTGCCGATGTCGTCGAACTGGGTGCGCGTGATCCCCGGCTGATCCATCGGCACGAGGAAGGCGCTGATGCCGTGCGCGCGTTGCTCGGTCGTACCGGTACGCGCGAACACCACCGCCACGTCGGACTGCGTCGCCATCGAGATCGAGGTCTTCTCGCCGGAGAGGATGTAGTCGTCACCGTCCTTGCTCGCCTTCAGCTTCAGGTTGGCGGCATCCGAACCGGCAGACGGCTCGGTCAGCGCGATGGCGATCGCCTTCCTGCCGGCGATCACTTCGGTCAGCCAGTCACGGGTCTCGGTCGAGCGCCCGTACGTCGCCAGGATGTGGCCGCACAGCGAGGTGAGCAGGTTGACGTAGGAAACATTGAAGTCGCCGTAGGCGATCTGTTCGAGCAGCAGGCCGCTGGTGACGCAATCGACGCCCATGCCGCCGAACTCTTCGGGGATTTCCGGGCCGAGGAAGCCCATCTCGCCCATCTCGGCAATGAGTTCGCGCTCGATGCACTCGGCCTTCTCGCGGGCCCGGTAGGAGGGAGCGAGGCGATTCTTGGCGAACTTGGCGGCGGTATCGACCAGAGCTTGCTGCTCGGCGCTGAGACTGAATTCCATGACTGGGACCTCGTGGATGAAGATTCGCGCCATTCTAAGAAGCCCCCGGGTTTTTTGTCAATGTATTTACTTAGATTGGAGAAGTACGCCGGGAAACTAGTTGCACAATCTGATACCGATTGCTCCAAACCACTGCGCAGAAACAAATTTTTCACAAACCATTGCTGCGCCGCACAAACACTGGAGGCGCACCGATGCTCATTTGTAGCAACCCATTGACACTTAGCGCATAAGCGTTTAGCGTACCCAACCTAACTTGAACAGGGCAAAAACTGGAGGAGACGCCGTGGAATTTGACCCCGTATTGCTGGCCGACCGCATGGTCCCGATGAAGGCGCAAGGCTTCTGGCGCGACGAGACCATCGAAACCTGCTTCCAGCGCGCGCTGCACGACTGTCCGGAGAAGACAGCGGTGGTCGCGTACCGCTTCCGCGACGCGCAGCCGACGCGCGTCAGCTACCGCGAACTCGACCAGCGCGTCGACCAGGCCGCGCGCGGCCTGGTGGCGCTCGGTGTCGGCGCCCGCGACGTGGTCAGCTTCCAGCTGCCCAACTGGCTGGAGTTCATCGTCCTCTCGCTCGCCTGCGCACGCATCGGCGCCGTCGCCAACCCGATGATGCCGATCTTCCGCCAGCATGAACTCAACTTCATGCTCAACTTCGGCGAATCGAAGGTCTTCGTCGTCCCCAAGACCTACCGCGGTTTCGACTATGAGCAGATGGCGCGCGGCATGCTCCCCGGCCTGCCGCACCTCAGGCAGCTCGTCGTCGTCGAAGGCGAAGGCGCGGACAGCTTCGAGGCGCTCCTGATGCGCGACGACACGCCGCCGCTTCCCGCAGGCGCGCCGCGCCTGGGCGCCGACGAGGTGATGATGCTGATGTACACCTCGGGGACGACCGGCGAGCCGAAGGGGGTGATGCATACCTCGAACACGCTGTTCTCCAACCTGTTCGCCTACGCCGAGCGGATGGAACTGTCCTCGTCGGAAGTGATCCTCGGCGCCTCGCCGATGGCGCACCTGACCGGTTTCGGCTATCTCGCCATGCTGCCGCTGATCCTCAAGGCAACGACGGTACTGCAGGACGCCTGGGAGGCGAAGAAGGCGCTGGAGATCGTCCGCGCCGAAGGCGTCACCTTCAGCATGGCCTCGACCACCTTCGTCGCCGACATGTGCAACGCGGTCGAGGCCGGTGACAGCACCTCGCCGACCTTCACCAAGTTCAACTGCGCCGGCGCGCCGATTCCGCCGGTGCTGATCGAGCGCGCACACAAGCTGATGGGGCTGCGCATCAGCTCGGCCTGGGGGATGACCGAGAACGGCGCGGTGACCGTCACCGAACCGGCACGCGCCTTCGAGAAGTCGGCGATTTCCGACGGACGCCCGCTGCCCGGAATGGAAGTCAAGGTCGTCGGCGCCGACGGCCGCACGCTGCCGGCCGGCGAGTCGGGTGAGCTGTACGTTCGCGGCTGTTCCAACTTCGCCGGCTACCTGAAGCGCCCGCACCTCAACAACGTCGACGCCGACGGCTGGTTCGACACCGGCGACATCGCCTTCATCGACGCCGAAGGCTACATCCGCATCTCCGGCCGCAGCAAGGACGTGATCATCCGCGGCGGCGAGAACATCCCGGTCGTCGAGATCGAGAACCTGCTCTACAAGCACCCGGCGATTGCCTCGGTGGCCGTCGTCGGCTATCCCGACAAGCGCTTCGGCGAGCGCGTCTGCGCCTTCGTCGCGCTGAAGCAGGGACAGAGCTTCACCTTCGAGGACATGACTGCCTACTTCACCGAACTGGAGATGACCAAGCAGTACTTCCCCGAACGCCTCGAAGTGCTCGAACAGATGCCGCAGACGCCGAGCGGCAAGCTGCAGAAATTCAAACTGCGCGAAATGGCCAAGAACTTCGGCGAACAAGTGGCGGTGGCCTGATGAACGACGAAATCCTCCTCGAACTCCACGACAAGGTTGCGCTGATCCGGCTGAACCGGCCACAGGTCCTGAACGCGCTCAACGACGCGCTGATGGACCAGCTGGGTGCGGCGCTCGACAAGATCGAAGCCGACGAGACCATCGGCTGCGTCGTCATCACCGGCTCGGAGAAAGCCTTCGCCGCCGGCGCCGACATCTCGGCGATGGCGACCTACAGCTACATGGACGCCTACAAGGGCGACTTCATCACGCGCAACTGGGAGCGGCTGAAGACCTTCCGCAAGCCGGTCATCGCCGCGGTCTCCGGCGTCGCGCTCGGCGGCGGCTGCGAGCTGGCGATGATGTGCGACATCGTCTTCGCCGCCGACAACGCGCGCTTCGGCCAGCCGGAAGTGAAGCTCGGCACCATCCCCGGCGCCGGCGGCACGCAGCGCCTGCCGCGCGCGGTGGGCAAGACCAAGGCGATGGACCTGTGCCTCACCGGCCGCCTGATGAGCGCCGACGAAGCCGAACGCGCGGGACTCGTCGCGCGCATCTACCCGGCCGACCAGCTGCTCGACGAGGCCATGGCGGCCGCGCGGCAGGTCGCCTCGTACTCGCTGCCGGTGCTGATGATGCTCAAGGAATCGGTCAACCGCGCCTTCGAAGGCCCGCTCAACGAGGGTCTCCTGTTCGAGCGGCGCACGCTGCACGCCTCCTTCGCGCTCGCCGACCAGAAGGAAGGCATGGCCGCCTTCGTCGAGAAACGCAAACCGAACTTCACCAACCGCTGAGCCCCGATGAGCGAAGTCCTCCTTGAAACCCTCGCGCCCGGTGTGGCGCAAGTGCGGATCAACCGCCCCGAAGCGCGCAACGCGCTGAACAACGAAGTACGCGCGCAACTCGCCGTCCATTTCACGGCCCTCGGTGCCGACCCCGAGGTGCGCTGCATCGTCCTCACCGGCGGTGAGAAGTACTTCGCAGCCGGCGCCGACATCCGCGCGATGGCCGACGCCGGCGCCATCGAGATGATGCTGCGCGCCAACCACCGCCTGTGGGCGGCGATCGCCGCGTGTCCGAAGCCGGTCATCGCCGCGGTCAACGGCTTTGCCTGGGGCGGCGGCTGCGAACTGGCGATGCACGCCGACATCATCGTTGCCGGCGAGAAGGCGAGCTTCTGCCAGCCCGAGGTCAAGGTCGGCATCATGCCCGGCGCCGGCGGCACGCAGCGGCTGACGCGCGCGGTCGGCAAGTTCCAGGCGATGAAGATGCTGCTCACCGGCCAGCCGGTGCCGGCGCGCGAGGCGCTGGCGATGGGGCTGGCAAGCGAGGTCGTCGCCGACGAAGCGGTGCAGGCGCGCGCGCTCGAACTCGCGCAGCAGATCGCCGCGCTGCCGCCGCTGGCGATCCAGCAGATCAAGGAAGTGGTCATCGCCGGCCAGGATGCGTCGCTCGAAGCTGCGCTGATGCTCGAACGCAAGGCGTTCCAGCTCCTCTTCGCCAGCGCCGACCAGAAGGAAGGCATGCACGCCTTCATGGAAAAGCGCGCTCCCGTCTTCAAAGGAAACTGAACCATGCTCGACGCAACTCGTCCCGACCTGAACCTCGGCGTTGTCGGCACCGGCCTGATGGGCCGCGGCATCGCGCAGATCGCCGTCCAGGGTGGTGCCACCGTCGTCCTCAACGACAGCCGTCCCGGCGCCGCTGCCGAAGCGCGCGACGCGATCGCCAGGACGCTGGCGACGCTCGCGGCCAAGGGCAAGCTCGGCACAGCCGAGGCCGAGGCCGCGAGCGCGCGCCTTGTCGTCGCCGACGATCTCGCGCAACTCGCCGGCTGCCACATCGTCGTCGAGGCGATCGTCGAGAAGCTCGACGCCAAGCGCGAACTCTTCCGCCAGCTCGAACACATCGTCGCCGACGACTGCATCCTCGCCACCAACACCTCCTCGCTGTCGGTGACCGCGATCGCCGCCGGCTGCCGTGTTCCCGAACGCGTCGCCGGCTTCCACTTCTTCAGCCCGGTACCGCTGATGAAGCTGGTCGAGGTGATCGACGGCATCGTCACCGCGCCCTGGGTCGGCGAGGCGCTTACCGCGATCGCCAAGCGCATGGGACACACGCCGGTGCGCGCCAGCGACACACCAGGCTTCATCGTGAACCACGCCGGTCGGGGCTACGGCACCGAGGCGCTGCGCATCCTCGGCGAAGGCATCGCCGGCTTTGCCGACATCGACCGCATCCTGCGCGCCGCCGCCGGCTTCCGCATGGGTCCGTTCGAGCTCTTCGACCTGACCGGGCTCGACGTCTCGCAGCCGGTGATGGAGTCGATCTACGAGCAGTACTACCAGGAACCGCGCTACCGTCCGTCGCCGCTGATCCGCCAGCGCCTCGCCGCCGGCCTGCTCGGGCGCAAGACGCAGCGCGGCTTCTACCAGTACGTCGACGGCGCGCAGCAGCAGCCGGCGCCTCAGCATGCGGCGAGCGCCGCGCCCTGCCCGCCGGTCTGGGTCAGCCGGCGCAACCTCGCCGCCCACGGCGAAGTCGTCGCGCTGCTGGAGAAGCTCGGCGCGAGCATCGACCGCTGCGAGACGCCGACCGCGGCTTCGCTGTGCCTGGTCATGCCGCTCGGCGCCGACTGCACGAGCAGCGCGCTCGCCGAGCAGCTCGACCCCGCGCGCACGCTCGCGCTCGACCCGCTGTTCATCGACCGGCAGCGCACGCTGATGCGCAACCCGCTCACCTCCCCTGCGCTCGCCGAGTCGGCACGCGCGCTCTTCGCCGGCGACGGTGTGCCGGCAACGCTGATCGACGACAGCCCCGGCTTCGTCGTCCAGCGCGTGCTGGCGATGATCGTGAACATCGGCTGCGACATGGCGCAGCAGCGCATCGCGACGCCGGAAGACATCGACCGCGCGGTCAAGCTCGGCCTCGGCTACCCGTACGGGCCGCTCTCCTTCGGCGACCAGCTCGGTACGGCGAAGGTACTGAGCATCCTCGAAGGGCTCTCCGACTTCTACCGCGACCCGCGCTACCGGCCCAGCCCCTGGCTGATCCGCCGCGCCCGGCTCGGCGTCTCGCTGCTGACCCCGGAGCGTGCCTGAATCCCGGCTCCGGACCTGGCAAAGGATCACGGCGAGTTCCGCACGGAACATGAACCACACCCATTCGCTTCGATCCCGTGATTGCGAGGCGCGCAGCGCCGTGGCAATCCAGTTCGTTCCCTTGGCTCCTCGTCCTTGCCAGAGATCCACCGGCGACTCGATGCCAGGCCCACGCACTGGATCGCCACGCCCTGCGGGCTCGCGATGACGGGCTGCGACTTCGGGCAGGGGCTTCAGCACTGCGCAGTTTCAAGCCAATAACCGGGCGCCTTCCGATAAAACCAAAACGATCCACAACAGAGGAAAACCGATGCTCGACGCCTATCTCTACTCCGGCCTGCGTTCCCCGATCGGCCGCCACGCCGGCGCGCTCGCCCCGGTCCGTCCCGACGACCTGGTCGCCACCGTCATCAAGGAAGTGGTCGCGCGCTCGCCGTTCGCCGTCGATGCGATCGAGGACGTCGTCCTCGGCTGCGCCGCGCAGACCGGCGAGGACGGCCGCAACGTCGGCCGCCACGCGGCGCTGCTCGCCGGCCTGCCGCCGTCGATCGCCGGCCAGACCGTTAACCGCCTGTGCGGCAGCGGCCTGGCCGCGATCCTCGACAGCGCACGCGCGGTCAGCGCCGGCGAAGGCGAGCTCTATGTCGCCGGCGGCGTCGAGAGCATGAGCCGCGCACCCTTCGTCGTCGGCAAGGCCGAATCGGCCTACAGCCGCGACTTCAAGGTCTTCGATTCGACCATCGGCGCGCGCTTCCCTAACCCGAAGGTCGTCGAGCAGTTCGGCAACCACAGCATGCCCGAAACCGGCGACAACGTCGCCGCGAAGTTCGGCATCAGCCGCGAGGACTCCGACCGCTTCGCCGCCGCCTCGCAGGCGAAGTACGCCGCTGCCCAGGCCGCCGGCTTCTTCGCCGGCGAAATCCTGCCGATCTCGGTGCCGACCGGACGCAAGACGCCGCCGGTGATCGTCGCCGAGGACGAGCACCCGCGTCCCGACACCAACTACGACAGCCTCGCCAAGCTGAAGCCCTTGTTCACGGGCGGTGTCGTCACCGCCGGCAACGCCTCGGGCGTCAATGACGGCGCCGTCGCCGTGCTGGTCGGCAACAAGGCCATCGGCGAGAAAGCCGGCGCCAGGCCGATGGCGCGCATCCTCGCCGGCGCTGTCGCCGGCGTCGAACCGGCCATCATGGGCGTCGGCCCCGCCTACGCAATCCCGAAAGCACTCGCCCGCGCCGGCCTCTCGCTCGCCGACATCGACGTGATCGAGATCAACGAAGCCTTCGCGCCGCAGGTGCTCGGCTGCCTCAAGCTGCTCGACATCGCCTTCGACGACCCGCGTGTGAACCCCAACGGCGGCGGCATCGCCCTCGGCCACCCGCTCGGCGCCTCAGGCGCGCGCATCCTGCTCTCGGCCGCGCGCGAACTCGAACGCCGCCAGGCCCGCTACGCCGTCGCCAGCCTGTGCATCGGCGTCGGCCACGGCATCGCCGTCGTCATCGAACGCGTCGCGTAGAGAAGGAACAGCCGGCGTGCGATCGCCGACCTGCACCAGCACCCGTCGGGCCGCCTTGAGCGGCCCGATTGATTTTGCGGAGGCGATACCCACTGCAGCATCGAGTCGCCCTCTGGCAGACCGCTTGCGAGCGCAAGCGCCTCCTCAACCACGCACAAAAAATGACATAGGATTAGAATGCTGAAGCACATACGCAGGGCGTCGGTTCGTACGCGTCAAGACGCCCCTCCCTCGCGGCGCCCGACTGAACAGCGCTTGCGGCGCGAGGGACAAACCGGACTCATCGAGCATCCAGGTCATCACCGTCCACAAGAGACAGAGGAGTGCTAGCAATGGCAGAGACAACACTCGGGATGTCGCTCGGCTCTGAAGGTTTGAAGTTGATCCAGGACTTCGAAACCTTCCAGTCGGAACTCTATGACACCGACGGAGGCGGACACTGCACCATCGGCTGGGGTCACCTTGTCCACAAGGGGAAATGTGACGGAAGAGAAAACGAGAAAATTTTTCTCGGCGGAATATCCCGGGAAACGGGCGACGATCTACTGAAGAAAGACACGAAGCTTGCCGAGGACGCGGTGAACAAGCAGGTTGCCGCCCTCGGATCCACATTGACGCAGCTTGGTCGTCCCCGGTTCACCAGCCCGCTGGCCGCGCCCCAGCGATGGATCCTGGTCAGCCCGGGGTGGCTCAAGCAGCGTCACGAGGATCATTCGATGAATGCACGTGTTGGCATTGCCAAGCGGCCGTGGATACTGCTCGTCGTCGTGCTGGTGTGGTTTTCCGGTGCAGCCGCTGCACAAACGCAAAGCGAGATGAACACGGATGCATGCGCCGAACAAAAGGAGGCCGAACAGAAACTCCGGAAGACTTACGCGGAAATACTGCGCAACTATCATGCGGACAAAAGCTTCATCAAGCACATGCAGAGCGCTCAACGCGCCTGGCTCGCCTATCGAGAAGCGCATCTCCGGTCCCTGTACCCGCACGAAGATCTTGCCGAGTATGGAAGTGTTTACGACATGTGCCTATGCAGCGCTCTTGTCGAGATCACGAACAACCGGATCAAGGAACTGGAGCAGTGGACGCAAGGGATCGAGATGGGCGACGTTTGCACCGGGAGCCGGGCAGTAAGGTGATCAGGGCGGGCGAACTCTACGTCGCCATCGTCATCGAGCGCGTCGCATAGCGCGGGAAAGACGATGAACGGCCGGCGACCGCCGACCTGCGCGCAGCATCCCATCGGGCCGCCTCGAGCGGCCCGCTTCATTTCCGCTGAAATAATTCCGCAATCTGGAAGTCTTATCCTAGCGTGGGAAATTGTGGGAACGTAATGGCCAGCTTCGAGAGAGCCATGCCGCTTTGCTCCCGGCAGACGCGGTCACAGTCCGCGAGCACGGCTGCCTCCGCGAAGCCCCCCCATGATCTGCTGCCAATGACTCACGGCTGTTGCGCTCGGGCTTTGAAAACGCGCTGCGCTCGCCGAATCCACCCCGTTTGAGCGCCTCCTCCATGAAATCCTACCTTTACGCCCTGGCGCTCCTGCCACTCGGATTGCTCCCGAGCGGAGGCCATGCCCAGACACCGCCGGATGCCGGTTCCCTGATGCAGCAGATGGAACAGAGCCGCCCGTCGCTACCGACCCCGTCGCCCGGACCCGAGATCGCCCCGCTGCCTGCGCCGATGCGCGGCCTGCCGGGGGCGACGGTCACCGTCCGCGCTTTCCGCTTCGTCGGCAATCAGCTGCTGAGCGACGCACAGCTGGCGCCGGTCGTCGCGCCGTATCTGAACCGACCGCTTAGCTTCAACGAACTGCAGCAGGCCGCGGCGGCTGTCGGCGAAGCCTATCGCGCGGCGGGCTGGATCGTGAGGGTCTATGTGCCACGACAGGTCATCCGCGACGGCGTCGTCATGCTGCAGATCGTCGAAGCCGTCTTCGGCAAGGCTGTGCTCGACGGCGTGCCGCTGGCCCGGGTGCAGACCGAGACCATCACCGGACTACTTGAGACGGCGTCGAAACGGGGCGAGCCGCTGGACGCCGCAGCCCTCGACCGGGCCCTGCTGCTGATCGAGGACCTACCCGGACTGACCTCCACGGCCAGCCTGCGCGAAGGCGCCGCACACGGGGAAACCGACGTGGTGCTGAAGCTGGCGGACGGCCCCTACCTGAATGGCGTCGTGAACCTGGACAACCACGGAGCCCGCTCGACGGGCAGCCCGCGGGTGATCGCCGGCCTCGCCGTCAACAGCCCGCTGCGCCGGGGCGACCAGGCGACGCTCGATGTCATCCATTCGCAAGGCAGCGATTACCTGCGCCTGGGCTTCATGCTGCCGGTCGGCGTCAATGGCTGGCGCGTCGGCACCCACGCTTCCCGGCTGGATTACCGCGTCGTCGCCGACGAATTCGCCGCTGCGGATCTGACCGGCAGCTCTTCCGCCTTCGGCTTCGACGCGAGCTACCCCCTGCTGCGTTCGCGCCTGTCCAACCTCTATCTGAAACTCGTCGCCGACCACAAGCGCTTCGACAACCGCGCGGCTGCACAGACGACGAGCAACTACCGGGTGGACAGCCTGACGGCAAGCCTCGTCGGCAACCGCTTCGACAACATCCTCGGCGGTGGGGCCAGCATGGCCAACCTCAGCCTCGTCAGTGGCAGGGTGGACCTGGACGGATCGCCGAACCAGGCTGCCGACCTGGCCGGCCCGCGCAGCGAAGGGCGTTACCTCAAGCTCGCCTTCGCCGCGTCGCGCCACCAGATGATCTCCGGCCCGCTGTCGTTCTACGCCGCTTACTCTGGGCAGCTGGCCAAGGACAATCTGGACTCCTCGGAGAAGTTTTACCTGGGCGGGCCGGCAGGCGTGCGCGCCTATCCGGTGAACGAGGCCGGCGGCAGCAGCGGTCAGCTGCTGAGCCTCGAACTGCGCGCCAAACTGCCGCACAAGCTCACGCTGGCCGGCTTCTACGACTGGGGCCAGGTGACGGTAAATAGCGACAACGACTTCCCCGGTGCCGCGCAGCTCAACCGTTACCGTCTCGAAGGCGCCGGCCTGTCCCTGGAATGGCTCTCCCCCTTCGGCGTCAGCTTCAAGGCCACCTGGGCCCACCGCATCGGCAACAACCCCAATCCGACGCTGGCAGGCACCGACCAGGATGGCAGCAGAACACTCAACCGAGGCTGGCTGTCCGCGAGCCTGCCCATCTGATCGCGGAGACGATTGATGAACCACACTTTCCGCATCGTCTTCAACGCGATCACGGGCGCCTGGGTGGCCGTCGCCGAAACCGCCAAGGCGCGCGGCAAGGCCAGCCGCTGCGCGCGTCCGCTGGCCCCGCTGCTGGCGCTGGCACTGGGATCGCCGACACTGGCAGCCCCACCCGCCGCCACCGAGCTGCCCACCGGCGGCCAGGTCGTCGCCGGCCAGGCCAGCCTCAGCCAGTCCGGGGCTGCCATGACCGTCACGCAGACCAGCAACCGTGCGGTCATCGACTGGCAGACCTTCAACGTCGGCAGCCAGGCCCGCGTCGATTTTGTCCAGCACTCGGCCGCTGCGGTGACGCTGAACCGGGTGCTGGATACGCAGCCCAGCCAGATCTTCGGCAGCATCAAGGCCAACGGACAGGTCTTCCTGACCAACCCCAACGGCGTCTACTTCGCTCCTTCCGCCTCGGTGGACGTCGGCGGGCTCGTGGCCACCACGCACACCCTCTCGACCGATGACTTCATGGCCGGGAACAACATCTTCCGGCGCCATGGCAGTAGCGCAGCGTTGATCAACGAAGGCAGCCTGCAGGCCGGAATCGACGGCTACATCGCGCTGCTGGCACCGGAAGTGCGCAACCAGGGCGTCATCGTCGCGCAGGCAGGCACCGTGGTGCTCGCAGCGGGTGAGGTCGTCACGCTGCAACTGGCGGGGGCAGCAACACGCGTCTTCGTCGAGCCGTCCGAGATCGCGGCGCTGGTCGACAACCGGCAGGCGGTGCTCGCGCCCGGCGGCCAGATCATCCTCTCGGCGCTGGCCGCGAACCGGCTCCAGGGCGGCGTCGTGCGCAACTCGGGCAGCCTCGAAGCCGTCGGCCTCGTCAGCGACGGCGGCCGCATCGAGCTGATCGCCTCGGACGAGATCGATCATTCCGGGCGCATCGCAGCCGACGCGGCCCCCGGCAGCGCTGGCCGGGGCGGCACGGTCACGCTGATCGCCGACCTCGAGAATCCTGGAAGCATCACGCGCATGGACGGCAGCATCAGCGCCCGCGGCGGCGACGCCGGTGGAAAAGGAGGTGGGGAGGGCGGCTTCGTCGAGACCTCGGGCAGCCGGGTCAGGATCGGTGACGGCATCCAGATGGACACCCGTGCGCCGCAGGGCCGGACCGGCACCTGGCTGATCGACCCCGACGGCTTCACGATCGCGGCCAGCGGCGGCGACATCAGCGGCACCGCGCTGTCTGCCACGCTCGCCACCACCAGTTTCGAGATCGTGAGCACCCCCGGCAGCGACGGCAACATCCATGTAAATGACGCGGTGAGCTGGAGCAGTAACACGCTGACGCTGAGGGCGACCAACGACGTGCGCATCAACGCGGTGATGACCGCTTCCGGCGAGGCCAGTCTGAACTTGGAGCCCGGCAGCGGCAAGGTGCTGATGGGATTCGACGCGGAAGGAAACTTCGCCGGCCGGGTGGATTTTCCGGGGCGCTCGGGCACAGGCTTCCTGACGATCAACGGGTTGCCCTACACGGTGATCAATGCGCTCGGCGCCCAGGGCAGCCTCACCGGCCTCGATCTGCAGGGCGTCAACGGCAATCTCGGCGGCCGCTACGCGCTCGGCGGCGACATCGATGCGTCGACCACGAGCGATTGGAACGGGGGGGCCGGCTTCCAGCCGCTCGGAGGCAGAAGGAATCCTTTCACCGGCAAGTTCGACGGACTGGGGCATACCATCACCGGACTCACCATCAACTTCCCGCAAACCATCGGGGTTGGCCTGTTCGGATCCACTTCAAGCAGTTCCTCGTTGCGCAACGTCGGCCTGGTCGGCGGGAGCGTAACTGGCCGAGGGTTTGTCGGCGGGCTGGTGGGAGAGAACTACGGAAAGATCGACAACAGCTTCGCGAAGGTCGATGCGAGCGGCCTCGACTCGGTCGGCGGCCTGGTGGGGATCAACTATGATGCCCCGATCAACAACAGTTACGCCACAGGCAATGTCAGCAGTGGCGCCGGAAGCAATGCCGGTGGACTGGTAGGCAACAACAACGGCCCGATCAGCGACAGCTACGCGACCGGTAAGGTCTACGGCAACGGCCTCGTCGGCGGACTCGCTGGCTACAACTACGGCCCGATCAGCAATAGCTACGCGACGGGCAACGTGACCTCGGACGATTTCGCCGTGGGTGGGCTCGTGGGTCTCAACTACAGCCAGATCACCAACAGCCACGCCAGCGGCAGCGTGACGGGCCATGATTCCTTTATCGGCGGCCTGGTCGGTGACAACGAAGGCGCCACGATCAGCAACAGCTACGCCACCGGTAGCGTGATCGGGACCGGCAATAAATACGGCCCCAGTTCCTATCTGGGCGGTCTTGCCGGATATAGCAGCGGAGCCATCACCAGCGCTTACGCCAGCGGCAGCGTGACGGGGCCGGGCGACTATGTTGGCGGATTGCTTGGATACAACGACAAGGGGACGATCACCGACGCCTACGCGATCGGCAGCGTTGCCGGGGCTGGATTCGTCGGCGGGCTGGCAGGATACAACCTTGGAACGATCACCAGAACCTACGCCGCCGGCAGTGTGAGCGGGACAGGTCGCTATATTGGCGGACTGATCGGGTCTAGTAGCCCGTTCAGTTCGGTAAGCGGCAGTTTCTGGGACAGCGAGGTCAATTCCGGGCTGTCTGGCGTCGGCAATGGGTCCAGCGATGGGGTCATCGGCCTCGGCACCGCCGACATGCAGAACCAAGCCAACTTCGTCGCCGCCGACTGGAACTTCAGCACTCCCGTATGGAAGATCCTCAGCGGAGCCAATGGCGGCTATCCCTGCCTGAGCTTCGCCCCGAACTGCGTGGCTTCCGTCGCACCTCCCGAGCCCCCGGTCCGCCCCGAAGTACCGACCTCGACGGAGCGCCAGGCGCCGCTCGTTTTGCCGCCGACGCTGGCCACGAGCTTGCCCGATCGCGCGCCCGTCCTGGACGTCACACCGGCAGCCAGCCTGACCCTCGCGAGTACGGCGGACGGCGAAGGGGCCGGCGCCCCTGCTCAATCGGGAACGGCACCTGACCGTTTCACGGCCTTCCTGGCCGCCGAAATAGGCCGGCGGAATGCACGCACCGAGCTGTATCGTGAAGCACTGGACCTCATCAGGCGGAATCCCGCGGCAGCCGATATCCCCGCTTGCACGCAGACCGCTTCCGAAGTCTGCGTTCCGGAGCGCATCGATTCGCTCGCCGTGGCCAAGGGCAGCGGGCGCAAGACGGCCCTGCTCTTCGGCAACAACGCCTACAGCGGCAACATTCCGGCGCTGCAGACACCCGTCGGCGATGTGGAGTCGGTCGGCGGTCTGCTGCGCGAACGCCTCGGTTACGAGGTCGAGGTCGTCCCCAATGCCGGCAAGCGCGAGATGATCCTGGCCCTCAAACGGCTTGCCGAGACGGCGGGACCCAACGACAACATCGTCGTCATGTATGCCGGCCACGGCTACGAGCTCGACGACACCCGGCAGGGCTTCTGGCTGCCGGTGGATGCGAACGAGACGAACCCGGAAACCTGGATCTCGAACGGCGACATTGCCCGCTTGCTCAACGCCAATCCGGCCCGCCAGATCCTGCTGGTATCGGACAGCTGCTTCTCCGGCACGCTGACCAAGGAAGCGAAGGTGGAAAGCCGGGGGGAGAGCGCCGAGGAAATCCTGCTGCGGCGTTCCGTGCTGGCCCTGAGTTCGGGTGGCGAAGAGCCGGTGTCGGACGATGGTCTCGGCGGGCACTCGATCTTCGCGCATCACCTGATCGGAGCACTGGCCCAGGTCGATCGACAATCGACGGCGACTCAGATCCACATGGCGGTGAAGGAAGAAGTGGAGAAGGATTTCCCCCAGGAGCCGCAGCTGGGTGGCCTGCTCTCGGCCGGTCATACGCCGGGCGGCGACTTCCTCTTCCGCAAGAACTGAGTTGTTCCGCATGACGCAGCTCAAACCCCGTCTGCTGAAGCTTTTGCTGGTGGCCCGCCAGGTCATTGCCGACAAGCAGTTGTACATGTCGATCATGTCGGCGACGCTGGTGACGATCCTCAGCATGTTTTCGGTTTTCGACCGGGTCGAGTCCTATACCTACAGCCTGGCCTCGTCGATCGACCTGCCGACGCTCGGCAAGGCGGCAGCACTGAACGACCGACCGGAAACCATCCCCCGGGTTCTGCTGATTTCGAACGAGATGTACGAGAGGGACTTCCGCCAGGTGTCGCCGCTGGAGCGGCGCAAGCTGTCCGAGGTCTTCGCCGCAGTGCTCGACGCCCACCCGTCGCTGCTCGCCGTCGACCTGGATCTGTCGCCCATCCGGGCGCGCAGCGATCAGGAAGTCCGGGCGCAGGCGCAGCTGGACGAGCTGCTGCTGGCAGCCGCCCGGACGACCCCGGTGGTGCTGGCGACCCCGCTCCCGGTCGAAGACCTCGAACTGCGCCAGCAGAAATTCGCCTGGATGCAGAAGCTCTGCCAGGGCGGCGTCCATTTCGGCCTGTCCACCCTGCATGCCAGCGACGGCATGGTGCTGCGCTACAGCGCCGAACTGCCCACGTTCGCGCAGGTGGCCGCGCGCCTGCTGCAGCCCGCGCAGACAAAGCCGCAGGACGCTGGGCACGACGAGACAGGCAGGGCCCGTCGCCCCGCGGCCTGCGCGAAGATTGCCGGAGGCGGGATCGAGCAGGCCGACTTCCTCGATCCCGGATTTTTCCTGAACGCCACCGGCAATGGGCTGTCGATCAAGGGCATGAAGCTGATCAATGCCAATTACTTCGACCCGGCACTCGAACACAACATCTCCGCCTTCTCGGCAGTGGATGAAATCCCCGAGGCCGGGGATCTGGCCGGCCGGGTCGTATTCCTCGGCGGACAATACGGCATCGACGATCGCTTCGAGACCCTGAACGGCGAGCGCTATGGTGCGGTGGTCCATGCCGGGATCTTCTATTCCTTGACCCATCCGCTCAGGGAAATTCCCAAGTCCATCTGCAAGCTGGTCGATGTCCTGCTGGGAATCCTGCTGGCGGCACTCTTTCAGGCCATGTGGGGCCGCTACTACCGGGACCTGTTGCGCTATCAGGGACTGAAGACAGCCGAGACCCACGAGCAGCGCATCCTGCGCGCCCATGCCTTCGGCGGCGCGGTGATTGCGCTGTGGGCCGTGCTGGCCGCTTCGGGCGCTGTCCTCTGGGGGCTTCTGCTGGTCAGCACCGTCGCCCTGAAGAACGGCAGCCAGTTTTCCATCGCCTTCATGGCGTTCGCGATGCTGCTTTACTGTGCCGAGTGGAACCGCAAGAGCGCGGCCCAGCAGGAAGTGCGCCTGAGCCTCAGCCGCCTGCGCGACCGTTTTGCCGACCCGGTCCATTCCGCCTACTCGCCGGTAGAAGTTCTCGACAAGTTTCTGGCCGGGGACGGCCGGCGGGAGCAGGCGGGCGAGGTCAAGGGATTCATGGCCGAAACGGGCGAATACGTCACCGCTTTCCTGCTGCGTCGCCGGGACGACCTGCGTTTCATATTTCTCGCGCTGCCGCGGACACCCGTCGCCGCCTTCTGGGCACTGCTGGAATTCCTCACCTCGCTGCTGCCGATTGCCGCCGTGACCTGGATCGTCGTCGAATCATTCATCACCTGAGGTTCCGTCATCATGCAGAAGATCATTTTTCTGGGCTGCCTGGCCCTGCCCGCCTTCCTGTCGCCCGGGCTCGCCGCCGCCGCCACGCCCTGCCTGCTCTCGGGCAGCGCCGACCTCGTGACCGTGCCGGCGATTGCCCGCGTGGGGAGCGGAATGGTGTCGGTACCGGACTGCAGCGATCTTGCAGTGAGCCGGGGACAGGCCCGCGCCCTGCTGCGCAAGCCGAGCGGACAAGGCTATTACGTCGACCTGAGCGCGGGAGAGCGCCTGCAGGACAAGCTGAGCGAATCCTCGTCGTCGGGCTTTTTCACGCGCTTCCGCAACATGGCGAAGACGCTGTCGGAAGGCAATGTCACGGTGCAGGCAGGCATCAAGCGCGACATCGTCAGCGACCGGGTGGAAGGTTTCCCGCGCGGCAACGTGCTCGCCTGGAAGACGCCGGTGAGCTTCAACTTCCTCGAAGCGCTGCCGGCGATCGAAAGCTTCGAACTGAGCGACTCGGAAGGACGTCCCATCTACCAGACCCAGGAGCTCAAGGGGGCGTTCACGCTGCCAGCCGGCCTGGTGCAGGCGGGCAGGAGCTATCAATGGCAACTGTCGGCGGGCGGGAAAGTCTTCAAAGGAAGTTTTCGCACCCTGGATACGGCAGCGAGCGCCCCACTTGCCGAGGAACTGAACAGGATCGAGAAAGATCCCGCACTGAACGGCGGAGAACGGAAAGCCCTCGCTGCAATGGCCTGCGACGGCGCCGGCCTGGGCTTCGACCGCGACCGGCTAATGGCTGAAGTCGTGGGCCGCCGCAACGCCCCGGGAATGGACTGAGCCACTACCGACTCAGGCTTGCCGGGACGCCCAGCTCGTCCCGGTCGCGTACAGGCCTGCCGACCATGTGCACGCTCCGACCGCCTTTATCGCGTCGCAGCGAACGGCGCCCCTGTTTGAGTCGGGCCGCTGTCCTCACGCTTGCTCGTCAATTACGACAAAACCCTCTGCCACTCGATTTGCACTGAGCGGCAGTGGTAGAAATTGTCATGACAAGCCGTCTCACGGACAAGACGGGAGTAATTCACCTCGCTGCGTACACGCAGTTCGGGATGATACGGGACGGGAAAGCTGGACAAGCCAGCGGATATGGCGCTATCCTCGTCCTTGCATACCATCAGAGTATGCCGACGCTGCAGGCCACCAATCCGCTTATCCGTCATTCCGAAGGGACGTCCACCTTTGTCCTCCGTTCCCAGTGAGGGCGCCGGGATGAGGCTCGCGAGACAGACAGTCAGTCATGAGCGAAGACATTCACTGGTTCGTAGGCAGGGACGGAAGGACTCGCGGGGGGCTCGGCGTGACGCCTTTCCGTGCGTTTTTCTTCTGTCTGCAAGACGGCAAGCTCGTCACCAGCGTCGACTTTGACCGACAGGGACTGGAAGACGAAATCCGGACGCGACGCGCGGCTGGCCGGGAGACGGCTCAATTCGAGGATGCCCTGGCAGAACTGGCCAAACTGAACTGCCTCGACCATCTGCAGAGATGCCAGGAAGTTTGGGTCGGCCTGTGGCGCGGACAGCGTCACGTCGTTTTCGACCCCCTGATACAGCCTGACAACAGCGAATTCATCCTTCTCTATTTCGTCGAGGGGCGCGCGCTTTGCGCCAGAAAACGCGCCAACGAACGCTACGAGTTAAGCCCCGTCAGCAACCCTCGTGACCGTGATTTTGCTTTGGAACAGTACTGCCTGTGGCGTTCTACCCATGCGCACATCGCCGCCGAAAAGAAAGCTCGCCGGGCGTTCGAGGAGGAGTATCCACCCCCCGCCCGGAAAAAATGCCCCGACTGCGACTGCCACACGCACTGGTCCGACCTCGTAAACAAGCCCAGGTATGAGATGAGGTCGGAACTGACGGTCGTCGCCGAACCCTGCCCTTCATGCAAGGGAGAGGGCTTCGTCAGGGATGTCTTCGAGTCCTGAGCCGGGGCCCCGCAATTCACTTCTGGATGAGTTCGACCTTGTAGCCGTCGGGATCCTCGACGAAGGCGATCACGGTCTTGCCGTGCTTCATCGGGCCGGCTTCGCGGACGACCTTGCCGCCGCGCTGCTTGATCTCGGCGCAGGCGGCGTAGGCATCGGCAACCTCGAGCGCGATGTGGCCGAAGGCGTTGCCGAGTTCGTAGGACGGCGTATCCCAGTTGTGCGTGAGCTCGATCACCGCGTTGTCGGCCTCTGCGCCGTAGCCGACGAAGGCGAGCGTGAAGCGGCCTTCGGGGTAGTCGTGGCGGCGCAGGAGGCGCATGCCGAGGACTTCGGTATAGAAGGCAAGCGAGCGCTCGAGGTTGCCGACGCGCAGCATGGTGTGCAGGATTCGCATGGTTTTCTTCTCCTTGGCAGGGTGCAGGCTGTGGACACTCAGGGCAGGCAGTGCGCCGCGCGCTGGCGCAGTTCGGCGCGGGCGCTGCGCCAGTCCGGGTAGAGTCGTTCGACCAGAGACCAGAAACGCGGGCCGTGGTTCATCTCGACCAAGTGCGCCACCTCGTGGGCGACGACGTAGTCGATCAGCGCCGGCGGCAACTGCACGAGACGCCAGTTGAGCCGGATGCCGCGCTCGCTGCAACTGCCCCAGCGCGTGCGCGCCGACGACAGCGCCAGCGGCGGCACCGGCACGCCGAGACGGGAACAGAAGTGCGCCAGCCGCTCGGCAAACAGCGGTCGCGCGCGCTCGCACAGCGCCGCGCGCAAGGCCGCGGCGACCGTTTCCGGGCTGTCGTCGCGACAGCAGAGCTGCAGTTCGGCGGCCGCTTCGAGAGCGTCGCGCCACTGCGCCCGCTCGCGGCCGACGCGGACGCGCAGTTCGAGCTCGCCGCCGAGGTAGGCGACGCGGCTGCCGTCGCCGATCACCGGCGGCGCCGGCGGTGGCGGACGCCGGCGCCATTCGTCGAGTTTCTTCAGCACCCAGCCGGCGTGCTTGCAGATGACCGCCTCGATGTCGGCGAGCGGCGCCCGCTGCGGCGCGGCGACGGCCAGCCCGCTGCCGTCGATCTGCAGGCCGATGCTGCGCCGCGACGAGCGGCGCAGGCGGTAGGGGATGCGCTGTTCGCCGAGCACGATCAGCCGGGCCGCCTCCCCGGCGGCGTCGGCCCTACTGAGCGGGCGTGGCATCCGGGTAGCGGTGCGGCGAGAGGCGCCGCATCTCGGCTTCGATCCAGGCTTCGGCTTCCTTGCCGATCTGCAGTTCGGAGCGTCCGTGCGTATCGATCGCCGGGCCGATGCTGACGGTGATCAGCCCCGGAGTCTTGACGAAGGCGTTCTTCGGCCAGCATTCGCCGGCGTCGTGAGCGACCGGGACGACCTTGACGCCGGCGGCAACGGCGAGATGCGCGCCGCCCGGCTGGTAGCGTCCCTGCTCGCCGGGCGCGACACGCGTGCCTTCGGGGAAGATGACCACCCAGTAACCGTCGCGCAGGCGATCGGTTCCGCGCGTCGCGACCTGCTTCAGAGCCTCGCGCCGACTGCCGCGGTCGATCGCGATCATCTTCATCGCGCGCAGGCCCCAGCCGAAGAAGGGCATGTTGAGCAGTTCGCGCTTCAGGACGAAAACGAGCGGCGGAAAGATGTCCTGCAGGCCGACGGTTTCCCAGGCCGACTGGTGCTTGGCGAGGATCACCGAAGGCTCGGCCGGCATGTTCTCGCGGCCGATAACACGGTAGCGGATGCCGAGCACGTAGCGCGACAAGGCCATGAAGCCGTGCCGCCAGAGCGCGATGATGGCAAAGCGCAGGCGCAGCGAACCGAGCATCGCCAGCGAAACGAGGATGCCGAAGGGGATGGTCCACAGCGTGACGAGGACCGCGAACAGCGAGGAGCGGAGGAGGCAGATCAGGCGCATCAGGGCTTCAGGATGTGGTCAACGGCGGCGGCAAGGTCGGCGAAGGTCACCGTGCCTTCGGGCAATCCGCCCGCAGCCTGGGTTTTCTTGCCCTTGCCGGAGAGCACCAGCATCGGCCAGGCGCCGACCGCGGCGGCTGCCTGCAGGTCGCGCAGCGAATCGCCGACCGACGGCACGCCGGTGAGATCGAGCTTGTAGGTCTCGCCGATGCGCTTGAACATCCCCGCCTGCGGCTTGCGGCAATCGCACTTCTGCTCGGCGGTATGCGGGCAGAAGAAGACCGCGTCGATGCGTCCGCCGGCGGACTGCACCGCGCGGTGCATCTTGTTGTGGATGCCATTCAGCATGTCCATGTCGAACAGGCCGCGACCGACCCCGGACTGGTTGGTCGCGACGACGACGCGCCAGCCGGCCTGGCACAGGCGCGCGATCGCTTCCAGGCTGCCCGGAATCGGCTTCCACTCGGCCGGCGACTTGATGAACTGGTCGGAGTCGTAGTTGATGACCCCGTCGCGGTCGAGGATGACGAGTTTCATTGGCATGACGATGACTCCCGCAGGCCGTTCAGGCCGCCAGCCGCGACAGGTCGGCGACCGCGTTCAGCTGCACCGACAGCGCGCGCAGGAGACCGAGCCGGTTGGCGCGGATCAGCGGTTCCTCGGCCATCACCATCACCTCGTCGAAGAAGCGGTCGACCTCGGCGCGGATCGAGGCCAGCACCTTCAGCGCGTCGGCGTAGTCCTCGTTGGCGACGAAGGACTGCACCTGCGGCGTCAGCAGGACGAGGCGCTCGAACAGCGCCTTCTCGGCCGCTTCCTCGAACAGCGCGAGGTCGGGCTCGCCGATGGTCGCCGGGTCGGCCTTGCGCAGGATGTTGCCGATGCGCTTGTTGGCGGCGGCGAGCGCCTCGGCCTCGGGCAGGCGCTGGAACGCGCGCACCGCGTCGAGCCGCGCCGGAACGCGGTCGATCAGCGTCGGCCGCTGCGCCAGCACCGCCTCGATCGCGTCCTGGGCATGGCCCGCGTCACGCAGCAGGCCGCGCAGGCGGTCGTGCATGAAGTCGAGCAGCGGGTCGGCAACAGGGTGCGTCAACACGCCGGCGGCAAAACCGGCACAGGCGTCGTCGATCAGTTCGGCCAGGTCGAGCGGCAGCGGCGACTCCATCAGGATGCGCAGCACGCCGAGCGCGGCGCGGCGCAGGCCGAACGGGTCCTTGTCGCCGGTCGGGATCTGGCCGATGCCGAAGAAGCCGACCAGCGCGTCGAGCTTGTCGGCAAGCGCGGCGGCGCAGGCGACATTGCCCTGCGGCAGCGCGTCACCGGCGAAGCGCGGCTGGTAGTGGCTCTGCACCGCGTCGGCGACCTGCGCGTCCTCGTGGTCGTGCAGCGCGTAGTAGCGGCCCATGATCCCCTGCAGTTCGGGGAATTCGCCGACCATGTCGGTGACGAGGTCGGCCTTGGCCAGGCGCGCCGCGCGCGCGGCGAGCGCCGGGACGGTCGAGCCGTGCGGCGACAGGCGCTGCGCGATCTTCTGCGCCAGCGCTTCGAGGCGCTCGACGCGCGCCAGCACCGAGCCGAGCTTGTTGTGGTAGACGACGTTGCCGAGCTTGTCCAGGCGCGAGGCGAGCGTGGCCTTGCGGTCCTGGTTGTAGAAGAAGCGCGCATCCGAGAGGCGCGGGCGCACCACGCGCGCGTTGCCACCGACGATGTGCTTCGGGTCGGCGACCGCCATGTTCGAGACGATCAGGAACTTGTTGAGCAGCTTGCCCTGCGTATCCAGCAGCGGGAAGTACTTCTGGTTCTGCTGCATGGTCAGGATCAGGCATTCCTGCGGCACTTCGAGGTACTCGGACTCGAACTCGCCGACATAGACGACCGGCCATTCGACCAGCGCCGTGACCTCGTCGAGCAGCCCCTCGGCGCGGTTGATCGTCGCCCCCAGTTCGGCGGCCTTGGCCGCGAGCTGCTGCGCGATCGACTCGCGCCGCTCGGCGAAGCTGGCGACGACCTTGCCCTCCTCGCGCAAGGTTTCAGCGTAGGCATCGGCCGTACCCAGCACGATCTCGCCCGCGGAAAGGAAGCGGTGACCGCGCGTCGTGCGGCCGCTGACGAGGCCGAGCAGCTCACCGGGGATGACGCTCTCGCCGTGCAGCATGACCAGTCCATGCACCGGGCGCACGAACTGGTGCTCCGAATCGCCCCAGCGCATCAGCTTCGGGATCGGCAGCTTCTTCAGCGCGTCGGCGACGATTCCCGCGAGCACTTCGCCGAGGCGCGCACCGCTGACGGTCGCCTGGTAGAAGAAGGTCTCGGACTTGCCGTCCATGCGCTTCTCGAACTTCGGCAGTTCGGACACCGGGATGTTCTTGGCCGCGAGCTTCTTCAGGAGCGCCGGCGTCGGCTGGCCGGCGGCGTCGAGCGCGACGGCGACCGGCATGATCTTCTCGAAGGCGGTCGCGTCAGGCGCGACGGCGAGCACTTCGGGCACCTGGATCGCCAGCCGGCGCGGCGTCGCGAACCATTGGTAGCCTTCGCCGGCGGCGACCAGGTTGCGGTCGGCGAGGCCGGCGTGGATCTGCGCGGCGAAGACTTCGCCGAGCCTGGAGAGCGCCTTCGGCGGCAGTTCTTCGGTCAGGAGTTCAACGAGCAGGGTGGCGTTCATGTCAGTTGCCCTCCCCGGCAGCCTGTGCTGCGCGCGCCATCGGGAAGCCGAGCGCCGCGCGCGAATCGTAATAGGCCTGTGCGACGGCACGCGCCAGCGCGCGCACGCGGCCGATGTAGGCGGCGCGTTCGGTCACCGAGATGGCGCCGCGCGCATCGAGCAGGTTGAAGGTGTGCGAACACTTCATCACCTGCTCGTAGCCCGGCAGCGGCAGGCCGAGGCTCATCAGGCGCTTGGCTTCCGCCTCGTGCTCGCTGAAGTGGCGGAAGAGCAGGTCGACGTCGGCGTGCTCGAAGTTGTACTTCGACTGCTCGACCTCGTTCTGGTGGTAGACGTCGCCGTAGGTGACGCGGCCATTCGGACCGTCGGCCCAGACCAGGTCATAGACGTTCTCGACCCCCTGCAGGTACATCGCCAGGCGTTCGAGACCGTAGGTGATCTCGCCCAGCACCGGCTTGCAGACGAGCGAGCCGACTTCCTGGAAGTAGGTGAATTGCGTGACTTCCATGCCGTCGAGCCAGACTTCCCAGCCGAGCCCCCAGGCGCCGAGCGTCGGCGACTCCCAGTCGTCCTCGACGAAGCGGATGTCGTGCTCCGCGGTGTCGATGCCGAGCGCGCGCAGGCTGTCGAGGTACAGCTCCTGGATGTTGTCCGGCGACGGCTTCAGCGCCACCTGGTACTGGTAGTAGTGCTGCAGGCGATTCGGGTTCTCGCCGTAACGGCCGTCCTTCGGCCGCCGCGACGGCTGCACGTAGGCCGCGCGCCACGGCTCGGGGCCGATCGCGCGCAGGAAGGTCGCCGTGTGGAAAGTGCCGGCACCGACCTCGATGTCATAAGGCTGCAACAGCGCGCAGCCCTGCTTGTCCCAGAAATTCTGGAGACGCAGGATCACTTCCTGAAAGGTAGGCATGGAGTCTTTGCGAATGCGGGAAAACATCGATTCTACTTGGTTTCGCGGGCAGTCAAAACCAGCGGCACTCCCGGCAACCACTCCCGCTGCGCCATCCGCCCTGGGTGAAGGTGAAGCAGCCGCATGGACGACCGCCGATTCGCGCGAACCGGCGCAGGAGTGACGAGGCCGCTGCCCAGGAGCAGCAGCCCGTCATCGCGAGCCAGCAGGGCGTGGCGATCCAGTGCGTAGGTCTCGCATCCAGTCGGCCGTGGAGGGCCGGCCAAGGCATGGAGACAGAAAAACGAACTGGATTGCCACGGCGCTACGCGCCTCGCAATGACGCGAACCGGCGCGACGCGTCCGCAAAGGCCCGTCATCGCGAGCCCGCAGGGCGTGGCGATCCAGTGCGTAGGGCTCGCATCCGGTCGGCCGTGGAGGGCCGGCCAAGGCATGGAGACGGAAGAACGAACTGGATTGCCACGGCGCTACGCGCCTCGCAATGACGCGAACCGGCGCGACGCGTCCGCAAAGGCACGTCATCGCGAGCCCGCAGGGCGTGGCGATCCAGTGCGTAGGGCTCGCATCCGGTCGGCTGTGGAGGGCCGGCAAGGGCGAGGAGACGGAAGAACGAACTGGATTGCCACGGCGCTACGCGCCTCGCAATGACGCGAACCGGCGCGACGCGTCCGCAAAGGCACGTCATCGCGAGCCCGCAGGGCGTGGCGATCCAGTACGTAGGTCTCGTATCCGGTCGCCCGTGGATGGCCGGCAAAGGCCAGGAGACGGAAGAACGAACTGGATTGCCACGGCGCTACGCGCCTCGCAATGACGCGAAGCGGCGCGTCCGCAAAGGCACGTCATCGCGAGCCCGCAGGGCGTGGCGATCCAGTGCGTAGGTCTCGCATCGGGTCGGCCGTGGATGGCCGGCAAGGGCGAGGAGACGGAAGAACGAACTGGATTGCCACGGCGCTGCGCGCCTCGCAATGACGCGGACAGGAGCGACACGTCCGCAAGGGCCCGTCATCGCGAGCCCGCAGGGCGTGGCGATCCAGTGCGTAGGGCTCGCATCCGGTCGGCCGTGGAGGGCCGGCAAGGGCGAGGAGACGGAAGAACGAACTGGATTGCCACGGCGCTGCGCGCCTCGCAATGACGCGAGTTACTCAAATTGACCGGGTGTGTTTCATGCTCCAGCCGCTTCAGCGGCGCCTTGTCGCCAGCGCGACGATCAGGAGCAAGAGCGCGAGGTGCAGCAGCGGCCAGTCGCCGAAGCGGACGTAGGGGGTGCTGCCGCGGTAGCCGCGCACGGTGCCGGTCAGCGCGTCGCGCGTGAAGGTCGGCAGCGCGGCCTGCACGCGGCCGTCGGCGCCGATGATCGCGGTCATCCCGGTATTGGTCGCGCGCAGCATCATGCGTCCGCTCTCGAGCGCGCGCATCTGCGCGATCTGCAGGTGCTGTTGCGGCGCCAGCGAGTCGCCGAACCAGGCGACGTTGGAGAGATTGACGAGCAGCGTCGCCTGCGGCAGCGCGCGGATGATCTCGCTGCCGAAGACGTCCTCGTAGCAGATGTTCACCGCGACCTGCTGGCCGGCGATCGCCAGCGGCGGCTGCGTCGTCGTGCCCGGGGTGAAGTCCGACATCGGGATCGACAGCGCGCTCATGAACCAGGAGAAGCCCGGCGGCGTGAATTCGCCGAAGGGGACGAGGTGCGACTTGGCGTAGCGCTGCGACGGCGAAACGCCGACGCTCACCGCCGTATTCATGTAACGCTCGCTGTCGCCGCTGGCGATGCCGAAGAGGACATCGCCCTGCTCGCGCGCGGCGAGCGCGGCGAGCGCGTCGAGGTAGTCGCGCGGCGCCTGCTCAAGGAAGACCGGCAGCGCGGTCTCGGGCAGGACGGTGAGCCTGGCCGGGTGTTCGAGCGCCAGCCGGTAGTAGGTGTCCAGCGATTCGGCGAAGCGCTCGGGGCGCCACTTCATCTCCAGCGGGACGTTGCCCTGCAGCAGGGCGACGCTGGTCGGCTCACCGAAGGGCTCGGTCCATTCGATCGTGCGCAGGCCGGCACCGCCGGCGAGCAGCAGGCAGGCGACGACGAGCGGCAGCCCGGCTGCCGCAGCCTGTCGGTCCGCGGCACGGCGCGCGCCAGCCAATCCGCGCAGCGTTTCGGCGAGCAGTCCGCCGAGCGCCGCCGTCAGCAGGCCGACGCCGAACACGCCGAACAGCGGCGCGAAACCGGCGAGCGGGCTCGGCGGCGTCTGCGCGTAGCCGACTGCCAGCCAGGGGAAACCCGTAAACAAGAAACCGCGCAGCCATTCGGACAGCGCCCACAGCGCGGCGAAGAGCCCGACGCGCGCGAAGACGAGGCCCGCGCGGCGAACGAGCGAACGCTCGTCGCCCGGCTGCGGCGCCAGGCGAACGAACAGCGCGCCGGCTGCCGCCGGGAACAGCGCGAGACCGGCGCAGAAGGCCAGCGTCGCCGCCGCCGCTGCCGCCGCCGGCATGCCGCCGAAGACGCTCAGGCTGACATAGACCCAGGAGACCCCGGCACCGAAGAAGCCGAAGCCGAAGGCGCCGCCGAGCCAGGCCCCGGCAGCGACCGTGCGCGCACGCATGAGCAGCGCGTAGAGCCCGCCGAGCGTCAGCCAGACGAGCGGAAAGGCAGCGAGCGGGGCAAAGGCGGCGACGCTTGCCGCGCCGAGCAGAGCCGCGATCGGCAGGGACCAGCGCCCCTCCGGCGGCAGCACGCGCTTCTGCCCGTGCACGGCACCCGGCGCATCCTGCGGCTGCGGCCGCTCGGGCGGCGTCGTGCTCGCTCGCGGCATCACTTCCAGACTAGGGGCGATCGCCGGCCTCCGCGAGCGGGCTGACCAGCAGCGTGTACAGCCGGCGGCCGTCGGCGCGCAGGACCTGGAAGCGGACGCCGTCGATATCGACCAACTCGCCGCTCCGCGGCACGCGGTCGAGGTGGTGCAGGATCAGGCCGCCGACGGTGTCGAACTCCTCGTCGGCGAAATTCGTGGCGAAGGCGCTGTTGAAGTCGTCGATCTCGGTCTGCGCCTTCACGCGGTAGCGCCCCGAGTGGTCGATCTGGATGTTGCCGTCGGCCTCGTCGAAGTCGTACTCGTCCTCGATGTCGCCGACGATCTGCTCGAGGACGTCCTCGATCGTCACCAGCCCGCAGGCGCCGCCGTACTCGTCGACGACGATCGCCATGTGGTTGCGCGACACACGGAACTCGCGCAGGAGCACGTTGAGGCGCTTCGACTCGGGGATGAATACCGCCGGGCGCAGCCAAGCGCGCAGGTCGAAGCCTTCCTCGGCATGGATGCGCAGCAGATCCTTGGCCAGCAGGACGCCAATGACGTTGTCGCGCCCCCCCTCGACGACCGGGAAGCGCGAGTGCCCGGTGGCGATGACGAAGGAGAGGATCTCGTCGAGCGAATCGACGACGTCGATGACGTCCATCTGCGCGCGCGGCACCATCACGTCGCGGACGCTGGTGTCGGACGCCGAGAGCGCGCCTTCGATGATCGTCAGCGCGTCAGAATCGAGCAGGTTGCGCTCGAAGGCGGAATGCAGGAGTTGCAGAAGCTGTTCGCGGTCCTCCGGCTCGCGCAGGAGGAACGACGAGAGACGTTCCAGAAATCCGGGTCTGGAACCCGTGCTACTGTCCATAAACTGTGTCAGCCCCCTCCGGGTGCCGGGAAGCGGTGCTCGCCGCGGGCTCAGCCGCGGCTCCGCTCACTCCCGGCGCCTCATTCTTCGTCGGCGTACGGATCCGGATAGCCCAGTCCCGCGAGTATCCGGCGCTCGCGCTCCTCCATGTCCTCGGCATCTTCTTCGCTGTCTTCGTGGTCGTAGCCGAGAAGATGCAGAATACCATGGACGATCAGATGGGCATAATGCGCATCAGCCGTGCGTCCCTGCTCGGCCGCCTCGCGCAGCGCCACTTCGGCACAGACGACGAGGTCGCCGCAGACGACCGGCTCGACCTCGTAGGGGAAGGAGAGGACGTTGGTCGCGTAATCCTTGCCGCGGTAATCGCGGTTGAGCACCCGTCCTTCTTCCGGATCGACGAAGCGGACGACGATCTTGCCGCCGCGTCCGCCATCCACGTCGATCGCCGCGCGCACCCAGCGCCGGATCGAAGTGCGCAAGGGTACGTCGCTCGCGTTACACGCATATTGCACCGACAGGTCGAGACGACGGCTAACGTTCTGCATGGCTGCTCCCTTCGCGGGCCGGACGGCCGCCATCTTCCTTCGCCTGGTGCGCCTCGTAGGCGGCGACGATGCGCGCAACCAGCGGGTGACGGACGACGTCTTCCTTGAGAAATTCGGTGAAGGCGATGCCGCGCACGTCGCCGAGGATGTTGCGCGCCTCGATGAGCCCGCTCTTCTGCCCGCGCACCAGGTCGATCTGCGTCACGTCGCCGGTGACCACCGCGCGCGCGCCGATGCCGATACGCGTGAGGAACATCTTCATCTGCTCGGGCGTCGTGTTCTGCGCCTCGTCGAGGATGATGAAGGCGTGGTTGAGCGTGCGCCCGCGCATGTAGGCGAGCGGGGCGATCTCGATGGCGCCGCGCTCGAACAGCTTGCCGACCTTCTCGAAGCCCATCAGGTCGTAGAGCGCGTCGTAGAGCGGGCGCAGGTAGGGATCGACCTTCTGCGCGAGGTCGCCGGGCAGGAAGCCGAGGCGCTCGCCGGCCTCGACCGCCGGGCGGGTCAGGATGATGCGCTGCACCAGCTCGCGCTCGAAGGCGTCGACCGCCGAGGCAACCGCGAGATAGGTCTTGCCGGTACCGGCCGGGCCGATGCCGAAGGTGATGTCGTGCTCCTGGATCGCCTTCAGGTACTCGACCTGGCGCGGCGTGCGCCCGTGCAGCTCGCTCTTGCGAGTCATCAGCGAGGGCGTCGCGCCGCCGGGGTTGGCGATGTGGCGCACCGGGTGGTTCACGAGCTCGATCAGCCCGAGCTGGATCTCGTCGACCGACAGTTCCTTCTTCGCCAGCGCGTAGAAGTGCTGCAGCGCGTGCGCCGCGCGCTCGGTCTGCGCCGACTCGCCGCGCAGCGTGAAATGCTCGCCGCGGCGCGCGATGGCGACGTCGAAGGCGGTCTCGATCTGGCGCAGGTTCTCGTCGAGCGCGCCGCACAGGTGGGCGAGCTGGCTGTTGTTGAGCGGCGAGAAGGACAGCTCGCGCGGCCGGTTGCGCACGGCGGGGCTCACGCGGCGGCCTCGCCGCTGTCGTGCGTGAGCACCTCGCCGCGCAGCGAGTGCGGCAGCGCGGCGGTGATGCGCACGTCGATGAAGTGGCCGATCAGGCGCGGCGCGCCGGCGAAGTTCACGATGCGGTTGTTGTCAGTGCGGCCGGCGAGCTCCTTGGCGTCCTTCTTCGACGGTCCTTCGACGACGACGCGCTGCACGCTGCCGACCATGGACTGCGACACCTCCTGCGCGAGTTCGTCGATGCGCTTCTGCAGACGCAGCAGACGCGCGCTCTTCACCTCGGCCGGGATGTCGTCGGCCATGTCGGCCGCCGGCGTCCCCGGACGCGCGCTGTAGATGAACGAGAACGACGCGTCGAAACCGACCTCGTCGATCAGGCGCATGGTCTTCTCGAAGTCCTCGTCGGTCTCGCCGGGGAAGCCGACGATGAAGTCAGAGGACAGGGAGAGGTCGGGGCGCGCGGCGCGCAGGCGACGCACCAGGCTCTTGTACTCGAGCGCCGTATAGCCGCGCTTCATCGCCGCGAGGATGCGGTCGGAGCCCGACTGCACCGGCAGGTGCAGGTGCGAGACCAGCTTCGGCACGCGCGCATAGACATCGATCAGGCGCTGCGTCAGCTCGCAGGGGTGCGAGGTCGTGTAGCGGATGCGCTCGATGCCGGGAATCTCGGCGATGTACTCGATCAGCATCGCCAGGTCGGCAAAATCGGAATCGCTGCCGGCCAGCGCGCCGCGGTAGGCATTGACGTTCTGCCCGAGCAGCGTCACCTCGCCGACGCCCTGCCCGGCGAGCCCGGCGACCTCGGTGAGCACGTCGTCGAACGGACGCGACACTTCCTGCCCGCGCGTATAGGGAACGATGCAGTAGGTGCAGAACTTGCTGCAGCCTTCCATGATCGAGACGAAGGCCGAGTTGCCCTCGACCGTCGCCGGCGGCAGGTGGTCGAACTTCTCGATCTCGGGGAAGGAGACGTCGACCTGCGGCTTGCCCAGCCGCTGCCGTTCGGCGAGCAGTTGCGGCAGCCGGTGCAGGGTCTGCGGGCCGAACACGAGGTCGACGTAGGGCGCGCGCGCGACGATCGCCTCGCCCTCCTGGCTGGCGACGCAGCCACCGACGCCGATGATCAGGTCGGGCTTCTGCAGCTTCAGGAGACGCATGCGCCCGAGGTCGTGGAAGACCCGTTCCTGCGCCTTCTCGCGCACCGAGCAGGTGTTGAAGAGAACGATGTCGGCGTCTTCGGGCTTGTCGGTACGGACGACTTCGGTGTGAGCAGCGAGCACGTCGGCCATCTTGTCCGAGTCGTACTCGTTCATCTGGCACCCGAAGGTGCGGATGAACAATTTTTTGGCCATTGAGGGATTCAGCGGGAGAGAAATACGGAGAGGAGTCGCTGCCGGGGAGCACGGCCGCGGCGGCGGCCTGAAAGGCGACGAATCGCCGAAGCCCCCGGGCGGAGGGAAGCGGCATTATAGACAAGCTCGCCGGGCACGGGCAGGCTCGCTGCGGCGGCGGCCGCCGAGATGGAAGAACGAACTGGATTGCCACGACGCTACGCGCCTCGCAATGACGGCAGCGCAGCGAATCCGTCATCGCGAGCCCGCAGCGCGTGGCCATCGAGACAACGCGTCATCGCGAGCCCGAAGGGCGTGGCGATCCAGTGCGTAGGTCTCGCATCGGTTCGCCCGAGTTGGCGAGGTCGCGAAGCTGGAGGAACGAACTGGATTGCCACGGCGCTGCGCGCCTCGCAATGACCGAATCCGCGCCCCGGTCGCCTCCGATTCGGGCCAACCGGCCCTCCCACGACAACTTCGCAGGTCGGGGTGGCGCAGCGTAAGCCGACGAGACGGAGTTTGTCATAAGCGGGCAACCCGGCGAAACTTGCACCACCCCATCAAGGAAAGGATCTCCCATGCAAGCCATTCGACTGCGCCACCCCGCCGGCCTCGACCAACTGGAACTCGTGGACCTGCCCGACCCCGGCCAACCCGGTGCGGGCGAGATACGCGTCAGGCTGCACGCGAGTTCGCTCAACTACCACGACCTCGCCGTCGTCAGCGGGTACATGCCGGCGGACGACGGACGCATCCCGATGTCCGACGGCGCCGGCGTCGTCGAAGCGGTCGGGCCGGGTGTCAGCGAGTTCGCTCCGGGCGACCACGTGGTCTCGACCTTCTTCCCGACCTGGCTGAACGGCGATCCGCCCATCGCCGATTTCTCGACGACACCGGGCGACGGCGTGGACGGCTACGCGCGCGAGCTCGTGGTCGCGCCGTGGACGGCCTTCACGCGGGCGCCGCAGGGCTACAGCCATGCCGAGGCCGCCACCCTGACCACCGCGGGCCTGACCGCCTGGCGCGCGCTGGTCGTGAACGGCGGTCTGCGCGCGGGCGACACGGTGCTGGTGCTGGGCACGGGTGGCGTTTCGGTCTTCGCGCTGCAGATCGCCAAGGCGATGGGCGCCACGGTGATCGCCACGTCCTCTTCGGACGAAAAGCTCGAACGGGCGCGCCAGCTCGGCGCCGACCACCTCGTGAACTACCGCCGCGAGGAAAACTGGGGCGAACGCGTGCGCGAGCTCACCCACGGGCGTGGCGTGGACCACGTGGTCGAGGTCGGCGGCCCGGGGACCCTGGCCCAGTCGATCACCGCAACCCGCATCGGCGGCCACATCGCGCTGATCGGCGTATTGACGGGCTTGGGCGGCCAGGTCCCCACCGCGGCGCTGATGGCGCGCCAGCAACGCCTGCAGGGACTGATCGTCGGCAGCCGCCAGCACCAGATCGACCTGGTGCGCGCCGTCGAAGCCACCGGGATCAAGCCGGTGATCGACAAGTCCTTCGCCCTGCCCGAGATTGCCGAAGCCTTCAAACTGCAGCGTTCGGGCGGGCACTTCGGCAAGATCGTGCTCGAGTTTTGACGTGACCAGGAAGGCCCGGATTCGGGCCCTCCAAATTATGGTGACGGTATGTGTTAACGCCGACCGATTTCCGTACAAATCTGGCGTCACCGCGCCCGCAATGTCCCTGCCAAGAGAGCATCGTAGTCTTCCTTGGTGAACGCAGGGGCCGCGAGTAGATTCTGTGCGAGCTCGCGCTTGCGGTTCATCAGTTGCTGAAGCTGCATGTCGAAACTGAATTCCTCTGCCTCAGGTAACACGGCGAGCGGATAGTAAATATGTACAGGCTTGGTCTGACCAATCCGGTAAACGCGATCGGAGCACTGATCTTCGACTGCCGGATTCCACCAGCGCGAGAGATGCACGACATGATTCGCTGCGGTAAGCGTTAGCCCGACGCCACCAGCCTTCGGCGAAAGAAGCATGACATCGAACCCCCTATCTCGCTGAAAGAGATCGACCCGCTCTTGTCTGGCTTCGGTGCTGACTTGACCATTGATGACCATAGGCAGCCGCGGAAGGCCGTAGCGCCGCTTGAGTAACAACGGGAGCTGGTCCGCCTCCTGAAGATCCAGCGACTCCAGGAAGATCAGAACCTTCTCCCCCTTCTCTGCGATTCGATCGAGAATCTCGATTGTTGCTTTCAAGCGCGCCGAGTCCTCAACGAGCAGTTCGCTTGACTGGGCCGTACCCTCGATCAGCACGGGATGCAAAGAGATGCGCCGCAAAGCATGGATCATCCCCAAGGTCCCTTCCGGACCGGAGAGTTCCTTTACGGCGATTGCCCGCATGTAGGCTTCTCGTTGGCGCTCGGGCATGGAAACCTGGACGACATGCTCGTGTTTCCTGGGCAGCCCTTCGAGTTTGTCGCTCTTGAGCCGACGCAGGAGCATTTTCGGTGCGCCGGGAGTGTCGTGGCTCTCGTCTTGCCAAACTAGACTGCGAAGAGCCGCCACATCGGCACCCTCGCCTTCGTACCGGGCACTGAAGCTCTTGAGATCTGCCAGAGCCCCTGGCTGAACCGTATCGGCGATGCACCAGAGGTCAGCGAGCCGGTTTTCGACGGGGGTGCCGGTCAATGCCACTACAAAGTCGGCGTTCAACGCCTTCGCCGCATGGGTCATCCGCGCCTTAGGCGATTTGATCTTCTGCGCTTCATCGAGGATCACTGCGCTGAAGAGTACTGCACCAAAGCTGAGCTGGTAGTCCGAGACAGCCTCGTAGTTGGCCAGTACGACGTCTCCACTAGCCAGTCTCGCGGTGTCGAGTACAGCCGTACCGTCAAGGTGACGCCCGCGGCGCAATGACCGAAGATGCTCACCATAGGCTCTGACTAGTGATCCGAGTCCTGGGGCCAGAAGATGCTCTTCAATCTCGCGCTCCCAGTTCCTCAGCAGTCCGACTGGCGCTACGATAAGCATCGGCTTTCTCTTCACCTCACCGTGCTCCATCAGTTCGCGGAGCCACTGGCAGAAGGCCAGAGCCTGGAAGGTCTTTCCGAGCCCCATATCGTCACAGAGCATTGCACCGCGACTTCCCTCCAGCCAGTGGCGCTGCAGCCACTGGACGCCAAACTCCTGATGCGGCTTCGGGGACGTCCGCAACCCGCCGGGCAGGCGTATTGTGCCCGGACGTTTGCCGACGGAGACCTTGTTGAACGAGGCTTGCTCGAAGTTGGTCTCGATGATGAGGACCAGGATAGTCCCTTGGTCTTTCACATCCGTAGAGCTTCCCGTTTCCCGCTTTTCCAAAGCAGACTGAAGCTGTTCAAGCGCCTTGAGATTGTTCGGCGTTGCCGGGACCGACTTGTCACCAATAATAGAAGTTGCCTCCTCTGCGGTGATCGCCTGGCGCATGGCGCTCACTGCGGCGGACAGGGACTCCTTGTCGAGGGGTATCTCTACGCCATCAACACGCACTCCACTGGCTGTCGGTGCTGCCCAATTCTGTGGATCGATTTTGATCCAAGGTAGTACAGGAGCAGTCCACTCCCCCACATCTCGCACGCGCTCTGCAAAGTGCTCAGTCTCCACGAAAACAGAGGGTGCCGTGTCATCCAAGCCCAGTAGTTCCCTGATTGATGCTTCCGGGCGCATCGCTGCACACTTGCGCTGCTCGGCCGGAGCCTTCCTCAGCTTCCTGACTGCGGCCAATGCCTGCTGTAAGTGTTCGTCGACGACCACATAAGTGCCTTGCGTGATTGGAAACGCCGGGACCCCCTCCCGCAGTTGATCCAGTCGCTGAGGAAAAAGGCGTTCATCAACCTCGGTCAAGGCTCTTACGTGTTCGATTCCTCCCCCGTCCGCCGCGGGCCTTGCCGCCAGCAGGACTGGTTCCACTTGGACGTCGCCCCTATCGTCAGTAATGATGCTGAAAGTAAGGAAGGAAGCGGTAACAACCCTGAACGACCTGAGGAAACCGTCGGTCAGCCCGCTGGCATGTTCCTCGCCCAGAGCCTGGCGAATGCGTGCCCAAAGACGGAACTGCTCTTCCCAAGAGTCCGCAGCGGGCCGGTTGAAATCCTCGACCATCGACAGAACCTGAAAAATCGGCGAAGGAATACGGAAAGTCTGTCCCCGCCACTCCAGCCACAGACCGTTCCGCTGCGCATCACGCGCGGGAACCGTCTTACCAGGCTGCAGCCAGCGCACAGCAACGCTCGCGCCGGGTTTGCCTATGGCCCCCGACAAGCGTATGTCAAACCCCAAGGAAACATTGGGTGGTAACCCAAGGCCACGAGCGACGCTCTCCGACCACGTCGCAACGCTGAATGCAGGAACCGACAGCTTGTTTCCGGAGATGCGTGCTTCTCCGGCTTCAATCGCGTTCGCTATTGCACTGGCCGACGGCAAGGGTAGACTGCCGATCCATTCGTTCAGGCTGATTGGCAACAGCCAGATGACTTCTTTTGGACCGAAGACAACGCTCACAGCACCTCCCAGTCATTGAGGTAGATACCCGTATGCTGGCTTATGAAGTCTCGTGCCTTTCGCTGCCAACTACCCACTTGAGAATTCATGTGTCGCAACTCCGGATTCAAATTCATACCTTCGTGAAAATCGAGCGAAAGCGCCGCGCGAAGGTCCTGACCGTCATAATGCATTAGATAAAGAGAGGGTACGCCATCGCTGCCATCAACATAGGCCCGGAGACTACCGCTGTGACTCCACTCTGTAAAAACCAAATGGCCAATCTTCAGCAGCAGCACCGATTGATTAGACATCGCGCCACTGTCCAGCGAACCATACCCCATCCTGTCCGTGTCGACCTTCAGCTTCCTAACGACGTTCTGTGCCTGCACACCCAAAGCAAGCCAAGCTTCCTGGATGTGCCCCGCGTTGTAGTAGGCCATCCAGAACTTCTGCCGGTAGCGCCAGATTTGGTCGGCTGTCTGCTCCAGGACACGCATGAAACCCCGCAGCGTATCACCAGCTAGCCAGATCTTGATAACCGTCAGTGCTCGCTCAGAGACGCCGTACCAGTGATAACGAAGATTCCCATCCATTCGCGGATCGCCATACACGTCGACGAAAAAACGTGCCAAGGTTCTTTTGACAATATCCGGCGTTTTTTTCCCGAGCCACGGCTCCAGCAGCGCATCAGCAAACTTCACCCGGTGAGAGGTCTTTGCAACAGGAACACCCGACCGCTGTGCCCAGTCTAGTACCCTAGCAATGAGTGGCCAGTCATTAAATCTTTGAGCGTCAAATTCGAGGGTAGCATCGAACACCGCAATGCCCAATGCAGTCTCATTGAACGCTGGCCATAACAAATTCTCCTCGAAGACCTGCTCAAGGCGCAGAGGCGAAGTCATTAGCCTTTCAGCAAGCCTTCGAGGCACCAGTCCAGGCTCGAAGAAAGAAACATCCTGTTGTAGGCTTTTCAAGCGATCAGGAAAACTTCCCTCGCATCGAAGCAAAGCTATCTTCAAATTAGCAGCGAACTCAATAAATCCGGGATCAACCTGATCAAAAGCTTCGCAATACGCGAAGAACAAAGGAGTCAGCCAACGCTTGCTTCTGCGCGAACTGTCCATAGTGGCTTGAGGCAGATCCTCGGACCAATATCGTTCTACGAGTAGCGGATCGGTTACATGAAGTGGTAATTCAGGCGGCAGCCAGTAGGCGTATGGCAGCTTGCGGATCTCGCCAGTAGAGAGACTTCGATAACCATCGTCACGAGCTCGAGCATAGGATTTTCGCAGTCGTCGTCCGATCTCCTCGATAGGGGGCGGAGCGACGGTGCGTACCGGATTTAATGTTTGCACGACGGCTTGTAGTCGTGGAAACTCCGAAGGGAGAGGTGCGAACATCAACGTTACCTGCTGCTGCCATGGGCAGGCGCGAGCATAGGAAGCAGTTCTTCAATAGGCCTGTAGGTGAGAACGATCCTGAGGTCGACCCGGCGGTTGCGAGAATCTGACGGAAGCGAGTCCCTGAGGGGTCTCGATGACGCGTAGGCACTAAAGGAAAACAAGGGCTGGTCGGCTTTGTTCCTATATTCCCGTAGCGGCGTTCCAAGCACCAAGGCACGTTCCACGGCGCGAGCCCGGTCCAGTGACAGGTTTGTGTTGTCGTAGCCGGCGCGCAGCATAGGCCTGTTGTCCGTATGGCCTTCGATGAAGATAGTCTCGATCTCATGGCCGGACCTATTCTCCGGACAATTGCGGCCTCTTCGCTGATTCGATACGTAGCAGGGTAAGACTTGCGTAAGGCGGCTTGCGGCGCCAGCCAGTGCATCCTTGCCAGCTGACGTTAACTCTGCACTGCCAAGATCAAATAGCACCTCTTCGGGCAAAGATATCACGCCACTTTCCCGGTCGACTCGAACGCCAGGAAGCGCCAGCTTGACACCATCCCCTATCGCTTTTGTGACATTTCCTCTTGGGTCACCGGCTCCGAGAAGAGTGGCCCGCTCAACCTCGACTTCCTGCTGCTGACGCCGCTGCTCTAGCGCCAGAACAACAATAAGTATGATGAAGATAAAAAGGAGGCCGATCATCAAGTCCGACGCCGACGCCAAATAACTACCATTAGAATCGCTTCCGGTCTCCTCGACCGCCGGTCCGTGATGCTTACGCAACCACATCAATCAGGCCCTCGCCAAGCGACCGTCGAGCACTTCGCCGAGTTCCTTGATCGCCTCTTCCATCCCCACAATTCCTTTATCAAGAATTCCCTCGGCCGTGGTTAAGCGAGCGTCGAGCACTTCACCGACCTCCTCGACGGCCTCTTCCAAACCGACGATTCCTTTGTCGAGACTTCCCACAGCCTTCGCCAGTTGATCGTCCATCTTGCGGTGAAGCTCGGCAACCATGAGGGAGTATTCGGAAACACCCACGGTGATCTCGGCAACAGTGGCACCCAAGGTCTTTGAGGTACTTGCCATCGATTCCTTCGCCTCACTCATCATACTGGCCGTCAGTTGTACTGTCTGCTGCAAAAGATCCAGCAATCGTTGCACAGAAGCCATCGCTTGTGGCGTTGCGTCCTTAACCGCATTGACTACGGCACGCTGTTCCAAAGTCATCTCCTCGACGCTGTCCACAGCTTCCGCCAACTGGCCACTGAGGCGTTCGAGGGCGCCGCCCGTTACCGTCAGTTGTTCCGCAACGGATTGGAGCCGACCGAAAGCGGTATCTGCGGTTTCCAGAGCGCCGCGAACGAAATCGGCTCCTTGCTTGCCCAGATCCGAGGCCTGACAAATCGTCACGTCCAGATCATTCATGGCCTCCTTGATCCCCTGCGTTGCACCGGCAAGATTTTCTGCTCCCTTGCTTAGGTTTACAGCAACGTGCTCTACGCCAGCCATGAGATCCGCGCCGGCTTTATCCAAACGATCTGCTGCCTTCGCTGCACCTTCGCCGATCGCCTCCCCAGCCATGCTAAGGCGCCCGGACAGAGCCTCCAAGGCTTGGCGCAACTGCATCATTTCGGAATCCGTCGTCTGCTTTAGCATCGTACTGAAGTCTTCCAGCATCTGCTGCAGAGCTTCCTGATTCATCGTACCGATCTTCTCGCTCAAGCCATCAATCGCACCAATCAGTCGACTTGTCATGGCCTCCATTTGGGGTGAGAAGGCCTGCGTAATTGCTCCAGCGAGCGATACCGCTAGATCAGTCTCAAATCGCTTGAAAGTACCGGTTTGCTCGCGCAGTTCCTCCAGCAGCTCTTCATTCAATCCCAGCAGATCCCCTGCCTGATCAGCCGTGCGGCTGCTAGTCTGATGCAGATCCCTCGAAATCTGCAGCTGAGCATGCATAAACTTTTCCCCGCCACCGGTTCCGACCATACGGCCGACACGGTGGAGCACGCGATCTGCTGCAATCTTGACCTTAGCGATGTCGCGTCGTGCTGCGATGGCCCAAAGGATAGAGGCAAAAAGTCCCGCTAGAGAGGTCAAGAATTTCGATCCAGCAGCACCCAACAGATCACGCGTGGCAATGAGCAGATCAGCCTGAACCTGCCCTGACTGAGCGACAAGAGCGGACGTCGCCTGAGTGAGAGCAAGAGTGAGGAAGAGAAACGTGAACAGCAAACCAATGCCGACGAGCAGATTGGGCACCGCTTCAGCCAGCGCGAAGTTCATCGATCGCGACAGGAGCGCATTCGCTGACCAGAGATCGCGCGGGGCCCCAAACATTACGTAAATGGGCCTGGGCTCCGATGCCAGCTCAATGACACGATCCTCCGTCTCCTCCCAAGCAGCCGCGACGGCAGGGTTGCAGGCTGCTGTAGAGCGCGCATGCGCGCTCACTAACGGCCAATCATCCGTCGAAACCTCTAGCTCTTTCGCCAGAGTGTTCAAGTCGCCCTGAAGACGAAGGACGGCGCGCCTAAACCATGACAAATAGAAAAAAAGAGAACCAAGAAGGATGACTACGGAAGCCCCAGTCGCGAAGGGACTGTTACCGAGGAAGTCAAGCCCTGCAGAGAGCCAACCATTCAATTTTTGTTCCCCTTCTGCAAAGTTACGGTGACCGCTACGGGCTTGGAGCCCCTACCATCGTTTCACCAGCATGGAATACAAAACGAGCGAACTGATGAAAGCTGATTATCCTCCCAATGCTATAGAGATCAAAGTCGACCGCGAGTGAGTGTGTTTCATACGGAATTTCGTCTTTCGAGGGCTATGTGAGATGACTTTGCCTTTGAAGAAAAAGGAATGAAGATACCGAAGCAGGCACACACGACCAAGTTCCAGGAGCTGGCGTTCAAGCTGGTCAAGGACGCGCAGACAGCAGGAGCGGTGGCGAAAGAACTCGGGTTGACCGCGCAGACCTCGCGGAGCTGGGTGACGGCGCCAGCAGAAGGACAGCTGCACCATGCTGGCGCCAAGGTCGTGGCACCCGAAAGATAGAGTTGGACAGCGGCCGGAGACGGCTGCGCAAGCTCATCAGGCATGAATGGGGAATCCGGGCCGCGGCATGAGAGTCCCCGCTCCCGACGCAGCCGCGTAGATCGGGGTAACGCAGCGTAACCCGACAACAATCGCGACCTGCCTACGCCGGCTGACGGTTCACCCCGCGACTACGACCCGGCTCACTCCCCCTGCCATCCGCTTCACCTGCACGCGCGTGCCGATGCGCTCGGTCATTTCCTGGACGTGCGAGATGACGCCGACCTTTCGCCCCTGCGCCTGCAGGTTGTCGAGCGCTTCCATGGCGACGCGCAGCGATTCGCTGTCGAGGCTGCCGAAGCCTTCGTCGATGAACAGCGATTCGACGCGGACGCGGTGCGAGGAGAGCGAGGCGAGGCCGAGGGCGAGCGAAAGCGAGACGAGGAAGGACTCGCCGCCGGAGAGCGAATGCACCGAGCGCACTTCGTCGCCCATGTCCTGGTCGACGACCAGAAGGCCGAGGCTGTCCTTGATGCGTTCGAGCCGGTAGCGCCGCGACAGGCTCTCCAGGTGGCGGTTGGCGTAGCCGAGCAGGACGTCGAGGGTCAGCTGCTGGGCGAAGTTGCGGAATTTCTTGCCGTCCGCCGAACCGATCAGCTCGCCGAGTTGCGACCAGACGCGCTCGCGCTTCTGCTGCGCCTCGATCGCCTCGCGCAGGGCCTTCGACTTCTGCAGGCGCTCGTCGTCGCCGGCAAGTTCGAGCTTCAGCTGCGCGGCGGCTTCGGCGGCGCCGGCGAGCTCGGCCTTCACCCGCGCCAGCTTCTCACCCAGCGCCTCTTCTCCCTCTCCGCCGTCTTCGGCACCCTGCCCACCTGCCGCGCCCGCTCGGGTCGCCTCGTGCCTGACCCGGCTGTCGCGGCAGCTGGCGAGGACTGCGGCGGCGCTGACGACGGCCTGCTCGATCTTCTGCAGGCGCTCGCGCTCGCCGGCGATCCAGGCCGCGTCGAAGGCGAGCAGGATGGCGATGCCTTCGCGCGACAGGGGCTCGTGGTCGCCACGGGAATTGAATTGCGTGAGCCACTCGGCGAACGCGCGCTCGGCCGCATCCGCTGCGCGGCGATGCTTTGTCAGCGACTCGCTCGCATGCCTGAGCGCTTCTTCCGCCCGCGCGCGCCCGGTCTCGGCCTCTTGCCAGTCCTTCTGCGCCGACTCGTGTTTCGCCTTCGCCTCGGCGATGGACCGGCCGAAGTCGGCTTCGACCTCGGCGAGCGCCTTACCGGCGAAAAGCGAGCGGCGCTCGTCCTGCTGCGCGCGCAGGCTGGCCCCGACCGCGTCGCGCTGCGCCGACTGGGCCTTGAGCTGGCTTTCCGCGGCTGAGCAGGCCTGCTCGTGACCGGCGATCGCGATCTTCAGGCCCTCGGTCCTGCCGGAAAGCTCGGCGAGCTCCTTCTGCCGGCCCAGCCACGCGGCGGCGTCCTCTCGACACGCGGCGACGAAGGCATCGCTGTCAGCCAGCCACTGCCCACGCCAGTCGGCAGCGACGAAGGCGGCATCGAGCTGCACGAGGATCGCTTCCAGTTGCGCGGCAGCAGCCTCGTCACGGCGACGCTTTTCGGCCAGCGCCTGCTCGACAGCCTTGCGCTCGGCCTCGATGCGGACAAATTCCTGGCGGGCGACTTCGAGTTCCTGCCGGGCGCGGTCGAGCGCCTTCTGCGCCGCCTCGCGCTGCTGCAGGGCCTGGCGCTGCGCAGCCTCCTCTTCGCCCAATTGTTTGATGGCCTGATCGAGCGCGGCCTGCTCCCGCTCGAACCAGCCGCTGCGCTCGCCGTCGTCGACCGCGCCCGCCTCGCCGGCGAGCGCGTGTTCCTGCCAGCGCGCCTCGCTTTCCTGCAGGCTGCGAGTGAGCGCCAGCAGGTCGGCGTCGACCTGGAGCAACTGCTTTTCTGCGCCGTTCTTCTCCGTCTCGGCAGCAACCAAGGACCGCGTCAGTCCCTCGTACGCGCGGCGCGCATCGGCAACGCTCGCCGCCAGCGCCTGCAGCATCGCGTTCGCCTGCGGCGCGTGGGCGGCATACGGATGCTCGCCCGAGCCGCAGACCGGGCAGGGTTCGTCCGGCACCAGCAAAGCGCGCATCGATTCGACCTGCTCGCTCGCTGCGAGCCGGGCCAGGTTCAGCGCGCGCTCGGCGGCGGCAAGGTCGCGTTCGAGCAGCGGCTGCTGCTGCCGGCCGGCCGCGAGCGTCGCTTCGCTACGCCTGACCGTTTCGAGCAGCGCCTCGCGCTGTCGGGCGAGTTCGCCCTGTCGCGGACGGAGTTCGCGCAGGCGGTTCCAGGTGAGCGAGCCCGAATGCAGCAGCTCGCGCCGTCCCTCCAGCGAAATCCTGCGGCGGGCGATTTCCTCGGCGGCAAAGGCGGCGCAGGCCTTCTCGGCGGCGCCGAGCCTTTCCTGCGCTGCATCGTGCGCAGCGCTCAGCCGGGTACGCGCCGCTTCCGCCTTCTGCAGATCGGCGGCGGTCCTGCGCTCGCGCGCGAGCAAGGCATCGATCTCGCCGGCCAGCCCCTTCCGCTCGCCATGCACCGCGCCGGCCTGGCCGAACAGGACCTCCCAGCGCTGCCAGCCCTCGGCCAGCGCGCGCAGCCCTGCCTTGCCGGCCAGCCAGCGCTCGGCCGCCGCCACGCCGTCCTGGTTCTGCTGCAGGGCGCGGCGCGCCTCATCCGCCTTGCGTGTCGCCAGCAGATGTTGCTGCCGAGCCTCCTCGTGCGCCTTGGCCGCCGCCTGCACCTGCGGCAGCAGCGCGCCGATGCGCGTGTCCAGTTCCCTGGCCTTGGCCAGCGCCGGCTGGGCGTCGCGCTGCGCCGACTCGGCCGCGCCCAGTCGCTCCGCCGCCGTGTCGACGGCCTGCCTGCAGCCCGTCACCCGCGCCTCTGCAGTGCCGAGTTGCTGCCGCCGTTCGCCGATCAGCTTCTCGGTGGCGACGATCTCGCCGGCGACGCGCCCGATCTCGGCGCACAGCGGCCGTGCCGCCTGCACCTCATCGATGCGCGCGAGCTGCCGGTAGCGATCGCCGGCAGCGGCCTGCGCCGCCTTGGCGGCCTCCAGCCCCTGCGCCGCCTCGGCCTCGGCGAGCTTCAGCGCCGACCATTGCCGATGCCAGCGCAGCTGCGCCTCGACCTGCGCCTGCTGCGCGTCGAGCGCCTGCTGCCTTTCCTGCTGCGCCTTCAGCGCCGCTTCCTTTTCCTCGCGCTGCTCCACCGCCAGCGGCTTCAGGTCAGCGAGTTGAAGGGTCAGGCGGTTGAGCTCGGCCTTCTCGTCCTTCATCCGCTCGAAGGCCGCCTTCGACAGACGGCTGAAGGTGTCGGTCCCGGTCAGCGTCTGCAGCAGCTCGGCGCGCTCGTTGTCGGACGCCTTGAGGAAGGTGGCGAAGTCGTTCTGCGCGAGCAGCACCGCGCGCGTGAACTGGTCGAAATTGAGGCCGATGATCTTCTCGATCAGAGCCAGCGTCTCGGTCTTGCGATGATCGCTGAGCACCTGCCCGTCGCCGATCCGCTGCAGCGTGATTCCACTGTTCTGCAGCGCGCCTTCGGCCTTGGCACGCGCGCGGCGGACGCTCCAGCGCGAACGATAGGCGACGCCGTCGCTGCCGACGAAGTCGACCTCGGCATGGGCCTCTGCGGCACCGCGGCGCAGGATCGTGCGCGGATCGGCCGGCGACACCGCGTTGGCGCCCACGTCCGGGATGGTTTCGCCACGTGCCGTGGCGCGCGCCAGGCGTGGCGTCCGCTCGTACAGTGCCAGGCACAGCGCGTCGAGCAGGGTGCTCTTGCCGGCGCCGGTCGGGCCGGTGATCGCGAACAGCCCGGCCGAGGCGAGCGGCTCCGACTGGAAATCGACGACGAACTCGGACGACAGCGAGGCCAGGTTCTTGCCGCGGATGGCGAGGATCTTCATCTCAAACCTCCGCTTCCGGGGCGCTGTTCATGAGTTCTGCGAAAGCCGCCATGATCTCGGCGGGAACGTCGCTGCCGATCTTCTGCCGATAGAGCCGCTGGAAGAAATCGGCCGGTTCGAGCGAATTCAGGGCGTCGAGCGAAACAGGCGCCGCCGCGTCGCTCGACTCGTCGCGCATATAGGAAGTCTCGATGCGCGCGAGGCGCACCGGCTTGCCCTCGATCGCCGCCTCGACCTGCGTGCGTAGGCCGGGCTCGGGCTGGCCGAGCTGGACGCGCACCTGCAGGAACGGCCACTCGCACTCGGGACGCTCGGGCAGGTCGAGCGCGTTCAACTCGGCGAGCGCCACTTCCAGCGCCGCCGGCCGCTTCGGAACGCGCAGCAGCTCGACGACCCGCGGAATGTGGCGCGGACGAATGTTGGTCGCCACCTCACCGTCGAGGTCGAAGACGACGACCTGGTGCGGATAATCGACTTCTGAGAAGGACATCGGCAGCGGACTGCCACAATAGCGACGCGACGGGTCGCCGCCGACCTGTTGCGCCAGATGCAGGTGCCCCAGCGCGACGTAGGCGATCGCCGGGTCGAAGATGGCGACCGGCAGCGCCTCAGCATCGCCGATCACGATCCTCCGCTCGGACTCCTCCGACACCTGCCCGCCGCTCACATGGCAATGACCGAGCGCGACGATCGCCTGCCCCGGCTCGCGTTTCGCGCAGGCAAAGGCCATCGCCTGTCGGTAGAGCGTCTCGATCCCCGCCGCGTAGGCGTCGCCCCCCTCTTCGCCACCGTCGACGCGCGGAACGTCACCGGGACGCAGGAAAGGCATCGCGATGCACCACGCGGCCACCTCACCCTCGCGGTTCGTCAGAGGAACGACGACCCGCTCGAGCGCTTCGACCGAATCCGGGCGACTCACCTGCCCGACAACGTGCGCGCCGATCAGCGACATGAACGGCGAAGGCGCTTCGAGCCGCAGCGCCGAGTCGTGGTTGCCGGCAGTCATCACGATGACGAGATGCGGAACCCGCCGCCGCGCCTCCGTCAGGAAGCGGTAAAGCTGCGTCTGCGCCGCAGCCGAAGGATTGGCGTTGTCGAAGACGTCGCCGGCGATCAGCAAGACATCGACCGACTCCTCGACCAGCGTATCGAGCAGCCACGCCAGGAAGCGCTCGTGCTCGTGACTTCGCTCGAATTGATGAAACGACTGACCGAGGTGCCAGTCGGAAGTGTGCAGCAGGCGCATCGACATTCCCTGTTCGGCGGATTGGCCGTGATTGTCCCAGTTCTCGGGGCATGGCGGCAAAGGGGTACGTGTCGTACATGTGGCACGGGTGGCACGTGTAGGTCGGGTTAGCGAAGCGCAACCCGACGACTTACATCCGCACGATTTAGGCAAACTGCATGGATTATGCCGTCCACATAACCTCTCACACAGAGCAGCTCTCCAAGGTCACGCCATACGCTCTCTCAGGAAAGCGCCAGCCCTAGTCAAGCATTTTTCATACCCAGGGCAAGGAGATTTTACCCTGATCATATATGCCAAAAGCGCGTTCTTCCTGTATCATCTCTGCATACTCTATGTCCGTCATCATCCTCAAAGGCAGGTGCGCGAGAAACTCCTCCAGCTCACGTTTGCCATCTCGTCGGGACGAAGCCTGCTGTGGAAGAGAGTGAAGAACCAAGCCTACCCTGGCAGTCCGTCCCGGAGCGCAGCCTGTAAGGCTTCAGGCGGATGCGAGCGCGCAAGCGGGCGAGCAGGTGGAAGGATCTAAGGAAGGAACTGTGGACAGCTTGTCCGACATGGCAGCACACTCGGATTTTGATAGTTTTTTCGTATTCAGTAACTTAGAACCTGGAGCACGCATATCCGTCAGTCCGGCAAGATGTTCACTTTCAGTTTTGACGACGATTTCACCTTAGGCCATTCAGTCCAACCGACCTATCTCCGTATGTCAATCGAAGAGCACTTCTGCACACAATGCTTCAAAGCTACTGAGCTTATTGAAACAATTCGTCTCCGCGGCTCGCCTCTCGCTGAATGCAAGATCTGCGGCGGGCTAGACACGCTGGCGCTGCCGGCTGACGACACGCTACTGAAGAGGATCTTTCGAGCACTTATCCGCGTTCACTATTCTGAATGGCAGTACAACGGTCATTTGGGAGGCGACGACCTTTCCACCGTGCTCTTCGGTCAAAATGCAGTGATGAATCTTCAAGCTACGGCCTCTGCCGAGGAGTTCGAGAATGCCTTTAGCTATGTAGAAGACGGTTGGTATCCAAAGGCCGACGAAGATATTTCCCTCGGTGGTGGCTACTGGGATGGAGGAATACTCGTTGGGCTAAAATCACGACTCTCGTTCAAACTCACAACGCTGCTCAAACGAAGCTTTGACGAGAACTACTTCTTGCTTCAAGAGGATTTATCCAAGCTCCTCGAGCAGACACGATCAGACATAGACGCCAGTTTGGAAAAGGGTACCCGGCTGTTTCGCGCACGCATCGGAGTCAGCGAACGCTTGACCCCCAGGAGCCCCGACTACGACCCAGACTATCTCTACGTCGCATACACAGGTGACGCCATAGGCAGTCCTCCAGTGCATATCGCATCCGAAGGTCGACTCAACCGAGCGCGCGTATCAATACTCTATCTCGCCTCAGACCGAGAGACGGCAGTGGCAGAGGTCCGACCACATCCAGGACACATCGTATCCACGGCGGAGTTCGAGTCGACTCGCGCTTTGAAGATTGCGGATCTGACAGCAAAGGACATTCGCAACTTCTTGAGCGACACCCGACTCGAGGAACTTCGCTTAATCTTCTCTTTCAACTCTTTGATGAACTTGCCGGTAACTCCCGACCGCAGGGAGTACTACCTCATTACACAAATCCTTTCCGATTGTGTCAGGCAAGCAGGGTTCGATGGGGTGAGGTTCCAGAGTAGTCTTGGTCCGGGAAGCAACTTTGCTTTTTTCAATGCGACCGACTTTGCACTCGTACCGAAAAGTGAAGGTGTACTGGCCGTCAAAGCCCTCGCCTACGATTTAACTGAGATGCCAACAGCCCAAAAAGATTACCACAAGGATGAGTTCGACACCGATCAAGACGATCCGCTTTCTACGCTGTTTGATCTGCTAGAAAGACACAAGTGAGAGCGCGTCGACAGCGACCCTACCCATCAATCCACAGGACGATGCGCGACGAAACCGCGCAGCGCCTGTGATTTCAAATCGGCGCGCACCACCACATGCGCACAATCGAAATGTTTAAGGTATTTGTCAGCTACTCAACGCAAGACTTAAAGAACGTTGCTGAGTTGCAGCAGTCGCTCGTCGAAGCCGGTTTTGAAGTGTTTGTGGCCGAGCATGCCGTTCTTCCCAGTGAGCATCTTTCCGCGAAGATTTCCTCGGCGATTGCCGCCTGCGATCTATTCATTCTCCTGTGGAGCGACAAAGCGAAGGCGTCCGAGTGGGTATCACAAGAAATCGGGAAGGCACACTCACTAAACAAGCAGATTCTTCCACTGGTCCTTACGGAGGGTCTTAATCTTCCTGGATTCATCAGTGATTTGAAGTATCTCCCCGTCTTCCGGGATCCTCAAGCCGCAATAGCCCAAACCCAAGAATTCATACTCAAACAGTTTCAAGCAAGGCAGGCGGCCGCACGCCAGAAGAAAGAAGAAAACGCGCCCAATTTTCTTGTTCTTGGAGGGTTAGCGCTTTGGTTGCTCAGCCAGAAGTGATGCCCAACCCGGCAGTCGGGGGGGTACCTGCGCGAAACTCCGTACAGGGTGCTCACTTCCACGTTAGGGCGAATGAACGCTATCGCGATGAAATTAATTTCTTAAAAAATCTGCAGAGAAACAGAATGGTGGGAAATTGACATGTCAGAACCGGACTACCAAAAGCAAGCCCAGGATTTTTACGGCAAGGCTCCCGTTATTATCTTAGGTAGTGGCGCATCGGCTGCACATGGCATGTCCGGAATGGGGGCACTTTCGAAGTACTTGGTCGCGCATACCGACCTTTTTGACCTATCTGTAGCTGAGCTTGAAGCCTGGAGCAAATTCCGCCAAATCTTAGCCGATGGCATAGGCTTAGAGTCCGCCCTACATCAAGTCGCCGTTTCAGAGGCACTCACCGCCAGAATTATCAAAGCAACTTGGACACTCATTAACTCCGAAGATATACAGACCTTCCTAAAAAGCCTTCAGAACAAAGAGATGTTTCCTTTGAGCCGCCTTCTTGAGCATATGTTCAGAAGCAGCCTAAAGATAATAAACATCGTCACCACGAATTATGATCGATTGGCAGAGTATGCCTGCGACCAAGGGCGAATTCACCACTTCACTGGCTTCACTCATGGCTTTTTTCGTCAGCTCGCCACATCAAATGAAATTATGTCATCGCGCCGGGTGAACATCTGGAAGGTTCATGGATCATTAGATTGGTTCCAATCCCCTTTAGACGACACCGTTGCCCTCGCCAATATCTGTGGAATACCCGAAAACTACGAACCTCAAATCGTCACTCCCGGCACCCACAAGTACCAAAAAACCCACCTTGAGCCATTTCGCTCCATCATCAACAATGCTGATCAAGCGATTAACGCCGCCACGTCATATCTATGCATCGGCTACGGATTTAATGACGAACACATCCAACCGAAGCTTATAGTTAAATGCCTACGCCATCACACGCCTATTACCATTATCACGTATCAGCTTTCCGAACCAGCCAAGAAACTCATTCTTGACAGCAAGGCGCAGAACTACCTAGCGATAGAGCGTGGGGCGACAGACGATCAGTCCACAGTCTACTCATCATTGGTTAAAGATCCGTTGATCGTAGAAAAGAACATCTGGAGCCTTGAAGGCTACCTGTCACTTATTATGTAGGGAGACGTCATGCCAATTTTTAGCTTTAAGGATCATGAAGCGCTTGGGAAGGTTGCCTCCGTCGACACCACAAATGTTATCGTAGATGTGGAAAATGTCGAGCAACTCAAACGCCTGCAAGTTAATCACCTCGCTGTACTGCAAAGCAGCAGGCCAGGGCAGCATCTTATAGGCCTTATCACACAGGTGACTCGCAAACGTGGCATCGAGGAAATTGCTATAGACGGCATTATTGACCAAGCTTCAGAGCTAAACCTGTGCCGTATCGCTCTGATAGGTACCATGCTGGATCGTGATGGAAAAAAGGAGAATGTTTTCCGTCGCACATTGGAAAGTGTTCCAGAAATCGATGCAAATTGCTTTTCTCTAGAGGGCGAAAACCTCACTGGCTTTATGCGCACGCTCTCTAACGTCTCGGACGACGGAAATTCCCTGACCCTTGGAAAATATACACTGGATGAACACGCTGTTGCCTATCTCAACGGCAACAAGTTCTTCCAGCGTCATGCATTCATTGGGGGTAGCACCGGCTCGGGAAAATCTTGGACGACTGCCAAGATTATCGAGCAGATGTCAGGGCTATCTACCGCGAATGCCCTTGTTTTTGACCTTCACGGAGAATATTCACCATTAGTAGGCGGAGGTATTCAGCACTTCAAAATTGCCGGGCCAGCAGACGTTGATACCAAGAGGACAATCGACGACGGGGTACTTCATCTACCTTACTGGCTACTTTCGTATGAGGCGCTCGTATCAATGTTTGTTGATCGCAGTGACCAGAACGCCCCCAACCAAGCCATGATTATGGCGCGCGAGATCAATCAAGCGAAACGCAAGTATCTGGAGGACAAGGGCCAGCACGAAGTACTTAAGAACTTCACTGTCGACAGCCCTGTCCCGTTTGATCTTAATTTTCTCATGGGAAAATTGAATGAGATCAACGTCGAGATGGTTCCTGGATCCCGTGGCGACAAGCAAGGTGATTTTTTTGGAAAACTAGCCCGAATGATTTCTCGCCTTGAGAATAAAATCTACGATAGACGCCTTGGCTTCATGTTCAACGGTGGTGGAGATGTGTTGGATTTTGACTGGCTTGAAAAGTTCACCAATGCAGTGCTTGGCAGCACAGGCGAGAACGGCAAGGCTGGGATAAAAATAATAGACTTTTCCGAGGTTCCTTCAGACGTTCTGCCGTTAATCGTTTCCCTTGTCGCACGAGTTACCTTCTCTGTGCAGCAATGGACACCGTCTGAGCTACGCCACCCCATTGCGCTCCTCTGTGATGAAGCTCACCTCTACATGCCTCAGCGAACCATGGCTGATTCTGCCGACGACATCTCCCTGGATATCTTCGAGCGTATCGCTAAGGAAGGTCGCAAATATGGCGTTAGCCTTGTTGTAATCAGCCAGCGTCCATCCGAAGTAAATAAGACAATGCTCAGCCAATGCAGCAACTTTGTATCCATGAGGTTGACGAATGCGGAGGACCAAAGTGTTATCAAGCGGCTTCTCCCCGATAGCCTAGGCGGATTCAGTGACATTCTTCCGACCCTCGATACAGGTGAGGCTTTGGTTGTCGGTGATGCGAGCTTGCTACCGAGCAGAATTCGAATCGACGAACCAGAAAACAAACCGAATAGCGGCACGGTCAATTTCTGGGATGAATGGCAAAATCCAGTCAAGGAGAGGCGGCTGTCGATCGCTGTCGAAAATTGGCGAAAGCAGAATATTCAATAGTTTTCACAAATCTGCCAGCCTGATTTCGCTATAGCAATGCGTTCTAGCGGACGTGCTAGAACGCGCCGCTGAACTCAAGCGTTAGGTACTTCGCCAACAGCCACGATACACAACGAGATACCAGATGGGAAACAATAATTCACAACCTGACTTCGGATCATTCCATCGCTCGGTTACAGAAGAGTTGTACTCACTCAAGGACAGAATCCGCAATCTGGTTAGTCATTGGCTAACGGACGGCGAGTCCAAGGAAGTTGCGCTTAGGAGCGTACTAAGGAGACATCTTCCTACCTCGGTCACCATTGGCCGGGGCTTTATTGTTACCCCGACCGAGAGTTCAACTCAAGTTGATATTTTGATCGTTGACTCAAACAAACCTACTCTCTTCAGAGAGGGTGATTTGCTAATCGTCACGCCAGATGCAGTCATCGGCGTTATCGAAGTCAAGACCAAACTTATCGGCAAAAGGCCAATGACAGATACTCTAGAAAAACTGTCAAAAATTGAGGATCTATGCCGAGATTCAACGGGCGGAGGTTCTGTTTGGACTGGCCTCTTTGTCTTCGAGGGAAACGATTCACTGCAAGAGCGCCTCCTCGGAGCTGTCGGCGAGGCGTATGAAAGCACACGATGTCCAGTGAACTGTATTTCCTGCGGCAAAGACCTATTTGTTCGTTACTGGGCTCGTGGAGAAGATATAAATAGTTACGAGAAAGGAGCTGTTTGGCACTCATATGTTCTTTCTGGCGTAGCTCCTTCGTACTTTATGGGCAATCTCATTGACTCTATTTCGTCCGTTGACCATTCAACCGCAGGCTTCGCGTGGTTTCCGATGCTAGGTGGTAAAGAGCAACACCGAAAGTTCTACTTGCCGCTCGGCCGCACTACGCCATTGCAGTTTTAGTAAACCGGAAACTCGAAGTCATATGAAAATAGCACATGAGGAAGCGCTGATTAATTCAAAAGACATCTCGCCGTCCTCCTAAGAATCAATAAGTTGCGAGGAGCCGAATAGTAAAGAAACCGATTAAGTCAATGCTTTCCTAACCCGCCAGTCGAGGGGACTGCGCAAAAGCGCGTGGCCCCTCGCTTTCACGTTAGGCGCGAAGTAATAGCGTATGCGCAAAATATACAAGATACTCTGTTGGGTTTTCGAGGGCCTCTTCCCGATCCCGCATGGATGGCGTCAGGTCTCGCATTGCGACATTACTTTTCTGGCAGCAGATTTATCTCGGTGACGAGTTGGTCGAGCGAATGCAGAGCAAGGCTACTATTCGAGGCGACGCGCCGACTGTGCCGCAGACCCAGCGCCCCGGGGCACCCGCTCTGGCGTCTATTTCTGCCCGCCACCAAGAGCGCAATGCCCCGATCGTGGCCGCCTATTTGGCCAGGGTCTATAGCTACAGAGCGATAGCGGAATACTTCAGGTTCACTTGGGAACGGTGCGCCCCGGAGTTCGACAGTTTTGTCATAAAAATCCCGGTTTTTGAGGCTCAACCCTAGTGTTTACGCGGGTTTACGGGTTTTCTTGGCAAAACGTTTGTGGGGGCACGTCGAACGAAAGTTAGAAGATATTTGACAGGCTTTATGCCGGTGATAGAGTAGGGGCATGTATGTCAAGATCACCCGCTCCGGGCCCCGCCGCTATGTCCAACTGCTTGAGTCCTTCCGGGATGAAACCGGCCGGGTCAAGAAACGCACCGTCGCCACTCTCGGACGCCTCGACGAGATCGGTGGCGCTCTCGATTCGGTCATCAATGGCCTGCTGAAGGTGGCCGGGCGCGAAGGCCTCCCCCCGGCGGCGACGCCGGAAGTCACCTTTGAATCGGCGCGCGCCTTGGGCGACGTCTGGGCGCTCACGGAACTGTGGAAGGAACTGGGTTTTGGCGAGATCGGTCGGTGTCAAGATAGATGTCGTTAAAAACGGTGCTGCTCTTTAAAAACTCCTGTCATTTTTCAAGCCGCTTGGGGCGCTGCCCCAAACCCCGCACTCGCCGTGAGGCAGCCGGGGCCGGCGTTCGCCGCCCCCGGCGCCGATAGCGTGGATGAGCGCCCCGGCGTCAAGGGTAAAGCTTCGCCGCGGCCAGGGCCGCGCCCTTGACCCCGGCGCGCTCATGCAGCTTTCCTCGCCTGAGCAGCCTCTTCAGCCTTCGCCGGCGGGTTGAGCCAGACGCACTCGGGCGCCACCCAGGCGCGTGTGTGACGCTTCCAGCGCAACGGATGCTGCTCGCGTGCCGCCGCATAGACCTGCCGCCGTCGTTCGAGAATGCGTCGATCCTCCCCGCGGTGACGCGCGTCCGGCGTGACGAAGGCAAGCCCGCTGTGGAAGTGCTCGGTGTTGTACCAGGTCACGAAGCGATGCGTCCATTCCCGCGCTTGGTCGATGCTGGCAAAGCCGTTGGCCGGGTAGCCCGGCATGTATTTGCAGGTACGGAACCAGGCTTCGATATGCGCGTTGTCGTCCGAGACGCTGGGACGGCTGTGCGAAGGGGTGATCCCCAGCGATTCGAGCTTCGCCTTGAGCGTGTAGGACTTCTGGATCGCGCCGTTGTCGGCATGCAGGATCAAGGGCTTGCCGCGCAATTGCTCGCGCCAGGTGGCGCGTGCGATGAGCGCAGCCGCCTCGTCGCCCCCTTCCTTTTCGTGCACTTCCCAGGCCACCAGCTTGCGGCTGTAGATGTCGATCACGGCGTAGAGATAGAAGAACAGGCCCCGGGTGTGGCTCGGCAGATAGGTCACGTCCCAGGACCAAACCTGCTTGGGGCCCGTGGCGACATGCCGGACCGGCTCCCGCCGGGTGGGCGAGCGCTGCCGGCCCCGGTGGTGCTGCGCGTCGGCTTCCCGCAGCACGCGGTAGAACGAGGATTCGGAGGCGAGATAGACGCCTTCGTCGGCCAGTCGGGGCACGATCTGGCTCGGCGGCAGGTCGGCAAAGCGCGGCTCGCAGCAAACCTTCAGGATGCTCTGCCGCTCTTCCTGGCTCAGCTTCTGCATTGGCGGCGGGCGTACTGCCTTCGGGCGGCCATCGCCCCGGACACCCTCCGGCACGCACCAGCGTTCGTAGGTGCGCACCGACAGACCTGCTTCGGCACAGGCGCGCGCCAAGCGGGCGCCGGCGGCGTGTGCCACCTTGATCTCCTTCACGAGTTCCTGGCGCTCTGGCAACGCAGTCATGCGTCCCCGTTTTCTTTCCAGAGCGCCTCCATTTTTCGGGAGAGCACCAGGAGCGCCGCTGTCTCCGCCAAGGCTTTCTCCTTGCGCCGCAGCTCTTTCTCCAACTCGCGGACCCGCTTCTTTTCCTGCGCCCGTTGCGCCGGTGTCACCCGCTCGCCGGACACCGTGTTGGCCTCCTCGCACGCTTGCCGCCACGCCTTCACCTGTTCGACGTACAGCCCCTTCTTGCGGCAGTACTCGCCCAGTTCGGCTTCCGACAGCGCGGCGGTCTCCAGCACGACGGCGAACTTGTCGGCACCGCTCCAGTCTTCGGCGTTCTGGCCGTTGCCGGGCACCGCCCGACCGCTGGCGCGCGCCCGGTTCCGCCACAGGTACAGCGTCGCTTCAGGGATGCCGGTCCGCGACGCCACCGTCGCCACCGGAAGGTTCTCCGGCGCGCTCATCAGCGCCAGCGCATGTTCTTTCTTCTCTCGGGAATATCTCGCCACAAAGCACCTCGTCATCGCCCCTGATTCTATAAAACTCCGTTCAACGGAGAGTCGAGTAGCCCGAGGGAACCTCCCCCTCAGGCCCTCACAGAACCGTACGTGAGCCTCTCGACTCATACGGCTCTTCTCATCCATGACCCTTCGCTGCTGAGAAGACGAATTCCCAGTGCGCAAACA